>NZ_JBFAOQ010000005.1:5231-736244 GCF_040675285.1 Nonomuraea sp. NPDC049625 | reverse complement strand
ACGGGGTGGATCGGCGGGTGAGGTACGGAGCGTGCTGTGATGAGCGGCGTGTCGCGGGTGTTGTTGATCGAGGATGACCCGGCTGTGCGGGAGGGGCTTGAGCTGGCCCTGACCCGGCATGGGCATCGGGTGAGCGCGGTGGAGTCCGGTGAGCGGGGGCTGGAGCGGCTGCGGGCGCATCTTCCCGATGTCGTGGTGCTTGATCTGATGTTGCCGGGGATGGACGGGTTCGAGGTGTGTCGTCGTATCCGGGCTGTCGGGCAGGTGCCGATCATCATGGTGACCGCGCGGGGTGATGACATGGATGTGGTGGCCGGGTTGGAGGCGGGTGCCGATGATTATGTGGTCAAGCCGGTGCAGCCCAGGGTGTTGGAGGCGCGTATTCGGGCGGTGTTGCGGCGGATCGGGCGGGATCAGGCGGAGCTGGAGCGGTATGGGGAGCTGACCATTGATCGGGCCGGGTTGGTGGTCGCCCATCGTGGGGTGGTGGTGGGTCTGGCGCCGACCGAGTTGCGGTTGTTGCTGGAGTTGTCGGCTGCGCCGGGTCGGGTGTACAGCCGTCAGCAGTTGCTGGAGTCGGTGTGGGAGCACGGGTATTTCGGTGACTCGCGGTTGGTGGACGCGTGTGTGCAGCGGTTGCGCGCGAAGATCGAGGACGACTCGGCGGCGCCTGTCTATGTGCAGACGGTGCGCGGGTTCGGGTACCGGTTCGGGCCGGTGTGAAGCGGCCGGTGACGCCTCGGCCGAGCCTGGGGCTGCAAACCCGGCTGCTGCTGGCATTCGCACTGCTGTGCGTGGTCACCGCGGCTGCGGTGGCCGGCGGGCTCTACGTCCAGGCCCGCAACGACATCCTGCAACGGACCCAGGATGCCACGGTGCAGGCCATGAAGAGCCGCCTGCAGGCGCTCTACCCGTTGCGGACTCCGGCGCCGGGCCCCGACGAGCTCGACGACATCGCCACCGCCGTGCCCGACCAGAACAGCGTGGAGTTCGCGGTCGCCGTCTACCGCGAGATGTACTCGCCGGTCGCCCCGCCGGGGCGCTTGAGGCCGGGCGGGAGGGTGCTGGCCTCGGAACTCGGGGTGATCTCACCAAAGTTGCGGCAGATGGTGGCCGACGGCAACATCGCGTGGCAACGCGTGGTGCGGGAGGGCGTGCCCTGGCTGATCATCGGCACGCCGTTGCTGGTCGTCGAGGGGGACCGCACGACGCGGGCCTCCGGCATCGAGGTCTACGCCGCGCGTAGCCTGATTGCCGAACAGCGCAGCATCGACGAGCTCGCCGTACGTGCCTGGCTCATCGGCGTGGCCGCCCTGGCGTTCGCGGTCGTCCTGGCATCGCTGGCCACCCGCGGCGTGCTACGCCCGGTACGCGAACTCGGCCACGCGGCACGCCTGCTGGGCCAAGGCGAACTACGGACCAGAATCACGGTCCACGGCTCCGACGAGCTGGCCGAGGTGGCACACACCTTCAACAACACCGCCGCCGAACTCGAACGACACGTCAAACAACTACGCGAGATGGAGGCCGACGCCCGCCGATTCGTCGCCGACGTCTCCCACGAACTACGCACCCCGCTGGCCGCACTCACCGCCGTCGCCGACATCCTGGACGAGGAGGCCGCCCGGCTGCCCGAGCCCGCCGGCAGAGCCGCCCGGCTGGTCAGCCAGGAAACCCTCAACCTCACCGCCCTGGTCAACGACCTCATCGAGATCAGCCGATTCGACTCCGGCGTCGCCGCCCTCGCACTCAACGAGGTCGACGTGGCCGAACTCGTCTCCGCCACCCTGCGCGTCCGAGGCTGGACCCAGCAGGTCCACACCGACCTCCCACCCGCCGTGACCACACGACTGGACCCACGCCGCGTCGACGTCATCCTCGCCAACCTGGTCGGCAACGCCCTACGCCACGGCCAACCACCCGTGACGCTACACCTGACCGCCGACCCGCACTGGATCACCTTCCAGGTCCGCGACCACGGACCAGGGCTGGACCAGGCGGTGCTCCCGCACGTGTTCGACCGCTTCTACAAGGCCAGCGCCGCCCGGGCCAGATCCGAAGGCAGCGGCCTCGGCCTGGCCATCGCCCGGGAGAACGCCCGCCTGCACCAAGGCGACCTCACCGTCACCAACGCCCCCGACGGCGGCGCCCTCTTCACCCTGCGCCTGCCACGCCGGGCGGACGCTCCCGACGGGGGCCCCGAGTGACGGCCGGACCCACCCGCCGCCTGCTCGCCGCGGCCCTGCTGACGCTCGCGGCCGGCTGCGGCGTGCAACCCAGCGACGCCATCTCCGCCGGCGACCCGCCCAGCGGACCCATCGCACTACCCCTGAAGGTCACCCTCTACCTGGTCAAGAACGGCCGGCTCAGCACGGTGACGCGACCCGGCTACCGACTGTCCCCAGCGGACGCGCTCGCGCTGCTGGCAGCCGGACCCACCCCTAGAGAACGGACGCAAGGGCTCACCACCGACGTCCCACCCGAAGCCGGCCCGTTCTCGATGACCGCCGAACCCGGCGGCCACCTGGTGGTGACCCTGTCCACCCCGCCAAGCCAACTGCCCGCACTGGCCATCGACCAGATCGTCTGCACGGCCGCCGCCCTGGCACCGGAAACCCCTGGCCAGGTCACCGTCGTCGGCGCCGGGCAGGACAGCGGCCCCCGGAGCTGCCCGAGGTAATGCTAGGCGGCTCGTGACGGGGGAGCGAGCACGGCGATCAGCAGGCAAGCGCCGCCAACTCCCGCGCGTAATCACGGGGCCGGTCGTGCAGGTCGAGCAGGCGGCGGTGCATCCGCGCGAGCGGTTCCAGCGAGAAGCCGGTGTCCCGCCACGCCTCGAACGTGATGCCGATGCCCAGGTCAACGCAGAACTGCACGTTACGATCCTCGTGCTCGCCGTACCCCTCCAGGCAGATGATCGGCGTCGCCGCGGTGAACGCATCGAGGATCGTGCCTCCGCCCAGCTTGGCCATGATCGCCACGGCGTGCCTGGTCAGGTCGAGTGCCTGGTGATGGTCCTCGGCCTGCTCGTACACGGGGGGCGCGCCGGCGACGATCTCGCCGAAGGGCGGGAAGCCGTCGTCGTGCCAGGGATTCCAGGACGGATCCATCATGAAGCGACGCGAGCCGGGAGCGAGGTCGGGAGCCTCGCCGACGTCGCGCACCACGAGGTCGAGGGGCAGGCCTGCGGCGTTCAGCTCGGCGGCCCGCTCCAGGTACGTGCCCATCGACCAGCCGCCGCCGTGCGCCAGGACACGCCTGTCCCGATCCTCCCAGCGCAGCGGCGGCTCGGTGGTGGCCCTGATCGTCCAGGGGATGTCGTTGCCGGCGGAGTCGAACAGCCACACCTCCCGATGCCTGTCCAGCGACTCGGCCCGGCGGGCGAAGGACGGCGAGTTGGCCGAGTCGGCGTGGCACACGTCAACGGGTACGGCCCCGAACTCCTCCGCGTAACTCTCCACGACGGGCAGCCAGAGACCGCTGAAGACGACGAAACGGTGGACCGCGCCGTCATGCCAGCGCTTCTTCGCCGATTCGATCAGCATCGGGTCGAAGGCGTCCGACAGGTTGCGGAAAAGGCGCTGGCCGACCCGGGCGAGACGGAAGTCCCGCTGGTACGCCTCCTTGCTCGCGGAGATCCTGTCGCGCCGTTCGGGCTGCCAGAAGGCCTCGGCCAGGAAGACCTCGCCGGACGCCCCGAGCTCCTTGAGCCGCCGCCTGAGCAGCAGGCCGGTGACGTGGGCGCCGAGCCCCGGGCCGCCTGTCAGGATCGCGATCATGCCAGGGCGTTGACATGCGACAGGACGAAACCGCAGAAGGCGCGGATGGAGTACAGCCCCTCGATGTCCAGCCGGTCGAAGTCGAGCTCGACGTCGAACCTCTCCTCGACCATGAACAGGAAGTTGATCAACTGGATGGAGTCCATGCCCAGCTCGCGGATGATGTCCGCGTCGTCGCCGAGCTCCTCCGCGGCCCAGTCGTCGCCCAGGGCCTCGGCCAGCATCGACTTGATCTGCGGCAGGAGGTCGTCCATCTCGTTCACACTCCGTTTTCGTAGAGCGATGAGCACTTCGAGCAGACGGGCATCAGGCCCGTCGCGCGCAGCGTGGTGCGCACCCGGCGGAAGGCGGGGCTGTGCCAGACCTCCGCCAGCGTCCCGTCCCTGATGTCCCCGACGATGAACTCGGGGAAGAACTTGCACGAGCTGACCTTGCCGTCGGCGTGCACCTCCAACCGGCTGGAGACCGCCAGGCAGGTGGACTTGCCCGCGACCAGCCGGCTGCGGCCGAGGGCGAAGTCGGTGACGTCGTCGAGCGTCACCTCGGGCGTGTAGCGGATCCAGGGCTTCCACACGCGTCCGGCGAGCCTTCTCATCGACTCCAGCAGGACGGGGATGTTGTCCGGTTCGAGGTGGTAGGTGTAGGAGTGCCAGGTGGCCTGCCCGGGCGGGGGCGGCGGGTTGAGCCAGGCGAAGTCGCGCGCGTACACCTCGTCCATCCGCGCGGCGGCCTCGGGAGTGATCCACCAGGGCAGCTGGAAGAAGACCGAGTGGAGCTCCAGCTCCTCGGCCCACTCCATGAACTCGTACAGGCGGCCCGCCGTCGCGTTGCTGACCATGGAGTTGACGGTGACCTCGCCCTGATAATCCCCGCTCCTGCGCAGGTCGAGCAGGGTCTTGAGGTTGCGTTCCGTCCTGGAGAACGACCTCGGCCCGCGCAGCGCCTCGTGGTCGGCTTCGAGCCCGTCGAGGCTGACCGTCAGGTTGAGGTTGCTGCCGAGCTTGAGCAGGTGCTCCAGGTTGCGCTCGATGAGCAGGCCGTTCGTGCAGATGTTGACCTTGCGGGGGTAGCGGAGAAGGAGCTCGACCAGTTCGGGCAGGCGGCGGTACATCAGCGGCTCGCCGCCCCACAGCCAGGTCTTGGGCCTGGTCGCGTCCGTCTCGCGGAGCAGCCGTTCGAGCACCTCGATGTCCAGCTCGGCGGTGACCCGGTCTCTGCTGTAGTCGCGCAGGAAGCCCTGGTCGTTCCACTGGAAACAGTGGTCGCAGCGCAGGTTGCAGGAGTAGGTGAGCTGCAGGCTGAGCTCACCGGGCAGGTCGGTCGCATAGCCGGGATCGGCTCCGACCCCCCTCCTGGTCCGCGACCGCACCGTGAGCTTGCGCCGGACGTCGGCGAACTCGGCCGGGGTCAGCGTCCTGCTGGATCGATTCTCCGTCAGCTTTCTTTCCACCTTGGTCATCTCCCTGCGCGGTTCAGCGGATCAGCTGTTCGAGGAGCACTTTCACGACGCGGTCATGGCGGTCGGCGTCATCGAATCCACGGGGCTTCTCCTCGATGATCATGATCAGGTAGAGGTAGGTCCGGTAGAGGGCGAGCCGGGTGAGCGCGCTCCCGGTGAGCTCGAGGCGCCCGCCGGCCTGCCGGTAGCCCCGCAGCAGGTCCGGGTCGTGCTCGGCTCGGCCGTACACGTCGAGGGAGACGAAGTCGGCCAGCGGATCCCCCCAGAACGCCCGTTCGTGATCGATCAGCGCCGCGATGCGCGGCGGCCGGCGGTCGAGGTCCAGCAGGATGTTGCCGGGCCACAGGTCGAAATGGACCAGGGCGGGCTCGGTGACCTCGTCGAGCGCGCCGGCGTCGGCCCGTACGGCACGCGCGATCTCGTCGGCCGGCCAGGGAAGGTCGGCGTCGAACCGGACGGCGTCGGCGAGGAGGCCGTCGACCATGGCCAGGAAGGCCTCCCGCCAGGTGGCGGCCCTCATCCCGGGCAGATGCGGGTAGCCGAACTCCGTCCCCTTGATGCCATGCAGCGCGGCGACGTACTGCCCGAGCATGGAGCGCAACTGCCGGGACTCCTCCTCGGCCAGCCGCTCGGCCGCGTCCGACCAGGGGACTCCCTCGACCGCGGTCATGATCAGATGCGGTACGGGGCCATCGAGGCAGGCGTGGAGCAACCGGGGCTGCGGGACGCCGGCCCCCTCGGAGAGGGGGTAGAACAGCGCCTCCGTCCGGATGATGTCCCGCTCGTAGGCGAGGAGTCCGGCATCGCCGGGAGGGCTGAGCTTGAGGACGACCTCGGAACCGTCGTCCAGCCGGACGCGCCACAGCGCGGCGAACGTACCCGCTCCCAGCTCTCGCGCGGCGACGGCGCGGCGTCCGAGGGCGCGCTGGACGAGCCCCTTGACCTCGGCCTCGGGCAGGCGCCTCTTGGTGTGCGCGTCCATCAGTGATCACCGCTGTCCAGCAGCTTGCCCAGCAGGTCCAGGCTCCCGAGGACCGCGGACGTCTCCAGGCCGAAGTCGATGAGGCAGGCGATCTCGTCCACGCCGATCGCCGCCAGCCGGCGGACCCGTTCCGCCGCGACGGCCGGCTCGCCCAGCAGGCCCGCCTCGTCGAAGAACCGTTTGACGGCCCTGCGCGTCATGAACTCGACGCCCTTGGGACCGAGCGCGGCGGGGTCGACGTTGCGCGCCGAGCCGGCGCTCGAACCGAGGTGCAGGCCGACCGAGCTCCGGACGTACGCCGTCAGCGCCTCCCGCACCGCGTCGGTCGGCGGCCCGAGGTGGGTGTGCAGCATCACCACCACGTCACCGGGCCTGCCGTCCAGTCCCGCGCGGTATTCCTTGATCTTGAGTGCCAGCTCGTCGACGCTCTGGCTGAGCAGGTTGGTCAGGACGCCGACGCCGAGGGTGCCGGCCGTGCGGAACGTCCCGACGCTGCCGGAGCTCGTCAGCCAGACCGGGAGCTCCGGCTGGACGGGAGGCGGGAAGATGCGGACCCGCTGTTCCTCGCCCACCCCGGTGACGACGCTCACCTCCTCCCCCCGCCACAACCGGCGGACCTGTTCCAGCGTCTCGACGGTGACGCGGGTCCTGTCGGCGTACCTGTCGGGGTTGAAGGCGAAGTCCACCGCGTGCCACCCGGAGGCGAAGGACACCCCCACCCGCCCGCCGGACAGGTTGTCGACCACGGCCCAGTCCTCCGCGATGCGGATCGGGTGATGCAGCGGGGCGACCACGCTGCCGGCGCGGACGGCCACGCGTTCGGTGACCGCGGCGACGGCCGCGCCGGTCACCGCGGAGTTCGGATAGAGCCCGCCGAACGCGTGGAAATGCCGCTCCGGCGTCCACACGGCCGTGAAGCCGTGCGCGTCCGCGTAGCGTGCCCCCTCCAGGAGCAGCTCGTAGCGGTTGGCGGAAGGCTGCGTGCTGTCGTCGGCGAAGTAGAACAGACTAAAACGCATCGGCTCTTTCTCTTCCGCGGGTCTTCTCCGGAGGCTGGGGCAGCCGGGGGCGGTCGACCTTCCCGCTCAAGGTCCGTGGCAGCTCGTCGAGCCACACGAACACGGTGGGGACGACGCCCGGCGGGAGATGCTCGCGCAGATGGCGCAGCACCTCCTGCTCGTGGCGGCCGTCATCGGCGACCACGTACGCGCAGAGCTTCTCATCCACGAGGACGACGTGGGCGTCGTGGACCCCGGGGGAGCGCATGAGCACGTTCGCCACGTCGTCGAGCTCGACGCGCACGCCGTTCACCTTGACCTGCCGGTCGCGTCTGCCCAGGAGCTCCAGGGAGCCGTCCGGCCGGAACCGCCCGAGGTCGCCCGTCCGGAACCGGTGCGGATCGGACGGGTCGAAGCCGCCCTGCCGTCCTCCGAGGTAGCCGTGGAGCGGGAACGGCGTGCGCAGCTCGACCTCGCCCGACTCCAGGAGCCGCACCGTCACACCTGGGAGGGGTTCGCCGACGGGGACCGATTCCGCCGTCGCGTCCGCGGCGGTGATCCGGTGGAAGAGCTTGGTCATCGTGGTCTCGGTGGGGCCGTAGAGGTTGATCAGCTCCTTCTCCGTCCCGAAGAGCTCCTGCCAGGAGCGGACGTCGGAGGGACGTACCGGCTCTCCCGCCAGCAGGACGGCGCGCAGTTCGCGCAGCGACCCGGGTGTCAGGTCCGCCGCTCGGAGGGTGCGGAAAACCGTGGGGACGCAGTGGAGGATCTGCACGCGGTTGGTCTCCAGCCAGTGGGCGAGCCCCTGGCCGCTGCGGGCGCTCTGCGGGGCCACGACCATCGTCCCGCCGGAGCACAGCGGGACGAAGGCGTCGCGCAGGAAGGCGTCGAACCCGGCGGAGGTGAGCGAGGAGACGCGCGTCCCCCTGCCCGCGCCCACGAGGTCGATCTCCCAGGTGACGAAATGCGTGATCGCCGGGAGGCTTCCCACGACCCCCTTCGGCCGGCCCGTGGTTCCCGAGGTGAAGTAGACGTAGCCGGGGCCGTCCGGCTCGCCGGGGTCCCATCGTGCCGGATCCACCGCTTGGTCTCGTACGTCCCGGGCGTCCAGGGTCCGGAACCCTTTCCGGCCGGTTCCGGCCAGGACCGGAGCTCCGGCCCGGTCGACGACGACGGCTCCCGGCCGCAGGTCGTCGATGGCCATGGCCAGCCGCGCGGGCGGCGTTCGTACGTCCACCGGAGCGAACACGCGGCCGCAGGCCATGGCCGCGAGCATCGCGGCGACGGTCTCCACCGGATCGGCGCACGCGATGAGCACCGGGTCGCCGCCTGGGACGGTGTCGAGTTCCGCCAGGTGTCCCGAGGCCCGGACCGCGAGGTCGTGGTACGTGGCGACCCGCTTTCTGCCGTGGATCGCGATGTCCTGGGGATGGGCCCGAACGTGGCGCATCCACCGGCCGACGACGCCGGTCATCCCGGCTGCCCTGTCGTACGGCCCGCGCCTTCCGCCACCACGGGGCGGCCCAGCCAGGCGTCCAGGTCGCCCACGTCGTCCGGGGCATGATCGCAGAGCACATAGCGGCGGGGCGTCATCGCAATAGGACGGCGGCGCAGGCCCTCCATGCAGAGCGCGTGCGCCTCCTCGGCGGATCGGACCCGCGGGCCACGGGCGAGGAAGGCCACCAGCGGCTCACCCCGGACCTCGGGGAAGACCCGGGCGGGAAGCGGCATGAGGACCTCGTCCAGGAGTCGCTGCACCTCGCCGACCTGGATCCAGCACGAGTCGACCAGCAGCCAGTCGCCGTCCCGTGGAAGCGGGCCCAGCCCGGTGACCTCGTCCATCCGCGGGCGGCTCAGATCCTCCGAGGCCGCCGCCAGGAGGAGGCGCTCGATCGCCAGCAGGATCCGTTCGAGCTCGTCCCTGGGGACCCGGTCCAGGTGACCGGTCCACAGCCGCAGGCGGAGCGTCTCCTCCGCGGCGAACAGGTCGAACCTGAGCATGACGTCGGTCTCCACCATCGGTGTCCAGGTGAGAGCGGTCTCGGCCGGCGCTTCCGGAGGCTGGGAGTCGATCCGGCCCACCACGAGATTGTTGAACAGGGGCTCGAAGCAGAAGCGGACACCTCGCCGGTGCTCGGCTCGTTCGGAGATCTGCGAGCGTTTCTCGACGTCGTAGATCCCGTGCTTGCCCGCCTTCACGGTCGCCAGCCAGGCCTGGTGGACACATCTGTCGAAACTCATGGATTCCAGGTCCACGCGCATGAGGGCCGACTGCACCAGAGTCCCGAGGTAGCCCGCCGAACGGCTGTCGTACCGGTTGCTGGAAAGCGTCAGGAAGTCACTGGCGCAGCGCCCGGTGCGCTGGGAGAGCACGGCGCAGATGGCGGCCAGGACGATCGCCGGCCGGCCGAATCCGACGCGCGCCTCTATCTCGGCCAAGGCCGTCGCCGCCGCCTGCGAGCACAGTTCGGCGGCGACCGAGTCGCGCGGCGAGCCCGTGGAGGCGGCCGTGTAGAGGTGGTGCGGCGCCCGGTTCAGCACGCTCTCCCACAGCGCCAGAGCGCTCGCCGTACGGCGCGCCAGCGGCGGACGCCGCTCGGCCCAGGCCTGGTCCAGCGGCTGATGACGGGCCTGCCCGATCTCACGCTCCGCGGGGTGGCGCACCAGGTGCGCGAACTCGCGGCCGAAGACGGCGAGGCCGAGGAAATCCGCGGTCAGATGGGAGAGGTCCATGACGCCGGCGAGGACCTTGCCGCCGCGCGTGGCCAGGGCGACGCGCAGCGGATGCGTCTTGGGACTGTACGGCGGGCGCGTGTCCAGGAGGGTTCCGAGCTCCGCCGCCAATGCGGCGGACTCCACCGGCCCGGCGCCGGCGTCGAAGCGGTGGATGATCAGCTCACCCGCCGCGGCGACCCGCTGGGCCGGGGGAGGGCCGGCCGCGTAGGTGGAGCGCAGCCCCTCATGACGGGCCAGCAGAACGGCGAAGGTCTCGGTGACGTCGTCCAGCTCGGTGCCCTCGGGCAGCTCCAGCGCCCACCGCATCCAGCCGTGCGAATCGGGAAAACCGTCCAGCCAGCGCAGGATGTTCAGCTGGCCGAGGGTCAGGGGCCCGTCACCGGCGCGATCGCCCTGGAAGGAGACGGCGATCGGTTCGCACTCCGTCAGCGTGAGCTCGTGAGTGAGCGCGGTGAAGACATTCGGCATCGACGCAGATCACCCTCGCAGACACGTGCTTCGCGTGGACCGAAGGACCTTGTTCCTCTGCATTCAGCCCATCGCAGAGCCCAAGCCGCCGAAAATTTCGGACTGCCCCCGATAAGCTAGCCGGAGCGTATGTGAGCATTTTTTGATCGTCAAGAGCCATCGGAAGCCTTGTCAAGGACATGGAGCGGGTGCCGCCGCACGGGAAAGCTCCATTGACCGACCCGCGGAATCGGACATACGCTGCGCAAGATTTCGCGAGGGAATGGAAAGTTTTCATCGGCCTTGCCTGAGGGATGCCCATGCGAGAAAGGCTGGACCTGCTGAGGCTCTTCCGCTACGCGGGCCCGGCGGTGTCCATCGCGTTGACCGTGATGGTTCTCATCGATGCGGTGGTGCCCGCGGGCATCGCGATCGCCGTCCAGGAACTGGTGGCGGCGGACGGCCGATCCGCACTCGCGCCGGTGCTGCTCATGAGCGGCGTGGTCCTGGCCGGGCAGCTGGCGCTGGCGTTCCGGCTCCCCGTGGGACGGCTGGCGGCCGACCGCATCGACGGCGCGCACCGCACGCGGATCGCCGCCCTGGTGATGGGCGTGCCGACCGTGGACGTGGCCGAGAGGCAGGACGTCCAGGACCGGGTGAAGACGACCACGGCGGAGCCGCGGGACTGGGTCGACAGGACGTCGGGCGACGGCGCCGTGAGCCAGCTGGAGCTGGTGGGCCATGCCGTCGGGATGGCGTCGTCCGCGGTGGTGCTGGCCTGGTGGTCGTGGTGGCTGGTGCCGGCGACGGTCATCCCGGCGGTGTGCTTCCGCATGATGCACGGCCGCCAGTGGGTCCGGCATTTCCGGATCTGGGTGGAAGGCGTCCTGTACCACCGGCGGTGGAAGTACTGGGGCGAGGTCGCCACCACGCCGGCGGCGGGCCGGGAGCTGCGCGTCTTCGGAGCGGGCGAATGGCTGCTCGGGCACTACACGCGTGACATGCGCACCCACGTGGATCCCGTGTGGGAGGACGATCGGCGGGTGCTGCGCCAGTTGTGGCTGGCGCTGCTCCTCCCGCTGGCCGGATGCACCGTGGCCTTCACCTGGGTGGCCCTCGGCACGGCCGCCGGCCAGGGCAGCATCGCGCTGGAGGTGGCCGTGGTCACCGCGGCCTGGTCGGTGTTCAGCGTGGCCATCAGGACCGACGACGTGATCTCCCTGGAAGGGGCCCGGCCGGTCAGGCGGGCCGCCGGTGAGCTGGAGCGGATCAACCCCGCGCCGATCCCCCTGCGCGCGCACGCCGAAACCCCCGCGGGCCCGCCGCCGCTGCTGCGCTTCGAGAACGTACGCTTCGGCTACCCGGGCCGGCAGGTGCTCAACGGCGTCGACCTGGAGATCAGGCCGGGGGAGTCGCTGGCGCTGGTCGGGCTCAACGGCGCGGGCAAGTCGACGCTGACCAAGCTGCTGGCCGGGCTGTACCGGCCCGACTCGGGCAGGATCCTCGCCGACGGGACGGACATCGCGGACATCCCCGACTGGCAGTCCCGGCTGAGCGTGGTGTTCCAGGACTTCCTGAAGTACCCCCTCTCCCTGCGCGACAACATCGCCCTCGGGGCCGCCGACCCCGATCTGCTCTCCGGCGTCGTCCGGGACGCCGGGCTGGTCCCCGTGGTGAGCCGGTTGTCCGGCGGGTACGACACGCCGCTGTCGCGCAGCCGTACCGCGGGGGTGGACCTGTCGGGCGGCCAGTGGCAGCAGGTCGCGCTCGCCCGCGCGCTCTACGCCACCCGCCGGGGGGCCAGGATCCTGGTGCTGGACGAGCCCACGGCCCACCTGGACGTCCGCACCGAGCACGACCTGTTCCAGCGGCTGCCGGACATCACCGAGGGGATCAGCGTGGTGCTGATCTCGCACCGCCTCTCGACGGTACGGCAGGCGGACCGGATCGTGCTGCTCGACGGCGGCCGGATCACCGAGTCCGGGACGCACGAGGAGCTCATGGCCGAGGGCGGGCAGTACGCCACCATGTACGCGCTTCAAGCCCAGCGCTTCAGCCAGGGATACGACGACCGGCTGGACGAAGGAGATCTCGCGTGAGGGAGTACGCGCGCCTGTGGCGTGAGCTGATCGTGCTGTGCCGGCAACGCCATCCCGGGGCGACGGCCTTCCTGATCGGCTGGCACGTGGCCTCGACGGTCATGTTCGCGGCGGTGGGGCTCACGCTGCGCGCGCTGGTGGAGGCCACCCAGGCGGGCACCGCCACCGCGATAGGCGTGGCGGCGCTGGGCGCCGCGCTGGTGCTCACCCTCAACCTCGGCGTCGAGCACATCGCCTACCTGCGGACCATCCACCTGGTGGAGCGGATCAGCCTGACCGAGGTGGAGCCCCGGATCCTGCGCGCCTGCGCCGAACTGCCGCAGGTGGGACATCTGGAGGAGCCCGAGTTCCTGGACCGGGTCACCACGTTGCGCGGCCAGTCCGGCGCGGTGGTGGACTGGGCGTGGGCGGTCCTTCAGGCCGTCGCCGCCACGATCGGACTGCTGGTGGCGCTCGCGGTGCTGGGTGGCGTGAACCCCTGGCTGCTCGCGCTGCTGCCGTGCGCCGCCGTACAGCTGGCCATGGAACGGCACGGCCGCAAGAAGATCGCCGAAGAGGACCTGGAGTCGGCCGAGGACCTGCGCCTCCACCGGGACCTGTACGACGACATCTGCGTGAACCCGGCCGCGCTGAAGGAACTGCGCGTCTACGGCGCGGCGGCGGAGGCGCTCAAGCTGCAGGCCGAAGCCTGGGACCGGGTGACGCGCTCACGCGCCCGCGCCGCCCTGGTCGCCGCCGGCTGGTCGTCGGCGGGCTGGCTGGTCTTCGGCGCCGGTTTCACCCTGGCGATCTTCCTGGTCACCGCGTCGGGCCACCCGGGGGACATCATCCTGGCCGTCTCCATGGGCGTCCAGTTCCGCAACGTGGTCGAGCACGCGCTGCACCGATCCATGCAGGTCGGCGGGTACCGCCGGCTGCTGCGGCCCTACCTGTGGCTCATGGAGTACGCCCGGACGCACCGCGACACCGCCGACGCGGCCCCGCCCGTCCGGCTGCGGCGCGGGATCGAGCTGCGGAACGTGTCCTTCACCTACCCCGGGACCACCGAGCCCGTCCTCGAGGACCTGTCCGTGCACCTGCCCGCCGGAGCGGTGGTCGCGGTGGTCGGCGAGTACGGTTCAGGCAAGACCACGCTGGTCAAGCTCCTGGCGAAGATGTACGCCCCCGACTCGGGCAGCATCCTCGTCGACGACGTGGAGCTGTCGGCCCTGGACACCGCCGGCTGGCGGGCCTCGATGAGCGCCGCCTTCCAGGACTTCGGCCGCTACTGCACCACCTTCGAGGACTCCGTCCTGATGGGCGGCCGGGGCGATCTGAACTCCACGGTGCGCGACGCCGACGCCGGAGAACTGGTCTCCCGCCTGCCAGACGGCCCCGCCACCGAGCTCGGCCGCCGCTTCGGCGGGATCGAGCTGTCGGAGGGCCAGTGGCAGAAGGTGGCGCTCGCCCGCTCCGGCGCACGGGCCCGGCCCCTGCTGTTCGTCCTGGACGAGCCCACCGCCTCCCTGGACGCCCCGAGCGAGCACGCCATCTTCGGCCGCTACGCGCGGCGTTCCCGCGAACTCGCGGCCTTGAACGGAGCGATCAGCGTCATCGTCTCCCACCGTTTCTCCACCGTGGCCGACGCCGACCTCATTCTGGTGATGGCGGCGGGAAAGCTGGTGGAGTGCGGCAGGCATGACGAACTGCTCACCCGGAACGGCATGTACGCGGACCTCTACGGTA
Organism: Nonomuraea sp. NPDC049625; assembly: GCF_040675285.1. Lineage (NCBI taxonomy): Bacteria > Bacillati > Actinomycetota > Actinomycetes > Streptosporangiales > Streptosporangiaceae > Nonomuraea > Nonomuraea sp. NPDC049625. The sequence continues at coordinate 722,019 of NZ_JBFAOQ010000005.1, read as the reverse complement.
TTCACGCCGCCGCGCACGCCTGAGCTTCTTCAGAAACGGTAATAGCGGTCGATGACGCTTCGATAGTAGGTCGGCGAGAAACCCATCCGGGCCGTGGACGGCGCGTGCTGCGCCATTCTCTTCGTCGAGACGTTGTAGTCGTTGGCCGGGGTGTCGACATAGACCTTGGTGACGGCCCGGCCGGACAATGTCAGCAGATAGGAGACGATTTCCTCGGCGGTCACCGGATGGCCCGAGGCGATATTGACCGTCGCGTGACGAAGGCCGCAGGAGAGGAGTTCGGCGGCGATGGTCACGAGGTCCGCGACGTCGATGAGATCGCGGCGCGCTCCCCGGTAGACGGTCACCACACCCTCGTTGACCTGGGAAACCAGTGCGGGCAGCAGCTGATGCCGCCGTTGGTGGGGCCCGACGACCTCCGTCACCCGGAGGATGAGATGGTCCACCCCGGACGCCCGTATCGCTTTCTCCATCTCCACCTTGTGGCGCCCGTACGCGGTGGTGGGATGAACCGGGTCCTCTTCCGAACGCGGCGATCCGTCGCCGTTCCCGTAGAGATGCGCCGACGCCGTGGAGAAATAGAGGAGCCGGCGGGCGTTGCCCATCGCCTCATGGAGCAGAGCGGCTTCCCGGTGAAACTCCGTCGCTTCGGTGGTGGTCGACCGCGACACCCCGGCGGCGAACACCACCGTGCCGTCCATCTTCATCGGTGAATTGGCGAACGCCCGGGCAATCATTCCGTCGCCGACGACCTCCATGGAAATCTATTCTGGTATGAAGAGCGGCATTCGGCGAGGTTTCTCGACCCGGATTCACGGCGTTGTTTCCCGTTTCTCGTCAGAGAGCCGTTCTCCGCAGTTCGGGCAGTCGGGCCGCTTCGGGATGGGCCGCGAGCGGATCTCCAGCGGCCAGAAGTCCACCTCGCTCCACCGCCCGCTCAGCGCCGGGGGCAACCCCGTCAGGACCCGGATCGCCTCCCAGGCCAGAATCGTGCCGACCAGCCCGCACAGCGCCCCGATGGCGCCCGCCTTCTGCCTCTTGCCGACCAGCGACTCCATCCGGCCGCGCCCGTGGTCGGCGAAGGTCTCGGCGCGGACGCAGGTCCAGCACGCGGTCTCCCCGGGCAGGACCGTCGTGCCGAGCACCCCGATGTGGTACGCGTACCCGGTGCCCAGGATGTGCGGCACGTCCGGCCAGCAGGCCTCGCTGACCCAGGTGGACGTGTCGTTGGGCGTGGGCAGGTCGATCGCGTTGATCACGATGTCCGCGCCGTCTACCAGGTCGGCGAGGTCGGCGGCGGAGGTGACGCGCCGGTCGAACGTCTCGACCGTGACGAAGGGATTGGCGGCCCGCAGCCTGGCCGCGGCCGCCTCGACCTTGGACGCTCCCACGTCGGCGACGCAGAACAGGGTCTGCCGGGTCAGGTTCGACGGCTCGACCCGGTCGAAGTCACATAAGCGGATGGTGCCGACGCCCGCGTTCGCCAGGGAGAGCGCGACCCAGCCGCCGAGCCCGCCGACCCCGCACACCACCGCGGTCGAGCGGTCGACGCGCTCCTGCAACTGCACGCCGCTGGAAAGGTCGGTGAGGCCCTGGTCGCAGAAATCCTGGAGCAGCCGCAATTGGCGGTCGTAGAATTGGGCGCGATCGTCGCCGAGCCGCGCGAACGACCCCTCGAGGTGACCGACCCGGCTCAGCAGCCTCTCTTCCGTGAGGATTTGCAGCACCTCGCCGAGCGGCTGCGAGTCACCGACGGACCGCTCGATCTCGGCATATGTACGAGTGCCGTCCAGAAGTGTTATCACCCGTTTCACAAAGGCGTCGGCGGCGAATCTCTTCACCGTTCTGTCCGCCGTGCAGAGGAAGAGCAGTTCGTCGCCCTCGGTCTGGACGATCACGCTTTCCCGCAGGCGGGGGCGCCAATCCGTCACGTGTTCCTCCGAGTGCGGGTGAGGTGAAAACACCTCACCCGCACGCTGTCAGTTGCCGGCGGAATTCGACGCGGTGACGGCGCCGACGCGCATGCTCGTCTCTTCGAGCTTCACCATGACAGGACGTCTTCGCATGGCCCCACCTTACGTCCGGACGGATTCCTTCACTGCATTCTCTCCAGGACAGAATTTTTTACAAGGGAAACTCGGACAACTCCTGAATCGCCTGGTCGAGGTCGTCGGCGACGCCGCCTTCGTACAGCTGGACGTAAAGCTCGTCGGGGCCGCGGCCATATCTGCGTATCTGGCGGGCCCGCACGCGCAGGCGCGCCTGCGCCTCGCGGACGATCTCCTCGGGGCCGCCGCGCCAGCCGTACTCCTCGAGGAACAGGCGCAGCCGCTCCGGCCGGGCGGCCTCGTCGCGGAATCCGTCGGCCGTCGCCGCACGCCGGGCGTACAGCGGCACCCAGGCGATGGCCACCCACGCCACGTCCGAGTCCGGTGTGACCGGCCCGGCGAAGTCCCAGTCGAAGAAGCCGGTCAGCCTGCCCTCGTGCCAGGCGGCGTTGAACGGCCCGGCGTCGTTGTGCGCGATGATCGTTCCCGGTGTCCAGGACCCGCCGAGCCGCCAGCGCGCCGTGGGAGCGGGCACGTAGTCGGCCACGGCCTCGTGGTAGTCGCGCAGCCAGCGGGCCACCTGGACCAGCGCGTCCTCGCTCCACGCCCACGCGGGCCACGGCGGCGCGCCGGCGATCTCGCCCACCAGGTAGGTGAGGATCTCCCGGCCCTCCGCGTCCACGCCCAGGACGCGGGGAGCGCCGCCGAACCCCTTGCGCTCCAGGTGCCGCAGGAGCTCGTGAACCGACGCCGACCACGCGCGCACCGGCCGCCGCACCGTGGCGCCGATCCGCACCACGGCCTGGTCGTTGCCGCCCATGAGCCGGTCAGCGGCCATGGCCGTCCCGGGTCGCGAGCTGGGCGGCGAGTGCGCGTACGGTATCCGGGCGGGGGTGACGGCTGGGAACGGCCGGCCAGATCTGCCGCAAAATCCCCATATCACCGGTCCCCGGGTCAGCCACGTGTCGGCCAGCGATCTCCACCCTAATTTTCTCGCCCGAGGCTGTCCATGATCCCGTGAAGGGCGCGATGACATGCGATCATCGGCGCTATGACGTCCCCCCTTGATCAGCGCGGCCGCCGGACCGGCGCCGTCGGCTTCTCCGTCGTGTGCGTGGCGGCCCTCACCGGTTACGGGCTGTTGGCGTGGAGCGTCTACGCGCTGGAGTGGATGACCACGGCGCTGATCATGGGCAGCGTCATCGCGGCCGTGGCCCTTCCTGCCGCCGGCATCGCCGTCGGGGCAGCCGTCACCGCAGGGCGGCCTCGTGACACGCGGATCTCAGGGTTAGAGTCTGCCGGATCATGAAATATCACGGAGAAGGCGGATATGTCGGCTATCGAGCAGCTGAAGTTAACCGACCCTGACCTGGCGGAACACCTGCGCAAGAGCATGGCCGAAGTGGAGGCCAGGCTGCACGTGGCAGCCGCGGAATCGCCCGACCCCCTGGTGAGCCAGACCGCCGGCTACCTCCTGGGCGCGGGCGGCAAGCGGTGGCGCCCGCTCCTGGTGCTGCTGGGCGCCCAGTTCGGCGACCCGGAGCGCGACTCGGTGCTGGACGCGGCCGCGGTCGTCGAGCTCGTCCATGCCGCCTCGCTGTACCACGACGACGTGATGGACGAGGCGCCGCTGCGCCACGGGGTGCCCAGCGCGCACACCCGCTGGAACAACAAGATCGCGATTCTGGCCGGCGACCACCTGGTCGCCCGCGCCGCCACGCTCAGCCTGGGCCTGGACGAGCAGGCGCGCCGCGCTCAGGCGGAGGCGTTCGAGCGGCTGGTGATGGGGCAGATCAGGGAGGTGGCGGGCCCGCGTCCCGGCCAGGATCCCGTCGCGCACCACCTGGAGGTGGTACGCGACAAGTCCGCCTCCCTCATCGCGCTGTCCGTACGGCTGGGCGGCATCTGCGCGGGCGCCGACGCCGGCACGGTCGCGGCGCTGGGGGAGTACGGCGAAGCGCTCGGCGTGGCCTTCCAGCTGTCCGACGACCTGATCGACATCGTCTCCGGCGCGGACAGGGCGGGCAAGGCGGCGGGGACCGACCTGCGCGCCGGCGTGCTGACCCTGCCCGCCCTGCTGGCGCTGCGCGAGGGCGGACGGCTCGGCGAGCTCCTGGCCGCCGGCCCGCTCCAGGACGCCGAACTGCACGCCGAGGCGCTGGAGCTGTTGCGCTCGTCGGCGGGCCTGGCCGCCGCCGGGTCGGAGGCGGCCAGGTACGCGGCCGAGGCGCGCTCGGCCGCCGGCCGGCTCCGTGACTGCCCGGCCAAGCAGGTCCTGGAGGCCCTGTGCGAGCTGGTGTCCTCCCGCGCGGCCTGACAGCAGCCCGCGAACGCCGACCCGGGACGCGCGCCGGGCCGGGCGCCCGGCCGCTGACCCGGACCTTCGCCGGGTCGGGTGTGGGGGACGCTGACCCGGGACCGTCGCCGCGGGCCGGGTCAGCGTCCCGGTGGGGTCCCGGTCAGAGGTTGAGCGGGATCTTCACGTACGAGCCGTCGATGTTGCCCGCCTTGTCGATGCTCCGCAGGTGGAGCGTCCAGGTCCCGGTGGAACCGGTGGGCTTCATCCAGTAGAACGGCAGGCCGTACGTGGAGTACTGCGGGGTGTCGTCCGGATCGCTGGACACGATGGCCCACTCGATCCGCCCCACGCCCGACCCGCCGGCGTCGGTCGCGGAGGCGTCGACGTGCACCCGCTTCCTGCCGTCGTACTCGTCGTACCCGAGCGTGACGTCGGTGTCGGGCGGGGTCTCGTCGTCCGCCGCCGAACCGGTCACCGTGGGCAGCGGGTCCTGGGCCGGGCAGCCCGAGTCGCACGGCGTGACGGAGACGCGGGTCGCGGGGACCGTGACGCCGCCGCCGTTGAGGGTGATGTGGTCGTTCGGCCCGATGAGGATGGGCTCGTACGGGATGGTCGAGGTGATGACGCCGTTCTCGTACGTGCGCAGCCGGAGGTAGACGTAGCCGAAGTCCGTCGAGGTGATCGTGGCCGCGGCCCTGCCCTGGCGGAGGAAGGCGGAGATGCGCTTGTACGGGCCGACGCCCGCGGCGTAGGAGCTGCCGGGGATGTCCTCCAGCTCGACCTCGGTCGCCGGGTCGGTGAACCCGGTGCGCAGCCCGCCCGCGTCGGTGAGCAGCAGGTTGACCGGGCCTCTGATCTCCACTTCGGTGCCCGTGAGCCCGCCGGCGGCGGCCGCCTGGACGCTGTCGTCCTGCTGCGCCGCGAGGGCGGCCGTGACGGGTCCTTCGCCCTGGACGGCGTTGACGGCGTCGTAGACGACCTGCGACTCGTTGGGCAGTTCGACGTGGCCGATGCCGGAGTAGGCGGGCTGGACCACGGAGTTGCCGCGCAGCCCCGCGGTGAGCCGGGCCGAGCCGAGCGGCACGGTGCCGTCACCGAGGTCACTCCAGTTGATCATGACGCCGGTGCCGTTGACGCAGCCGTCCCACCAGCCCTTCTTCTCGTTGCAGTGCGCCTCGGGGAACTCGTCGAAGCTCACCGGGGTGGTCACGCCGGTGCCCACCAGGCGGGTCAGGCCGACCCTGGACTCGGCGGGATTCCAGGCGTCGGACGCCCGGTGCCAGGCGCGGGCCTTGTCGATCAGCGCCAGGTTCTTGTCGCTGAGCATGTCGCGCACCTGGTCGGGGGTGAGCGGGCCGCCCGGTACGCGGTTGACCGGTGGCTCGACCACGGTGTGGTAGTTGTCGGAAGGCAGGAGCTCCAGGAAGCCGGGGAAGTTCTTGGTGATCTTCGCGGCCTGGTTCCTGTTGAGCAGGCAGCGGCCGGCGGTCAGGTCGATCACGCAGGGCGTCTTGTAGTGCATGACGCCCAGCGCCTTCGCGGCGCCCAGGTACGGCGTGGCGATGGTGGAGATCCGGTTGATCTTGCCGACCGAGCGCTGCATGCGCGTGGCGGCCAGCGTCACCAGCCCGCCCTGGGAGTGGGCGATGATGTTGACCCGGTCGGCGCCGGTGGCCTGCAGGACCGACTCGATCCGGTCCAGCAGCTGGTCCGCGTTGTGGTTCGACGACTTGCGCCAGTCCACGGGGTTGAGGAAGAGGTTCTCGCCCGGCTGCGGGTTCTCGATGTCGCCCAGCACGTACCCGGCGTTCTGCAGGTGGCTGACGGTGCCCGCGTAGATGGACTTGATGTTGAGGATCTTCATGATGACCTCGGGGGCGTAGACGCCGTTGCCCTTGGCGTCGGTCTCCCCGTCGTCGTTCAGCATGATGTTGTCGAGGTGCGAGTCGCTCAGGCTGAGCAGCTTGGTCAGGGTGCCCGGCCAGTACTCGGTGCTGGCGTCCCTCAGCTTGGACCCCATGATGCCCGGCACGAAGATCACCGGCTTGGTGACGGGCTTGGCGCCGGTGCCGCACTCGGCCGGCTCGTCCTGGGTGTAGGTGAGCTTGCGCACCAGCGCGGCCGAGTCGTAGACCGCGTCGTGCTGGTCGAAGATCGACAGGTACAGCTTGTGCGACCCGCCGGTGATGGGGGTTGAGGCCTTCATCAGCGGCGTGGCCCCGTCGTACGTCGTCCCGGCCGAGGCCGAGGCGGTCATCGCCAGCAGGCCGGTCGTGTTGGTGGAGATGACGTTGCCGGAGGGGTCGAAGGCGAAGTTGTCCGGCGCCAGGATGGTCGACTCGTTGGTGGTCCAGGTGCTGCGGTCCAGCTCGGCGACGAAGCCGTCGTTGTAGGCGGACCTGACGAACTCGGGGAACTCCTCGCTGAAGTACTTGACCTCGAAGGTCATGCACTTGGCCCAGGACGGGACGTCCAGGTCGACCCGGAGCACGGTGACGTCGTAGGCGCTGTCGCCGCGGACCTTGCCGCCGCCCGAGTCGCGCCCGTCGGATTGGAACTGGTTGGCCTGCGGCGCGAGGGTGGCGTCGCCCGTGGTCAGCAGGGCGCCGGTGCCGGAGAGGCCGCCGATGCCGGTGCCCAGGCCGTTGGTCCCGGTGGCGGGCGGGGTGGTGACGTAGGAGGCCGTGACCAGGCTGCTGTCGCCGACCAGGGCGCCGGCCAGCGCCCTGGCGCCGTCGGCGCCGGTGTCCACCGGGGTCACGCTGCCCGCGTCGACGTCCAGCGTGGTGACGTCGGCGGAGCGGGTCTTCCGGGCCTCGCGTGCCTTGGCGGCGCGCTCGCGGGCGGTCTTGCGGTCGGCGGGCCTGCCGACGGAGATCGTGTGGCGCTCCGAGGAAGGCGCGGCGGGGGACGTGGCGGGGGACGTGGCGGGGGAGGGGCTGACGGGATCGGCGAGGGCGGGGGCGGGGGCGGTCATTCCGGTCCCTGCCATCGCGACGGCGAGCATGACCAATAAGAACCTGCGGCGCATCGGCTGCTCCAGGCTGGGTCGGGCCGTGAGAACGGACTTCGCTCCGGGCGTTCGTGTCACGGCGGGCCGGGACCAGCGACACCAAGATCAAAGCGGAGAAAACGTATACATCAACACGTACGCGGTCAAGTCCGAAAAATGGATATTGACGGAACATGACGGAGGCTCAATACTCCAGGTGATCAATCCCCTGGCCTCCCTACAGCCCCCGTGAGCACTGGTCTACGCATGCCTGTGTGCTGGCGGTCTGCACCCTTCCCGTTACCCCCCGCACCTGTGTGGAGCATGCCATGCGCTTGGCCAAAAACGTTTTCCGTGCCTTATGGGCGGGTGGGCTCGCAGCCGCGGCCTGCGTCGCGGTGACCTGGGGGATGCTGGCGCTGCTCGTGAGCGGCGCGGAAGGACTGGTCGGGAGTTTCCTGGCCAGGAGCGTGAACGGGGTCACCACCGCGGCGGCCGCCGCCACGGGCGGGCCGGTGGACTGGTGGTCGGCCACGCTCTCCTCCGGCGGCCGGATCTGGCCGCTGCGCTTCCTGCTCCAGGGCTCGCCGATGGTGCTGCTCGCGCTCGGGCCCGTGGCGGCCGGTCTGACGGCCGGCCTGCTCACCCGGGGCAGGGCCCGGCTGCTCGCCGCCTCGGCCGGGTACGCCGCCGTGATCACCACCACGGCCACGGTCACCGCCCTGGTGGCGCCCGGCGAGCTCGCGGCCGTCAGCACGCCCTGGCCGATCGCGTTCGTGCTGGCCCTGGCCTGGTGCTTCGCCGTGGGGCTGGCCGGCCAGGCGGCGCGCCGCGTGAAGGTCGTGGCCGCCGGCGCGGCCGTCCTGCTGCTCGCGCAGCTCTCCGTCTCCGGTTCCGCGGTCGCCGCCCCTCCGGCGAAGGCCAGGACCGAGCTGCCGGTGACCATGGCGGCCGCGGGCCCGCCCGAGCCCGCCCCGGTCGGCTACCTCCGTCCGGGCGTGACCGAGGCGCTCGCCAAGGTGGGGGTCTCCAACGCCGCCGACGGAGCGAAGATCGCCGCCGACACCGGCGTCACCATGGCCAAGGACCCCTGGCTGGGCGTGCCCACGATGCTGAGCCTGCAGAGCCCCACCGGCAAGGACGTCAAGAGCTGGCTGCGCGCCAACGCCGGGCTCCTGGCGTCCAAGGACCCCGTCGCCCAGCTCACGGAGCTGCCCGCCAGGCCCAAGGACCCGCTGGGACTCAAGCACGACTGGTTCCAGCAGCAGGTCGACGGCGTGCCCGTGTACGGCGCCCGGGTCGGCGTCCACCGCGACGCCAAGGGCAAGACCGTGCTCAGCCTGACCAACAACTTCATCCCCGACCTGGCCCCCACCGGCACCAAGCCGACCCTCGACGCCGGATCCGCCGTGACCGCCGCCGGCCGGGCCATGCCGGGCGCGAAGGCGGGCGCGGCGCCCGAGCTCCTGCTGCTGCCCGACGAACCGGACCCCGGCAAGCCGGTGGCGGCCACGCTGGTCTGGCGGGTGCCGATGGCCGCCGACGACGGCCGTTCGACGGTCTTCTACGTCGACGCGCTCAGCACCGGGCGGATCGTCAAGTTCGAGCCCGGCCACCTGGAGTACAAGAACCGCAGCGTCTGGGACCTGAACAACAACCCGCGCCCCAGCGGCGGCCCGGCCAGGACCGAGGGCGAGGGCCCGGTGTCCGAGCCCGACGTCAACGCCGTCTACGACCACAGCGGCCGCTTCTACGACTACCTGTCGAGCACCTTCGGCCGCGACAGCTGGGACGGCGAGGGCGCCAGGATGAACTCCTACGCCCGCTACTCCAACGACCGCAACCACCAGCCGGTCAAGAACGCCTTCTTCGACCCGCTGACCGGCGAGACCATGTTCGGCGAGGGCACCGCCACACTCACCATCGTCTCCCACGAGTGGCAGCACGGCGTCACCCACTCCAGCGCCGGCCTGTTCTCCTTCTTCCAGGGCGGCTCGCTCCACGAGAGCTTCTCCGACGTCTTCGCGGCCTTCACCGAGTACAAGGTCAAGGGCAGCACCAACTGGAAGGCGGGCGAGGGCAGCTCGCTCGGCGTCATCCGCGACCTGGCCAACCCCAGCGCGCTCAGCTATGACGGCAAGCCGCACCCCGACCACTACAGCAAGTACTGGCTGGGCTGCGCAGACGGCGGCTGGGTCCACTTCAACAGCCTGATCCCCAGCCACGCCTGGTACATCCTGGCCACCCGCATCGGCATCGAGAAGACCCAGGAGATCGCCTACCGCGACCTCACCACCCAGCTCGGCCCGCGCTCGCGCTTCTCCGACACGCGCGCCGGCGCCATCCAGGCGGCCTCGGACCTGTACGGCAAGAACTCGCCCGAGATGCTGGAGGCCTGGCGTGCCTTCGGCGCGGTCGGGATCGACGGCAACTACGAGTCGCCGCGCCAGCAGTGCATGTGCTTCGCCGACGAGTCGCTGACCGGCGTCGGCCTGGAGGCGCTGGACCCCGACGGCGCCGGCACCGATGCGACCGTGGCCGGCCTGCTGCGCGTCCGCGACATCTTCGAGAACGCCGAGTCCGGCGCCGTCATGCACTACGCGCAGCTGTACGCCCGGGCCAACAGCCGCGCCATGGAACTCCTCACCACCAGCGACACGCTCCGCAGGCAGACCGCCCACCTCATGCAGAGCATGGAACCGGCCTTCCGCACGGTCAACACGCCGCAGGGCGACCTGACGACCGTCACGCAGGGGCAGATCGACGAGATCAACGCGCTGGTCGACGCCTACCTCGAGGCTGACCTCGACGCGGGCAGCGACGGCACCTGGACGGCCCTGGCCCGCTCGGAACTCGAGTACGCCAACATCCAGTCGATGGTCGGCATGTCGGTCAACGAGGCGTACGCCTACCTCGAATCACTCTTCGACTAAGGAAACACATGCGCCGCCGCCTCCTGACGGCCCTCTGGCTGGTGCCCGCGTTGTTGCTGGGCTCAGCCGTACCGGCCGCCGCCGCGAACGACCCCCTGCCCGACCGGCTCGACCGCGCGGTCGCCGCCAAGCTCGCCGAGCACGACACCACCGACGTGTTCGTGATGCTCAAGGAGAAGGCGGACCTGTCCGGCGGGAAGTCGCTACGCGGCCATGCCGCCAAGGCCGAGCACGGGTTCCGCACGCTGCGCTCGACCGCCGAGCGCAGCCAGCGCGGCCTGCGCTCCTTCCTCCAGGACTCCAAGGCGATCTTCACGCCGTACTGGCTGGTCAACGCCGTGCTGGTGCGCGGCGCCGACGCCGGCCTGGTCAAGCGGCTGGCCGAGCGGCCCGACGTGGCCCGGGTACGGCCGGCCGGCAGCGTCTCGCTGCCGGAGCCCGAGCGCGCGGCCAAGGCCGCGGCCCAGGTCGCGGGCGTGGAGTGGGGCGTGGACTCCGTCGGCGCCCCGCGCGTCTGGTCCGGCTTCGGCGCCAAGGGCGAGGGCATCGTCGTCGCCACGATCGACTCCGGCGTGCAGTACGACCACCCCGCCCTGGCCGGGCAGTACCGCGGGCGCAAGGCCGACGGGAGCTACGACCACAACTACAACTGGTTCGACCCCACGCTGGTCTGCGGCGTCCCCTCGGCGACGCCGTGCGACAACAACGGGCACGGCACCCACACCATGGGCACCATCGTCGGCGCGGGCGGGATCGGCGTGGCGCCCGGCGCCACCTGGATCAGCGCCAAGGGCTGCGAGACGAGCAGGTGCAGCGACGTCTTCCTGCTGGAGGCGGGCCAGTGGATGCTGGCGCCCACCGACCTGGAAGGCAACAATCCGCGCCCCGACCTGGCACCGCACCTGGTGAGCAACTCGTGGGGCGGTGACGCGGGCGACCCCTTCTACCAGGAGATCGTGAACTCCTGGGTGGCGTCGGGCATCTTCCCGCTCTTCGCCGCGGGCAACGCCGGCCCCGAGTGCGCCACCGCGCACTCGCCCGGCGACTACGCCAACACCTACGCCGTCGGCGCCTACCAGTCCGACGGGAAGATCGCCGACTTCTCCAGCCGCGGCGACCCGGAAGGCACGGCGATCAAGCCCAACATCGCCGCGCCCGGCGTGGCCATCCGCTCGTCCGTGCCGGGCAGCGGCTACTCGGCCTACAGCGGCACGTCCATGGCCACGCCCCACGTGGCGGGAGCGGTGGCGCTGCTGTGGTCCGCCGCGCCGACCCTGCGCGGCGACATCGCCGCCACCAGGCGGGCGCTGGACGAGACCGCCGTGGACGTGACCGACTACAGCTGCGGCGGCGACAGCGCGAACAACCGGGTGTGGGGGCAGGGGCGGCTGGACGCCTTCGCCGCCGTCACCTTCGCGCCGCGCGGCCAGACCGGCACGCTCGCCGGAACCGTCCGCGACGCCACCGGCGCGGCCGTGCCGAAGCCGACCGTGACGCTGACCGCCTCCGGCGTCAAGCGGACCCTGACCGGCGGCGCCGACGGGACCTTCAGCATCCCGCTGCCTCCCGGCTCCTACGAGGTCACCGCCTGGGCCTTCGGCTTCGCGCCCGCCACCGGCACCGCGACCGTGGTCGCCGGCGCCACCACCACCCGTAACCTGTCGCTGGCCACGGTCCCGCGTTACGACGTCTACGGAGAGGTCCGGCAGTCCGGCGGCGAGCCGCTGCCCGGCGCGGTGGTCAGCATCGAGGGCACCCCCTACGACCCCGTCACCACCGAGTCGGACGGCGCCTTCGCCATGCTCGGCGTCCCCGTCGGCACCTGGCGGGTGAACGTGCGGGGAGCCCGGTGCGGCGCCTCCACCACGGTGACGCTCGTGGTCGACTCCGACGAGGTCCTCCAGATCGACACCCCGCTGCGCAAGGACGCCTTCAACAACAAGTGCGACGTCATCCCGACGCTCACCTGGGAGCCGGGCACCACCCCGCTGGCGCTGACGGGTGACGACGCGGGCGTCGCGGTCACCCTGCCCTTCTCCTTCCCGCTGTACGGCAAGCCGTACACCAAGGCGTGGATCTCCACCAACGGCTTCATCAACTTCCAGCGGCTCAGCACCCTGTCCATCAACAGCGCGATCCCGAGCGGCGGCCTGCCCAACTCCGCGATCTACGCCTTCTGGGACGACCTCGTCGTGGACTCCTCGGCGCAGGTGCTCACCGCCACCCTCGGCGCCGCGCCCAACCGGCGCTACCTCGTCGAGTGGCGCAACGTCACCCTGGTCTCCCAGCCCACGGCACGCCTCACCTTCTCCGCGGAACTGCACGAGAACGGGCAGATCCTCATCCAGTACAAGTCGCTGTCGAGCGGCCTGATGCCACGCGGCTCCTCGGCCACGATCGGCATCGAGAACAGCACGGGGACGCTCGGCTTCGAGTACTCCAGCAACGTGCCCGTGCTGCGCTCGGGCATGGGCATCCGCTTCTACGGCGCGGGCGTCGTCCAGGGCGTGGTGCGCGACCCCGCCGGCACGCCTCTCAAGGGCATCGAGGTCGGCTACGCGATGCCGAACGACTCGACGCTCATGGAGCAGGCCGTCACCGACGCCACCGGCGCGTACCGCCTGTTCCCCCTGCCGGGCGAGTACACGGTGTCGATCGCCGCCGCCGACTGGGAGTACTACTCCTCCAAGGTCACGCTCGGCGAAGAGGGGCAGGTCATCGACCTCGACATCACCCTGTATCCCAGCAGCAGCGACATCTCCGGCGTCATCAGGGACAGCTCGGGCAAACCCCTCCCCGGGGTGAGCGTGGCCGTCATGGACCGCAACATCGCGGCCGCGACCACGGACGAGACCGGCGCCTACCGGCTGACCGGCGTCCACGGTGGCACCCAGTGGATCCAGGCGTTCGCCCGGGCCTGCGAGGTGATCGTCCAGAAACGGCTGACGGTCACGGGCGACCTGGTCGTCGACCTGACCCAGGGCATGCCCGTCGACGACTCCGGCTTCGCCTGCACGCGCAAGCCACGCGCGTGGGTCGAGGGCACCGAGGTGCGCAACGTCAACGCGACCACCAGCGAGATGGTGCCGCTGCCCTTCTCCTTCCCGCTCTCCGGCGACACCTTCACCAGCGTGGGCGTCACCGGTCTCGGCATGCTGCTCTTCTACGACGCGCTGACCGGCGAGTGGTCCTGGGCCGCGCCGTACACCGACAACCTGGACTACGACGACCAGTCCTCGGTGCGCACCGCGACGGTGAACGGCGCGTTCGTCGTCGAGTGGCGCGGCGTCCTGCTCAAGGGCACCGGCCTGCGCCTCACCTTCGAGGCGGTGCTCCACCCCGACGGTCGCATGGTGTTCCAGTACGGCGACCTGCCCGACGACCCGCGGATCCGCAACGGGGAGGGCGTCGTGGCGGTGTCGAACGCCTACGGGCCCGACGTGCTGCTGATCCGCGGCACGCTCGACCCCGAGACGGCCTTCGAGGTCCGGCCGGCCCCTCAGAGCTGAAGGCCGGACGGCGACCGCCCGCTGACGGGCGGTCGCCATGCCCGGGCGAGGTCACCAGGATCGGATGAGCGCGGCCAGCAGGTCGGCGGCCGGGGCCAGCGCGGCCTCGTCCAGGTCGAAGGCCGGCGAATGATGCGGTCCGTACGTTCCGGCGCCCACGAGCAGGTATCCGGCGAGCCCGCCGCGTTCCTGGACGCGCCGCATGAACAGCGTCGCGTCATCGCTCGCGCGCAGGGGACGCGGCGGCAGGAGCCGCAGGCCGTGGCTCGGGGCGAGGGTCTCGATCCTGGCGAGGATCGCGCCGTCGGTGGTCGCGCTGGTCGCCCAGCCGGTTCTGGCGATGTCCACGGTGACACCGTGCATGGCGGCCGCGCCGTGGAGGACGGCGCGGGCCCGCTGCTCCAGATCGTCGTGCTCGGCGGCGGCGTCGGCCCGGACCTCCGCGCCGAGGACGGCAAGGGCGCTGACGATGTTCGGCGCACCGGGCGCGTGCAGCGTCCCGACGTTGACGCGGGTCGTCGCCGTCGCGTAACGGGGCAGAGCGTGCAGGCCCAGAACGGCGGACGCCGCCGCCAGCAGGGCACTGCGGCCCGCTTCGGGCGCCCCGCTGGCGTGGGAGGCGATCCCGGTGAACTCCGCCCGCAGTTTCGAGGTCCCGTACAGCTCGGTCGCGGCCGCGACGCATCCGTCCGGGGTGCCGAAGCCGAGGTGGACGGCCAGCAGGACGTCGACGTCGTCGACCAGCCCGGCGGCCAGCATGGGAGCGGCGCCGCGGACGCCCTCCTCGGCGGGCTGGAACAGCAGCCGTACGGTGCCGGCGAACTGCCTGTCGGACAGCAGGGCCGCGGCCCGCAGCCCGATGGCCACGTGCCCGTCGTGCCCGCAGGCGTGCATCGCGCCGTCGATGTCCGAGCCGAAACCCCCGGCCGCGGGGTGGTGGCCACCGGAGCGGCTCTCCTGGATCGGCAGGGCGTCCATGTCCACCCGCAGGCCGACCAGCGGACCCGGGCGAGTGCCGTGCAGCTCCGCGACGAAGGCGGTGTTCCCGTCACGGAAACGGTGCACCGACTCCGCCGGCACGCCCTGCGCGGCGGCCCGCCGGACGGCGGCGTCGAGCTCGTCGCGGCCCGGCACGCCGGGGTGATCGTGCACGTCGACGAGGTCGCCGCCGCCGCGCAGCCGCCAGCCCAGGTCGGACAGGAGGCTCCAGGCGAGATCCGCGGTCTCGATCTCCAGGAAGCCGACCTCGGGCCGCCGGTGCAGCTGACGCCGGACGGCGGTCGCGTCCAGCGGATCCGGCAGGGCCCCGGATCGTCGGCGCGTGCTCACGATGTTCCAGCGGCGAGGGCGTGGACGACGGCGGTCGTGAACTGCTCGGTGCTCGCCGTGCCGCCGAGATCGGGGGTGGCGGTCCCCGCACGGAGGACGCGCTCGAAGGCGGACACGAGACCGGCCGCGGCGTCGGATTCGCCGAGATGATCCAGCATCATGGCCGCCGCCCAGAGGGTGCCGACCGGATTGGCGATGCCCATGCCGGCGATGTCGGGCGCCGATCCGTGCACCGGCTCGAACATCGACGGGTACGTCTTGGTCGGGTCGAGGTTGGCGCTGGGCGCGACCCCGATCGACCCGGCCAGGGCGCCGGCGAGGTCGGAGAGGATGTCGCCGAACAGGTTGGAGGCGACGATGACGTCGACGCTCTCCGGACGCAGCACGAGTCGTGCGGCCAGCGCGTCGATGAGGACCTTCTCCAGCCGCACCCCGCTGCCGTCGGCCACCTCGGCCACCACCTCGTCCCAGAACGGCATCGTGTGGATGATGCCGTTCGACTTCGTCGCCGAGATCAGCCGGCCCGAACGCCGCAGGGCCAGGTCGGAGGCGAAGCGCGCGACCCGTTCGATGCCGGCCCGGGTGAAGACCGCCTCCTGGACGGCGAACTCGCCGGGCCGGCCGCGGTTGACCCGGCCGCCGACCTCGCTGTATTCGCCTTCGACGTTCTCGCGTACGACGACCAGGTCGATCGGGGCGTCCGAGCGCAACGGCGAGCGGATCCCGGGCAGCGATCGGACCGGCCGGAGGTTCACGTACTGGACGAACTCCCGGCGGATGGGGATGAGCAGACCCCACAGGGTGATGTCGTCGGGGATGTCCGGCGCGCCGACGGCGCCCAGCAGGATGGCGTCGCCGGAGGCGAGCTGCTCGAGGCCGTCCACGGGCATCATGCGCCCGTGCGCCCGGTGGTGGTCGCACCCCCACGCGCGCTCGCGCCACTCGACGGTGAACCCGAAGGTCGCGGCCAGGTGGTCGACGCAGCGCACGGCGGCGGGGACGACCTCGGTGCCGATCCCGTCACCCGGGACGACGTCGACGACGTAGCGCCGTGCCGTCCCGGGGCCGGTGTGTTCCTGGGAGGTCGTGGTCACGACAGTTTCGTGTCCTTCGTGAGCAGGGTCCGCTCCAGCGGGTCGGTCGGCAGGCCCTTGACGGTGTCCGCGACGCCCATGGTGAGGCTCTCGTGGACGAGCGGGACGAAGGCCACGTCGGTGGCCAGCTGGGTGGCGATCTGACCGTAGAGGGTGTGGCGCTTGGCCGAGTCCGCCGTGCTTCCGGCCTCCTTGACGAGCTCGTCGACCTTCGGGTTGCAGTAACCGGCGAGGTTGAAGCTGCCCTTGCAGGTTTCGTCCGAGCGCAGAACGCTGATGGGCTCGGGCAGGTCGATGAGGTGGTTGCGGGACAGCAGGGTCGCCTGGAAGTTGCCGCCCATGAGGTCGTCCTCGACCGAGGCGTAGTCCCCGGTGCGGATCTTCACGGTGATGCCGGCCTCGGCCAGCTGCGCCTGGATCACCTGGGCGAGGTCGGCGAACTCGGGCCGGTCGGAATAGGCGATGAGCTCGAAGCCGAGCGAGCCGGGGTCGATGCCGGCGGCGGCCATGGCGGCCTTGGCGTCAGCGGCGTTTCCCTGCACGGGCTGCAGCCCGGCCGGTGTCCACGGCTCGTCAGGCGTGAACGGTCCGGCGGCCGCGGTGGCGGTGCCCTCGTAGACCGCCTTGACGATGGCGTCGAGCCCGATGGCCTTCTGGATCGCGCGGCGCGCCTCGACCTTGTCGAAGGGTGGCTTGCGGGTGTTGAGGTACAGGCCGGTGGTGCGGGGCAGCGCGACCTGCTGCAGGGTGATGTTGTTGTCGCCCTTCAGGGTGGTGAGGGTGGTGACGGGGAGGTTGGCGGCCACCGACACCTCACCGGCACGCAGCTGCGTGGCGCGGGTGGCGCCGCTCTCGGCGTAGCGGATCTCCGCGCTGCCGAGGGCGACGGCCCCGCCCCAGTAGCCGTCGTTGGCGGCCAGCGACAGCGACTGGCCGGTGCCGATGTTGGTGATCTTGAACGGTCCGGTGCAGGTGCCGACCGGGTTCGTGGTGGTGCCGGAGAACGCCTCAGGGGCGAGGATCCCGGTGTTCGGGACGCTGACCCGCAGCGGCAGGAACAGGTCCTCCTCCGGCGTGTCGATCCGTACGGTCCGGTCGTCGACGGCGGTCACCGCGGAAATGACGCTGGGGGCGAAGCTGCGCGGCGGCGCCGTGGCCTTCAGCAGCCGGTTGAGATCGTCGGCGACGACCTTCGCGGTGAGCGCGGTGCCGTTCTGGAACTTGGTGTCACGGATGGTGAACGTCCAGGACTTGGGCTCCGTCTGCTTCCATTCCGTCGCCAGGGCGGGCTGAGCGTGGTTGTCCTTGTCCACGGCCACCAGGGTCTCCAGGCAGCCGGCGCGGGTGAGGGTGAAGGCGTCGTCGGTCTCCAGGGCGTACCCGGAGTCGGGCGCCCACAGGTCGGCGATGATCAGCTTGGAGCCGCCGCCGCTCGCGGTGGGCTCGGGACTGCCGGAGTCGAACGAGCAGCCGGCGAGCACGACGAGGGCTGTCGACATGCCGGCGAGGGTTTTCCAGGTGCGTGCCATGCTGGTGTTCCTTCTGAACGTCGTTGGGGGGAGAGCAAGGGAGTGGGCACCACGACATGACCGGTTGACGCTCGTGTGTCCCGGTCGGATGGGCAGTGGATGACGAGTTGCCGGTGAGGGAGCTCAGCTGATGGAGGTCAGCCGGGCCGCGATGACCTTGGGTGCGGTCATCGCCACGACGGCGCTGGTGACGCCTTCCCGGCCGATGCCGCTGCGGTGGAAACCGCCGAACGGCATGGCGTCGATGCGGAAGTCGGAGGTGTCGTTGATCATTACGGCGCCGGCCCGCAGCCGGCGGGCCGTGCGCAGGGCCGCGGTGGTGTCGCGGGTGAAGACCCCGGCCTGAAGGCCGGTGGCCGCGCGGTTGGCCTGGTTCACGGCGTCGTCGAGATCGGCCACGGGCAGCACGCTGACCACGGGGCCGAAGATCTCGTCGGTGACGATGGGGTCGTCGGGGGCGAGGTCGGTGAGGATGGTCGGCTGGTACGTGGCGTCCTGGCGGACCGCTCCCGCGCGTACGACGGCGCCGCGGGCGACGGCCTCCTCGACCCGGCGCTCCACGCGGCGCGCGGCCGCCGCGTCGATCAGCGGCCCGACGTCGGTCGTCTCGTCATGCTTGCTGCCGACGCTCAGGTGAGCGGTCATATGGGTCAGGTGGCCGAGCAGTTCGTCGTAGTGCTGGGCGACCACGTAGACGCGCTGCACCGACAGGCAGTTCTGTCCCGCGCACCCGAACGCCCCTTCGGCTATGGCCCGCGCGGCCGCCATCAGGTCCACGCCGTGGTCGACGATGACGGGGTTGGACCCGCCCAGCTCCATCAGCAGGGTCCGAGCGCCGGCCAGGCGGGCCACCTCGTCGGCGGTGCGGATCCCACCGGTGAAGGAGACGACGTCGACGCCGGGGTGCGACACCAGCTCCCGCCCGGCGGTCGGGCCGCCCGGCAGCACGGCGATCCGGTCGCCGGGAACGCCCGCCTCGAGGAGCAGCTCGGCGAGGGCGAGCGCGGACAGCGGTGTCGCCTCGTGGGGCTTGACCGCGATGACGTTGCCGGACAGCAGCGCCGGGCCGACCTTGTGCGCCACGAGGTTCAGCGGGTCGTTGAACGGGGTGATGGCGGCGACGACCCCGAGCGGTTCCCTGCTGCTCCACCCGAGCCGGTCCGCGCCACGGGAGGTGTCCTCGAACGGCACGCTGGCGCCCTGAAGGGCGTGTCCCGCACCGGCGGACAGCTGCAGGGTCTCCGCCGCCCGGGCCACCTCCCGGCGGGCATCCCTGATCGTCTTGCAGCCCTCGGAGCCCACGATGGCGGTGAACCGTTCGGCATGCTGCCTCAGCAGGTCGGCGGCCCGGTGCAGGGCCTCCCGGCGCTGCCACAGCGGCCAGTCGGCACGGTCGGCGGCGGCGCCGGCCCGGAAGGTGTCCACGAGCGCGTCGACGGCCGCGCGTACTTCCGCGGCGGTGCTGTCGGCGACCTCGCCGAGGAAGGCGCCGGTCTCGGGGTCGACGACGGCGGTGTGCCGTTCGCTCTCCCGCCAGCGTCCGCCGGCGAACGCCTTACCGGGCGGAGTCCAGCGGGTGGCGGCGGACGGGGCGGTTTGTCCGGTCATCAGGCTCATGCGGGGATCTCCTCAACGACCAGCCGGCTCCGGCTCTCCGCGGAGCGGTGACAGCGGACGTGGTGGCCGTTTCCGTTGTCGACGAGGTCGGGTTGCTCGGTGCGGCAGTGGTCGGTGGCCAGCGGACAGCGGGTGTTGAAGCGGCAGCCGGGAGGCGGGGAGACGGGGCTGGGCGGCTCGCCTTTCAGCTGGTCCGGCTCACCGGCGTCGATGCGGTGTCCCTGACCGGAGTGCAGCAGCGCCAGCGTGTAGGGGTGCAGGGCGCCCGTGAAGATGTCGTCGTGCGTGGCCATCTCCACGATCTGCCCGAGGTAGAGAACCGCCACCCGGTCGGCGAGGAACTTCACCACCCTCAGGTCGTGGGAGATGAACAGCATGCTCAGCCCGCGCGACCGGCGCAGATCGACCAGCAGGTTCAGGATGGTCGCCTGCACCGAGGCGTCCAGGGCCGACACGGGCTCGTCGCAGACGAGCAGCTTGGGTTCCAGCAGGAGAGCTCTGGCGATGACCACCCGCTGCAGCTGCCCTCCGGAGCAGTCGCCCGGCCGGCGCTCCAGGAAGCTGTGGTCCAGGCCGACCTCTGCCAGCGCGGTGGTCACCCGTCGCAGGCGTTCCTGCGGCGTGCCGATGCGGTGTTGCTGCAGGGGGGCGAGCAGCGATTCCCGCAGCGTCATGCGCGGGTCCAGCGCGGAGTGCGGGTCCTGGAAGACCAGCTGCGCCGACCGGCGCAGCTGACGGAGCTGGGCGCCGCGCAGCCTGCCGACCCTCAGCCGATCGACCTCGATCCGTCCGGAGTCGACCGGGACGAGGCCGAGCAGGAGCCGGGCCAGCGTGCTCTTGCCCGAGCCCGACTCGCCGACCAGCCCCAGTACCTCCCCCTCGCGGATGGTCAGGGAGACGTCGTCGACGGAGTGCACGTGCGGCCGGCGCCCGAAGCCGTTCCGCGCCAACGGATAGTGCTTGGTGACGTGGTCAATGACGGCGATGTCGGAGCTCATGCCGGAGTTCTGCGCGGGGTCGTTCATGCCGGGACCTGTCGTCGGGGGTCGATGGTGACCCAGCAGCGTGAGTTGTGACGGGTGCCGCAGCCGGCGAGATCGGGTTCCTCGGTGTCGCAGTGGGAGCCCAGTTCCCCGTCACTGGCCGCGACGTCGCAGCGCGGGCGGAAGCGGCAGCCATGACTGACCGCGCGTGCCGCGGTGGCGTTGCCGGGGATGGTGTGCAGATGGCCGGTGTCGTCGGTCTGCAGGGTGGAGCAGCGCAACAACGCCTGGGTGTAAGGGTGCTCGGCGGCGGTGATGACCTCGGCGGCCGGTCCGTCCTCGACGATGCGGCCCGCGTACATGACGGCGATGCGGTCGGCGATGGAGGCGACGGTGGTGACGTCGTGGGAGATGAACAGGACCGACATCCCGGTCTCGACCTGCATGGCGGCGATCAGCCGCAGAATCTGCGCTTCGACGGTGACGTCGAGGGCGGTGGTGGGCTCGTCGGCGATGAGGACGTCCGGGTGGGCGGCCAGCGCCATGGCGATCATGACGCGCTGGGCCATGCCGCCGGACATCTGGTGTGGATGCTCACCGGCGCGGCGGTCGGGATCGGGGATCCCGACCGCGGCGAGCAGCTCCACGACCCGGCGGCGGGCGGCCTGCCTGCTCATGCCGAGATGCCTGCGCAGCGGCTCGGCGACCTGGCTGCCGACCGTCGCGGTCGGGTCGAGCATGCGCTTGGGCTGCTGGTAGAGCATGGAGATCCGCCGGCCGCGTACGCCGTCCAACGCCCGTGAGGAGGCGGCGAGCAGGTCCAGGTCGCCCAGCCGCAGGCCCTCGGCGTGCATGTGCAACCCGGCCGGCAGCATGCGCAGCACCGAGTGGGCGGTCATGCTCTTGCCCGACCCCGATTCGCCGACCACGGCCAGCACCTCGCCGGGATCGAGGGTCAGGCTGATGCGGTCGAGGATGGGTGGGGCCTGTCCGGGCCGCCCGGCGTGAACGGTCAGGTCGCGGACCTCCAGACGCGCGCTCATGTCTGCTCCCGGGGATGCGGTGGGGCTTCCTGGTCGTCGCCGTGGCGGTAGCCGTCGGCGTGTTCGTGAGAGGCCGACGCATCCTGGTGGCGATGCGAGTGAGGGCGAAGGCGCTGCTTGGGCGGCTGGTCCGATGCCCCCGGCTGGAGCTCGCCGGCCTCGGCGAAGTGACGGTCCAGAAGCGCCTTGGCGGCGGACCTGTCACCGCTGGCGATGACGTGCAGCAGTTGCTCGTGCTCGGCCCACAGCTTGGAACGGTCGCTGTAGCTGTCGACGATCATCCGGAAGCACAGCTGCATCTCGTTGGCGATGAGGCCGTACAGCCGGTCCAGCCGGGTGCTGCCGGCGGCGCTGACCAGCCGGCGATGGAAGGCGAGGTCCAGGGCGGCCAGCGCGCTCTCGTCCGCGTGGCCGACGGCGTCCCTCATCCGCGCGACGATCACCTCGAGGTCGGCGACCAGGCCCGCGGAAACCCCTCGGGCGGTGACCCGGCGCAGTGCCTCCCGCTCGATCGCCTGGCGGGCGACGAAGATGTCCTCCAGGTCCTCTGCGGTCAGGGTGGGGACGAAGACCCCTTGGCGGGGGTAGCTGACCAGCAGGCCTTCTTGCACCAGACGCTGCATCGCCTCGCGCAACGGGCCGCGCGAGACCTCGAAGTACGCCGCGAGCTCGACTTCGTTCATCTGGGTCCCTGGCGGGAACTCCCCGCCGAGGATGCGGTCCCGCAACAGCCCGGTGACCACCTCCGTCAGCGTCCGCTTCGAGGTCCTGCCCGCCGGGGCCGGGGTCTGTTGGCTCATGAGTGTGCTTCTCCGGGTTCGTGTTCCGTTCCCACCGCTCGCGCTCTCCAGTCGCAGGAGCGCGTGATCGTTTCCAGTGTGACCGCCGCGCGGGTGCGGCGGGACTCCGCAGCTCATGTGGACCGCCCTGCCCGGGCCCGGCGCGTCTCCAGGCCGCGACCGGCGAGGGTGACGCTGAGGGCGGCGATGAAGATCGCGGCACCTGGGGCCAGGACCAGCATGGGCAAGCGGTCCAGGTAGGGGATGGCCTCGGACAACATCGACCCCCAGTCGGAGAACGGTGGCTGGACGCCGAGTCCCAGGAAGGACAGGGCGCCGACGGTGATGAGCTTGTGGCCGAAGCGCACTGCCGCGTGGGCCAGCAACGGAGGCAGGGCGTTGGGAAGCAGGTGGCGGCGGATGATGAACCACCCCGAGCACCCCAGAGCCTGAGCCGCTTCGATGAAGTCACGGCCGTTGATCTCCAGCGCGACGCCGCGGGCCAGCCGGCAGAACGGCGTCCACCCGCCGATGGTCAGGGCGAGCACCAGCGTCAGGTCACCGGTGCCGAGGATCGCGACGAGGAAGAGCGCGACCACCATCTCGGGGAAGGCCAGCAGGATGTCGGTGACGCGCATGACGACGGTGTCGAGCCAGCCACCTCGCCGCGCGACGACGAACCCCACGAGAGTGCCGGTGACGGCGCAGATCAACAGCGTGACCGAGGCGATGGCCAGGGAGAACCGGCCCCCGTCCAGCAGCCTGCTGAGCACGTCGCGGCCCAGGTGGTCGGTGCCGAGCAGGTGGGCCGCGGAGCTGCCTTCCAGGCGCGCGACGAGGTCCTGCTGCGCCGGCGGATAGGGCGCCAGCCACGGTGCCAGCAGCAGGAGCGTGGCGATGACCCCGAACAGGATGGACCCGGCCAGCAGTGCCGGCGGCCACGTTCCGCGCCCGCGGCGTGCCGGGGCGGTGGCGGTCTCGGCCGGTGACGGCGGAGGCGCGGCGCCGGGTTCGTCGCGACGGGCGTCGTCGCCGAAGACGTCAAGCACGGACACGGCTCGTCCTCGCGTTCGGGTTGATGGCGGTGTAAAGGACATCGGTGAGGGTGGTGATGAGCACGGCCAGGCCGACGACCGCCACGACCCCACCCTGGATGAGCGGGACGTCGTTGTTGATGACCGCGTCGTACATCTGCCGCCCGACTCCGGGTACGGCGAAGATGACCTCGACGACGACCGACCCGCCGAGCAGGCCGGCCAGCCAGACCGCGAACAGGGTCAGGACCGGCAGAACGGAATTGCGAAGCCCGTGTCGCAGCATGGTCTGGGCGAAGCTCAGCCCGCGCCCGCGGGCGGCGGTGATGTAGGGCGCCTCGAGCACCTCGATCATCGACGAGCGGGCTACCTGGGTGAAGTAGCTCATCGGCCGCAGCGCCACGGTCAGGCAGGGAAGCACCATCGACTCCACCCCGTGCCAGCCGGAGGAGGGCAGGACGCCGAGCTGCAGGGCGAACACCAGGACCAGGACCGGGCCGAGCCAGTACTCCGGGACGGCCACGAACGCCTGCGTGACGCCGGTGATCGCCCCGTCGAGCGGGGTCCCGCGCCGTACCGCGCAGACGGCTCCCAGCGGGACCGCCACGAACAGGGCGAGCAGGAGGGCGATGACGGCGATCGAGGCGGTGACCGACAACGCCCGCATCAGCTGGGGGAGGACCTCCGTGCCGTTGGTGAACGACCGGCCGAGATCACCCTGCAGCGCCGAGCCCAGCCAGGACAGGTACTGCTGGAGCAGCGGCCGGTCCAGCCCGTACTCGACCCGGAGGCGGGCCAGCGTCTGCGGGTCCTGGACCAGGTCGCCCACCCTGGCCCGCAGGATCCGCGCGGCCGGGTCGCCGGGCGTGACGTAGGGGATGAGGAACACCAGGAAAGAGGCGACCAGCAGGGTCGTCACGAGGACGGCGAACCGTCTCAGCACGTACAACACTCGGGTACCTCCGGGTCGTCACACGTTCGCGGATCGATCAGCGCACGGCGTCGAGCGCGCGGAAGAACGCCCCGGCGGCCGGCAGGAACCAGGGCGGCCCGAAGTGGCCGGGAACCGGCGGGAACGCCAGCCCCTTCCAGGGGTTGACCGTGGGGTCGCCGCCGATGACGTCGGCCATGACCTTGCCCATGTGGGTGGCCATCTGGACCCCGTGGCCGCTGTAGCCGACGGAGTAGTGCATCCCGTCCCGTACGCCGGCGTGGACCATCTGATCCATCGTCATGTCGACCAGCCCGCCCCAGCAGTAGTCCAGCCGGACGTCACGCAGCCGCGGGAACACCTCGGTGACGGCCTTGCGCAGGATCTCGCCGCTCTTGAGGTCCGACTGGGCGTCCGACAGGGCGAACCGGGCCCGCCCGCCGAACAGCAACCTGTTGTCCGGCGTGGGACGGAAGTAGTACAGCAGGTTCTTGGTGTCCGACGCCATCCGCCGGTGCGGCATGAGCTGGGCGACGAGGTCGTCCGGCAGGGGTTCGGTGACGACGATGAAACTGCCCACCGGCACGATGCGGCGGCGCAGCCACGGGGTCAGCGACCCCGTGTACCCGCTGGTGGCGATGAGCACGTCGGAGGCGGTCAGGACGCCGCGCGTGGTCTGCACCCGATGCCCGTTGCCCGGGCCGACGCGGCGGACGCCGGTCACCGCGGCGTTCTCCGCGACCAGGGCCCCGTGGCCGACCGCGGCGCGGGCCAGCCCCATGACCAGCTTCCCGACGTGGGCGCCCGCCCCGTTCGGGTCGACCTGCGCACCGTGATAGCGGTCGCTGCCGAGCTCGTCCCGCATGCGGCCGCGGGGGACCAGCTGGACCGAGCGGCCGATGAGTCTCTCGATCATCTCCGCCGACCGCTCCAGCGCGGCGTAGTGCGCCGGTTTGGCGGCCAGGGTGAGCTTGCCGGACCGCACGAAGTCGCAGGCGATCTCCTCGTCGGTGACGATCTTCTCGACGGTGTCGATCGCGTCGTCGTAGGCGGTGAACATCGCCGTCGCACGCTCCGCGCCGTACCGCTTGACCGCGGCGGGGAAGGAGATGGCCAGGCCGGTCGTGGCCATGCCGCCGTTGCGGCCGGAGGCTCCCCAGCCCACGGTGTGCGACTCCAGCACGGCGACGCTGGCGCCGCGGCGGGCGAGGTGCAGCGCGGCGGACAGGCCGGTCAACCCGGCGCCGATGACCGCGACGTCGACCTGCTCGGGGAGTTCGGCACGGCGGAAGTCGCCGGCCGGTTCGGCGGTGTCGAGCCAGTAGCTGGTCAGCTTCACGACGTCCTCCTCCCGATCAGAGACCCAGCACAGCGGGGACGCCGGACAGGTCGGCGGTCTCGGCGTACCGGTAGAAGGGGGTGGAGGGGTCGTAGCCGCGGTTGACGTAGACCTTGTGCGGGATCCGCAGCTCGTGGGCGGGGATCAGGTCGTACCAGATGTGCGAGGAGACGTGCACGATCTCGTCGCGTTCGCAGCCCAGCTGGTCGAGCATGTACTCGAAGGCCTGGTAGCGCGGCTTGTAAGCCTTGGCCTGCTCGGCGGTGAACACCTTGTGGAAGGGGGCGCCGAGCTGGTCGACATTGTGCCGCAGCGCCTCGTCGACGGCGTTGGAGAGGATCACCAGAGGGTAGGCGTCGGCGAGCTTGGCCAGGGCCGGGGGTACGTCCGCATGGGGACCCCAGGTCGGCACGCAGGCCACGATGGCCTCGCCGTCGGAGGGGCGGTAGCCGATGCCCCAGCGTTCGCAGGTGCGCCTGAAGGAGTCCTTGAGCACGTCGGGGTAGAGCTTGAACTCGCCGAGCACCTCGTCCATCCGGTACGCGCGGTAGTCCTTGAGGAAGAGCGGCATGTCCTCCTCGGAGATCCGGTCGGCGACCAGCGGCTTGACGGTGAGGTTGAGATCGAAGCTGGTCAGGGTCCCATAGCAGTCGAAGGTGATGTATTTGGGGCGCACGCTGGTCAGGTCCACGAGCAGTTCCTCCGGTGGGGGTCGGTCCGGTGGGAGTGGGAGCGTCGGTGCGAGCGGCGAGATGTCACGCTCGGTGTCAGCCGCCTGAGGCGACTGGCCGTGTGGTGTCTGGAACGCTAAGCATCCGATTCTCTGCTGTCAACAATTCCGAGCCGCCTGCTTGTAAAGAGTATGTTTCCCCAGCTTCTGTCGATCTTCAGGAGCTGATTGCCTGGTATTGGTGCTGATTTTCACTGCCCGTACGCTCCTCGTCTCCGGAAGATTGTTGACAACAGTTGACCGTCGCTGGCTGTTGTGGACAAGATGTGATGGCGCGGCAGACGCCACTCGGCAGCCGACCGCCCCTCTCCCGGTCCCGCGACTCACCCTCTCGGCCCCGCGACCCCCCTCCCGGCCCCCGCGACTCACTCACCCAGTCCCGCGACTCACCCTCCGCCGGCATGAACGGACTCTCGATGCGAGCTTCCACGACCCCAGACGATCACGGCCACGGCCACGGACACGGACATGGCCACGACCACCCGCACGATGACGCTCCCGCCGCCCCCGTTAACGGCCACGGCCACGGGCACGGGCACGACCACCCGCACGATGACGCTCCCGCCGCCGCCGTGAACGGGCACGGGCACGACCACCACGAGCCCGAGGCTTCGGCCGCCACCGGCCACGGGCACGGCCACGGACATGGGCACGGACATGGCCACGGCGACGACCACGGCCACGACCACGGCACCGGCCTGTGGGCGAGGGTCAAGCACACGCTGATCCCGCATGCCCACGACGCCAACGACGCGATCCAGAGCGCCGAGGAGTCGGCCCAGGACGGGATCCGCACGGCCTGGATCGGGCTGGCCGGCATGATGGCCACCGCGATCGGCCAGATGGTCATCGTCGCGGTGTCCGGCTCGATCGCCCTGCTGGCCGACACCATCCACAACCTCGGGCACGCCGCGACCACGATCCCCCTGATCATCGCCTTCCGGCTGGGCCGGCGCGCGGCGACCAAGAAGTACTCCTACGGTTACCGGCGCGCCGAGGACCTGGTCGGGCTGTTCATCTCCCTGGTCATCGTCGCCTCGATCGGGTTGATCATCTGGGAGTCGATCGACGCGCTGATCAACCCGCACCCGCTGACCAACCTGTGGTGGGTCTTCGCCGCGGGGCTCGTCGGTTTCCTCGGCAACGAGATGGTGGCCGTGTACCGCATCCGGACCGGCCGTCGCATCGGCTCGGCCGCGCTGATCGCCGAGGGCCAGCATGCCCGCGCCGACGGATACACCTCGATCGCCGTCATCGCCGGTGTGGTCGGCGTGTGGCTCGGGTTCGACCGCGCCGACGCCATCGTCGGCCTCCTCATCGCCGTGGCGATCAGCGGCATCCTGGTCAACTCCCTGATCATCATCGTCCGCCGCCTCATGGACGGTGTGGAGCCGGAAACGATCGACCGGATGCGCACCACCATCGCGGGCGTCGACGGCGTCGTGTCCGTCGGCGAGGTCCGCGTCCGCTGGTCGGGTCACCGCATGGAGGGAGACGCCGAGATCGGCCTCGACTCCGGGCTGAGCATGATCGAGGCCCACGCCGTGGCCGAGAACGTGCAGCACTCCCTGATGCACGCGGTGGGCAACCTCGACCGGGTCACCGTCCACGTCCACCCCACCTTCGACGGCGTGATCCCCGACGACCTCCACGAGCTGTCCGGCCACCACGCCTCGAAGGAGGCCAGGGAGGCGTACCGGGCGAAGCTCGCCACGCAGGGAGCGGGGTGACTCCCGTGGAATGGTCGATCCACCCGCTGAGCGAGCGCACCCTGCCCGGCGCCCAGTCGGTGATGCGGCGCAGCATCGCCGAGGACTTCGGCGACGCCTACGACCCGCGGATCCACGCCGACGTCGACGACCCCATGACCCACTACGCCCCGGGAAACGGCCCCTTCCTCCTGGTGGTGACCGACGACGGCACGGGTGAGGTCCTGGCGACGGGCGGCATCCGCAGCGGACGGCTGAAGCCCGGCCTCACCCCGCAACACGTCGTCGACCGGTACGAGGACGGCCGGCACGGCCAGCTCGTACGCGTCTACGTCCGCAAGGAGGCCCGCCGCGGCGGCATCGCCAGGGCCCTGGTCCGCGCGGTGCTCGACCGCGCGGACCAGGAGAGGCACTACGAGGCCATCGCTCTGCACACCTATCGCCACTCCCCGGGCGCCATCGCCTTCTGGGAGTCCTTCGGCGCCCGGCTCGTCCATGACGACACGCAGGGAGCCAGCGGCGCGGTCTTCTACGACCTGCCGCGCAGTCCTCACAGCCACCCCCACCGCACTGGCGAGACAGGAGAACACCATGTCCAAGCGTCGTGACGTCTTCATCTTCGTTGCCGAGCCCACCAAGATCGAGGATGCCCGCACCAGCCTCGTCGACTGGCTGCGCAGCCTCGAGGGCCACCCCGGCTACCTCGGGGGTTCGGTCCTGCGCGAGTGCGCCGGCGAGCTCATCCCGAACACGCTGGTGATGACGCTGGAGTTCGAGAGCACCGAGGCCGCCCGGGCCCTGTGGCCGAAGATCGAGAACACGATCAACCCGCTCTACCCCGATGACAAGTCCGACAAGTCGATCGACCAGGGTGCCGCGTTCTTCACCGGCGCGGACGCTCCCGTGGCGCCGGAGGACCTGCGGTTCACCCGCGGCAACGGCCTGGTGGCCCGGATGCTGCACATCCACGCCGAGGTCGTCGAGGACGTCGTGGTCGCCGCCTGACCTGCACCGTTCCCCACCCGTAGTCCCCACCCCGATGTGATGAGGAGCCTTTCTTGACGAGCACCAGCCTGTGGCATCCGCAGACCGCGATGTCCACCATCGAGGAAACCCTCACGGTCATCGCGTCGGGGCGGGGAGCCTCGGTGCGTACCGAGGACGGCCAGGACCTGCTCGACCTGCCGGCCGGCCTGTGGCACGCCAATGTCGGACACGGCCGGACCCGCATCGCCGACGCCGTCCGTCAGCAGATGAACGTTCTGGAGACGTACCACCTGTTCCAGGGCATGGCCAACCGCCCCGCCATCCGGCTCGCCGAGCGCCTCGCGGAGCTGAGCCCCATCCCCGACGCGAAGGTCTTCCTCACCAGCGGCGGCTCCGACTCCGTCGACACCGCCTGCAAGCTCGCGCGCCGGCACTGGCAGCTGGCCGGGCGGCCCGGCAAGCGCGTCATCGTCTCCCGGCAGCACGCCTACCACGGTCTGCACGGGTTCGGTACGAGCATCACGGGCATCCAGAGCAACCGCGACGGGTACGGCAGCGACTCGCTGATCCCCGAGACCGCCCGCGTCCCGTGGAACGACCTGGCCGCCACCGAGGCGGAGCTGCTCCGGCTCGGACCCGACAACGTCGCCGCCGTCATCGCCGAACCGATCATCGGCACCGGGGGCGTGCTGCTGCCCCCGCCCGGCTACCTCACCGGGCTGGCCGAACTGTGCCGCCGCCTGGACATCCTGCTCATCGCCGACGAGGTCATCACCGGTTTCGGGCGGGTCGGGCAGTGGTTCGCCTGCCAGCGCTTCGGCATCGAGCCGGATCTCCTCACCATGGCCAAGGGCATCACCTCCGGCTACCTGCCGCTGGGCGGCGTGCTGGTGTCCCGGCGCGTCTGGGAGCCCTTCTTCGCCGAAACCCCCGGCGCCCCGACGTTCCGCCACGGTCTGACGTACTCGGGCCACGCCGCGGCCTGCGTCGCCGCCGAGGTGAACCTGAGCATCCTCGAGGAGGAAGGTCTGCTGGAGCGCGTCCTGGACCTCGAGCCCGTCCTGGCCCAGGCCCTCACCCCGCTGCGCGACCACGAAGCCGTCGTCGACGTCCGGGCCGGTGCCGGACTTCTCGCGGCGGTCCAGCTCGCCCCCGACGTCGACGCACGGCCCGTACTGCGCGCCGCGCGGGAGCGGGGCGTCCTCACCCGGCTGCTGGCCGACAACTCCCTGCACGTCAGTCCCCCGTTCGTCATCACCGCCGAGGAGATCTCCCGTGCCGCCGACGTCCTCAAGTCCGCTCTCGACCGTGCCCGTACCCTCGAATCCGCCTGAGCCCGCGCAGGCGTCGGCGCTGCGGCCGGCTGACATCGCCCGGCACCGCGACCTCACGGAGACCGCGGCCGCGTCGCTGCCCGGCGGCTTCCTGGCCGCCGAGTGGACGGCGCCGCGCTCCGGGCGGACCTTCGACGTCGCCGATCCCGCGCTCGGCCGGCCGGTCGCCGCCGTCGCCGACTGCGAGCCGGGTGACGCCCTGCTCGCGCTGACCGCGGCGAACGACGCGTTCCCCGCCTGGGCGGCCGCCCCGACCCGGCGGCGGGCGGACATCCTGTACGGGCTCTACCAGGCGATGCTCGCCGACGAGGAGCGCCTGGCGGCCCTCATCACCCTCGAGGTCGGCAAGACTCTCGCCGAGGCGCGCGGCGAGGTCCGTTACGCCGCCGAGTACGTCCGCTGGTACGCCGAGGAGGCGGTCCGCAGCTCCGGCCGCAGCACCCCGACCCCCGACGGCAGCTGGCACATCGTCACCGCCCCGCGTCCGGTCGGCCCCTGCCTGCTCATCACCCCGTGGAACGTGCCGCTGGCGATGGCCACCCGCAAGGTCGCGCCCGCCCTGGCCGCCGGCTGCACGGTCGTGCTGAAACCGGCCGAACTCACCCCGCTCACCACGCTGGCCTTCGCACAACTCGCGCGGGACGCGGGCGTCCCGGCAGGAGTCCTCACCGTGGTCACCACCACGGACCCGGGGTCGGTCTGCGGCACGCTCATCGCCGACCCACGACTGCGGAAGGTGTCCTTCACCGGGTCCACCCCCGTCGGGAAACTGCTGCTGCAGCAGGCCGGCGCGCACGTGCTGCGCACGTCGATGGAACTCGGCGGCAACGCCCCGTTCCTGGTCTTCGACGACGCCGACCTCGACCTCGCGGTCCGTGAGGCGGTCATCGCCAAGATGCGCCTCGGGGGCCAGTCGTGCGTGGCCGCCAACCGGTTCCTCGTCCAGGAACCGGTGGCCGACGAGTTCGCGGCCCGCCTCACCGAGGCGCTCACCGCGATCAGGGTCGGGTTGGGAACCTCGGACGTCGACCTCGGCCCGCTCATCGACGACCGCGCGGTGGCCAAGGCCGACCGGCTGGTCGACGACGCCGTCGCGAAGGGGGCGACGCTGCTGGGGCGTGCCGACGCACCCGGCGGTCCCGGCAGCTGGTTCGCCCCTGTGGTGCTGGACCACCTCAGCGCCGACGCTCTCCTGCAGCAGGAGGAGGTCTTCGCCCCGGTCGCGGGCATCCGCCGGTTCCGGACGGAGGACGAGGGGGTGGCGCTGGCCAACGACACCCCGTTCGGGCTCGCGGCGTACCTGGTGGCGCGCGACAGCGACCGGATCGCCCGGGTCGCCGGCCGGTTGGACAGCGGCATGGTCGGCATCAACCGGGGGCTGCTGTCCCACGTGGCCGCGCCGTTCGGCGGGATCAAGGAGTCCGGGCTCGGCCGGGAGGGCGGCGCCGAAGGACTCGTCGAATACCAGAACCTCAAGTACCTCGCCGCCCCGGCGCTGGCCTCATGAGACTCGCCGGAACCGCTCGAAGGAGGGCGGCGGTCATCGGGACCGGAGCGGTGGGGAGCATGGCCGCCTGGCAGCTGGCCGAGCGCGGCCTGGAGGTGCATGCCTTCGATCGCTGGGGCGTCCCGCACCACCGCGGGGCCTCCGGCGGGCAGAGCCGCCGGTTCGCGGTCATCAGCATGGGCGACCCGGACCTGCCGCCGCTGGTCCTCCGGGCCGAGCAGCTGTGGCGCCGGCTGGAGGAGGCGACCGGACGGCGGCTGCTCGAGCAGACCGGCGGACTGATCCTCGGCCCCGCCGGCAGCACCTCCGTTCGGAAGGCCGTGACCAGCTGCGAGAACTGGGGGCTGGCCCATCGCGTCCTCGACGCACACGACGTGCGGCAGGCTTTCCCCCAGCACGCCGTCGAGGATGAGGACATCGCCGTCCATGACCCGGCGACCGGCTTTCTCCGTCCCGAGCCGGCGATCCTCGCCGCGATCGAACAGGCCACGACGCTCGGGGCGACCGTGCGCCACGACACCGAGGTCCTCGACATCGACGTGAGGTCCGAGACCGTCGGGCTGACCTACCGAAGCGGCGCGGACCGACCGCACAGCGAGACGTTCGACGCGGTGGTCGTCGCCCCCGGCGCCTGGGCGGCCACGCTGCTGCCGGACGGGCTGCGGGAGGCGATCGGAGTGGCCGGGCTGACCGCGCGCCGGCTGGCGCAGACCTGGTTCGTACCGGACGACCTCTCGCTGTACGGCGCGGAACGCTTTCCGGTCTTCGAACGCGTCGCCATGCCGGACGGCGCCTCCATCTACGGCTTTCCCAGCCTGGACGGGGCAACGGTGAAGATCGGCGTGAAGAGCCGCCCGCACCCGGAGGTGGCCGACCCGGCGCGCCCGGATCCCCACCTCGCCGCCGACCACCTGGCGGAGATCCGCGATGTCGTCGGGCGCCGGCTACCCGGGCTCAACCCGCGTCCGGTGCAGACCTCGGTGCACGTGGAGTCGTACACAGCGGACGGCCGCCCCGTCGTCGGGCTGCTCCCGGGCGCGGCGCACGTCGCGGTCGCCGTCGGATTCTCGGGCGGAGGATTCAAGTACGCACCGGCGATCGGCGAGGCCCTGGGCGACCTCCTGGCGGACGGTGCCACCGAGGCCAGTATCCGGCAATTCGCACCGGGCCGCTCGGCGACGGTGTGAGCAGATCGCCCGGCCTCGGGGGACGGTGAGGGCGTTCCCCAACCCCTTCGTTCGCCAGGGCGATGGCGTAGGGGAGCGTCACCGGGCCGAGCCAGGTGAAGCCGAACGTGCCTCGAGGTACCGGCGGAGCGCCTCCTGCCCATCTGGAATGAACCGGTGCTGCTTCATGGCTTCGCTCAACCCGGCACTCGTCAGCCAGCCCACCCAGCTCACCGGCATCGGGACACCGTCACATTGGTGCGGGGTCACTTCGCCAGCACCCGGACTTGATCGGCCGGAGGAGCGGCCACCGTCGTGTCATCCCAGTTGGAGAAGGTGATCTCCATCGGCGTCTTCGCGGTCAGCCGTTGCCGCACTGGCCGCCCCTGGCCATCGAGCCAGAGCTCGTACGTGGCCTGCGCGCCGAACTCCTCGAGCAACTTGTCGAGCAGCCGCCCCTGCGCCGCCTTGTCGCCGGCCCGGACCATGGCGTACTCGTCCTCGGTGTCCTGCAGCATCGGCAGCGGGTCGTACACCTCCAGGAACGCGCTGAGGTCCAATCCGTCGAGTGCCGCCCGCACGTCGATGGTGACCGTGTAACGGTCGAGCCCGCCATCGAGTACGGGGCCGCTCGCTCGTCCCCGCGCTGCCAGCAGTGCATGCACCCGGTGACTGTTCACCAGCGTCGTAGCCTGGCTTGTCGCCACGCTGATGCCCAAGAGATTGTACGGCTCGTGCTCTTTGGTGATCTTGTCCCAGGTCTTGCCCGGTGCCACTTCCTCCTCCAGCATCTGCATATACGTGGCACCGCCCGTCCGGATGAGCCGTCCGCGCAAGCCATCGCCCAGATCGGCGGAGACATCCTGGTCCTGCCCCTTGATGACCACGGTGGCGCTCTGGGCCCCCTTCTTCGCCATCCGCTTGACGTCAGGGTGCGCCTGCAAATACGTCTCGACATATCCGGCGACCTCGGGAGCGGTCTTCGCTCCCGAACCACAACCCGCCGCCAGCAGCGCCAACACGGCGATCATCACATATCTGCGCACGCCGGGCATGCTTGCACGTCTGCGAGCAGAACCCTGCGGGCGGGAGGTGCAGATCGCGTGCAGAAAGACCTGTCCACAGCCCCGAAACCGCGGCGGATCCGATCCGGAGCGGGCTGTCCGAGCTTCTCCTCCCGCGGGTGAACCAGCAGCGCCTCCCGAACCCGGTCGGTCTGCCGCTCCTTGTCGCACACGTTCGCGGCCAGCCGCGAGGCCGCCTTGTCCAAGCCGGCGAGTGCGCACTCCCGGAACCTGAAGTATCGGCGGATCTCGCTGCGATGCTTTCCGTGTCGAAGAGAAGCCGCGGCGAGGGCCGCCTGTCAGCGTCAGGCCAGGACGGGGCCACGCTCCGGCAGCGTTTTGTGAGCCGGCAGCCGAGCCCATCGGTGCCGGCCGTCAGCTCGGACACCACCATCATGATGGCCCCTGGCCCCTCGAGGCGAATGAAGGTGCCGCCGAACGTGGTGTCGGCAGGGGCGGAAACTCGGATGACGTGCCGCCCGGTCAGCGATCACGATAGGGGTCATGCTGGTCGATCACTTTCCGCCGGCCGGGCTGCGGCTGACCACGCCGCGGCTCGAGCTGCGGCTGCCCTCGCCCGAGGAGCTGGCCGAGCTGGCCGGGCTGGCCGCCGACGGCGTCCATGACCCCGACGCCTCGCCGTTCCTCGTACGGTGGACCGACGCGCCGCCCGCCGAGGCCGCCCGCAGCGTGGTCCACCACCACTGGCGGCAGCTCGGCGCGTGGACGCCGCAGGAGTGGTCGCTCGACCTCACCGTGTTCCGGGACGGTGTGGTGGCCGGGCAGCAGAGCCTCTCTGCCCGGGACCTGGGCATCACGCGTCAGGTACGCACGACCTCCTGGCTCGGGCGCCGCCACCAGGGGCAGGGGATCGGCACCGAGATGCGGGCGGCCGTACTCCACCTCGCCTTCGCCGGTCTGGACGCCGAGGTGGCGCTGTCAGGCGCGCTCGAGCACAACGTCGCCTCCCTGGCCGTCTCCCGCAAGCTCGGCTACGAGCCCGACGGCCACTGGCGGCACGCGCTGGACGGGAAGATGGTCGTGGAGCACCGGTTGCGCCTGACCAGGGACGCGTGGGAGCGGCACCGCACCGTTCCCGTCCAGATCGACGGGCTTGAGCCCTGCCTGCCCCTGATGGGCCTCGACGTGCCGTCGAGCCGCTGAGTCTGTCATCGATCGCGTGCGCTGTGCCGCATGAAACCGACGGTCTGCGTGACCAGAACGAGCAGGCGACTGGCGGTCAACGCGATCCACAGGCCCGCCAGGCCCCAGGCCGTCGTCACCGGTGTCATGGCCAGAGCGAGCAGGCCGTTCCCCACAATGGCCGAGCCCAGGGTCCAGGTCGAGCGCT
This sequence comes from Nonomuraea sp. NPDC049625, assembly GCF_040675285.1. Taxonomy (NCBI): domain Bacteria; kingdom Bacillati; phylum Actinomycetota; class Actinomycetes; order Streptosporangiales; family Streptosporangiaceae; genus Nonomuraea; species Nonomuraea sp. NPDC049625. The sequence goes on along the minus strand of NZ_JBFAOQ010000005.1, from coordinate 686,712 downwards.
TGAGACCCGTCAGGCCGGTGGCCATCACGATCCCGCAGTTGTCGGCCAGGGTGTAGGCCGCCAGCAGCGGTAACAGGGGCAGGGTCAGGGCGAGCACCCGGGCATCGGAGGTGAACAGGCCCAACACCGGCTCGCCCAGCGAGAGGACGATGAGCGCGCTGGTGAGCACGCCGATGGCCGCGACCGTCAGGGCCGCCCGGTTGACGCGGCGGGCCTCGCCGGGGGAGGTCGCTCTGGCGATCTCCGGCGTCGCGGCCTGCCCGACGGCGAAGGCGGTCAGGCCGAGGGGTCCGGCCAGCGACGTGAGGATCGCGTGGGCGGCAGCGCCCTGAACCCCTGTCCGGGCGGCGGCGTAGGCCGCGCCACCCATGACCGTGAACTTGATGACCACCGTGGCCGACATCGGGAGGCCCACCTTGGCCATGCGCCAGATCTCCCGCGGGCGGAGGCGTCCGGGCCACGGCGATCCTCCCGCCAGTCCCGGCAGGCGCAGCAGGAGAACGTTGGACACGGTGACGGCCAGGGCTGTGGAGGTCAGGAGCGCGATGGCGGTGCCGTGGATGCCCATCCTGGGCACCAGGAGGAGGAGCAGGGTCACCTGTACGGCCGTGCTCGACAGGCTGGACCAGAGCACCAGCCGGCTGCGTCCCAGCGCGATCAGCACTCCGTTGGCGCCTCCGCCCGCGGCGGCCAGCAGCACCTGGAGGGCGAAGAGCTGAGGCACCGCCCCGAACTCGGCCGTCACCTCACGAGACACCCCGCCGACCCGCGCGATCAGGGGGACGCCGAGCATGACGCCTGCGCCGATCACCCCGAGCACGAGGGACAGCCAACGCGCATCTTTCAGGATGGGCAGCGCCTCGGCGGGACGATCGCGGCAAGCCGCGACGAACGGGGCCATGCCGCGCAGGCCGCCGGACACGGCCGCGGTGACGGGGGTCAGCACCGCGCCGACGAGGGCGAAGGCCGCCAGTTGAACCGTCGCCTGGTGTCCGAGCAGGGAGGTGCCGACGAGCTGGGCGATGACCCCGGCGCTCATGGACAGGAAGAGAGGCGCGGCCGCGTTCAGGATCATGCGATGAGGAGTGGGCATGAAAAGCAAAATCCCGGGCGGCCAACCGCTCAGGACAAGCTGATTATACCCCGACCGAGCTCGCGCCGGGTGGTGGCAGCGGCGAGTAGGGTGCCCGGATGATCGGGATACCGGAGGTGTTCGCGCGGAGCACGGCCGAGCGTGAGGGAGACCCGGGCGCGGCGTGGCTCGCCGAACTGCCGGGGATCGTGGACGAACTGCTGGAGCGTTGGGGATGCGTGCCGGACGGCGAGGTCATGCACGGGGGTGTCGGGGTCGTCGTCCCGGTGCGGCGGCGTGGTGATGAGGTGGACGCCGTGCTGAAGGTGTCGTTCCCGCACCCGGGCAACGTTCATGAGCCGGACGCGTTCGCGGCGTGGGACGGGCGTGGAGCCGTCCGGCTGTACGAGCGCGACGACGAGCGTTTCGCCATGCTGCTCGAACGGGTCCAGGCGTCGACCCTGGCGGAGGCCGAGGACGGCGACGAGGTCGTCAGGGTCGCGGGGCAGATCAATCGCCGCCTGGCCATCCCCGCGCCCCCTGGCCTGCCCCGGCTGCGGGAGCGGGCCGGCTCCTGGGAGGAGCAGCTGCGCAAGGACGCCGAGGAGCTGCCGCACACACTGCCGCGCCACGTGGTGGACGCCGCGGTGGCGACCGTACGCGAGCTGGGCTCCGTCCAGCCGGACGTCCTCATCCACGGGGACCTCCATCCCAGGAACATCCTGCGCGCCGACCGCGAGCCATGGCTGGCCGTCGATCCCAAGGGGCACGCGGGAGACCCCGCCTACGACGGCGGCACGCTGCTCAAGTCGCGCGCGCTGACCCTCCTCGAAGCGGACGACCTGCGCAAGGCCCTCCACCGTACGCTGGACGTCTTCGCCGAGGAGGCGGAGCTCGATCGCGAACGCACTCGGCGCTGGGCCCAGTTCCACGCCGTCCAGGCCGCGTTCTGGGGTCGGCGTCACGGGTTCCGCATCGCCCGCGGTGGACCGCGATTGGACTGGCTCGTCGAGTTCGCGGATCGCCTGTCGGAGTTGCTCATGGAACGCTCGTAGCGGAACCCCGACCACCGACGGGTGGGCGAGGCCCCGGCGAACGCCTGCACCGGGGTCAGCGCATGAGCTTGGTGGTGAGGGCCACGCGTGAGCTCACCCCCAGCTTGGCGTACGCGTTCCCCAGGTGGTACTCGATCGTCTTCACGCTCAGCACCAGCTCCCTGGCCACCTGCCGGTTCGTCATCCCGGTGGCCACCAGCCGCGCCACCGCCTGCTCCTGCGGGGTCAGCCGCAGCAGCGGCGAGGTGCCCGACCCGGCGCGCGGCAGCCCGCACGCGCTCAGCTCCCGCTCGCACCGCCCCACGTACGGCGCCGCGCCCAGTCTGGCGAACAGCCCGAGCGCCAGTTCCAGGTGGGACTGGGCCTGCCTGCGGCGGCCCAGCCGGCGCAGGAACCGCCCGTACGCCAGCCGCAGCCGGGCCTCGTCGAACGGCAGCCCGGCCCCCGCCCCGGCGTGCGCGAGAGCGGTGGTGAAGGCGGTGTCGGCCAGGGCGTTCTCGTGGCGGGCCGCGTGCAGGCCGCCCCGGCAGCGGGCCGCCGTGGCCAGCGCCGAACGCCTGCCGCGCCGCCCCGCCAGCCGCTCGACCGCGACCAGGCAGGTCTCGGCCCGGTCCAGCTCGCCCAGCCCCACCAGGGCGTCGATGAACAGGTCGAGCCACTGCACGACGCCGGGCTCGTACACGATGTCGTGCACCTCCACCGCCCGCAGCGGCTCCAGCGCCGCCACTGTCGCGGCGTGGTCGCCCCTGGCGGCGGCCAGGTGCGCGGCGGCGCTGCATCCGTGCGCGAGCGCCGCCATCGAGTCCGCGCCGGCGACGGCAGCCCGGACGTGGGACTCCGCGAGCGGCCAGTCGCCGCGCGAGGCCGGGACGAGGGCGGCCAGCCCGTGGCAGATGGGCGAGAGCCACCGCTGGTCGGCGTCGTCGGCCACGGACGCCGCGGTCTCGGTGTGCAGGGCGGCGTCGTCCCAGCGGCCGGAACGGTACTCGACCTGCCCCAGCATGGCCATGGCCAGCATGCGGAACGGCACCGAACGCTCCCCGCACGCCGCCACCACCCCCGACAGGTCGGCCAGCCCGCCCGCCAGGTCGTCGGAGCAGGTGCGCAGCAGCCCGCGGCCGAGCAGCGCGTCCAGGTCGGCGATCGTGGCCGACGCGGGCGGCGGCAGGTCGGCGGTCGCGGCCAGCGCCGCGTCGATCTCGCCGGAGACGGCCAGGCCGGTGAGCTGGGTGAAGCGGTTGTAGTCGATGCTGAGGCGGTAGCCGGGGGAGTCGCGGGCGCGTTCGGCCCAGCGGGCGGCCTGGCCGCCCTCGGCCTTGACCAGGCAGAGCATGGCGAGCTGCTGCGCCGCCCGCGCCGCCAGGCCCGACTCGGGCGGCCCCGCCTGCTCCCATGCCGTGATGAGCTGCGCCCGCGCCTCCTCGACCTGGCCGCGCACCATGGCCAGGTGGCCGAGCGCGTAGCCGCGCACCGCCGGGTGCGCGTCCTCGGGCAGGCTCGCGGTCAGCCCGGCCGCCTCGTCGACCCGGCCGTCCAGCAGCAGCGCCTCCACCGCCTCGGCGGCCAGCGGCGCGGGGTCGCCCGACAGCTCCGCCGCCGCCTTCAGATGCTCGGCCGCGCCGCCGAACGCGCCCAGCCGTACCTGCGCCCGGCCCAGCTCCGCCAGCTCGGCGGCCAGCTCCGGGCTCGGGCCCGCCACCGCCTCGATGCGGTGCCGCAGCCGCGCCTGCTCGCCCTCCGCCACCAGCGCCGCCCGCGCGTGCAGGGCCGAGCGCTGCGCCGGGCCGAGGTCGCGGTAGACGGCCGCGCGGATCAGCGGATGCGCGAACGCCGCCACGGGCCCGCGCGAAGAGGACCGTTCCAGCAGCACGCCCTCGCGCACGGCCTGTTCGAGCGCCTGCAGCGGCTCAGCCACCCCGGCCACCCGCGCCGCCAGGTGCAGCGGGCACGACATGCCCAGCACGCTGACCGCGCCGACCAGCTCGCGCACCGGCGGCGCGCACCGGGCCACCTTGGCCAGCACCAGCATCGTGTACGACCTGGGCGCCGGCAGCGGCTGCGCCAGGTCGTCCAGCGCCTCCAGGGGCACCTCCTCCAGCAGCGCCCGCAGGTGCAGCGGCACGCCCTCGGTGTGGGCGACCAGCCTGGCCACGGCCCGCTGCGACACCCGCCCGCCGACCAGCGTGGCCACCTCCGGCTCCCGCAGCCCACGCAGCCGCAGCCGGTGGGTGGTGTCGGCGGCGATGAGCCGCCGCAGCCCCTCGGGGCCCGGCAACGTGGCGGCCTCGCGCAGCATGAGCACCGCCATGACCCGGTCCACGCGCAGCCTGCGCAGGCAGAACGTCAGCGCCCGCAACGTCGGCGCGTCCGCCCAGTGCACGTCGTCCACGACCAGGCAGAGCGGCTCGCTCGCCTGCCGCTCGCTCAGCTCCGGCAGCAGCGCCGCCCCGACCGCGAGCGGATCGGGCGGCTCCGCCGTGGCCGGCGCCTCGATCTGCGCGGGGAGCCCGCCGAACAGCCTGGTCAGCGTCCCGTACGGCAGCAGCGCCTCACCCTCGTCGCCGTCGGTGAACAGCACGTTGCCCGTCCCGCACGTCTCCAGGAACCGCTGGACCAGCGTCGTCTTCCCGATCCCCGCCGGTCCCTCGACCACCACGAGCCTGGGCAGTCCGGCGCGGGCGCGCTCGAACTCCGCGGCCAGGCATCGGAGCTCCTGATCCCGTCCGACGAACGTCATACCGGCCTCCGCACGCTGGGAAATCCAACGTTGCGCGGCAGGGCGGGCGGCTCAAGTAAGACTTGCCTGTCCCCTTGTCCAGAGTTCGCGCGAAAACCAGGGGTTATCCCCAGGTCGCCGGGGCCGGTCCGGGTCCCCGCCGCCGTCGTACGGGTGGCCGGATCTGCCGCGCGGGCGCGAAGGCCCGTACTCCAGGGGAAATCCCCGGGGCGCTCCCTGAAGCGCGGGCCCCCGGGGCGGCGGATCATGTGAGGCGGGCCTCATCGGGAGGGGTGCGGGCGAGGGCTGCCGACGGTTCGCGCAGGGCGGTCACGGTCCTCGCCGCGCAGGAGGGCACGCCTCCCGGACCCGTGTCACCATCGCCACACGGGAGGCCCGGCGGGGCGGTCACGAGCGTAGCCACAGGTGGCCGCCCCGATCCCGTTCATCGACTCGCGCCAGACCCGGCCGCGGGCCCGCGGTTGCCCGGGCCTTTACCGATCTGTGCTTCGCGCCATCATTGCACTGTGTGATAGTAATGTGACGTTGCGTATCCGATGAGTTTCGGGAGATTCTTCATGGTGGCGTACACGCTCTCAGTCGTGGCGGCGGTGGGCGCGGTGGCGCTCACCGCGCTGATCTTCAGGAAGGTCAAACGAGCCGAAGAGGACCGCGACCCCGGCGGGCCGTCGGTCGCGCACGCGGGAGCGATGCTGTCGGCGATGTTCCTGCTGGTCTTCGCCATCGCGATCATCGTTCCCTGGACCACGGCCGACGCCGCCCGCCTCAACACCCACACCGAGAGCCAGGCGGCCGTCGACGCCTACTGGGCGGCCGACGCACTGCCGGGCACCGCGCCCCAGGACGTGCGCAGGGCGCTGCGCGACTACATCACGTTCGTGGTCAGGGACGAGTGGCCGCTCATGGGCGAGGGCAGGATGGACCCGGTCGGCGCCGCCAGGATGGACGAGCTGCGCGGCCGCGTCACCGACCTGCAGGTGACCGGCGACAAGCAGGACGACGCCAAGAGCGCCGTGCTGGAGAAGCTCAGCGCGATCTCCACCGCGCGGGCCCAGCGCACCGCCGACGCCGCCGCCACGCCTCCCGCGGGGCTGCTGCACCTGACCATCCTCACCGGGGTTCTGGTCACCATCTTCCCGTTCCTGGCGGGGGCCAGGCCGAGAGGGCTGGCGTTGCTGCCGCTGCTGGCGACGGCCGCGCTGCTGGGCTTCGGCATCTACCTGACGTGGGACATCTCCCACGCCTTCGCCGGGCCGCTGGCCGTCGGGCCCGAGGCGTTCCAGGGGGCGCTGCAGGAGTTCACCCGCATCGGCGGGGGAGTGTGAGCGTGGGCGTCCGGCGTGCTCCGCTGCTGTTCGCCGTCGCCCTGGCCGCCGTGACCGTCGCGGGCCCCGCGGCGGCCGACGGGGTGCCGTGGCCGCGCCCGGTGCCGCGGGTGACCGTACGTCCCCCGGCGCCGCCGGCGCCCCCGAAGAACGTGACCGTCGGCCCCACGGTGACGGTTCCCCGGGTCCGGACGCGGCGTTCACCCAGGCCCAAGGTGTCGATCTCGGTGCCGCCCCGCAAGCGCTGGGCGCCCCCCGCGGTCGTGCTGCCGCACGTGACGGTCTACCGGGACGGCGTGTGCACGGCGGATGTTCAGGTGGGGGAGTGCCCGCGCAGGAGAGCGGGCCGGGTGCGCCCGTCCGCCCCCTGGTCGGCGCCGGTGCCGGTACCGACGCCCACCCCCACGAAGACGACGCCCAAGCCGAAGGCGGCCGTCCCGCTGACGCGCTACCAGCGGGCCGCGGCAGGCCCGGCCCGGCGCAAGAGCCCGCTCAACACCGTGCTGGTGATGACCGTGGTGGTGTCGGCGATCACCTCGACGACGGCCGTGGCCTTCCGCTCCCGCCGCTGAGCCGTTATTCGGATGCCCTGTCCCGGTGCCACGTGACACACTGACCGCCGGGCCCCGGAGATCATCGTCCGGGCCCGGCGGTGATCGGGAGGCGGCCGTGGCCGACGAAGAGGTGCTGACCGGTGGCGGCGTCAACCACGTGGTCCGGGGCTGTGGCCGGTTCTACGATGCGGACATGGCGCACCTGGCCCGCTGCGAGCCCGCGTTCCGGTCCGCCCTTGTGACACCCCGATGATCGGGCCGGCCGCGGCACGCCCGTCGAGGCGAGGAGGCACGATGCCGGACACCCCCAGGCGCGCCACTCTGGCCACCGTAGCCGCCTCGGCCGGCGTGTCGGTCGCGACCGTCTCCAAGGTGCTCAACGGCCGCAGCGACGTCGCTCCCGCCACCCGATCCCTGGTGGAGTCACTGCTGCGGGAGCACGAGTACGTCCCGGCCACGGCGCGGCGCGAGCCGTGCGGGAGCGTCGAGCTGCAGTTCGACGACGACCTGAACGCCTACTCCATCGAGATCATCCAGGGCGCCGTGCAGGCCGGGGCCGAGATCGGCGTCGGGATCGTCGTCAGCATCAAGAAGGACGCCGGCCACAGCACCGCCTGGGTCCGCGACCTGGTCGCCGCCGGCCGCACCGCGCTGATCGCCGTCACCTGCGAACAACTGGCCGCCCAGCAGGTGGCCGCGCTGGCGCGGGCCCGTCTGCCGCTGGTGCTGATCGACCCGCTCAACCTGCAGAGCGCCAGCGTGACCAGCGTCGGCTCCACGAACTTCGCCGGCGGGCTGGCCGCCACCCGCCACCTGCTCTCGCTCGGCCACCGCCGCATCGCCTACGTCGGCGGCCCGGCGACCGCCGCCTGCAACCAGGCCCGGCTGCACGGCTACCGCGCCGCCCTGGAGGCCGAGGGCGCGCCGGTGATCCCCGGCTACGTGTGGACCGGCCAGTTCCGCTACCACGACGGGCTGCTGGGCGGCGCGGCCGTCCTCGATCTGCCGCGGGCGCCGACGGCGATCTTCGCGGGCTGCGACGAGCTGGCCCTGGGGGTCATGGAGGCCGCCCGGGCGCGCGGGCTGCGCATCCCCGAGGACCTCAGCGTCGTGGGCTACGACGACACCCAGGTCGCCCGGATGGCCTCGCCGCCGCTGACCACGGTCCGCCAGCCGCTGCGGGAGATGGGCGGGATGGCGCTGCGCACCGCGTTGCGGCTGGCGGCCGGCGAGAGGATCGACTCCCGTCATGTGGAGCTGGCCACCGAGCTGATCGTCCGCAGGTCCACGGCACCCGTGCCCGGGTGAGGCCAACCAATCGAGCCCCATCCGCATCAAAAGTCACGTGGAGAGTCTGGCGCCGGGTGATCCGGTCAAGATCGGCAAATACTGGCTCGCCGGGCGGCTCGGCTCCGGCGGCCAGGGTGTCGTCTATGAGGCCTACGACGACGACGGCGGCCGGTACGCGCTCAAGGTGCTGCACGCGGAGGTACGCGACCGGCTGGCCAAGGAGGCCGCCGCCGCCCGCAGGGTCGCGTCGTTCTGCACCGCCAGGGTGATCGACGCCGACCCGGCCGCCACCCCGCCGTACATCGTGAGCGAATACGTCGAGGGCGTGGACCTGCGGCGCGCCGGGCGGCGGTTCGCGGGCGACGACCTGCACCGGCTGGCCACCGCCGTGGCGACCGCGCTGACCGCGATCCACGAGGCCGGGGTCGTGCACCGGGACCTCAAACCGGACAACGTCCTGCTCGGACCCGACGGGCCGCGCGTGATCGACTTCGGCATCGCCCGCACCGAGGAGATGTCGCGCACGGCCGGCGACTACATCGCGGGCACGCCCACGTACATGGCGCCGGAGGTCTTCTCCGGAGACCGGGCCGGCGTCGCGGCCGACGTGTTCGCGTGGGGCGGGATCATGGTGTTCGCCGCCACCGGGCAGGACCCGTTCAGGGCGGAGACCCTGGCGGGGGTCATGCACCGGGTGCTCACCTTCGAGCCCGACCTGGACACGCTGCCCGCGTCGCTGCGGCCGCTGGTGGCGGCGGCGCTGAGCAAGGACCCCGGGCGGCGGCCGAGCGCGCGCGGGCTGCTGCTCGCCCTGGTCGGAGGCGCGATCGACCCGCTCGGCGAGGGCAGCCAGCGCGGCGAGGGCCTGCGCGCCGCGGCGGCCGACCCGGGGCTCGGCACCCTGGCCGAGGACGCGTACGACCTGCTCGCCCCCGAGGAGCGCGAGCTGGTGCCCGACCTGCTGCTGCGGCTGATCACGATCGACGGTGACGGCACGGAGACCGTACGGCGCGCGTCCGTGGACGACCTGCTCCCCGAGCGGCCCGCGCAGCGGCGGCGCATCCTGGACGTCTTCGGCTACATCCTCACCGAACGCGACGGCGAGGTGAGCATCGTCCGCCCGGCCGTGCTGCGCGCCTGGCCCCGGCTGCGCGGCTGGGTGGAGGCCGACCGGCAGGGGCTCGGCGTCCTGCCCGAGATCTCCCGCGCCGCCCACGCCTGGCACGACCACGGCCGCAAGGACGGCGACCTGCTCCAGGGCAGCAGGCTCGAGGCCGTGCTCGACTGGGCCGCCACCGGCCGGAACCAGGTGACGCTGACGCCGCTGGAACGCGACTTCCTGGGCGCCGCGAGCGGCGTCACCCGGCGCCGGGCCGGCCGCCGGCGCCTGCTCACCGTGGCGCTGGCGGGACTGCTGGTGGTGGCGGTGATCGGCGCCGGGGTAGCGGTCCAGCAGGGACGCCAGGCCGCCGAGCAGCGCGACCAGGTGGCGGCCGAACGCGACCGCGCCCGTGGCCGCGAGCTGGTCCACCAGGCCGCCGACCTGCGCACGGTGAACCCGGTGCGGGCCATGCTGCTCAGCGTCGCCGCCTGGCGGCTGGCCCCGGGCACCGACACCCGCTCCAGCCTCACCTCGGCCGTCTACCAGCGCGAGACCACGTCGTTCAGCCCGCCCGCCGACAAGGGCGCGGCCACGCGGGCGGTCAGCGGCGACGGCCGCGTCCTCGCCGCCGTGAGCGAGCGCGGAGTGCGCGTGTACGAGGTCGCGACCGGCCGCCAGGTCGCCTCCTGGACCTCGCCGCGGCTGGCCGAGGGCGTGAACCAGGTGGCGCTGAGCCGTACCGGCCGGCTGCTGGCCGTCGCGGCCGGCCAGGCCGTGACCGTGTGGCAGACGCGCACCGGCCGCCTCGTCGGTGTCAAGAAGAAGCCGGGCGATGACCCGGAGCTGCTCCGCCCCGATTTCGGCGACCAGGACTCGCTGCTGTCGATCAGCGTCACCGACGGCGTGACGGACCTGTGGGACGCCGAGCGCGGCCGCGAGATCCCCACCAGGGAGTGGGGCGAGGTCACCCAGTTCACCGTCGCCTCGTCGGGCAGGCTGGTCGCGAGCGTGGCGCCCCCGGGGCAGACGATCCGCGTGTGGCGGCTGCCGGGCATGCGGCGCGTGCCCGCTCTCGAGAAGAGCTGCGGCATGGAACCGGTCGTGGGATTCAGCGCGGACAGCCGGCTCATGTACTGCGCCGGGGAGCGGTTCCAGCTCCGGGACACCGCCTCGGGCAGGCTGGTCGCCGACTCGGAGGCGGAGGAGGATGGCCTGACCTGGGGGGATGCGGTGAGCCAGGCGGCCCCCGGCACCCGGTGGGCGGTCCGGCTCAGCGCCGACAACCAGCTGGTCGCCGGCGCGCGCGGGCAGCGCGTCTGGGTCTGGAACGTGACCACGCACCAGGAGATCCTCAGATACGAGGCGCCGGGCGAGGTCACCGAGGTGTGGTTCGACCCGACCGGCCGGACGCTGCGCTACCGGGTGGACGAGCGCATCGTCAGCCTCGCCCTGCGGTCCGGCACCGCGAGCGCCCGGGCGCCCTCCGGAGCGCGGATCGAAGCGATCAGCCCGGACGCGCGCCGGCTGCTGATCAGCACGTCGTCCGCGTACCGGACGTGGGACGTGGCCGCGCGGCGCTCGATCGCGTCGTACCCCAATCCCGGCAACCCGACGCCGTGGCTGTTCAGCCCCGCCAACGACAGCCTGGTCTTCCAGGACGGGGAGGCGGTCATCGCGTACAGCCTCACCGACGGGCGGCGGCTGTGGTCGTTCGGGGGCATTCCGGCGTTCCTCCCCACGGGCGGGGCCTACAGCAGGGACGGCCGCCTGTTCGCGGCGGTCTTCGCCCAGAACAATCAGAAACAGGATGACTTCCGCCTGCGAGTGTGGGACGCGCGCACCGGGAAGGAGGTCAGCAGCGTGAAACTGCCGTTCGTCACCCGCGACTTCGTCTTCCTCGCCGACGGCAGGACGATCGCGTCGGCGAGCGGGCGGTTCTACGACATCATGACCGGCCAGCCCGTCGGCACCGGGTTCGGCGCGGCGCGGAACCAGGGTTTCATGGTCGTCGATCCCGCCGGGCGGCGGCTGGCCACGCACGACGGGCACCGCCTCAGCCTGTGGGACCTGAGCGCCCGGCAGCTGCTCGTACCCGACCTGCGCGTTCCCGGCCAGGAGTTCGACGCCGTCGTGTTCGCCCCCCGAGGGGACGTGGTCGCCGTCTCCGACGCGGGCGGTGGGATCCATCTGTGGGACGTGGCGACCCGGCAGCCGCTGGGCGGGGAGATCCGGCTCGACAGCAACGGCAGCGTGCACCTCATGGCCTTCACCGGCGACGGGAGACTGCTGCGGGTGGTCGACGTGTCGGAGCGGGTTCATGACCTGCCGGTCGCGCCGGAGGCGATGGTGGGCCAGGTGTGCGCGCGGGCCGGCCGCACGCTCAGTGTCCAGGAGTGGCACGAGTATCTGGGTGCCACGCCGTACCGGGACGTGTGCGCGAAGACGTGAGGGAAGAGCGCGGGCCCGGCGGCGGTTTCACCTGATCGTGGAAGAGACCGAAGTGGTGGTGATCGGCGCCGGGCAGGCCGGGCTGTCCGGCGCGTACTTCCTGCGCCGGTACGGGTTCGAGCCGGTCGTCCTGGACGCGGCCGACGGCGCGGGAGGGGCGTGGCGCCACCGGTCGCCGTCGCTGACCATGGACAAGGTGCACGGCATCTTCGACCTGCCCGGCATCGCCCGTCCCCCGGGCGTGGACGGGCGCCGTCCCGCCGCCGAGGTGGTCCCCGCGTACTACGCGGCCTACGAGGAAGAGCTGGGGCTGGACGTCGTACGGCCGGTGCGGGTCGCCTCCGTCCGGCACGGCGACGGCGGCCGGCTGGTGATCGGCACGGACGCGGGGGAGTGGTCGGCCCGCGCCGTGATCAACGCGACGGGCACCTGGACCCGGCCCCACTGGCCCTACTACCCAGGCGCGCCGGACTTCGCGGGCCGCCAGCTCCACTACGCGGGTTACCGGGGGCCGGAGGAGTTCGCGGGGCGGCGCGTGGTCGTGGTGGGCGGCGGGGCGTCGGCGATGCACGTGCTGTCGGAGATCGCTGGGGTCGCCGCGACCACGGCCTGGGTGACGCGGCGGCCGCCGGTGTTCCGGGACGACGACTTCGGCGAGAACGCCCGGCGCGAGGCCGTCGCGCTGGTCGAGGCGCGCGTGCGCGCGGGGCTCCCGCCGCAGAGCGTGGTGAGCGTCACCGGCCTCGGCTACAGCACGGTCGTACGCGAGGCCCTGGCCAAGGGTGCGCTGGAACGCCTCCCCATGTTCCGGAGCATCACCGCGGACGGCGTCACCTGGTCCGACGGCCTCCACCTGGAGGCGGACACGATCGTCTGGGCAACCGGCTTCCGCTCGGCCCTCGACCACCTCGCACCCCTGCGGCTCAGGGAGCCGGGCGGCGGGATCAAGGTGGACGGCACCCAGGCCGTCAGGGAGCCGGCCCTGCAACTGGTCGGGTATGGCCCCTCGGCCAGCACCATCGGCGCGAACCGCGCCGGACGCGCGGCGGCGCGCAACGTCCACGGCTACCTGGCGCGGCAGGCGGCCTGACCGAACCTACTATGCGAAGTAGTAAGAATACCGATTGCGGCAGCGGTCCGGTTACTCCCGCGAAGGGACTCGACACGGGGTGTGACCCCAGGTTAGCGTCCTGACATAAGGATCTTTATCCGGTCAGGAGGTCCCACATGGAAGTTCCCGGCTACACCGAGATCCGGGAACTCGGACACGGCGGGACAGGCCGGGTGATGCTCGCCGTACGGGACTCAGACGGGCTGGCCGTCGCGATCAAGCACCTGTCCGAGCCGCTGCGCGCGGACGCGGGGTTCGTCGAGCGGTTCCGGGCGGAGGCCGAGGTCATCCGCGAGATCGACAGCCCGCACACCGCCCGCCTGCTCGAATACGTCGAGGGCCAGGACGACGCCGTCATCGTGATGGAGCTGGTCGACGGCGTCACGCTGCGGCGGCTGCTGGAGCACGAGGGCGCGACGGGCCCGGAGGCGGCGCTCGTGGTGCTGAAGGGCGCGCTGCTCGGGCTGGCCGAGGCGCACCGGCGCGGTGTCGTCCACCGGGACTTCAAACCCGAGAACGTCATCATCACCCAGGACGGCCAGAGCAAGCTCGTCGACTTCGGCGTGGCGGCCCACTTCGGGGAGACGGCCGCGCTCGTCGGCACGCCCCCGTACATGGCGCCCGAGCAGTGGGACGACGGGCCGGCCAGCGCCGCGACCGACGTGTACGCCGCCACGCTGGTGTTCTTCGAGTGCCTGACCGGCCACCGCGCCTTCCAGGGTGAGAACGTGGCCGCGCTCGCCTACCAGCACCAGCACATCCTGCCCCCGCTGGGGGAGGTCGAGGAGCCGCTGCGGCCGCTGCTCGAACACGGCCTGGCCAAGGACCCGGCCGGGCGGCCCGCGTCGGCGGAGGCGTTCCTGGCCGAGCTGGAGGGGGCCGCGCTCGCCGAGTACGGCGAGGAATGGGAGACGCGCGGGCGGGCCGGGCTCGGCATCTTGATGCTGCCGCTGGCCGCGCTGTTACCGAAGCCGCAACCGGTTGCCGAGAGCACCACCAGCGTGGTGCAGAGCACGCTGGCGCCGGCGGCCAAGTTCGCGGTGACGGGCGGGCTGGTGCTGGCGACCGCCGCCGCGGTCGTGTCGGCGTTCGTGATCCTGGGGGACTCGCCGGAGCCGGGGCCTGGGCCGGGCGTCGCGCTGCCGCCCGCCACGTCCGCCGCGCCGGAGCCGTCGCGGACCCCGGCGCCCGCCTCGCCGACCTCCGCGCCGCCCACCTCCGCCGAGCCCACCCCGAGCGGGTCGATCACGGGGACGCCGCCCGTCACGTACGCCGGTCAGCCGACGGCTCCCCCTACGGCTCCTCCCACGGCTCTTCCCACGGGCGGCCCCGGCTCGCGGCCGCCCACCGCCACCCGGGAGCCGACCCGGGAGCCGACCCGGGAGCCGACGCGGTCCGGCCGGCCGACCGAGCGGCCGACCGAGCGGCCCACCACGCGGCCGTCCACCGGCGAACCCCCGGCCACGAGACCCCCGGCGACCAGGCCGCCCGCCACCCAGCCGCCCGCCACCCGGCCTCCGGCCACGAGCCCGCCCGACCCCGGCACGCCGCCCGCGACCAGGAACCGGGAGCCGCTCATCTCCGTCTCCGTCAAGGTGTCGGTGAACCTGCCGATCCTCGGCGGCGGCGGCGATGACGGGCTGCTGGACGCCGACATCGACCTCGGTCTGGGGTCGAGCCTCCTGGGGATGGTGGTCGTGCCGGGCTCGGTATTGGTCGGACGGCAGATCGTGGCGCGGAGGGTACGACGGCCGCGCGATACCGAAAAGTTGTGAGTTGTGTGCGGAGCGGGATGATCCCCTACTATCAGCAGTCGGATAGAGGGCGTCCCCCCGGCCTGGATTACTGCTGACCGGAACCTGCCCTGCGGCTCGGGGTGAGGAGAAGTGTGGCGGTTGCGTCCCGCGCCGACCGGCTACGCGGACTGGTCCGTACGCTCTCCGCGGCGACGCTCGCCGTGGCGCTGCTGACGGCGGGGGCTCCGGCGCAGGCCGCGCCCAAGCCCACGGTGAAGCAGCTCAAGAAGGAGCTCGCCGCGCTGCAGAAGGACTCGGAGAAGCTCATCACCGACTACTACAGCAGCAGAATCGCCCAGCAAAAGGCCGATAAATCGGAAAAGTCGGCGCGGGAGAAGCTGGCCGCGGCCCAGGCGGTCTACGACCGCGAGTCCGCCGAGCTCCGCGCCATGGCCGTCGCCCAGTACATCGGCGGCGACCCCGGCCAGATCTCCATGCTCACCTCCGACCGGGACCCGACGTCCCTGCTCGGCCGGATGGCGCTCAACCAGCACCTCGTCGTGCTCCAGGAGACCCGGCTGCGCGGCTACGCCCAGGTCAGGGACGCCCACCAGCAGGCCAAGGACGAGGCCGACGCGCGCGCCAAGGAGCTCGCCGAGACGGTGGACGAGCTGGAGAAGCGCAAGAAGAAGGCCGAGAAGCAGATCGACCGGATCAAGGAGAAGATCGACCAGCTGTACGTCGGGCCGGGCGTGCGGCGGCCGGACGGCACGTGGGTGCCGCAGCTGCCCGGCGGGGCCGACAACATCACGCCCCGGATGCGGCTGGTCAAGCAGCTCGTCCAGGAGCGGTTCGGCGTCCCGAACGGGATCGGGTGTTACCGGGCGATCCAGGACGGCGGCGAGCATCCGCTCGGGCGGGCCTGCGACTTCATGCTGAGCCGCGGCGGCGCGATGCCGTCCGGGGCGGAGGTCGCGCGCGGCAACGAGATCGCGGAGTGGGCGATCAAGAACTCGAAGCGGCTCGGGATCATGTACATCATCTACCGGCAGCGGATCTGGCACGCCAGAACGGGCTCCTGGCGCACCATGTCGGACCGGGGTGGCACGACGGCGAACCACTACGATCATCCCCATATTTCGGTCTATTAGGGGGTTCGGGCGATGCGCTACGGGCTGCCGGAGCTGTTCCTCGGGGCGATGACGTTCGGGGCGCAGGGCGGGGTGGACGCGCCACGCCGAGCGCGGCCCCGCCCGCGGGGCGGTCAAGCGCGGTGGTACTGCACGGGGGTGGTGACCTGGCCCCCGAGCTCCGCTGCGGCCTGACGGGCCCAGTAGGGGTTGCGCAGGAGTTCGCGGCCCAGCAGGACGGCGTCCGCCTGGCCCGAGGTGATGATCTGCTGGGCTTGGGCAGGGTCGGTGATCAGGCCGACGGCCGCGGTGGGCATTCCGGTTTCGTTGCGGACCTGCTCGGCGAAGGGCACCTGGTAATGCGGGCCTGTCACGATCTTGGCGCCGGGAGCGTTGCCGCCGGTGGAGACGTCCAGCAGGTCCACGCCGCGGGCGTGGAGTTCTTTGGCGAAACGGACGGTGTCGGCCGCGGTCCAGCCGTCGCGGTCATCCTCGGGGTTCTCGGTGAGCCAGTCGGTGGCGGAGACGCGGAAGAAGACCGGCAGTTCCTCGGGCCACACCGCGCGTACGGCGTCGACGACCTCCAGGGCGAAGCGGGTCCGGCCCTCGAACGAGCCGCCGTATTCGTCGGTGCGGTGGTTGCTGTGCGGGGAGAGGAACTGGTGGATCAGGTAACCGTGGGCTCCATGAATCTCGACGACCTCGAATCCGGCCTCGAGCGCGCGCCGGGCGGCGTCGGCGAACTCCTGGACGATCGCACGGATGCGGTCCGTGGTGAGTTCCTCAGGCGTCGTCGACGCGCGCGCGAAGGAGATCGCGCTGGGGCCCAGCGGAGTCCAGCCGTACGGCTCGTCCGGGGTGATCGGGCGCCCGCCGTCGACCCAGGTGCGCTCGGTGGACGCCTTGCGTCCGGCGTGGGCGAGCTGGATGGCGGGGACAGTGCCCTGCGACTTCAGGAACGCCGTGATGCGCTGGAACGCGGCTACCTGAGTGTCGTTCCAGATGCCGAGGTCATAGGGGGAGATGCGGCCCTCGGGGCTGACAGCGGTGGCCTCGGTGACGATCAGGCCGGTCCCCCCGGAGGCGCGTGCGGCGAGGTGGGCGAAGTGCCAGTCTGTCGGGACGCCCACCGTCTCGCCCTCCGGCTCCGCGCTGTACTGGCACATCGCCGCCATCCAGATCCGGTTGGGGATGGTCAGCGATCTGAGGGTGACCGGGGTGAACAGAGAGGCCATGCCGAAACTCCTGGTACGCGCCTGAGAGGTCGGCCGCCGGGCGAGAGGCGCGTCACCCGCACGCGGCGCTGTGCAGAACACTCATAATAATTGCATACGCGTGCTATTTATTCCTGCGTTAGCCAGCGTATGCAACCATATGAACCCGGCAAACGCGTCTCGCCGGGTGAGCGTTGAGGCTGCCGCGTCCCGTTCGAACTGCGCGTCGCCACCTTCGGCCGCACCTGATATCGAGGGCCCGACGGCACCTGGCAAGGGGCAAGTCCACCGGGGCTGGTCCTACCGCAGGCTCGCCGCAGGAGATGACACGCCGGCGGTGTGCTTCTCGCACAGGTCACGGATCGCGGTGACGTTCGGGTGCCAGAGCCGGCCGGGCCGGTCAGGACAAGCCGGCGTTCCAGGCGCGGTCGCGGCTCCTCGCCCGCCAGCGGGTGGTCGCTGCGCACCACGGCCTCGTATCTTTGTCTGGCCGTATACCACCACCAGGCCGCCCCGTACGAGCCGTTGTTGGCGATCATCGTGACGGTCAGCTTCACGGTGCCGGAGGCGGTGTTGACGGTCATCATGGCCAGCAGCGCGATCAGCCGGACTTGGCCGCCATCCCTCCAGCCCACCATGAGACATGCGGATCGTGGAGAACGAGCTAGTCTTCGGCGTCTTTGGCCAGGGCCGCCAGCAGCCGGTCCTCCGTGACCTCGGGCCCGACCAGCTGATCGGTGATCGCCCCGTCGCGCAGCACGACCACGCTGTCGCAGTTCTCCACCAGCTCGCTCACGTCCGACGAGATCAGCAGGATCGCCAGCCCGTCCACCGCCAGCTCGTCCAGCAGGGCCTGCATGTCCACCTTCGTCGCCACGTCCACGCCCCGGGTCGGCTCGTCCAGCAGCAGCACCTTCGGGTGCATGGCCAGCCACCGCGCCAGCAGCACCTTCTGCTGGTTCCCGCCCGACAGCTCCCCGGCGGGCTGCCGGGGGGAGACGGCCTTGATCCCGAGCCGCTTCATGAACGTCGCCACGATGCTGTCCACCCGCGCGTCCGACACGATCCCCGCCCGCGACAACCGGGGCAGGGCCGCCAGCGCGATGTTGTCGCGTACCGACAGCGTGGGCACGATGCCCTCGGTCTTCCGGTTCTCCGGCACGAGGCCGACGCCGGCGCGGATGGCGTTCCTGATCGACCACTTGCGGGAACGCGCCCCCGCCACCGTCACCTGGCCCGCGTCCACCGGCAGCACGCCCGCGATGGCCCGGGCCGTCTCGCTGCGCCCCGCGCCGAGCAGCCCGCCCAGGCCGACCACCTCGCCGGCCCGCATCGCGAGCGACACCCCGTCCAGTACGTGATGGCGGGTCAGCCCCTTGGCCTCGAGCACGGGCAGGTCGGCGGACTCGGCCGGCTCGCCGGTGTTCAGGGTGGGCTCCACGGGGTGGAACGGCCGTCCCAGCATGAGCGAGACCAGCCGTAACCGGTCGAGCCCCGCCAGCGGTCCCGTGTGCACGACCCGCCCCTCGCGCAGCACGGTGACCCGGTCGCAGATCCCGTACAGCTCCTCCAGCCGGTGCGTGACGTACACGACCGACCGGCCCTCCTCGCGCAGCCGCCGCACGGCCCCGAACAGCGTCTCCAGCTCGCCGTGCGCCAGCGCCGACGTGGGCTCGTCCATGATGACCACCCGCGCGTCCGCCGAGGCGGCCCTGGCCAGCGCGACGAGCTGGCGCGCGCCCTCGCCCAGCGCGCCGAGCGGCCGGCGCACGTCCACCTCCAGCCCGTACGTGGCCAGCACCCGCTCGGCCTGCGCGTGCACGGCCGCGGAGTCGATCAACCCGAGCCGCCCCCTGGGCTCCCTCCCCAGGAGGAGGTTGCGGGCGACGCTCATGGTCGGTACGAGGTTCGTCTCCTGGTGGACGGTGGCGATCCCGGCCCGCTTGGCGTCGGCCGGGCTGGCGAACCTGACCGGCTCACCCATGAGGCGCAGCTCGCCCGCGTCCGGCTGGTGGACCCCGGAGAGCACCTTCACCAGGGTCGACTTGCCCGCCCCGTTGCCGCCGATCAGCGCATGCACCTCGCCGGGGCGTACGGACAGGGTGACGTGGTCGAGGGCGGTGACACCCTGGAACGTCTTGAGAACGCCTGCCACCTGTAGCACGGTTGCCTCCGCCTCGATCGTGGTCGAGGAAGGAAACATTACAGTAACGGCCTTGTCACATTCGATCAGAAACGAGCGCAACCCGTCACACCCACTCCGGCCCCACGACGCCAACCGTCCACCCTCGGAGTCCCAAGGTCGACGGCCGAACCCCGTCGGCACAGCGCACGTCATCCACTGCCACCACCCACACCGGCCCGCCGGGCTCGCTCCTTCGGCAGCATGCGGACGATCCTTAGCAAGGCGTCCCCTTGACCACCGGCAGCCCCAGCCGCGCCTCCAACCCGGGCTCTGGCGTGTTATCGGTCGGGCAGGCAGGCCAATCAACCCGGCCACCTGCTCGGCGAACGCCGGCACCCACGTGCGGCTATCCCTATGAGGCGGTGAAGCCTGGTCGGGACCGCGTGAGAGAGAGGATCGCGGGGACCGGGAAGAGCATGAGGTAGAGGTTCGGCAGCCACCAGACCAGCGAGAAGTCGCCGCGCAATGTCCAGAACGCGATCGCCATCAAGCCGGAGGCCATGGTCAGCACGAGCGAGACCAGCATCAGTCCCGGCCCGGACGGCGAGCCTCGGCGCAGGAGGTACAGGCTGGCCAGGCCGGTGGCGCTGGCCAGCAGGTCGATCCAGAGAAACGACCAGTTCCAATCGGCCATCAGCGGGTTGGTGTAGTCGGCGAACGCCCATTCGGGCGGGATCAGGCCCAGCCCGGTGATGGTGAAGTAGATGACGAACGCCAGATCCGTGAGCAGCATCAACGCCTTAGTGACGCGTAGCACGGTCGATTTCCTCCATCAGGTAGCGCCTGGTCTGTTCGTGCAGGGCCGCGTCCGGTTCGCCGAGTCCGAGAAGCCTGGCCGCCCACCAGCCGTCGATGGCCAGCCGTACCGCCGTCGCCGCGGCCGGGTCGATGCCGTCGTCGGTCAATCTGGCCTGCCAGGCGCCGAACCGCTCTCTCAGCGGCGCAAGCCCTGCCGGATCCACGAGCACCGCGGCCAGCAACGCGGCGGTCACCCGGTCGGCCGGAGCGTTGGCCGCCGTGTGGTGTTCGGGGATCGTCGCGTTCAGGTAAGCGCGCAGAAAGTCGCCCGGCTCGGCACCGGTCTCGGCCAGTGCTTGGTCGAAAGCCTTGGTCAGGCGGTCGACCATGGCGGCGACCAATGCCTGCTTGGTGGGGAAGTGGTAGAACAAGCCGCCCTTGGACACGCCTGCCCGCCGTGCCACCGCTTCCAGAGTCAGGGCCTCGGCCCCCTCGGACAGCAACACCTCGGCCGCGGCGTCGAGCAGTCGTTCTTTCGAGCTGGGTCGCGGCATGGAGGAAACTATACCGGCTGACCGGTACAGTTTCCAGGCAGCCGCCGTGCTCGATTACCTTGCCCGCCCCTGTACTCGGCTGCCTTGCTCATGCCCCTGTGCTCGGTCGCCTCGTCGGCAGGCTGTCCGGCCGCCGTTGCTCGGCGCCCACACGCCTGTCTCCCGCGCCTGCCCGCCTGCGCTCGCCTCCCGCGCCTGCCCGCCTGCGCTCGCCTCCCGCGCCTGCCCGCCTGTGCTCGTCTCCCGCGCCTGCCCGCCTGTGCTCGTCTCCCGCGCCTGCCCGCCTGCGCTCGGCTACCGCGCCGGCTCGCCTCCCGCGCCTGTCCGCCTGCGCTCGGCTACCGCGCCCGCCCACCTTGTCGCCTGCGCCTCCGCTCGCGCCCGCCCAGGTCGCCTGCCGTTCGTCCGCGCTCGCCCGCAGCGTCGCCCGGGCCCGTCCCGCATGTCCGCTTCCTCGCGCACGCCCGCCTGGGTCACCTGCCGCCGGCCCGCGCCCGTTCGCCAGCAGGGCGTTAACCGTCCCCGGTCCGCCTGTTTGCCGGCCTGCGTTCGGCTGCGTTTGCTCGTCCGCTTTCGTGCGCCCGCCTGCGCCCGTGTTGGGCGCGGCCGTTCGCCGGGCCATGGTCGCCGCGCCTGCTCCGTGCCGATCCTCCGCCCGCGTATGTCCCCCACCGGGGCCGGGGCGGTGTACGGGCGACGTCGGGGCGCTCGGTCGGCCGGCCGGAAGGGGGTCAGAACTGGGCGATGTGGAGGCGGACGCCGCGGGCGCTCAGGTCGTCGAGCACGTCCCGGGGTGCCGCGTCGTCCGTGACCAGGTGGTCGATCCGGTCCGGCGGCACCGTCTGGACCATCGTGTCCACGCCGATC
The DNA here is from genome assembly GCF_040675285.1 of Nonomuraea sp. NPDC049625. NCBI lineage: Bacteria > Bacillati > Actinomycetota > Actinomycetes > Streptosporangiales > Streptosporangiaceae > Nonomuraea > Nonomuraea sp. NPDC049625. The sequence goes on along the minus strand of NZ_JBFAOQ010000005.1, from coordinate 665,594 downwards.
TTGGTGTGGTCGGCCAGCACCACGACCTCCTCCGCGGCCGCCGCCAGCGCTCGGTCGACACCCGCCACCTGCATGTTGGGTGTCGACAGGCCGCGCTCGGCAGTCAGGCCGTTGCCCGAGATGAACGCCCGGCGCACCCGCAGCCCCGCCAGCGAGTGCTCGGCGGCGCTGCCCACCAGGGCCAGGATCGAGCCGCGCAGCGTGCCGCCGGTGAGCATCACCTCCACCCGCGGCGTCCCGGCCAGCACTTGGGCGACCAGCAGGGAGCTGGTCACCACGGCCAGCTCGGAGTGCCTGGTCAGGCGGCGGGCGAACTCCTGCGTGGTGGTGCCGGGCCCGATCACGATCGCGTCGCCGTCCTCGACGAGGGCGGCGGCCAGGTCGGCGATGGCGGCCTTCTCGGCCGACTCGAGCGACACCTTGTGCGCGTATCCGGCCTCGCGCGACAGCTCGCCGGGCAGGGTGGCGCCGCCGTGGTGGCGGTTGAGCAGGCCCTCCGACTCCAGCGCGCGCAGGTCGCGGCGGACGGTGACCTCGGAGGAGTGCACGGCCTGGGCGAGCTCGCGCAGCGACACCGCACCGTTGGCGCGCACCAGCTCCAGGATGCGCTGCCGGCGCTCAGCGGCGAACACGGGTCGGCGTCCGTCGCTCTGCGTGTCGCTCACGTCCCGATCATAGTGGACAGGCCAAGATGAGTTCACCTCTGATCGTATGAGAACGAATTTGATCGGAATTCTTGACCGGCTCGGTCCATCGGTGCTTACTTGAGAGCGTGTCAGGGTCAAAAGCTGTCCGAACCTGATCGCCGCGTTTTGAAAGGACCCCCCGTGCGCAAGCGCCTCGCGTTCCCGCTGGCCGTACTGATGTCACTGTTATGGCAGCCGTCGCTCCCCGCCACCGCCGCAGCTCCCGACCAGGCCGCCGCCGCCCCGAACGGGCTGCGCGGTGACTACTACCTCGCCTCCGGGGCGGGGAAGTTCGACTTCGCCGAGCTGAAAGCCAGCGTCGTCGACCCCAACCTGGAGCTGACAGACCTGAATCCGACGTTCAGGCTGCTGGCCGGCAGGGATGACGACGTCTCTGTACGGTGGACGGGTCAGATCCAGCCCAAGTACTCCGAGACGTACACCTTCTCCATCATCGGCGACAACGGCTTCCGACTCTGGGTGGACGGCAAGCCGATCATCGACCACTGGGTGGACGACTGGGACCGGGAGCAGACCGGCACCCCGATCGCCCTGGAGGCGGGCAAGAAGTACGACTTCAAGGTCGAGTACTTCGAGCACTTCGGCGGCGCGAACCTGCGGCTGCGCTGGCAGAGCCCGAGCCAGCCGAAGCAGATCGTGCCCGCGGAGGCGTTCACGCTGCCCGGGGGGTTCGCGCCGCCCGGACCGTCCGATGCCAGGGTGAACGCGGCCGGTGACGTCGCGGCGCTGACGTTCGCCAAGCCCCTCGGCGCGCTGCCGGCGGACGCCCTCAGCAAACTGGACATCACGGTCGCAGGCACCAAGTGGCCCACAAGCTCCGTAATCCTGAAAAATCCGCAAACGGTGGAGCTGAAGCTCAAATATCCGATCCCGTCCAAGGCCGGCAGCAGCATCCGCGCCGCCTACAACGGCACCGGCGGCCTCACCTACGCCGACGGCAGCGCGGTCGAAGCCTTCCCGTACGCCTACGTCGCCAACGGCTCCGCCTACATCCTGCGGACGAAGTGGTCTGACGACGTCAACCCGGCCGGCCCGCTGCCCGAGTATCCCCGGCCCCAGCTCGTCCGGGACCGCTGGCGCAGCCTCAACGGCAAGTGGCAGTTCGCCCCCGCCAAGGCGGACGAGGCCGCGCCCGTCGGCCGCGACCTGCCCGAGCGCATCGTCGTGCCGTACCCGGTGGAGTCGCAGCTGTCCGGCATCGGCCGGCACGAGGAGCGCATGTGGTACCGCAGGACGTTCGACGTGCCCCGCTCGTGGCGCGGCGAGCGGCTGCTGCTGCACCTCGACGCGGTGGACTGGCAGTCCACGGTGTACGTGAACGGCAAGCAGGTCACCACCCACAAGGGCGGCTACGGCCGGATCACCGTGGACGTGACCGACGCGCTCAGGCGCAGCGGCCCGCAGGAGCTGATCGTCGGCGTGTACGACCCGACCGACGCCGGCACCCAGGCCATCGGCAAGCAGCGGCTCGACCCGAGCGGCATCTGGTACACCGCGAACTCCGGCATCTGGCAGACCGTCTGGATCGAGCCCGTCGCCAAGCAGCGCATCGACCGCGTCGACACCGTGCCCGACCTGCGCGGCCAGGCGCTCTACGTGACCATCCAGGGAACCGGCGGCAACGCGACGGTCACCGCCAGGGACGGCCGCCGCGTCGTGGGCAAGGTGACCGGCCCGGTGGGCCGCGAGCTCAGACTCCCGGTGCCCAATCCCAAGCTCTGGACCCCCGACAACCCGCACCTGTACGACCTGGAGGTCAAACTCAAGGATGACAAGGTCGAGTCCTACTTCGGGATGCGCTCCATCGCGGTCTCCGGCAACCGCATCCTGCTGAACGGACAGCCCGTCTTCCAGCTCGGCCCCCTCGACCAGGGGTTCTGGCCGGACGGCATCTACACCCCGCCGACCGACGAGGCGCTGCGGTACGACCTGGAGCAGACCAAGGCGCTCGGCTTCAACGCCGTCCGCAAGCACGTCAAGGTCGAGTCCGACCGCTGGTACTACCACGCCGACAAGCTCGGCCTGCTGGTCTGGCAGGACATGCCGGCGGCGTTCCGTACGGATGACAGACCCCAGTTCGAGGCCGAGCTGCGCGAACTCGTCGAACAGCACCGCAGCAGCCCGTCGATCATCATGTGGGTGCCGTTCAACGAGGGCTGGGGCCAGTACGACCAGGCGCGCATCGCCGATCTGGTCAAGAGCTGGGACCCGTCGCGCCTGGTGAACAACATGAGCGGGATCAACTGCTGCGGCGCGGTCGACGGCGGCAACGGCGACGTCAAGGACTTCCACATCTACCCCGGCCCCGGCAACCCCGGCAAGCCGTCGGGTACGCGGGCGAACGTGCTCGGCGAGTACGGCGGGCTCGGCCTGCCGCTGATCGGCCACACCTGGTCGGGCGGCGGCTGGGGCTACGCGGTCGAACCCGACCCGGAGGCCCTCACCACCCGGTACGTCGGGATGGTCAAGGAACTCGAGCGACTGCACGCCTGCGAGCAGCTCAGCGCCGCGATCTACACCCAGACCACCGACGTGGAGACCGAGCTGAACGGCCTGATGACATACGACCGGGCGGTCACGAAGCCGGACGTGAAGCGCGTACACGACGCCAACACGGCCCTGACGAGCGCTATCAACCCAACCTGCACCTGAAACACCCCACCTGGACCACCGCACCCGTTACACGCCGCACCTGAAACGCCGCACCTGAAACGCCGCACCTGAAACGCCGCACCTGAAACGCCGCACCTGAAACGCCGCACCTGAAACGCCGCACCTGGAAGACCGCACCTGGAAGACCGTGCGTGGAAGACCGTGCGTGGAAGACCGTGCGTGGAAGACCGTGCGTGGGACACCGCGTCTGGGAGCCACGTGCGCAGATCCTGCTCGAACCGCGTGCGCCGACCCCCGCCTCAACCGCGGGCGTGGATACGGCGCTCACGGGTGAACGCCGGTCGCCCGGGCCCCTGTGGCCCGGGCGCCGGGACTGATAGGAAAGGAACGCCATGACCCCCCATATCCGGACAGCCGCATTAACACTGGCCGTCCTCCTCACCGCGACCGCGTGCGCCAAGGCGGAGGCGCCGCAGAGCGCGCCCGCCGCCGCGAGCACGGCGGGGCAGCAGGTCGTGCAGTCGCCCTCCGGCTCGGCCGGGCCGACGTGCACGCTGGATCAGTTCGGCGGGACGAAGTTCGACCTCAAGACGGCCACGGTCGGGTTCTCCCAGTCGGAGAAGGAGGCCAACCCCTTCCGCATCGCGGAGACCAAATCGATCAAGGACGAGGCCGCCAAACTCGGCATCGCGAACCTCAAGGTCACCAACGCCCAGTCGCAGTTCTCCAAGCAGATCACCGACGTGCAGCAGCTCATCGCCCAGGGCGTGCGGCTCCTGGTCATCGCGCCCCTGAACTCCGACGGCTGGGAGCCGGTCCTCCAGCAGGCCGCCGCCAAGAAGATCCCGATCATCACGGTGGACCGGAAGATCAACGCCAAGGCGTGCAGCGACTACCTGACGTTCATCGGCTCGGACTTCTACGAGCAGGGCAAGCGCGCCGCCGACCGCATGATCGAGGCGCTTGGAGGCGAGGGCAGCAAGAGCAGGGTCGCCATCCTCCTCGGCGCACCCGGCAACAACGTCACCACCGAGCGGACGAACGGCTTCAAGGACCGCGTCAAGGAGAAGGCGCCCGGGATCACGATCTCGTTCGAGCAGACCGGCGAGTTCGCCCGTGAGAAGGGGCAGCAGGTCACCGAGCAGCTCATCCAGTCCAACCCCGACATCAACGGCATCTACGCCGAGAACGACGAGATGGCCCTGGGCGCCGTCACCGCGCTGAAGGGCGCGGGCAAGGAGCCCGGCAACATCAAGATCGTGTCGGTGGACGGCACCCGCAGCGCCGTCCAGGGCATCGCGGACGGCTGGCTGCACGCGGTCATCGAGTCGAACCCCCGCTTCGGGCCGCTCGCCTTCGAGACCGCGCAGAAGTTCCTCGACGGGCAGCCCATCCCGGACAAGGTGGTCATCTCCGACCGGGACTACGACACGGGCAACGCCAAGGACTCCCTCGGTGAGGCGTACTGACTTGGAACCGGTTCTCGAGGCCCGGGCGGTCAGCAAACGCTTCCCCGGTGTGCTCGCTCTCGACGGTGTGTCCCTCGCCCTCCGCCCGGGCGAGGTGCACGCCCTCGTCGGCGAGAACGGCGCGGGCAAGTCCACGCTGATCAAGGTCTTCACCGGCGTGTACCGGCCGGACGGCGGCGAGCTGCGCTACCAGGGCGCTCCCGCCGTCTTCGGCACCCCCATGGAAGCGCAGCGCGCCGGGATCTCCACCATCTACCAGGAGGTCAACCTCGTCCCGATGATGAGCGTGGCCCGCAACCTGCTGCTCGGCCGCGAGCCGCGCGGCCGCTTCGGGGTGATCGACGCGGCCGCGATGCACGGGGAGGCGCAACGCGTTCTCGCCGGGTACGGGGTCGCGACCGACGTCCGCCGGCCGCTGCGCACCCTCGGGGTCGGGGCCCAGCAGATGGTCGCCCTGGCCAGGGCGGTCTCGGTGGACGCGCGGGTGGTCATCATGGACGAGCCCACCTCCTCGCTGGAGCCGCGGGAGGTGGAGACGCTGTTCGGGGTGATCCGGCGGCTGCGGGACGCGGGGATCGCCGTCATGTACGTCAGCCATCGGCTGGACGAGCTGTACCGGGTGTGCGACCAGGTGACGGTGCTTCGGGACGGCCGCGTCGCCCACTCGGGGCCGCTCGCCGAGGTGGAGCGGCTGCGGCTCATCTCGCTCATGCTGGGCCGCGACCTGAACGAGGTCCGTACGGGCGGCCTCACCCGCTTCTCCCGCACCCGCCACCGCACCACCACCCTTGCATCGTCTACATCCTCCCCACCGGGTCCCACAGCATCGGCGGCCTCCGAGGGGTCTGCGGTGTCGGCGGGGGCTGCGGGTGTGCCCGGTTCCGGTGCTTCGATGACCGGCGGCGCCTCGGCTGAGCCGCCGCTCGAGTCCGATGGGCTGGGCGTCGGGGTGGGTGCGCCTGTGGTCGAGGCACGAGGGCTCACCCGCCGTCACGTCCTCGACGGCGTGGACGTGGCCATCGCGCCCGGTGAGGTCGTCGGGCTGGGCGGACTGCTCGGCGCGGGGCGGACCGAGACCGCGAAGGCCATCGTCGGCGCGCTCCCGCTCGACGGCGGCCAGGTGCTGGTGGCGGGCCGGCCCGTCCGTAAGGGGACGAAGGCGGCGATCGGGGCGGGGGTGAGCCTGCTGCCCGAGGACCGCAAGGCCGAGGGCATCATCCCGACCCTCTCGGTACGGGAGAACATCGCGCTGGCCGCCCTCCCCACTCTGGGTACGGCAGGCGTGGTGTCCGATGCGAAGATCGACCGGGTGGTCGGGATCTTCATGCGGAGGCTGAGGATCAAGGCGGCGTCGCCGCATCAGCTGGTGTCCGAGCTGTCCGGCGGCAACCAGCAGAAGGTGCTGCTCGCCCGCTGGCTGGCCGTGCGGCCCAAGGTGCTGCTGCTCGACGAGCCCACCCGGGGCATCGACGTCGGCGCGAAGGCCGAGGTGCAGGCGCTGATCGACGAGCTGGCCGAGGAGGGGCTGGGCGTGCTGCTGATCTCCTCCGACCTGGAGGAACTGGTCGAGGGCGCCGACAGGATCCTGGTGCTGCGCGAGGGCGCGGTCGTCGGGGAGCTGTCGGGCGACGAGGTCACCGAGGAGAGGATCATGGCGACGATCGCGGAGCACACGGCCGTGGGTCAGGCGGGCGAGGAGCGGGGCGATGGCTGAGCTCACCGTGCAGGGGCGCGTCGCGGTGCTCAAACCGCGCGTGTTCGCCTGGGTCCAGGATTACGGCGTGTACGCGGCGGTGCTGGCGCTGCTGCTGTTCAACGTGCTGTTCACCCCGCACTTCCTGGACGCCGCGAACTTCCGCACCCAGCTCGTCCAGGTCACCCCCATCGTGATCGTCTCGCTCGGGATGGCGCTGGTGATCGGCACCCAGGGCATCGACCTGTCGGTCGGCTCGGTGATGGCACTCGCGGCCGCGCTGGTCGTGCTCTACCTCGGGTACGGCTGGCTGCCCGCGCTGATCGTGGCCGTGGCCGGAGGCGCCGTGGTCGGAGCGGCGGGCGGGGCGCTGGTCGCGTACGTCGGGGTGCAGCCGATCGTGGCCACCCTGGCGCTGCTGGTCGGTGTACGCGGGCTGGCGAACGTCCTGGTGCCGCAGCTCGTCGAGTTCCGCAACCCGGACCTGATCGCGCTCGGCAGCAGTTCGGTCGCCGGGATCCCGGTCATCGTGCTCATCGCGGCGGCGCTGACGGTGGTCGTGCTGTTCGTGGTGCGGCGGACCACGTTCGGGCGGCAGGTGGTGGCGATCGGCGGCAACCGGTCGGCCAGCGAGCTGTCCGGGCTGCCGGTCAAACGCGTGCTCCTGACCGTCTACGTGATCTCGGGGCTGCTGGCGGCGCTGGCCGGGGTGCTGGCCACAGCCCGGCTGCAGGCCAGCGACCCGACCTCGCTCGGGCTCTTCATCGAGCTGTCGGCGATCACGGCGGTCGTGGTCGGCGGCACCCCGCTGACCGGCGGCCGCATCAGGGTGCTGAGCACGGTCATGGGCGCGCTGCTCATGCAGTTGCTGTCGGCCACGCTGATCAAGCACAACCTGCCGCAGTCGTGGACCCAGATGGTACAGGCGGTCATCATCCTGGCCGCCGTCTACGCCACCCGGGAGCGCCGATGAACCGTGAACAGGTGAGCCGCATCCTCCAGCAGCACGGCGCCATGATGGTGCTCGGCCTGCTGGTGATCGTGGGCAGCCTGGCGTTCGACTCGTTCGCCACGCCGGAGAACGCGGCCAGCGTCGTCGTGTCCTCGTCCTTCCTGGCGATCATCGCGATCGGGATGACGTTCGTCATCATCAGCGGCGGGATCGACCTGTCGGTGGGGTCGCTGTTCGTGCTCGGCGGCGTGCTCGCCGCGTACGGGTCGCAGTACGGGCTGATCGTGGCGCTGCTGCTGCCCCTGGCCGTGTGCGGGGTGGTCGGCCTGCTCCAGGGCCTGGTCATCGCGCGTACGGGGATGGCGCCGTTCATCGTGACCCTGGCGGGGCTGCTCGGCGTGCGCGGGCTGATGCTCGCGATCTCGAACGAGGGCGCCACCACCTATCTCGTGAAAAATCGGGCCTTCGCCACCCTTGGCCAGGGCGAGCTTCTCGGCCTGTCGTATCCCGTCTACATCACGATCATCCTGGCCCTGCTGGCGATGGTCCTGCTGCAACGCACCGGCTTCGGCCAGAACGTCTACGCCATCGGCGGCAACGAACAGGCGGCGGCCTTCATGGGCGTCCCGGTCGTGCGCACGAAGGTCTACGTGTACGTGATGTCCGCCCTCCTCGCGGGCCTCGCGGGGGCGTTGAACGCCGCCCGGCTCTCCTCCGGGGTGACGATCCTCGGCATCGGCCTCGAACTGGACGCCATCGCGGCCGTGGTGATCGGCGGCACGTTGCTGACCGGGGGAGCGGGCGGCATCACCGGGACCGTGGCCGGCGTGCTGCTGCTCGGCGTCATCCAGAGCCTGATCAACCAGGTCGGGAGCCTGACGTCGGCGTTCCAGCAGGTGGTCAGCGGGATGTTCCTGGCGCTGGTCGTGGTGGCGCAGCGACTGCTGAGCAAGGCGCAGCGGCTGACGTGAGGCGAGCCGTTCTGCCGCCACGCGGACGGGAGGAAGGCTCACGATTGATGTAAGCCGTTTGCAAGATTCGGCGCTCATAATGCGCGCATGCCGCCGATAACTGAACTCAGAGCAGGAGATCCCTCCGGTCTCGGAGGCTACGAGATCCGGGGACGGCTGGGAGAAGGCGTTCAGGGTGTCGTCTATCTGGGCGTCGACGAGCAGGGGAGGCAGGCGGCCGTCAAATGGCTGCGGCCTGAGCTGGCGGGTGACGGGGCGGCGGCGGAGCGGTTCGCCAGGGAGGTGGCGGCGGCGCGGCGGGTGGCGCCGTTCTGCACCGCGAAGGTGCTGGACAGCGGCGTGCACGAGGGCCGCCCGTACATCGTCAGCGAGTACGTGGACGGCCTGGCGCTGGAGCGCGCGGTGCGCGAGGAGGGGCCGCGCACCGGGCCCGCGCTGCACCGGCTGGCCATCGGCACCGCCACCGCCCTCGCCGCGATCCACCAGGCGGGCATCGTGCACCGCGATTTCAGCCCCGGCAACGTGCTGCTGGGCAGCGAGGGGCCCAGGGTGATCGGGTTCGGGATCGCCAGGGCGCTCGATGTGACCTCGGGCGACACGACCGTGCCCGTGGGCGATTCGGCGTTCCTGGCGCCCGAGCAGCTTCTGGGGGATCCCGCGGGGCCGGCGGCCGACATGTTCGCCTGGGCGTGCACCATCGTCTACGCGGCCTCCGGTGCGGGGCCGTTCGCGGGCGGCACCTTGCCCGCGACCGTGCAGCGCGTCCTCAACGCCGAGCCGCACCTGGGGCGGCTGGCGGGGACGTTGCGCGAACTGGTCGCGGCCTGCCTGTCCAAGGACCCCGGGCGGCGGCCGACTGCCGAGCAGGTGATCCACCGCCTCCTGGAGCACCCGACCTCGAACCCGGACGCCCTCCACCAGACCGCCGCCGCCTTCGGCGCCACCCCTCCGACGGGTGGCGAGCCTTCGGCCGGGGACGGGCCGCCGGTGGGTGGCGCGGCTTCGCCGGGTGACGGCTCTCCAGCGGGTGGCGCGTACTCGCCGGAGGTGGGGCCTTCCGCGGGTGGCGGGCCCTCAGCGGGCGGCGTGCCTTCGAGCGGGTCGCCGTTGGGTGGCGCGACCCCGCCGGGTGGCGCGACCCCGCCGGGTGGGTGGTCCCAGGCGGGCGGGGCGCCTTCGGCGAGTGGCGAGGTGCCGGGTGGTGGTGCGGGCTCGGTGGGAAGCGGGGGTTCGGGGGGTGGGGGGTCTGCGTGGCGGGCGCCGGGCGGTGATCGGGCCGGTGGGTCTGGGCCGCAGGCGTGGACCGGGCAGCCGCCGCACCCCCAGCCGCCGCACCCCCAGGCGCAGTACCCCCAGCCGCCGTATCCCCAGGCGCAGTACCCCCAGCAGCCCTACCCTCAGCCGCCGTATCCCCCGCCGACCCCGCCGCCGCCCCCGGGTCAGTATCGGCCGTTGGGCGGGGATCAGCCGCCGCCGCCCGGCGCCCGGCCGGGGTTCGAGCCGCCCGCCCCCTTCCGGCAGCCGGGCACCCCACCCAGAGGCATCCCGTACGGTGGCCCGCCCCCGCGCCCGTCCGGCGGCAACCGGAGGAACTGGCTGATCGGCGGAGCCATCGCGGGCGTGGCGCTGGTGGCGGCGATCGCCATCGTAGTGGTGACCGTCATCAACCTGCCGCCCAAGCCGCAGGCGCTCCCCACCCCCGTTCCGAACACCGCGACCGCGTCCCCGAGCCCCACCGTGTCCCCGGTCCCGACCGCGAACCTCACCCCGGTCCGGCTCCCCGACACCGACGCCACCGTGTACGAGAGCCCGGACGACCCGGTCAGGCTGACGACGTACATGGTCAAGGACACCAAGACCAAGGACTGGGTGTACTACGCCCGCGACTCCCTGACGGGAGGTTTCACGAAATATCAGGACCAGTGGGAGAGCATGCTCTCCCCGGACGGCCGCTACCTCGCCCAGCGCGGCAAGAACTTCGTCGACCACTACGACTCCGTGGAGGTCACCGACAAGACGACGGGCGAGCGGTTCTCGGTCAAGACCTCGCGGCAGCCGCTCAGCGCGTACATCCAGGCCTGGTCCCGCGACAGCACCCGCGTGCTGCTCAACGTCGGCAACCCCGTCAAGGACACCTGGCAGTCGACCGGCTTCGCCATCGTGGACGTGACCACCAGGAAGGCCACGGTCGCCTCCCTCAGGGAGAGCTCGCTGAAGGACATCAGGTACGGCTTCGACGACACCGACACCGGCGTGGTCGCCATGTCGATCGACGCCGAGCAGCAGGCCCTGCGCTTCTTCGACGCGAGCGGCCTGCGCGTCCGCCGCATCCCGAACGTCGGCGCCGGCATCGCCGACGAGCTGTTCTCGCCGTCGGGCAGGCGGTTCGTCACCGACTGCCCGGGTCTGGAGAGCGGCAACAACTGCGTGTACGACAGCCGCACCGGCGCCGAGGTGAAGCGGATCGAGTCGGCCTGCGGCGGCCTGGCCGCCTGGTTCGACGACGATCACCTGCTCTGCTGGGTGCGCCCGGACGGCAGCTCCGACAAGCAGCAGGTCCAGGTGATCGACTTCACCGGGAAGATGGTGCGCCTCCTGGCCGAGGTACCGACCAGGGGCGACGACATCGAGGTCGTCTACACGTTCAGCAAGGGCTAGCGCACCCGCCCGCGCGGCTTCAGCCGGATGGCGGGCAGGACGGGCGCGGGGAGCGGCGCCCCGTCGAACCCCTCGACGGCGCCGAACCCCTCGCCCTCCATCCAGTCCTCGCGGAACGCGGCGATCTCGTCGTGGGAGCGGCCGACGAAGTTCCACCACATGACGATCTCCTCGCCGAAGGGCTCGCCGCCGATCAGCAGGACCCGGCCGCGCCCCGACAGCCGCAGCGCGGAGCGCCCCGGCGGCAGGTACACCAGCGGCCCCGGCTCCAGCTGCTCGACCGCGCCGTCGAGCAGCAGCACGCCGTGCTCGAACCCGGGCGAGAGCGGCACCTCGCACGTGCCGTCCACCGCGATCTCGGCCCCCACCAGCGGGCTGAACGCGGTGGCCGGCGATTCGACCCCGCCGAGCGACCCCATGGCGACGATCGCCTCGAAACCGGGCCCCGCGAGCACGGGCAGCGCCGGATGGTGTTCGAACGCGGGCCCGGTGTGCCGGTGCTCGCCGGGCAGCGCCACCCACAGCTGCACCCCGTGCAGCACCGTCTCCGGCGACTCCTCCGAATGGGAGATGCCCCGGCCGGCGGTCATCAGGTTGAGCTGGCCGGGGCGGATCTCCTGAAGGCTGCCGAGGCTGTCGCGGTGCAGCACCTCGCCCTCGACCAGCCAGCTCACCGTCTGCAGCCCGGTGTGCGGGTGCGGCGGCACCCGCATCGTGGCGCGCTGGGGCCCGTAGGCGTCCACGAAACACCATGCGCCGATCATGCGCCGGTGCACGCCCGGCAGCGTCCTGCTCACCATCATCGCGCGTGGCCCGCCCAGCGGCACCTCGCGCCCCACCAGCACCTCGCCGTCCGCGCCCGCCTCGGCGCCGCAGCGGATCTCCTGCGGGTCAAGCTCCAGGTTGCTCACGCCATGACTGTACGGGCAGCGGGGGCGCCGCCGACGGGCAGGGGCTCAGCCGAGGATCTCCCACCAGCCCTCCACCACCTGGGCGGCGGAGGTGTCGACGGCCTCGCCGGGCCGGGGGACGGCGATCTTGACGTCGCGTGCCTTGGACTCGCGCCACAGCCGTTCCACCGGCTCGGACCACGGGTGCAGGGCCAGCGTGAAGGTCGCCCAGTGGACGGGGAGCAGCAGCGAGCCGCCGAGGTCGAGGTGGGCGTTGACGGCCTCCTCCGGGTTCATGTGGATGTCGGGCCAGGCGGGGCTGTAGGCGCCGATCGGCATCAGCGTCAGGTCGAACGGCCCGTGCGCCGACCCGATGCCCCGGTAGCCCTCGAAGTATCCGGAGTCGCCCGCGTAGAAGACCCGCTTGTTCGCCCCGGCCACCACCCAGGAACCCCACAACGTGTCATTACGGGTGAAGGCCCGGCCGGAGAAGTGCCGGGCCGCCGTGGCGACGAAGCGCAGCCCCGCCACCTCGGCCTCCTCCTCCCAGTCGAGCTCGATGATCCGGAACGCCGGCACGCCCCACCGCTCCAGGTGCGCCCCGATGCCCAGCGGCACCAGGAACGGGGCCTTCTGCGTCCTGAGCAGCGTGCGCACGGTCGCCAGGTCGAGGTGGTCGTAGTGGTCGTGCGAGATCGCGATGGCGTCGACCATCGGCAGCTCGCCGAGCTCGACGGGCACCGGGTGGTGCCGCTTGGGGCCGACGAACTGCGACGGCGAGGGCCGGTTGCTCCACACCGGGTCGAACAGCACCCGCTTGCCCTCGATCTCCACCAGCGTCGAGGCGTGGCCGTACCAGATCGCGCGCACGCCGTCGGCCGGCGGCGGGCCGGACGGCGGGACGCGCAGCGGGATGGGGCCCGCGGGGCGGCGCTGCTCCTTGTTCTTGGCCAGCTCGCCGAGCAGGCCGGCGGGCGGGGCCGTCATCATGTTGGTCGGCTCCGGCATCGGGTTGAAGAACGTGCCGTCCCTGAACTGCCGCGAGCGGCGCATCCGCGCCGCCCGGTCCGGCCCCGACGTCAGAGGCCGTACGCCCAGCTCGGCGGGGACATCGCGCAACGCCCAGCCCGCAGCCGCCAGGGCCACGCCGCCCGCGAGGACCCGCCGTGCCGTACGCATTCCTGCCATCAGCCACACTCCCCTGGAAAGTCTGTGCATCCCGCTCAACCGAGCGGGATTCCCCGGTGTTCCCGTCCTACGATATATCGCGATAGGTCAGGTTGCTTCGATCGTTTCGCCGACGCTCCCCAGCGTGCGGCGACCTCATCGACCGGAAGAACCTACCGGTCGTCATCCTCGCGCCTCGCGGCAGCCCCTGCCGTCACCGGGCGGGGTGTCGCCGCACCCGGGTTCACGGCCCCGGTCGGGGAAGGGCCACGGGTTGGGGCGGCAGCGGTCCAGCGACTTCGACTGCTGGGTCATGACGGGGGCGAGGCGGCCGGGCCCGGGACAGGGCTCGTGGCCGTGCCCCAGGCTGTGCCCGACCTCGTGGCTGATCAGGTAGGCCCGGTACGCGGTCAGGTCGCCGCGGTACTGCGGGACGCCCTTCGCCCAGCGCAGGGCGTTGATGACCGAGCGGGTGCCGTTCCAGCAGGACAACTCGCCCCCCGTGCGCAGGGGCTCGCACTGGAGGGTCGTGAGCAAGGGACTCGACAGGGCGACGCGGACCTGCACCGGGCCGTGGTCGACGCGTTCGAAGCGCGCCCAGCCGCGTACGTCGTTGAGCACCCGATGCACGTCGGCGGCGAACGCGGCCGGCTCGAACGGCAGGCCGGACTCCACCTCCACCAGGTACCGCACCACCTCCCCGGCCCCCGGCCGGGCCGGCGCGCCGCCGGGCACGACCGCGTACCGGCCCGAGGCGGCGTACGGGACCCACACCTCCTTGGCGGGCGGCCGCTTCCTCGGGGTCGGGGAAGGACGGCTCGGTGGGGGCGAGGGCACGGGCGCAGGTAGGGGGGCGGGCGGCGCGGAGGCGCAGGAGGTCACCAGCAGGAGCAACATCCAGAGAGCGAGCAGCGGCAACGCGGCCTCCCCACGGCGTCACGGTGGGGAGGAATCTGATGTTACGTGAGTGCTTGCTGTGATTATCCGACGGCGGGCGCGTACGGCGTGATGTCGATCGGCGGCTCCTCGCCGAGCGCGAGCGCGGCCGCGATCTCGCCGGTGAACGGGCCCGCCGTCAGCCCGTACGCGCTCAGGCCCGTCGCCACCACCACGCGCCCGGTCAGCGGCCCGATGAGGGGGGAGCCGGGGGCGTACACGGGACGCAGGCCGACCCTGGTCTCCGCGACGGTCGCGTTGAACAGCCCGGGCGCCACCCGCAGCCCCGCCTGGATCACCTCGTCCAGCCCGCCCAGCGTGACCCGCGGGGCGAACCCCACGTCCTCCACGGTCGCCCCGATCACGACGCGGGAGTCGGGGAAACCCAGCAGGTACGGTCCGACCCTCGGCAGCACGATCGGCCACCACGCGGTGTCCACGCCCTCCAGCGTCACGTGCATGATCTGCCCCCGCCGGGGGAACACCGGCAGCTCCACGCCCAAGGGCCGGCACACCTCGCCCGTCCAGGCCCCGGCGGCCACGATCACCATGTCGGCGTCGAGCGGCTCGCCCTCGCCGGCGAACCGGCGCGCCCCCGTCGGCACGGGAGGCTCGGCCGCCCGCGCGGTGGGCGCGCCCTGCCGCCAGGACCCGCCCTGATCGAGGGGCTCGTCGGGCACGCCCGCGGCCGCGTGGGCCGGGATCCACGGCTCGCCCTCGGCGTGTGCCTCGCCGGCCGGGGCGTGCACGAACACCTCACCGCCCGGGGTGAGCCGCGCGGCGCCCACGCGTACCTCCGCCCCCTGCGCCACGGCGGCGCGCAGGAGCTCGTCGCGGACCGAGCAGCCGTCCACGCGCGCCGCGCCCGGCACGAGGATGGCGCTCAGGTCGTCGGACAGCGGCGGGAACAGCTCGGACGGGGTCGCCACGTCGACGACGTCGCCCATCTCGGGCGCGCCGGCGTGCCGGCGGCGCAGCAGCGCGCGTACCGGCTCCAGATCGACCGGATCGGCGGCGACCAGCAGCGCGCCCACCTTGGCGT
Organism: Nonomuraea sp. NPDC049625; assembly: GCF_040675285.1. Classification (NCBI taxonomy): domain Bacteria; kingdom Bacillati; phylum Actinomycetota; class Actinomycetes; order Streptosporangiales; family Streptosporangiaceae; genus Nonomuraea; species Nonomuraea sp. NPDC049625. The sequence continues at coordinate 650,496 of NZ_JBFAOQ010000005.1, read as the reverse complement.
AGCCGATGTCCTCGCCCAGCGCCTCCACCAGCCCCGGGTAGCGGCGGGTGCCCTCGCGGGTCAGCTGATACCAGTCGTCGTCCTCCGGGTGGTCCACCCACGGGCACACGATGCCGGCCCCCGCCTGGGTGGCCTCGCCCGGATATCCGCCGTCCACCACGGTCACCGCGGCGCCCCGCCGGCTCAGGTAGTAGGCCGCACCGGCCCCGACGATGCCGCTCCCGATCACCACAACACGCATGCGTCCCATGATCCCAGTCCGCCTGGCCTCGGCTGATACGGGGATCGCCCCCTTACCTACCGCATACCCCCGCGCGGGCCTCTCAGTGCTCGGGCATGTCGCTCGGGGCGGGGGCTGGCGCGGGGGGCCCGGACGGTTATGGTCAGCGCATGGATGTCGCCGTCACGAGGATCGACCTGCCGTGGCCCGCCCGGGTCGCCGCGTCGGACGGGACCACGGTCTGGTGCTCGGCGGCCGGCCGGATGCGGGTCTACACCGCCTCCGGCACACCGCTGGACGGCGGCGAGTCGGTGCGGCTGCCGGAGCTGAGCTCCCTGGCGGCGGTCCCGGCGACCGTGCCGCGCACGGCGGGCCTGCCGGGCACGTTGCCCGAGACCGTGGTCGTGCCCAGGACGTTCGCTGGGCCGCCCCACCTGGGCTCGTTATCCGAAAGCCCGCTGCGGGGAACGCTGGCGGGGACCGCGGAGGGCCGGGTCCACTGGCTCGATCCCACCGGCGCCCCGCTCGCCGACGCGTCCTTCGACGGCCGCGTGCTGGCGGGCGGCGGCGAGATCTGGGCCGTCGGCGCGGAGCGGGCACGCAGGCTGACCGCGCCCGGCGACTTCGGCGAGCCGGTGGAGTTACCCGGCCTGGACCAGTGCGCGGTCGAGGGCGAGCGGCTGTGGTGGACGTCGAAGCGGGACACCTGGCTGCGCGGCGGCCCGCGGGAGGTGGACCTCTGGACCCGCGAGCGCGGCGGCATGACCGTCTGCGCGGGTTCCCTGTGGATCAGCGTGGCGGGCGGCCTGGAGCGGGTGTCCGCCTGGTCGGGGGAGCAGCGCCGGTTCGTGAAGGTGCCGAAGGGGCCGGTGCCGTTCCTGGTCTGCGCGAACGGGGTGCTGGCGGGCGGGGAACGCGACCTGTTCGTGCTGGACCCGGCCGTGGGGCCCGCCCTCCGCGTGGTCCGGCTGGGGCTGAAGGCCCGCCTGGCCTTGGTGGTCGCGGCCGGCAAGCACATCTGGGCCTTCCCCGCCGGCCGTCCCCAGGCGCTGATCGTGCCGTTGTGAGCGGCCGGTGCCTCCGTAGCCGAACTCATGCCTCCTGGCCGGGCGGCACCGGATCCGGTCAGGCGCCGGTGGCGGCGGTGGCTCGGAGGGTGTCCGGGGTTGTCCCGGTCCAGGTGCGGAACGCCCGGTAGAAGGAGTTGGAGTCGTCATAGCCCAGGAGGTAGGCGATTTCGGCGGTGCGCATCGCGCTGTGGCTCAGATAGTGGCGGGCGAGGTCCTCGCGAGTGCTGGCGAGGACTTCTTGGAAGGTGGTGCCCTCGAGTTGCAGCTGTCGCTGCAGCGTGCGCGCGCTGACGGCGAGATGGCGGGTGACCTCGGTCATGGAGGCGCCGCCGGCCGGCAGCGTCTCGTGCAGGGCCGCGCGCACGCGGTCGGCGACGCTGGCCGCGGCCTGCAGGTCGGAAAGGCGTCTGCGCAGTTCGGGTGCGAAGAAGCGCCACATCTGCTCGTTCTCGGTCAGGAACGGGCGGTGCGCCTCGTGGCGGTCGAAGGTGATGGCGTGGGCGGGCCCGGTGCGTACGCGTACCCCGAAGAAGCCCTCGAGTGCGAGGCGGTCTGCGGGTGGTTGCGGGACGCTGACGTCAACCGGCCGTACGTGGTGGCGGGTCGCGATCCGGGCCAGGGCGGCCCAGAACACCAGCTCGGCCGTGGCCAGCAGCTGCGGCGGGGTCATGCCCGCGGGCCAGTGGCAGGTGATCGTCAACCCGTCGCCGCCCTGGTCGAGCTCCAGCCGCATGGGGCCGATCAGCGGCTTGTACGTCGCGATGCGTTGCGCGGCGGTCGCGAGGTCGGCGCTGCACAGAGCGGCGAAGATGGGCGGGTTGAACATCTCGACCGAGATCGACCGGCCGATCGCGACAGCGAGATCGCGATCGCCGCCCTCGGCGTCGAGCGCCTCCCAGAACCGGAAGTACTCCTCGGGCGCGAGGGCGATCGGCCCGCGGCCGAACAGGTCGGTCGGCAGTTGGGCGCGGCGCAGCACGCGCGTCGGCGATACGCCGAGATCGTTCAGCAGCGCCTTGATGCTCGGGTCGAGGGTGAATCGCCGGCCGCTCATCGGTCCAGCCTAGAGGCCGCGAGCTCCGATGGTACTTACGGATCACGCCACCGTGCTTGCCGATCACGTCACGGTGTGCAGTGGCGCCAGATGCAAGTGGATCGGCGCGGTGTGCTAGTCGATGAGCCCGGATGGGCTCCTAGCGTTGGTGGCGAAGGTCGAGATCCCCTCGGAAGGCCGGCGGGAGCGGCACGACGGGTGCGCCCGCGCGCCGACGACAACCGAGCTCCGACACGTTAGAAGGAACCACCATGGCAACCAAGGTCGCACTGGTCACCGGCGCCTCCTCCGGCATCGGCGAGGCCACCGCGCTCAAGCTCCACGAGGCCGGCTACACCGTCTACGGCGCAGCGCGGCGGGTGCAGCGCATGCAACACCTCGCCGAGTCGGGCATCCGCCTGCTCGCGATGGACGTGACCGTCGACTCCTCCATGCAGGACGGGGTCGAGAAGATCATCGCGGCGACCGGCCGGATCGACGTGCTGGTCAACAACGCCGGCTACGGCTCCTATGGCGCGCTCGAGGACGTGCCCATGGACGAGGCCCGCGACCAGTTCGAGGTCAACGTCTTCGGCGCCGCGCGCCTGACCCAGCTGGTGCTGCCGCACATGCGCGCGCAGCGGTCGGGCACGATCGTGAACATCACCTCCATGGGAGGCAAGATCTACACCTCCCTCGGCGCGTGGTACCACGCCACCAAGTTCGCGCTCGAGGCGATCAGCGACTGCCTGCGCATGGAGGTCAAGCCCTTCGGGATCGACGTCGTGGTGGTCGAGCCGGGCGGCGTCAAGTCCGAGTGGGGCGGCATCGCCGCGCAGAAGGTCCGCGCCGTCTCCGGCACCGGCCCTTACGCGCCGCAGGGCAACGCCGTGGCCGATTCGCTCAGCTCCGAGGCCAACGAGGGCCGCCTCTCGGCACCCGAGCTGATCGCCAAGACGATCGTGAAGGCCGTCAAGGCGCGCCGTCCCAGGACGCGGTACGCGGTCGGCTTCGCCGCCAAGCCGATGATCTTCCTGCACGGTGTGCTGCCCAACCGCACGTTCGACGCGTTCATGCGCCGGGTCACCGGCGTGCCCGCGTCCTGAGGCACGGCGGACGACGTTTGCGGCACGGCGCGGTCAGTGGGTGCCTGGTCTGGGGATATGGATGCCCGCGGCGCGGAGCTTGGCCTCGACGAGCGCGACTCCCCGGGCCGCAGCCGATCCCTGCCCTTCGCCGTGGAGAGCGATCAGCTTGTACCGGGTCGCGGCGTCGGTGCGGGCTTGCAGGCCGGTCACGATCTTCAGGTGTGCGGGGTTGGCGAGGAAGTGGTCGGCCATGGCGGTGGCGAGCTCGGCGATGCGCGGGTCGTCCGGTTCCCAGGCCGCGGCTTCGGCGCCGCGCTTGATCAAGGCGATGAACCGGGTGTCGTCGAGGGCGTGCTCCACATGGGTGAGGTAGTCGTCGAAGCCCTCGGGGACCAGGGCCCTGGCCAGTACCCAGCCCTCCCTGGTGGCCGCCACCTCCTCCGCGGGGAAGCCGAGGCCGGACAGCCGCTCCAGCAGCGCCACGGCACGGTCGGGCAGCAGGGCCCGGTCTCCGTCGGCGAGCCGGCGCAGCGTGTCACGGCGCGCGATCAGCTCCTCGATCCGTTCGGTGAGCTGCCGCTCGACGTCGGCGAGCGCGGCGGCGAACAGCGCGGGGTCGGCGTCGAGCATCGGCGCGATCTCGGCCAGCGGCACTCCGGCGCCGGCCAGCGTCCGGACCTGCACCAGCCGCAACAGCTCGGCCGATCCGTACCTGCGGTAGCCGGAGCTGTCGCGTTCCGGCTCCTTCACCAGGCCGAGCTTGTGGTAGTGCCGCACCGTCTTCACCGTGACGCCGACGAACGCCGCCGCCTGCCCGATCGTGACTCCGTTCATCTGCGCAATCCTGCCTTGCGCTCGAGCTCGGCGACCAAGCAGGCCACGGCCGAGCATGTGGACGGGCCACGCCGAGCTCGTCGAGCTCGGCGTGGCCCCTTGAGGCGTACGGGTCACAGGTGCTCAGCTCGTCGGCCGAACACCTCGTTGAGGAGCCTCTGCTGGGCCTTCTGGAACGCCGCCGCGATGGACAAGCCGGCGTCGTCCACGCAGCTCAGTGCGGCGGTCAGGGTCTTGCTGCCGTCGGGGGCGCTGTACATCAGCGCCGCGTGGCCCACGGCGGCGCCGTTGTGGGAGATGACCGTGCCGCCGTCGTCCGTGGTCACCACGAACACTCCCAGGCCGTAGTCCATGTTCGGGATGCCCGTCGGGTGCGGGGTGCACATCTCGGCCAGCAGCGGGGCCGGCAGGAGCTTGCCGCCCAGCAGCGCGGAGACGAACGTGTGCAGGTCCTGGGTGGTCGAGATCATGTCACCGCCGGTGGAGATCCAGGAGGGGTTCTGGCGGGTGATGTCGATCGTCTGCTGCTCGCCGGCGTCCTCGTACCGGTAGTAGGCGTGCGCGTGCGGCTCGGGGATCTCCGGCGAGGCGTCCGGCACCACGGTGCCCGACAGGTTGAGCGGCCCCAGGATCCGCCGCCGCATCTCCTCGGCCAGCGAGCGGCCGGTGACCTTCTCGATCAGCAGCCTCGCCAGCACGTAGTTGGTGTTGGAATAGCTCCAGCCCGTCCCCGGCTCGAACCGCGCCGGCTTGGACAACGCCAGCTCCAGCAACTCCTGCGGCCGGTAGGTCTTGAGCCGGTTGTCCACCCACTCCTTGCCCGTGGTGCCGTAGGGGATGGGGATCCCCGGCACGACCGTCCCGTCGTCGTAGACCTCGCCGCTGAAGTTGAACAGCCCGCTGGTGTGCTGCAGCAGCATCCGCACCGTGATCCGCCGGTCCAGCCCGAACTCGGGCAGGTAGTCGGCCGCCGGGATGTCGAGCCCGAGCCTGCCCTCGGCCACCAGTTGCAGCACCAGGGTCGCGGTGAAGGTCTTGGTGTTGCTGCCGATCCGGACATGCCCGTCGATCGGCGGCTTGGCGGTCCCGCCCAGCGCGCGTGCCCCGGCGCTGCCGGCCCACTCGCCGCGCTCATCGTGCACGCGCAGCGACACCCCGACGAATCCGGATTCGACGATCTCCTCGATCGCCTTCCGCAGCTCCGGGCGATCCTGCCCGGCCGCGGCTTCCTGCACGGCCCCGCTGTCCGCGGTGGCTGCCCCGGCGGCGTCGAGGGCTTCGGTGATCTTGCGGGCCATCGCGGCCGTGGCAGGGCTCGGCCGACCCTGGTGCGTCTGGGCGGTCTCGACAGCGACGAGGACGGTGCCACGGAAGTTGCCGGCCTCGGCCGGATCTTGCTGCTTCAGGAGGTTCATGGCCGCCGTCAGGGCCGGCAGCACGCGGTCGGCGATCTCGGCCACGGACCTGCCGGCCAGGTCCGTGCCCTCAGGGTAGTCGGCGAGCACATGCCCGATCAGGCCGGTGGCCGAGCCCAGCGCGATGCTGCCGGAGGTGGCGATCTTGTGGGGCTTGCCGGCGGCGCCGGCCGCGGCCATCAACGCCACGGCGCCGTACGCGGCGATCCGCAGGGTGCTCTTGTCCTGGTCGGAAAGGGTGATCGTCATGGTGGTTTGTCCTTTGAATCTGTTATGTCGGCGTCGCGCCGCTGCGCCGAGCTTCCACCCTGACCCAAGGTCAACCTCAACCGTGATCTGGCTCACAGCTACTGTGCGAGCTTGAAGCTTCGGGAGCGCGGCGCCGTCCCCGCCGGGTGGCAGTCGCATCGCGCACGGTGGGCGGGTCGCATCGTGGAAGTTGCTGATCCGGCAACAGGATTCAGGCGACTGACCAGGTCGGCGGGATGATCGGTGGTAGCGCCCGCGGAGCAAAAGGGGACGCGGAGCGGGTGCCGCCGGCAGAAGCGGCACGCCATCTGGAGGAGACCCATGTCGCAACATGTCGCAGAGATCACGCATCGTTCGGTGCCCGTGCCGGGCGGCCGGATTCATGTCGCGGAGCAGGGGAGCGGACCCCTGGTGCTGCTCGTCCACGGCTTCCCCGAGTCCTGGTACTCCTGGCGCCGTCAGCTCCCGGCGCTCGCGCAGGCCGGTTACCGGGCGGTCGCGCTCGACGTCCGCGGCTACGGCCGATCCTCCAAGCCGGCCACGGAGGACGGCTACCGGATGCTCGCTCTGGTGGAGGACAACATCGCGCTGGTGCGCGCCCTGGGCGAGGAGTCCGCAGTGATCATCGGCCACGACTGGGGCTCGAACATCGCGGCCACGTCCGCCCTGCTGCACCCCGAGGTCTTCCGCGCGGTGGGGCTGCTGAGTGTGCCCTACGCGCCACCCGGCGGCCCCCGCCCCACCGGCATCTTCGCTCAGCTGGGCGGTGACCAGGAGTTCTACGTCTCCTATTTCCAGGAGCCCGGCCGCGCCGAGGCCGAGATGGAACCCGACGTGCGGGGCTGGCTCGCGGGCTTTTACGCGGCGCTGTCGGCCGAGACCATGCCCGGCCCCGATGCCCCCGACCCGCACTTCGTCAGCCCCGGCGCAACGCTACGCGACCGGTTCCCCAGTGGCCGGTTGCCTTCCTGGCTCACCGAGGACGACCTGGAGGTGTACGCCGGGGAGTTCGAACGCACCGGCATGACCGGCGCGCTCAACCGCTACCGCAACATGGACCGCGACTGGAAGGACCTCGCCGACTTCAACGGCGCCCCCATCAAGCAGCCCTCCTTGTTCATCGGCGGCAGCCTGGACGCCTCCACGACCTGGATGGCCGACGCGATCAACGCCTACCCGGCCACCCTTCCCGGGCTGGTCTCCTCCCACCTCCTGGACGGCTGCGGCCACTGGATCCAGCAGGAACGTCCCGAGGAGGTCAACCTTCTCCTGACCGAATGGCTTACGGCCCTGCCCATCGCATGAAGGCCCTTCTGCCGCGTCCGCCCAGGCTCCCTGGCGCTCAAGGCCGTCGGATTGCCGATGCCCGGCTCGCCGGTGATCAGCAGCGAGCCGGGCAGGTCTCCCGTCTACACGTCACTCTCCGCGAGAATCATCGTCCACGAGGCGGCGGGCAGCCGCGCCGTCAGCCGGTCACCGTCAGCCTGCACGGTCAGCGGTTGCGGAAGGGCCTCCACCCGGTGCGGGTCGTCCCCGGCGGCGATCACCGAGGCCGACACCGGCCTGACCGCCGCCGGGAGCCGGGCGGTGAGGTCGAGGTCCTGGTCGGGCGACCGGTTGACGGCGAACAGCGCCACCCGGGACCCGTCGACGGTGGCCACCGCCGACAGCGCGGGCGCCTCGCCGTACCGTTCGGTCTCCAGGAGCGGCCCGGACGGCTCCACCCGCAGCACGGTGCCGCGCGCGTGCCGGGCCGTCAGCGCGAACGGGTGGAAGATCGTCTGACGCCAGGCCGGGCCGCCGGGCTCGGTCCTGATCGGCGCGATGATGTTGGCGAGCTGCGCCTGGCAGGCGATGCTCACCCGGTCGGCGTGCCGCAGCAGCGTGATCAGGAAGTCCCCCACCACCACGGCGTCGGCGGCGGTGAAGGTGTCCTCGATCAGCTCCGGCGCCTCCTGGAACGGCGAGCGCTCGCGCCCGGCGAACCGGCTCTGGTACCAGACGTTCCACTCGTCGAAGGACAGGTTGATCTTCTTCTTGCGCCGGAGCTTCGCCCCGATGTGGTCGGCCGTGGCCACGATGGCCGAGATGTAGCGGTCCATGTCCACGGCGCTGCAGAGGAAGCCGGGCAGGTCGCCGTTCTCCTCGTAGTAGTTGTGCAGCGACAGGTAGTCGACCGCGTCGTAGGCGTGTTCGAGCACGGTGGCCTCCCACGCGCCGAACGTCGGCATCCCGCTGTTGGAGCTGCCGCACAGCACCAGCTCGATGTCGGGGTCGACGAGCCGCATGGCCTTGGCGGTCTCGTTCGCGAGCCGTCCGTACTCGTGCGCGGTCTTGTGGCCGATCTGCCAGGGTCCGTCCATCTCGTTGCCGAGACACCAGAGCTTGATCCCGTACGGGTCGGTCACTCCGTGTTTGACCCGCAGGTCCGACCATCGCGTACCCGAGGGGTGGTTGGCGTATTCGAGCAGGTCACAGGCCTCCTGGATGCCCCGGGTGCCGAGGTTGACGGCCATCATCGGCTCCACCCCGGCGGCCCGGGTCCAGGTCATGAACTCGTTGAGCCCGAACGCGTTCGTCTCGATCTGCCGCCAGGCCAGGTCCAGCCGGGAGGGCCGGTCGGGGCCGACGCCGTCCTCCCAGCGGTAGCCGGAGACGAAGTTGCCTCCCGGGTAGCGGACCACGCTCACGCCCATCTCGCGGGTCAGCTCCAGCACGTCGGTGCGGAAGCCGTTGTCGTCCGCCGCCGGGTGGCCCGGTTCGTAGATGCCGGTGTAGACGCACCGGCCCATGTGCTCGACGAACGAGCCGAACAGGCGCCGGTTGACGGGCGCGATGCGGAAAGAGGGGTCAAGGGTCAGGTGTGCTTGTGGCACAGGTCAGGCTCCTCGGTAGACGCGTACGTAGTCGAAGTCGGCGTTGACGGCCGGCTGGGCCCCGCCGTGGGCGACCAGGCCGATGCGCACGGCCGTGTCCTTGGGGAAGGTCCAGACGCCGCCCCAGGTCCAGGTCTTGCCGTCGCGGCTGGATCCGGCGCGGAACTCGTGCTCCCCGTTGGCCGGGTCCACGTGGTGCGCCAGCCGCAGCCAGGTGGTCTTCGCGGGCGGGCCGACGATGTTGCCGCCGTAGGACAGGCGGCCGGCGAAGGTCAGCTCGCGGCCGTACTCGACCTGGCGGGTGTTCCAGATGGCGACCTGGGACAGGCGGGCGAAGTCGTCGTCGGAGGCGTAGGCGACCAGCCCGGCCTGCTGGTAGTTGCGTACGGCGTCCTCGCCCAGGTCGAGCGTGACCTTGGTCTCCACGACGTAGTCGCCCTTGGGGGCCTCGCGCAGCAGCACCGACGCCTTGTTGCCGGTCCCGACCAGGTCGGCGCTCTGGACGGGCCAGCGCAGCACGCCCTCCTCGTTCTTGGCCGCGGCGTCCTGCCTGACCCAGGTCCAGCGGGAGTCGAGCGGCCCGTCGAACTCGTCGGCGTCCAGCAGCCTGCCCGTGCGCGGCGTCGGCGCGGCCTTGGTGACGGCCTTGAACAGCGGGGCGGCGGAGACGTTGTCGAAGTCGGCGCCCCCGTCGGAGACCAGCCCGATCGGGCCGTTCGCGCTGCCCGTGACGGTGACGCTCGCCTGCGGGTCACGGAGCCGGGCCTCGGTCACCTCGGCGGTGATCGTCCGTCCCTTGACGGTGACGGCCAGGTTGTGCCAGGTCGCGGCCCCTCCGGGCAGCGCCACCGTACGGGACGCGCCGCCAGAGGTGAGCGTCAACCCGTCGGGCGAAACGACCGCGGTCGTGCCGCCGATGCGGATCCCGGCGGACTTGTCCGTCTTGAGGTCGGTCTCGACGCGGACGTCCCCGCCGAGCGACTTGCGGCTGATGAGCGTGCCCTGGCCACGGACAGATCCATCCTGTACGGTCCAGCCGGTCGTGTTCCGCCAGCCCGACAGATCGCCCGCGAACCGATCGTCCACGACCCCGCGGGTCACCGGCGTCTCCCGCGACTGCTCGGAAGGCCCGGCCCCCGCACGCACGGCCGGCCAGCCGTCGACCCAGTCCAGCCGGTCCAGCAGCATGGGCCGCTCGTTGATCCCGTACGGCTCGTCCAGGAACGGGTCGCTTCGATCGATGGCGTGGTAGAGCATCCAGTCCTGACCGGAAAGGTCGGTGAGCTGGGCGTGGTGGCCGGTGCCGATGAAGCGGTTGCCGTTCTGGTCCAGGACAGGGGTGCCACCGGCGCGTGAGGCCAGCAGCGGCACGCCCTCACGGTCGACGAACGGCCCGCGCGGGCTGGTCGAGCGCCCGGCCAGCACCGAGTAGCCGGTGGTCGGCCCGGCGCAGCAGTTCGCCGAGGAGCCGAGCAGGTAGTAGTAGCCGTCGTGGCGCACCACGTACGCGCCCTCGAACTTGTTGTCGATCGCGACCTGCTGCGGCTGCCCGGTGGCGCGCAGCCCGTCGGCGGACAGCTCGGTCACCCACAGGCCGCCGAAGAACCCGCCGAAGTACAGGTACTTGCGCCCGTCCACGTCGGTGAACTGCGAGGGGTCGATCGTGTTCCAGTACGAGTTGCCCGAGGGACGCGGGGCGACGACCGGGGCGTCGATGTGCGTCCACGGCCCGGTCGGCGTGGGGGCCGTGGCGGCGCCGATCGAGTAGTCCCAGTTGGCGGGCGTGGTGGCGGTGTCGGTGACGGTGAAGTACATGACGTACCGGCCGTCGAGGTAACGGATGTCCGGCGCCCAGAACAGGCTGCCCGGCGCCGCGTACGACGGCAGGTTGTCCGGCCCGAACGCGTCGCCCACGTAGGTCCAGTTGACCAGGTCACCGGAGCGGGCGATCGGCAGCCTGTGCAGGACCTTCTCGCCTTCGCGCAGCGGGTCCGACGTGCCGTAGGAGTACCAGTAGCCGTCCTGCCCGCGGATCACCGACGGGTCGGCGAACGTGTCGGAGAACGAGCCGGACACCGGATTGGTGAAGAGGGAGAGGATCAGTGTGGCGATGACAGCCAAGTGCATGTGTCAGCCCTTCAGGCCACTACGAGAGATGCCTTCGATGACGTACCGCTGGGTCAGACTGAAGAGGATCAGGACGGGGATGCTGGCCAGCACCGCGCCCGCCATGATCACCGGATAGTGGATCGTGTACGCCCCCTGCAGGATCGACAGGCCCGGCGGCAGCGTGAAGTACTCGGGACTGAAGATCACGTAGATCGGCCAGATGAAGTCGTTCCAGTTGGACAGGAAGCTCAGCACGGCCAGCGTGGCCAGCGCGGGCCGCGACAGCGGCAGCGTGACCCGCCAGAAGATGTGCCAGTGGTTGGCGCCCTCCATCAGCGCGGCCTCGTCCAGCTCGCGCGGGAGCCCGAGGAAGAACTGCCGCAGGAAGAACACCCCGAACGCGCCCGCCGCCCCCGGCACGATGAGCGCCGTCAGGCTGTCCAGCCAGCCGAGCTGGTCGACGATCAGGAACTGCGGGATGAGGAAGACGAACCCCGGCACCAGGAGCGTGCCGACGATCATCCCGAACATCAGCTTCTTGCCGCGGAACTCCAGCCTGGCCAGCGCGTACGCGGCCAGCGACGACACCGCGAGCACCAGCAGCATGTGCCCGGTGGCGGCGATGAGACTGTTGGCGAACCAGCGCAGCACCGGCGTGTCCGTGGTGCCCTGGAAGACCGTCCCGTACGCGGACGTCGTCGGCTCGGCCGGCAGCAGCGTGGGCGGCACCCGGGTGGCCTCGGTCTGCGTCTTGAACGACACGCCCAGGGCCCACACCAGCGGCCCCACGAACAGCACGGCGAGGGCCACCAGGCCCGTGTAGCGCTTCATGACCGGGTCCTGAACAGCCGGAAGTTGGCCACGCTGACCAGGATCAGCAGCAGCGTGAGCAGGTAGCTCATGGCCGAGGCGCTGCCCATCTTGTACTCCCTGAGCCCCTGCTGGAGCATGTACATGATCGCGGTCCGCGTGTCCCCGCCCGGCGCCCCCTGGGTCAGCAGGTACGACTGCCCGAACATGTTCGCCGAGGCCAGGATCGTCGTCGTCACCACGAACAGCGCGACGGGCCGCAGCCCCGGCAGCGTGACGTGGACGAACTCGCCCCACCGTCCCGCGCCGTCCACCTTCGCCGCGTCGTACAGCTCGCGCGGGATGTCCTGCATCCCGGCCAGGTAGATCACCGCGTTGAATCCGAGCGTCCACCAGACCGTCACCCCGACCAGCGCGATCCAGGCCCACGGCGTCGCGGTGGTCCAGGGGATCGGCGTGCCGAGTATCCAGTCGACCAGGCCGAGGTTCGGGTCGAGCAGCAGCCGCCACATCAGGCACACCACCGCCACGCCCAGCACGAACGGCGCGAAGAACAGCCCCCGGAACAGCGTCCTGCCCCGGAAGGGCCGGTTGAGCAGCAACGCCACCCCGAGCGGCAGCACGACCAGGAACGGCACGCTGAACACGGTGAAGATCCCGGTCGCCCGCATCGACATCCAGAAGTCGCCGTAGACGGGCGACTGGTCGTCGAACAGCGCCGTGTAGTTGTCCAGGCCGACGAACGGCTTGCCCTCGAGCAGGTAGTCCCAGTCATGCAGGCTCACCCAGATCCCGAACAGGGCCGGGGCCAGCACGAACACGGAGAACAGGATCAGGTACGGCGCCAGGAACAGGTACGGCGTCGCCTTGCCCGATCGGGGAACGCGCACCTCCCGCTCCAGCGTCTCTTCCGCCGAGATCGCGACCATCAGGCGCCGTACTTCTTCCGGTTGGCCTCAAGGATCTTGTCGGCCTTGGCGGCGGCCTCCGTGAGCGCGTCCTTGGGGCTCTTCTTGAGCAGGATCGCCGCGTTGATCGCCTGGTCGACGACCGCGGAGGCGTCCCCGATGCCCGCCACCGACGGCAGGAAGTACAGGTAGTCGATCTGGGTGCCGATCGTGGCCTGCTCCTTCAGCGCCGCGAACTCCGCGCCGTCGCGGATCGACTTGCGCGCCGGCACCTGGCCGCCCTTGGCCCACTCCAGCGAGTGGCCGCTGATCCAGTTGATGAACACCTTGGCCGCGGTCAGCTTGTTCTGGTCGGGCGTACGCTGCTTGAACACCACGAACTGGTGCGAGCCCGCCCACGCCGCCGGCTTCGACCCGATCTGCGGGAGCGGCGCGACGCCCCACTCCAGGTCCTTGATCTCCTTGAGCGTGTTGATGGACCAGATGCCGTTCCAGTTGAACGCGGCCTTGCCGTTCTGCAGGGCGATGAAGTCGGCGTCCTGGCCGACGTTCTTGGGGCTGTAGCCCTTGTTGACGAGGTCGACGAGCCAGGTCAGGGCCTGCACGCCGGGGTCCTCGGCGAAGCGCGAGACACTGGCGTCGTCGGCGAAGAGCTGGCCGCCGTTCTGGTAGAGCAGCGTCCCGAACTGCATGCTTCCGGTGAACGGGAACGGCGTGGCCCAGTGCCCCTGGATGCCCGCCTTCTTCAGCGCCTCCAGCGCCGCCATGTACTCCTCGCCGGTCTTGGGCGGCTGCTCCGGGTCGAGCCCGGCCTTCTTCATGACCGTCTTGTTGTAGAACATGCCGAGCGGGTGCACGTCGAGCGGGATCGAGTAGCGCGCACCCTTGTAGACGCCGGCCTTCCAGACCGGCGGGGAGAAGTCCGCCTCGGTGAGGCTGAGCGCGTTGGCCACGTCGTCGAGGGGCAGGACCACCTGCCGGGCCGCGTTGGTGGCGACGCTGTCGACGTGCATGATGCCGAGGTCAGGGCCTTGACCCGCGGAGACGGCTGCGGGGACCTTCGCGTAGTAGTCCTCCCACTTGTAGACGTTCATCGACACCTTGATGTTCGGGTGCTCGGTGTTGAACTGGTCCACCAGCTTCTTCATGACCGGGCCGTCGCCGCCGGTGAATCCGTTCCAGAACGTCAGCGAGACCGAGGGCCCGGTGTATTCGGTGGGCGCCGCCGTGGTGGCCGGCGCGGTGGCCGGCGCCTGCGCCTGCTTGGGACCGCCGCCTCCGCCGCAGCCCGCGGCGCCGATGACCAGCGCGCCGAGGCTCAGGCCCAGTACGCGCCGCCTGGAAAGGTCGTTTTGGGACATGCCAGATCACTCCTGCCCGTGAGGTTACGGACGTTTTACATCGTTGGTTCCAACGTTGTAAATTGCCTGGCGCCAGTTCGTTACATCGTTGTAAACCAGGTAGGGTTCCGGTGGCGAAGGGGGCATGGTGCGGCCGAGGCTGAAGGACGTCGCCGAACTGGCCGGGGTGTCGATCAAGACCGTGTCCAACGTGGTCAACGACTATCCCCATGTCAGTGGCGAGACGCGGGCCCGGGTGGAGGCGGCGATAGCCGAGCTCTCCTACCGGCCGAACCTGTCGGCGCGCAGCCTGCGCGCGGGCCGCTCCGGCGTGGTCGCGCTGGCGGTGCCCGACCTGGACAACCCCTACTTCGCCGAACTGGCCACGAACGTCATCGAGGCGGCCGACCGGCGGGGCTGGACCGTGCTCATCGACCAGACCCAGGGCGACCGGGCCAAGGAACGCGTGGTGATCTCCGGGATCCGCGACCATCTCATCGACGGGCTGCTGTTCAGCCCGCTCGCGCTCACGGGCAAGGACCTGGCCGGGCGCGACGAGCGTACGCCGATGGTGCTGCTCGGGGAGCGCATCGGGACGGGCCGCTCGCCGTACGATCACGTCGGCATCGACAACGTGGCCGCCGCGCGGGCGGCCACCCTGCACCTGGCCGAGCGCGGCAGGCGCAGGATCGCAGCCATCGGCGTGCAGCGCACGGCCGTCGCCGCGACGGGCCGCCTGCGGCTGAAGGGCTACCGGCAGGCGCTCGCCGAGGCGGGCCTCCCCGCAGACCCGTCACTGGTCGCGCCGGTCGCACGCTGGGGGCGCGCCGACGGCGCCGAGGCCATGAGCCGCCTGCTCGACTCCGGCGCGCCGGACGCGGTCTTCTGCTTCAACGACACGCTCGCGCTGGGCGCCCTGCGGACGCTGCTCAAGCGGGGGTACGAGGTGCCGGGCGACGTGCTGGTGATGGGGTTCGACGACATCCAGGACGGCCGGTTCGCCACGCCCACGCTGTCGACCGTGGCGCCCGACAAGGCGCTGATCGCGCAGTCGGCGGTGGACCTGCTGGCCGAGCGGCTGAGCGGCGGGACGGACAAGGCGCACGAGGTGTGCGTGCCGCATCGACTGGCATTTCGGGAGAGTACGGATTTGTCCGGGCAAGAGCATCCCCGGCACCCAGCTCACGCTTGATGCCGGAGACGGTCGGCGGGCGGACGGTGCTTCACCGGCGCGGCGTCGGGAAATGTCGGTCACACACATCTGCTGTGGGTCGGGGGAACGCCGGCGAACGTGATCGATTTGCGCCAGCTCAACCGGGCCCGCACGACGAGGCATCCGCCCATCTCGTACGCGTTGACGAGCCGGCTCCGAGCGCTGTCGTACAGATAGGCGAAGGCCAGCAGGCAGAAGACGGCGACCACCTTGTGCGGGATCCTGGAGCAGATGAGCTGGGCCCCGGCCTGGGCGGTCCACTCCCTGGCATCCAGGGTGGTCTTGATCTTCGCGGTCTGTGCCCGGCTGAAGTAGTACCGGCAGGAGAGATCCCGGCACTGCAGCCCCACGGAGGCGGCCGTGTCCCGGGCGGTCGCCGCGGGAAGCCGGGGGCTGTGCAGCGTCAAGATCAGAGCGAGGGACGCGAGGACGGCGAGTGCCTTGCCGGAGAGAGTGCGAAGCATGAGAGATCACTCGCTTTCCGTGGCCGGTCGAGCAATTGACTGAGGCGAGTCGGACGGGTCCGCGCAAAGGCGGTCCGCCAGGAGCCGCCGGCGGGTGGCGGCGCCGAGCAGGGCGAAACACAGGCCCCAGCCGCCGATGGCGAGCACGGCGGCGATCGGTCCGAGCATCGCCAGGGATGGTGTGAGGACGACGAAGACGTACAGGCCGGTGATCAGCGGGGTGAAGCGCCCGATGCCCGGCCAGTCGCGGCGGCGCACGGTGGCCACGCCCGCGACCAGCAGGCCGAGACCGGACAGCGGGGAGGCGATCGCGAAGATCATGCCGGTCGCGTCTGCCGAGACGAGGGCCGCGAGCTCGGCCGGAACGAACACGGCCACGGCCACGGCGGTCGTCCGGAAGCCGACCCTGGCGACCAGGCCGGATGCCGATCGTGCCAGCAGGAAGAACCCGGCCGCCTGGGGCACGTGCATGACGGCCAGGCACACCGTCCACCAGGCGGGTGAACGGCTGTCGAAACCGAGCGGAGAGACCAGGACCGCGACGAAGGCGGCCGCAGCCTGCAGCAGGCCGCCGATGATGAGCCAGGGAGCGGGGTGCTTCATGGCGTTGTTCCTTCCGTGAGGGCCGCGGGATCGCCCGACGGCCGCGACCGGGGTGTGAAGTGACATTCGGCGTCCGGAAGGTTGTCCGGCAACGGACGCGGACAGTTCGTCCGAGCGAGCCGTGGAGCCGCAGGTGATGGCCTACGCTTCAAGGCACGAGGGGTGTCCGGTGCCGCCGGACACCTGGTGGGGTCGGCGGTCGGCTGGGGCGAGGTGCTCGGGTGCTCGACGATTCGGATCCCCGGCTGCCGTTCGCGCGGCGGCTGCGGGCGTTGAAGGACGCCGCCGCGGTCTCGGTCCGCGAGCTGGAGGCGGCCAGCGGCCGAACGCCGCGCCGTCGTGCCGGGCAGCCGCCGTTGACGCTGAAACGCAGCACGATCGCCGGAATGATCAGCCAGACCCGCCCCGTTCGGCCGGAGCAGGAGCATGTCGAGGTCTTCGTCGACACCTGCCTGCGCCTCGCCCGGCAATCCGGCCGGAGCCTGCCCGCCGAGCTGAGCGAGCCCCAGGCTTGGGACGCGGCCTACTGGGAGCTGCTGGTGCGACTGGCCGAAACCCGCAGCGACAGGCGGCTGGCCGGCGAGGCCGCCAAGCGGCTGCGTTCCATGCCGGAGGCACCCGCGCGGCCCGCCGGTGAACCGGTCGGCGACGGCCCAGGGCAGCGGATCCGGGACGGCCACGGTTCAGCCGGTCCGGCCTCCGTTCGCGCGGCGGCCGAGGCGGCGTGGTGGCCCGCGCCGTCGCCGCCGTTCCGCGTCCGGCGCAGGACGGGCCCCGCGCCGGTGACGGCGCAGGCGATAGCGGCCGCCAAGGAGGTGCTGGCCGGGCTGGTCGGGCAGCAATGGCGCGTGGAGGCGACGCTGCGGTCGCTGGACGACCCCGACCCCATCCCGGTGCGCTGGCGGCTGACCGACGACCTACGGCTGATGGACCATCCGGCCAACCTCACCCCCGCCTCGTTGCCGCTGACCGCCTCGAGCGACGACGTCTCCGCACTGGCCGGCCGGTTACGCGCGATGCGCCGCCAACGCCTGGTGATCCTGGGCGGCCCGGGCACGGGCAAGACCACGCTGGCCGTTCAGCTGCTGCTGGAACTCCTGGCCACCCGCCACGATCATGAGGAAGAGCCGGTGCCGGTGCTGTTGCCGGTCGCCGACTGGGACACCGCGGTCTTCCCGCTGATGCACGACTGGCTGGCGGCGCGGCTCGCGCAGGACTACCCGGCGCTGCGCGCCACGGGCCTGGGCTCCGAAGCGTCCGCGGTTCTGGCGGCACGCGGACACATCCTGCCGGTGCTGGACGGCCTGGACGAGCTCCCCGCTGCGGCCCGGGCGGCGGTGATCACCACGCTCAACCGTTCACTCGGGGCAACCGACCAGCTCATCGTGACCGGCCGCACCCGCGACTACCGCAGTGCCGTCGAGGGCGCCGGTGACGTGCTCACCTCGGCGGTGGTCATCGAGCCCGACCCGCTGGACCCCGCCGTGGCCGCCGGATACCTGCGGCGCTGCCTGCCGGGCCGGCCACACCCGGCGTGGGAGCACATTCTCACCGGCCTGACGGGCGCCCCCGCCGACACGGCGGACCCCGTCGGCACGCTGGCCGGCGCCCCCGCCGACACCGCGGACCCCGTCAGCACACTGGCCGGCGCCCCCGCCGATACCGCGGACCCGATCAGCACGCTGGCCGGGGTCACCGCCACCCCGCTCGGGTTGTGGCTGCTCAGAGCCGTCTACATCGCCCCGCACGCCGACCCGGCCGCCCTGCTCGACGCCGCCCGGTTCCCCGAACCTGCCACGCTGCGTGCCCACCTGTTCGACCGGCTCATCCCGGCGCTGATCGACACCCGCCCGCCCAGTGCCCATCCGACCGACCTG
The DNA here is from genome assembly GCF_040675285.1 of Nonomuraea sp. NPDC049625. NCBI lineage: Bacteria > Bacillati > Actinomycetota > Actinomycetes > Streptosporangiales > Streptosporangiaceae > Nonomuraea > Nonomuraea sp. NPDC049625. Next base: position 632,387 of record NZ_JBFAOQ010000005.1, on the reverse strand, counting down.
TTCCGGCCTCGGCGCCGCCACGACCCCGCCCAGGTCCGGCACGTGCTCGGCTACCTCGCCCACCATCTCACGCATCCCCGCAACCCGGACGGCACCCCTCGTACGCGGGATCTGGCCTGGTGGCGACTGGCCGGCAGCACCCGTACCGTCACCCCCGTGATCCGGCTCGCCCTGGGGCTCATCGTCGCGCTCATGATCGCGACCGTCGCCACGGTCGCGACCGGGCTCGCCGAGGGCTTCGCACCGTTCCCTGTCCTCGGCCTGGTCTACGGGCTGGCGTTCGGACTCACCGCGGGCCTCGTCATCGCGTTCGCGGCGCGCTCCTGGGCGCGGCAGTCACCAGGTTTCGCCGACCTGCGGTTACGCGGGCGCCGGTTCAGACCCAGGTTCAGGCCGGTACGAGGGCTGCTCCTCGGCCTCGCCACCGGGCTGGCGATGGTGGTCATGATGTGGCTCACCGTCGATTCCCTCGCCGCCGTGCTCATCGCCGGGGTCTCCTCCGGCCTGGCGGTCGGCCTCGTCCACGGTTTCGCGGCCGGATTCGCCGCATGGGCCGAGGCCCCGTCCCCGGCCGGAAGGGCCAGCACCCCCCTGACCAGTTGGCGTGCGGACCGCACGCTCAACCTCGTCCGCGCCGCCACCGTCGGCGCCACCGCCGCCCTGACCGGCGGCCTGGCGGGCGGGCTCGCCGCCGGGCTCGTCGACACCCCCGCCTTCGGAGTCGCCGTCGGGCTGACCTACGCGCTCACCTTCGGCGTCACCGCCGGGCTCGCGGCCGGACATCACCACGCCTGGATGGCCTACCAGATCGCCACCGCCCGCCTGGCCCTGGCCGGCATCCTTCCCCGCGCGCTGATGTCCTTCCTGGACGACGCTCACCGGCTCGGACTGCTCCGCACGGTCGGCCCGCTCTACCAATTCCGGCACGCCGAACTCCAAGACCATCTGGCCACCCTCCCAACGCCTCCGCTGCCGACCCGGCGATGAAGACGACATGGAGCGTCAGGCCCACCCGCGCCGCTTCGCCGGGTCCCGCGAAGTCACACGGGCCAGCCCGGGCCGTGCAGGAGCTGGCGGCTATGGTGGGACCTCCTTGTGAAGCTTGTGAAGGGACACCGGCACGCAGGGCCCGAGCCGCTCGGCTCTACTCGGCCACGCGTTGCGGAGAAAGGGGACGGGCTGCCGCATGGTGGGAAAGCCGCACTACCGGCGCGTTGTTGTGTTCGGGGCGGGATACATCGGTCTGGTGACCGGTGCCTGCCTCGCCGACCTCGGCCACCGGGTGGTGGTCCGGGACATCGACCCGGAGAAGATCAGGCTGTTGCAGGCCGGCGATGTGCCGATCTACGAGCCGGGCCTGGGCGACATGATCGCCCGGAACAAGGAGCGGCTGAGCTTCACGCTGGACCTGGATGAGGCCGTCACCGGTGCCGAGATCGCCTATGTCTGCGTGGACACGCCGCCGTCGGCTTCCGGTGATGCGGACCTGTCACGGGTCTGGTCGGTGGTGACGGCCCTGACGGACGCCGCTCACCTGCGGGCCGTGGTGGTCAAATCCACCGTGCCGGTGGGTACCGGCAGCCGGGTGCGAGCCGCGCTGGATGCCGCCGGGCTCGGCCACGTCGGCTATGCCGCGAACCCGGAGTTCACCGCTGAGGGCCGAGCGGTCACCGACTTCATGCATCCCGACCGCATCGTCATCGGGACGTCCGACGAAGCGACCGCCCGGCTGCTCACCGAGCTGCACGAGGGCGTGGACGGGCCGGTCGCGGTGATGAGCGTGCGCTCGGCGGAGATGGTGAAGCTCGCGGCGAACGCACTGCTCGCCACCAAGATCAGCTTTATCAATGAGATCGCCACCTTGTGCGAGAAGACCGGGGCCGACGTCGAGGAGGTGGCTCACGCGGTCGGACTGGATCATCGCCTGGGACCGCACTTCCTGCGGCCCGGCATCGGCTGGGGCGGCTCGTGCTTCCCCAAGGACAGCGAGGCGCTGCGGCAGCTGGCCAACAACACCGGCTACCACCTGCAGCTGCTGTCAGCGGTGATCGAGGTCAACAATCTGCAGAAGCGGCGGGCGATCCAGAAGCTCAAGGACGAGCTCGGCACGCTGGCGGGTGCGCGGGTGGCGCTGCTCGGCCTGACGTTCAAGCCGGGGACGGACGACATGCGCGAGGCGCCCAGCACCGTCCTGGCGGCCCGGCTGCTCGCCGAGGGGGCCGAGGTGCACTGCTGGGATCCGATGGCCCGCCCGGCCGCGGCCGAGCCCTGGACGTCGACAACGCGCCATGCGAGCGTGGAGCAGGCGCTGGAGGGCGCGGACGCGGCGATCATCGTCACCGAGTGGCCGCAGCTCACCCAGGTCGACTGGACGCAAGCCGTCGCGACGATGCGCCGGCCGGTGCTGTTCGACGGCCGGAACCTGCTGGACCCGGCGACGATGCGGGCCGCCGGCTACCACTACCTCAGCGTCGGCCGACCCTGACGGGCATGACGCTCGCCTCCTGAGCCGCCCGTTCCCCCGGCGGGCGGATCAGGCGGGCCCGGCCCGCCGCGGCGACCGGACTGGGGACGCTCTTCACCGACCCTGCTCACGCCCTGCGGGAGCGGGCGCTCTGGAGGCTCCTGTACGACACGGCCGCCCGGGCCGAGGAAATCTCCCCCTCAACGTCGAAGACCTCGATCCGGAGTTCCGCCGCGCCCGGGAGGTCTCCAAGGGCGGCGTCATCGAGTACGTACACCGGGTCACACTCACCGCCCCCACTGCCAGGCCGACGGCGTGTGCGGCACGAGGCGCCGACTCGTGAGGTCGGTGCCGGCCAGGGGCTGCGCGGCGAGCCGGACGATCAGGCGGGAACTTTCCCTCCTCGACCCTCACCTGCCCGCCCTCAGCACGCCACATCTCGACGATGCCGCCGACCGAGTTCTCGCCGTCGCGTCATAGCTCTTGCCGTTGCCCGTGATTGCAAGGCCCTCGACAGAACGCCCTAAGAGACATTTATTGCGTGTCATTCATCCGTGAGCTCGACTCAGCGGAGATGCCGCGAAAAATTCGGCTCCAAAGAGGCGTTGGGGTGAGCCCGGCTGACGTCGCAGGACATTAGAGTGCCACTCTTCCGCTTTTCTTCTGTCCGTCTTCCGTCGCAGGTGAGCGATGGAATTACCGTCTCGGAAGCCGCTTTCATCCGCCGAGCGAACGAAGAAGATTGCTATCGGAGCGGTTCCAGAATTCGCCGCCGCCCGCAGATGTCGGGCGAATCTGCTATACCTCTCAAGGCCGCGCGAAATGCGCGTGGCATTAACGGTCGCGGAGTGCCTGACACAGGTCAGTAATCACCGCGTCGTCGAGACACACAACGTTCCGGAAAGGGATCCGCATGTCCATGTACGAACGGCAAGCCCCCACCCAATTCGAAGACCGGCGCGCCGCCATGGCCCCCCAGAGGCCGGCGAACTTAACCCGAGCGGTGTACGCGGCCATCGCCACGGCGGCGCTCAACGTGATCAGCGCCATCGGAATCCTCGTCTCCGGCACGGAGGCGATCAAAAAGCAGATCGCCGCGAATTCGGACATGGGCTCTGCCCCCGTGAGCCTCGACGAGGTCGACATCCAGAGCGACCGGTTCGAGGGGCTCCAGATGATCTACTCCGGGCTCGCCTACAGCACGATCTTCTGGTCGCTCGTGCTCGTACTGCTCGCCTGGCTGGCGCTGCGCGGCGGCACCGCCGTCCGGATCTTCGCCACCGTCATCGTCATCTTCTCCGTCCTGTTCAAGGTGGTGAGCCTGTTCATCACCCTGCCCACCCTCACGCTGGTCGCCGACGTGCTCGTCGCTGTGCTGGGTGTGGCCGCGACCATCCTGTTCTTCGGTGCCGGTGGCAAGGCCGCCCGCCAGGGAAGGTGACCCGCTCCGCCTTATGGCTGGGACCCCAATGTCCGGGTCCGAGCCATAAGGCGTGCAGTCGCACCACTGGAGCGGCGGCACCACCGCCACGGTGCGTGACCGCCAGTTCGCCGAGCTGATCGCCGACCTCGCGTCCTGGTAATGCCCGTGGAGTACACCGGCTTCACGCTCAGGCCCGCCGGCTGCTTCGACCGCAAGCCCGGCGATCGCCCCTCGCGCCCGGCGCGCCACGCGGCATGTGTCGCGCTCTCTCCCGACCGGCAGGCGTTCCTCTGCCCGCCATCTGGGGCCATGCCGTGTCGCCGTGTCGCTCGCCTTAAGTGACTAATCAACTACTGACTGTGCATGATTAGGGGGTTGTCTTCTCAGAAGGGATCCGCTATGCGTTCCATCCTCGCCCTGCTGACCGTGGCCGCCACGGCCGTCACGCTCACCGCCACCCCGGCCACCGCCGCCTCGGGAGCCGTGATCATCAGCAACCTCGGCGAGCCTGCGTGGGGGATCGGGGACCCACGGCCCGGCGACTGCCACGACCTCGGCCCGGGCTACCATGCCGTGATCAACGAAACCGACGGCCCGATCCTGGTCTACTCCGACCATGCTTGTGCGGGGGAGCCCATGCTCGTGCACGCCTACGACAGAACCCAATACGGCCTGCACTACTCCTTCGAGGCGATGACCTGACCACCGCTGTCATAGCCGCGCGGCCGCACTGCGCCTTTTCCGGAGCGGTGCGGCCGGCTTGGCAGAACGCCCCTTGCCGGGCGACGCGATCTGGCTAGACGCGCCGCATGCTCAAGGCGATGCCCCGGCCGGCGAAGAAGGACGCGAACACCTCGATGGGGAGCCTCGCCCGGCGGGCGTCGGGGGTGTGTCCGGATGGGTTGTGCAGATGTAGCAGCCCGTGGTCGTGGCCGGTGATGAGGACCAGGTGCCCGCCGCGGCCGGGTGCGGGCACCTCGGGCCGGCGGATCTCCTTGTGGACGGAGGCGATCACCAGGTGCCCGTCCGCGAGCAGGTCGGGCAGTTCGGCCGCGGCGAGATGCGGATGCACGTCAGCGGGCATGCCGTGCTCGGCGCGCACGTAGTCGGCGAACGGGGCGTAGATCAGGCCCTTGATCTGGCCGTCGTCGTCCTCGACATAACCGCCGTAGTCGCGGCAGCCGCGCAGAAGCTCCAGAAGGGGCGGCGCGTGGCCATCGCGATGATCAAGGGCCATGTGCAGGCAGGCCATCCCGCAGCAGTGCCGGCACCAGCGGCCGTACTCCGCCCGGGTGTGTGCTCCCGAAAGGCGCCATCGTGGATCGTCGGCGGGATCGGCTCCGTCGTAGACGATGGCGCCGATCCGATCTGCGCTCATGTACTGGGTGTACAGGGTGACACCCTCATGAACTGCCTGCTGACTGCTGCCCGCTCCGGGCGTGCAGGCCAGACACCCCACCATCTCTCCCAGCAGCGGTTGCGCGGCCGACCGGCGACCGGAACGTGGTCCAGGAGATGTCGCCCCCGGACAGGACCATGCCCATTGTGCCGGAAGTGATCGCGATCCGCCGCCGCTACCGGGCTCGACGACGACCTGGTTGATGTCGGACGGCAGTGACGGCAAGGTGCTGGCTCCGTGCACCGGCTTCCTCGACCGACCCGGCCGCGGCCCCGGACGGAGGTTGTCGCATCTGGTGTCGAACCCCTGGTCGAAGGCGTTATGATCAAAGCGACATTACGCCTGCGACGAGGAACGATGTCGAGCATCAAAGAGGTCGCCCGGCTCGCCGGGGTCTCCGTCGGCACGGTGAGCAATGTGCTCAACCGGCCCGACATGGTGGCCCCCGACACCCGGCTGCGGGTGCGGGCCGCGATCGCCCGCCTCGGCTACGTCCGCAACGGCTCCGCCCGGCAACTGCGGGCCGGCCACAGCCGGACCATCGGCGTGGTCGCGCTCGACCTGGCCAACCCGTTCTTCATCGACGTGCTGCGCGGCGTCGAGACCGCCGCGCAGCGGGCCGAGCTCACCGTGATGGTCTTCAACAGCAACAAGGACGCCGGCCGCGAGGCGGGGCTGCTGGAGACGTTCGAGGAGCAGCGTCCGCTGGGCGTGCTGATCACGCCGGTCAACGACAGCGCCGAGGAGGAGCGGCTGCGCCGGCTCGTCTCGCGCGGCATCCCGGTGGTGCGCTTCGACAGCTCGGCCCCGCACAGCCACGGCTGCGCGGTCGCGGTCGACGACGTGCTCGGCGGGCGGCTGGCCGGTCGGCACCTACGGGAGCGGGGGCACCGCCACATCGCCTTCGCCGGCGGGCCGTTCACCGTCCGCCAGGTGCGGGAGCGGCACGAGGGGCTGTCCGCCGTGCTCTCGCCGGACGATCGGCTGACCGTCATCCCCCTGCCCGACCTCACCATCGCCACCGGGCGGCTGGCCGGCGAGGAGATCGCCACCCGGCCGCCGTCCGAGCGTCCCACCGCGGTCTTCTGCGCCAACGACTTGGTGGCCATCGGGGTGCTGCAGGAGATGACGCAGCGCGGGCTGCGGGTCCCGGACGACCTGGCCATCCTCGGGTACGACGACATCGACTTCGCCGCGGCGGCCGCCGTGCCGCTGTCGTCCATCCGGCAGCCGCGCGAGCAGCTCGGCCACACGGCGGCCGTGATGCTGCTGGAGGAGGCCAACCGGCCGGTCGGCCACGAGCACCGCCAGGTGATCTTCCAGCCCGATCTGGTGGCACGCGCCTCCACCAGGTAACCCCACCGCGCCGCAGTGCGCACCGCCCTCCGAAGGCGTCGCAGCAGGCGGGTGCCCCTTGTGCGCGTGATCGGCCCGGCGGCGCGCCCATCAGTGGGGCCGCATGCATGATCGGCTCGGGGGTTCGCCCGTCAGCGGGGCCGCGCGCATGAGCGGCGCTGCCGCCTGCTCGCCGTTTCACGGGTGACTACGACCACCACCGCCGCCGCATCGCGGCGTGCTGAAGGAGCGCCCCCTGACCGCCGCCATCGCCGCGCGGGATCCGGAGGTCTTCGGCAAGTACCTGCGCAAGCCCGGCAACCTCTTCGAACGGCTGCCCCGCACCTTCGGCATGCGCGAGTTCCTCGAGTGATGAAGCAGGCGGGCACCGTGCGGCACGACGTGGACACCCGCGCGGTGGCGTACATCCTCGACGCCCTCACCCCGGCCCTGCGGCGCACGTTCGCGGCCGACCGGGCGGGCTCGCAGGACCCCGATCAGCCGACGTCGGACGAGCTGCTGGAGGCGCTCGCGGACCTGCTCGATCGCGCTCTGGCCCCCGCGGACGGCGGAGACCTCGAGAAGGGCAAGGCGGTGCTGCTCGGCGGCCTGAGACAGGTACGCGCCGAGCTCGCCACCGAGCTGGGCCCAGAAGACGTGGAGGAAGAAGGAGAGGGATCATGAAGGACGACTTACTCGTCCTGACGCTGGACGACGACCGCGCCGACCTGGACCGGGCCGGCGGCAAGGGCGCCTCGCCGGCCCGCCTGGCCGGGGCCGGGCTGCCCGTGCCCCCGGGCTTCCACGTGACGACGGCCGCCTACTGCCGCTTCGTCGCGGCGTACGGCCTGCAGGAGCGCATCGTCGAGCTCGCCGCCGCCTCGTCGCCGCCGGGGCCCTGGCCGATCAGGACGACGTGTTCTGGCTGCGGCTGGACGAGCTGGAAACCGCCGTGGGCGTGCTGGACTCCGGGCGGGGCTCCCCGGCCGACTCGCGTGCCGTCGTGGCGGAGCGGCGGGCCACGTGGCGGGCGCAGAAGGCGATCGCGCCGCCGCACGCGCTCCCGGCCGACGGCGGCACGAAGCTGCTCGGCATCGACTTCTCCCGGCTCCTGCCCGGGCACCACGACGACGGCTCCTCCGACGTCATCAAGGGCGTGCCCGGCAGCCCGGGACACGTGACCGCGCCCGCGCCCGCGCCCGCGCGGATCATCCACGGCCCCGACGAGTTCGACCGGATGCGCCCGGGTGACGTCCTGGTCGCGAGGATCACCACCCCCGCGTGGACCTCGCTGTTCGCGCTCGCCTCCGCCGTGGTCACCGACGTCGGAGGCCCGCTCAGCCACAGCTCGATCGTCGCCCGCGAATACGGCATCCCGGCCGTCCTCGGCACCGGCGCGGCCACCGGGCGCCTTGCCGACGGCCGGCGGGTCGTCGTCGACGGCGACGCGGGAACCGTCACCCCCGTCCGCTCCTGATCTTCATTCGAGAGCAGGCACCGCCATGGAACTCATCCCCTCGCGCTGTACGCGGCCTGGCACGCCGCCGGCCACCCGGCCGAGATGCACGTCTACGCCACGGGCGGCCACAGGTTCGCCGGGGCCCCGCCCGGCCCTCCGAGCGGTTCGTGGACGGACCGGTATCTCGACCGGCTCGGCCAGGCGGGTTTCCTGGGCTGACGCGCTGTGACGGGGGCTACCGGCCGGCGTCCCAGCCGTAGGCCTTCATGAGCCGGGCCGCCACCCGCGCGAAGCGGTCGCCGTCGAGCACCGCGCCCTCGCGCCGGATGTCGTCCTCGTCCAGCACGAACACCCGGTCCACCCGTACGTACGACACCCGCTCGTCCCGGCCCCAGGCGCCGAGCTCCACCCAGTCGGGCCCGTCGTCGCCCTTGCTGGAGAGCATCACGCCGAGGAGCCGGCGCCCGGTCCGGCCCACGACCAGCAGGGGGCGGTCCTTGCCGCGGGACGGGTCCTCCTCGTAAGGAACCCAGGCCCAGACGATCTCCCCCGGGTCGGCCAGGCCGTCGAGGTCGGGGGAGTAGGACAGGGTGGCCGAGTCGCCGAGGGAGTGGATCTCGCGTACCGCGCCCCGGACGGGCCGGGGGTCCTCACCTAGATCGCGCATTGGGGGAGCCTACGGCGGCGCGCCGCCGAAATCCAGCCGGGCCCGGAGAGGCCGGCTCGCCCATCATGACGCCGTGATAGTGGCCGACCAGCTCCTCGCACACGGAGGCCCAGTCGCGGTCGCGGACCGACTCCCTGGCCTGCCGGGCCATGCGGGCGCGGCGATCGGGGTCCCCGGCGAGGGCGGCGACGGCCGCGCGCAGCGCCGACGGGTCGCCGCCGGCGTAGAGCAGGCCGTTGGCCCCCGGCCGGACCAGGTCGAGGGGGCCGCCCGCGGCCGGGGCGACGACCGGCACGCCGGAGGCGAGGGCCTCCTGGACGGCCTGGCAGAAGGTCTCGTTGCTGCCGGTGTGGACGAACACGTCCAGGGAGGCGAGGACACGGGCCAGGTCGGGGCCGGTGCGCAGGCCGAAGAACTCCGCCCCGGGCAGCAGCCCGCGCAGCCGCCGCTCCATGGGGCCCGTCCCCACGACGGCCAGCCGCACCCCGGGGACGTCGGCGAGCGCGGCGAGCAGCTGAGGCTGTTTCTCGGCGGCCAGGCGACCGGCGTATCCGACGATGGTCCGGCCGTCCGGGGCGAGCCGGCGGCGCAGCTCCTCGCTGCGCTGCCGGGGATGGAACAGGTCGAGGTCGACGCCGCGGCCCCACAACGACAGGCGGGGTATGCCGTGGCCGGCCAGCTCGCGCAGGGTCGGCGTGGAGGGGGCGAGGGTACGGGTGGCGTGCCGGTGCACCCGCCGCAGCCACGACCAGATGACCGGGTCGCCGCGGACGCCGTACTGGCGGGCGAATCCGGCCAGATCGGTCTGGAACACGGCCACGGTGGGCAGGCCGAGCCGCCGGGCGGCGGCCATCCCGGCCGCGCCCAGCAGGGCGGGGGAGGCGAGATGGACGACGTCGGGCTTGAAGCCGGCGAGCGTACGGGACAGGCGCATGCCGGGCAGGCCCACCGTGACGGTTCGGTAGAACGGCAGGGCGAGGCTGCGGACCGGGTGGACCGGGAAACCCGCGTAGGACGGGGGAGCGGGGGCCGGGGCGACCACCATGGCGTCGTGCCCGGTGGCGGCCAGGTGGTCAAGAACGCGGCAGACCGAGTTGGTGACCCCGTTGACCTGGGGCAGGAACGACTCGGCCACAATGGCGACCCTCATGTGATGTTTCATCCCGGTTGGGGGCGACGTCCGGTTCACCGGCAGTCGCCCGTACGGCGAATTTCTCGTGCCAGATCTCCTGGGCGACGAGCCTCGCGAAGGCGGGCAGGAAGTCGCGGGACCGCCGGACCAGCCAGGCGGTGCCCGCGGTGGCCAGCCAGAAGGCGCTGGCCCAGGCGGTGGGCTCGGCGTTCGCGGGCTCCGGGTCCGGCAGCCGCGCGGGGACGCCGCGCTCGCGCAGTTCGGCGGCGAAGAGCCGGGCCAGGTGGCGGTGCCCGCGTTCGCTGGGGTGCAGGCGGTCGGCGCCCCACATGCGCCGCTCGTACAGGGCGGGTTGCCGGGCGAGGTCGAGGTGGATGGTTCCGTGGCGGTGCGCGAGACCGGTCACGATCGTGTTGACCACGTGGACGCGCCGGGCGAGGGGACGGCGCAGCAGCTCCGGGATCCGCAGCATGAGGCCGGGGTCGGGCAGCGTGGCGGTGAGCACGGTGACCTGGTCCGCGCGCAGCCGGGTGATCAGGCGTTCCAGGTCCGCGTGGATCTGGTGGGGGGCGAAGTCGCCGCGCAGGGTGTCGTTCACGCCGACGAGCACGGTGGCGAGGGACGGGCGCAGGGCCAGCGCCCGGGGGAGCTGGTCGCGTACGACGTCGCCGACGCGGGCGCCGCAGACGGCGAGGTTGCTCAGCTCGGCGGGCGCCAGCGCCTCGGCCAGGAGCCCGGCCCAGCCGCGCCCCGGCACCGGATCGCCCAGTCCGACCGTGACCGAGTCGCCCAGGGAGACCATCCGCGTCATCGCGGCCTCGCGGGCGTGCCGATCAGGCCGTGCGCGTCCAGGAAGCCCCGGACCGCGGCGGGCCAGCCGTACCGCTCGGCCCTGGCCCGGGCCCGCTCCCGGCGCGCGGGATCGGACAGCAGCTCCTCGATCGCACCGGCGTAGGCCGCCGGATCGTCGGCCACCGCCGCCCCCGCCGGGCCGATGACCTCGGGCAGGGCGCTGTCGCGCGTGGCCACGACCGGGGTGCCGCCGGCCAGCGCCTCCAGCGCCGCCAGGCCGAACGTCTCCACCGGGCCGGGGGCGAGGGCCACGTCCGCGGTCGCGAGCAGCGCGGCCAGCGCGTCCCGTTCGGCGAGGTGGCCGAGGAAGCGGACCGGCAGTCCGTCCGCCAGCCGGGTGAGCCTGGGCCGCAGCGGCCCGTCGCCGGCCACCACCAGCACGGCCGGGACACCCCTGCGGCGCAGCTCGGCGAGGGCGCGGATGGAGCGGTCGGGCCGCTTCTCGGGGGACAGGCGGCTGCAGTGCACCAGCAGCGCCTCGCCCCGCGCGGCCAGGCGGGAGCGCAGGCCGGGGTCGAAGCGCTCGGGGGAGAACGTGGCGAGGTCCACCCCGAGCGGCACCCGGACCAGGTTCGGCACGCCCAGCCTGGCGAACTCGGCCGCCGCCCAGGCCGTCGTGCACACCACGGTGTCGAACCGGGCCGCGGTGGCGCGGTTGACGGGGTCGGCCAGCCGGCCGAGTGGACCGTACAGGCGCAGCAACGCCGACAGGCTCTCGTGCGAGACCATGACCGAGCGGACGCCCGCGGCCCTGGCCCAGGGGCCGAGCCAGCGCAGGGTGGTGCGGTCCGACACCTCGATCCGGTCGGGTGCCAGCTCCTCCAGGAGGCGTCTCAGCGTGCCGCGGGCGGCGATGACCCGGTAGCCGCCGAGACCCGGGACCACCGGGCCCGGCAGGGTGACGACCCGTCCGGCCGGGGTCCGCTCGTCGCGGGCCGCCACGCCGGGGACGACCAGGACGGGCTCGTGTCCCGCCGCCGCGTAGCCGGCGCCGAGCTCATGCAGGGCGGTACGCAGCCCGCCCGACGTGGGAGTGACGAAGTTCGCTAACCGAACGATGCGCACGTCTGGATGATGGCCGGACATCTGTCCTAATCGGCTAATTAACCATGAACCACTTCGTAACCCTCCTTGGCCGGTATTTGGCGGCGCCGTGGGTAGGCATGATGGCCGACAGGAGTTCACGGCCGGTTCATCGCCCCGGTCTACCGTCCTGGTGACGTCGAGACAATGGGGAAACCCTCATGGAGCATGTGACGTTCCTGGTCGTCGTGGTGATCATCACGGCGCTGGTGTTCGACTTCACGAACGGCTTCCACGACACGGCCAACGCGATGGCCACCTCGATCGCGACAGGCGCGCTGCGGCCGCGGGTGGCGGTGGCGATCTCGGGCGTGCTGAACGTGGTGGGCGCGTTCCTGTCGGTCGAGGTGGCCAAGACGATCTCGGGCGGGATCGTGGACGACACCCTGGTGACCCCGCCGATGGTGTTCGCCGGGCTGATCGGCGCGATCCTGTGGAACCTGCTCACCTGGCTCCTGGGGCTGCCGTCCAGCTCCTCGCACGCGCTGTTCGGAGGGCTTATCGGCGCGGTGTGGGTGGGCGCCGGCATCCAGGGCGTGAACTTCGGCACGGTGGTGCAGAAGATCCTCATCCCGGCGGTGGCCTCGCCGCTGATCGCCGGGTTCGTCGCGATGACCGCCACCTTCCTGGCGTACTCGCTCACCGCCAGGGCCCGGCACGAGTCGGTGACGGGCACGTTCCGGTTCGGGCAGATCGTCTCGGCCTCGCTGGTGTCGCTGGCGCACGGCACCAACGACGCCCAGAAGACCATGGGCGTCATCACGCTCACGCTGATCTCGTCCGGGGCGCTGGCCTCCGGCTCGAACCCGCCGCTGTGGGTGATCGCCACCGCCGGGCTGGCCATCGGGCTGGGCACGTACCTCGGGGGCTGGCGGATCATCCGCACCATGGGCAAGGGGCTCACCGAGATCGAGTCGCCGCAGGGCTTCGCCGCCGAGGCGAGTGCCACCACGGTCATCCTCGCCTCCTCGCACCTGGGGTTCGCGCTGTCGACCACGCAGGTGGTGTCCGGCGCGATCCTCGGCACCGGGCTGGGCCGCCGGCTGGCCAAGGTGCGCTGGAGCGTGGCGGGCCGGATGGCGCTGGCCTGGCTGCTGACCCTGCCGTCCGCCGCCGCGGTGGGCGCGGTCGTGGCGGCCGTGGCCACCACCGGCACCCTCGGCGTCGCCGTCACCGCGCTGGTGGCGATCGCGGCGGCGGTCGGCCTGTACGCGGCCGGCCGCCGCGAACCCGTTCACGCGGGCAACGTCAACGACGTGCCCGCCCCGGTCTGAAGGGCGGACGCCGATGGACATCAAATGGGACGCCCTCGGACAGGTCTTCGTCATCAGCCTGGCCGTCAGCGTGGTCGTCGTCGCGGTCTTCTCGCTCGGCGCGCTGGCGCTCGCGGCCCGTCAGTCGGCCCGTCAGTCGGCGCAGGAGCGGGGGACCGGCACCGGCGCTGGCGGCCTGGCCGAGGCCGTCCTGTGCTTCACCGCCTGCGCCGCGGTCGTGCTGTACGGCATCTACCTGATCGTCCCGCAGTTCCACTGACCTCCGGGGGCGTTCACAGCCCTGCGAAGAAGGTTTTGATGTCGGCGGCCAGCAGGTCGGGGGCCTCCAGAGCGGCGTAGTGGCCGCCCGTCGCGAACTCCGACCAGTGCACCACGTTGTGCGCCTGCTCGGCGTACCGCCGGACCGTGCTGTCGCCGGGGAAGACCGCCACGCCCGTCGGGGTCTTGCCCGGCGCGTCCGGCGCCGCCCAGTCGCCGCCGCTCTCCCGGTAGATGCGGGTGGAGGATCCGGCGGTGCCGGTGAGCCAGAGGATGGAGACGTCGGTGAGGACGTCGTCGGCGGGCACCCCGCCCACGTCCCGTCCCCAGGAGGCGAACGCGTCGAGGGTCCAGCCGAGCAGCCCGGCCGGCGAGTCCGCCAGGGCGTACGCGAGCGTCTGCGGCCTGGTGCCCTGGATGGCGGCGTACCCGGAGAACTCCTTCCGCCACCGCTCGACGCCCCGGGCCCGCTCCGTCTCGGCCTCGGTCAGGCCCGACATGTCGTCGGTGACGAACGCGGTGAGCGCGTTCACGTGCACGCCGACCACCCGTTCGGGGGCCAGTCGCGCGACGGCGGGGGAGACCAGGGCGCCGAAGTCGCCGCCCTGCGTGCCGTAGCGCTCGTAACCGAGCCGCGCCATCAGCTCCACCCAGGCGGCGGCGACCCGCCGCACGCCCCAGCCCGGCTCCGTCGTGGGGCCCGAGAACGCGAACCCCGGGATGGACGGGATGACCAGGTGGAAGTCCCGGCTGAGCGGCCCGGCGACGCGCGAGAAGTCCGCGAACGTGCTGGGCCAGCCGTGCGTCAGCAGCAGCGGCAGCGCGTCGGGCCGGGGCGAGCGCACGTGCGCGAAGTGCACGCGCTGCCCGTCGATCACGGTCGTGTACTGCGGGAACGCGTTGAGCCTGGCCTCGTGCGCGCGCCAGGAGTAGCCGTCGAGCCAGTACGCGGCCAGCTCGCCGACCGCTTCGGGCGGGACCCCGTACGACCAGCCGACCCCGTCGAGGGCGTCGGGCCGGCGGGTGCGCTCCAGCCGCTCACGCAGGTCGTCGAGCCGGTCCTGGGATATGTCGATGACGAATTCGTCCATGCCCGCAACGCTAGGAGCCATTGCGGCCAGATTCGGGCCACAATGGTGTCCGTGTTGGACACCTCGGCGAGATTGCTGCGCCTGCTGGCCCTCCTGCAGGCCCGGCGCGAGTGGCCCGGCGCCGACCTGGCGGAGCGGCTCGGCGTCGCCCCCCGGACGATGCGCCGCGACGTCGACCGGCTGCGCAGCCTCGGCTACCCGGTCCATTCGACGCCCGGCGTCTCCGGTGGCTACCGGCTGGGCGCGGGCGCGCAGCTGCCACCCCTGCTGCTCGACGACGAGGAGGCCGTGGCGGTCGCGGTCGGCCTGCGCACCGCCGCGAACGGCACCGTGACCGGCATCGAGGAGACCTCCCTGCGCGCGCTGGCCAAGCTCGAACAGGTCCTGCCCGCCCGCCTGCGGCAGCGGGTCAACACGCTGCAGCGGCACACCGTACGCATCGATCGCGCGGGCCCCACCGTGGACCCGGACGTGCTCACCGGCGTGGCCGCCGCCTGCCGCGACCACGAGCAGCTCCGCTTCGACTACACCGGCCACCGGGGCGAGAGCGCGCTCAGGAGGGCCGAGCCGCACAGCCTCGTCACCAAGGGCAACCGCTGGTACCTGGTCGGCTGGGACGCCGACCGCGGCGACTGGCGCACGTACCGGGCCGACCGGATGCGCCTGCGGACCCCGAACGGCCCGCGCTTCACGCCGCGCGAGCCGCCCGCCCCCGACGTGGCCGCCTGGGTGCAGCACCGCCTGGCGCACGAGATGTGGCCGTACGAGAGCCGATTCCTGCTGCGCGCGCCCGCCGAGCGGATCGAGGGCCGGACGGCGGGCGCCGTCGAGCCGGTGGACGAGCACACCTGCCTGCTCACCCTGCGCGGCGACGACCTGCGCATGATGGCCATGGTGGCGGCCTTCCTGGACGTGGACTTCGAGGTGCTGGAGCCCCTGGAGCTGAAGGAACACCTGCGCGCTCTCGGTGAACGGCTGCTCTCCTCTAGAATCTGATTCTGTGTCAGCGTTCTTCACCCAGAAGAAGGGCGAGCTGGTCCCCGCGCCGCACGCCCGAGGTCCCTGGTCCCCCGACATGCTCCACGGCCGCCTGCTCGGCGGGCTCGCCGCCCGCGCCATCGAGCGCCGCTACGCCCAGCCGGGGCTGCACTTCGCCCGCCTGACGGTCGACCTGTTCCGCAACAGCCCGATGGTGCCGGTCACGGTGGAGACCTCGCTGGTCAGGGCCGGGCGCAGGATCCTCGTGGCCGACGCGGTGATCATCACCGAGCAGGGGGTGATCGGGCGGGCCGGCGCGGTCCTGCTGCGGCAGGGGGAGCAGCCGGAGGGGGAGCAGACGTTCGTCACGCCCCCGTGGGACACGCCCGCGCCCTCCGAGCCGCCGGTGGACGGGCAGGCCACGTGGAAGCCGCCGTTCGACCTGTGGCGGGTGACCGAGTGGGCGGCGCCCGGGCCGGGGCGGGTGTGGATGCGGGAGTCGTATCCGCTGGTGGACGAGGAGCCTTTGACGCCGTTCGTACGCGCGGCGCTGGCCGCCGACTTCGCCAGCCCGCTGAGCAACTCCGGGGTGGAGGGGCTGCGCTTCATCAACGCCGACTACACGCTGACGCTCGCCCGGCTCCCGTCCGCGGAGCTGATCGGGGTCGAGGCCACCGGCCACCTGTCCGCCGCCGGGGTCGCCACGGGGCAGGTCACCATGCATGACGCGAGCGGGCCGTTCGGGTTCTGCGTGGTGACGGCGGTCGCCAACACGATCGGCATCGGCGGCCGCTAGTGCCGCAGGAGAATGTCGTACCCGCGGCGTAACGTTCCGCGGGTGCGTTCAGCTGTGCGTCTCGCTGCCGGGGACGGGTTCCACCTCGATGCCGTGACCTGTGCCGACGACCATCGCGGGTGGTCGGCGGCGGAGCTGGGCTCCGCGCACCGCCTGGTGCTGGTGCGCCGTGGCCTGTTCCGGCGCAAGGCGGACGGCCGGGCCGCCGTGATCGACCCGACGATGGCCTACCTCGGGGTGCCCGGCGAGGAGGAGCACTTCGCCCATCCGGCGGGCGGCGACGTGTGCACCTCGGTGTCCCTGACCCCGGAGCTGTGGCACACGCTCGCGGGGGAGGGCCCGCCGGGCCGGCCGACCCTGTACGTGGACGCCCGCCTCGACCTCGCCCATCGGCGGTTCCTGGTGGCGGCGCGGGGCGGGGACACGGCTTTCGAGCTGGCCGAGTCCCTGCTCTCCCTCGTCGCCACCACCCTCGCCCGACTGACCCCAACCCTGACACCGGCCTCTTCCGGCTCGGGCGCCACCGATGCGGCCCGCCCCGGAGCGAGCACCACCGAGGCGTCCGTCCCCAGGACCACGGCGCCTGCCCTCGGGCCGGAAAGCACCGTAGCGCCGGCTCTTGGGTCGCGCGGCACCGAGGCAACCCCCGGCGCGGCCCTCGCTTCTCGGCCGGGCACCGCCGGCGTGATGCCCGGCCCCCGGCTGGGTACCGACGCCGCCGCCTCTCGGACGGACGACGCCGGGGTTGGTGGCGTGGGAGGAGCCGACACCAGTGCGGCCAAGGGGAGCGCCTCCCGGGGCGGCGGTGGGCCGAGGTCCGGGGCGGTGATCGCCGACGCCGCCCGGGAGGCCATCGCCGCCGATCATCCGGCGGCCAGTGGGCTGATGACGCTGGCCGAGCTCCTGGCCGTCTCGCCGTACCAGCTCAGCCGGGCGTTCACCCGGGAGCTGGGCGTCTCCCTGACCTACTACCGCAATCGCGTGCGCGTGGGCCGGGCGCTCGACCGGCTGGAGGACGGCGAGCCGAGCCTGGCCGGGCTGGCCGCCGACCTCGGGTTCGCCGACCAGGCCCACCTCACCCGTACGATCCGCCACCACGTCGGCCACACCCCGACCGCCCTGCGCCGCCTGCTCACCCCCCGCACTCCCTGAACGAGAGCGCGAGGGACACCGGACGAGTCAGCCGCCCATGACGCAGAAGGGGTGGCCTTCGGGGTCGAGGAGCACGGTCCAGTCGCCGCCGCCCGGCTGGAAGTCGGGCACGGTGGCGCCGAGATCGGCCAGTTCCTTCATGGCGGCCTCGACGTCGGGGACCGTGAAGTCGAGGTGCGCGTGCTTGCCGCTGTCCGGCCAGGCCGGGCCCCGGTAGCCGTCGATCCGCTGGAAACCGACCGAGACCGGGCCGCCCTCGAGGCTGACGAAGTCGGGGTCACCCGGGGTGATCCGCCAGCCGGTGGCCTGCGCGTAGAAGGACGCCAGGGCGGCGGGGTCGGCGCAATCGATGACGATAGAGGTAAGTGTCGCTGTCATGCGCCCAGCCTCCCGGGGACCGGGCGTCCGGGTCTTGAACATCCTTGCGCCACCGCCCATCACCGCCACCCGCACATCGACCGCCACCGCATCTGGCCGAAACCGCATCTGGCCGAAACCGCATCGACCGCCCCCGACGTGACCGCCAGACCCCCGAGACGCTCCCTGAGACGGCTGCCGCACCCCCGAGACGGCCCCCCGAGGCGCCCCCCGAGCAGGCCGCCGCCCACCGGCACGGTCGCCGCGTGTCGGTGGCGGTGCGGCCGGCGGGCGGATGGTTGGGCCGGCGGGTGGCGTGGCCGCCGGGGCTCCAGGGCTCCGGGGCTCCGGTCCGGCGTGGGCGGCGGTCCGGCGTGGGTGGCGGTCCGGTGTGGGTGGCGGCGGCGTTGGGTGCGGGTCAGGCCGGGTGTTCGGTGCGGTCGCCGGACCAGTCCGTGTGGAAGGAGCCCTCCTTGTCCACCCGGCGGTAGGTGTGCGCGCCGAAGAAGTCGCGCAGCCCCTGGACCAGCGCGGCCGGGAGGCGGTCGCGCCGCAGGCCGTCGTAGTAGGCCAGCGCCGACGAGAAGCCGGGCGTGGGCACGCCGATCTGCACCGCCGTCGTCACCACGCGCCGCCAGGCCTCCTGCCCCGCGTCCAGCGCGGCCGCGAAGGTCGGGTCGGCCAGGAGCGTCGGCAGGGCCGGGTTGGCGTCGTACGCGGCCCGGATCCGGTCCAGGAACTTGGCCCGGATGATGCACCCGCCGCGCCAGATCGTGGCCATGGCCCCCAGGTCGACGTCCCAGCCGTACTCACGGGAGGCGGCGGCCATCTGGTCGAAGCCCTGCGCGTACGCGACGATCTTGGACGCGTACAGGGCCTGCCGCACGTCCTCCACCAGCTCGCTCCCCCCGACCCCGGAAAGTCCGGGACCCTGCAGGGACGCGGCGGCGGCGCGCTGCTCCGGGTGGCCGGACAGGGCGCGGGCGAAGGTCGCCTCGGCGATGCCCGTCACCGGCACGCCCAGGTCGAGCGCGCTCTGCACGGTCCACCGGCCGGTGCCCTTCTGCTCGGCCTGGTCCACCACGACGTCCACGAACGGCCGGCCCGTCTCGGCGTCCACCTGGTCGAGCACCTCGGCGGTGATCTCGATCAGGTACGAGTCCAGCTCACCCCGGTTCCACTCGCGGAACACCGAGGCCAGCTCCGCCGGAGTCGCGCCCAGGGCCTGGCGCAGCAGGTCGTACGACTCGGCGATGAGCTGCATGTCCGAATACTCGATGCCGTTGTGGACCATTTTCACGAAATGTCCGGCACCGTCGGGGCCGACGTGGACGCAGCACGGCACCCCGTCCACCTTGGCCGAGATGTCCTGCAGGATCGGGCCGAGCGCCTCCCACGACTCCTTCGAGCCGCCCGGCATGATGCTGGGCCCGTGCAGCGCGCCTTCCTCGCCGCCCGAGATGCCGGTGCCGACGAAGTGCAGGCCGCGCTCGCGCAGCGCCGCCTCGCGCCGCCGGGTGTCGTCGAAGTGCGCGTTGCCGCCGTCGACGATCATGTCGCCCGGCTCCATCAGGTCGGCGAGCTGGTCGATCACCGCGTCGGTGCCCGCCCCCGCCTTCACCATGATGATCGCCCGGCGTGGCCGCTTCAGCGAGGCCACGAAGGCGGCCAGGTCCTCGGAAGGGACGAACGTGCCCTCCCCGCCGAACTCCTTGACCAGCTGCTGCGTGCGCCCATATGTGCGGTTGTGCACGGCTACCGCGTATCCGTGCCTGGCCAGGTTGCGGGCCAGGTTGCGCCCCATGGTGGCCAGGCCGGTGACGCCGATGTCTGCCAAGTCCATCTCAAGCTCCTTTGTGGGGGATACGCATGATCCAGCTCGGTGGTTCCAGGGGATATTCCAGCATCAGTCGGACTGTCGGACGCCCAGCTCGTCGAGCCTGTCCAGCATGTCAGCCGGATCGGCGTAGACCCTGAAGGCGCCGGCGCGTTCGAGCTCGTCCCTGCCGTACCCACCGGACTGCAGCCCGATGCCCAGCGCGCCGGCCCGGCGGGCGGCGAGCAGGTCCCAGACGCTGTCGCCCACCACCATGGCATGCGCGGGGTCCACCCGGACCAGTGCCGCACCGGCCAGGAACAGGTCGGGGTCCGGCTTCGCCCGGCGCACCATGTCGCGCGTGATCATCGGGGTGTCCTCCGGCAGGCCCAGCATGCCCAGCGCGAGCCGCGCCGTGCGGGCGTACCCGCTGGTGGCGATCGCCCACGGCACGCCGCGCGAGGAGAGCTCCGACAGCAGCTCCGCCGCGCCGGGCAGCGGCCGTACGGAGTGGACCTGCTGCTCGTAGGCCTCCATGTGCGTGGTCTGCAACTGTTCGATCTGCTCCCGCGTCAGCTTCAGCCCGGTCTCGCGCAGCAGGGCGCTGACGAACAGCCCGCCGCTCATGCCGATGCGCCGGTGGATCCGCCACACCGACAGGTCGATCCCCATGCTCGACAACGCCTGCCGCCATGCGATGACGTGCTGGTAAACGCTGTCTATCAGGGTGCCGTCCAGGTCGAACAGGAATGCCGGCGTCGGGGCCTCCGGAAACTCGCTCATGGGTCCATGACACCATGAGGGACTATGCGGATCATCATCGCGGGTGGTCACGGGAAGATCGCCCTGCTTCTGGAGGAGCGGCTCAAGTCCGGCGCGGTCGGCATCGTGCGCAATCCCGCGCATGTCGCCGACATCGAGGCCACCGGAGCCGAGGCCGTGGTGTGCGACCTGGAGCGGGCGACCGTCGAAGAGGTGGCGGCGATCGCCGAGGGCGCCGACGCGGTGGTCTTCGCGGCCGGAGCCGGTCCCGGCAGCGGCGCGGCCCGCAAGGACACCGTGGACCGCGCCGCGTCCGTGCTGCTGGCCGACGCCGCCGAGCGCGCGGGTGTGCGGCGGTTCATCCAGGTCTCCTCCATGGGCGCGGGCAGAGCGCCGCAGGGTGGCGACGAGGTCTGGGCCGCGTACATCACGGCCAAGACCGAGGCCGAGGAGGACCTGCGCGCCCGCGACCTCGACTGGACGATCCTGCGGCCCGGACGGCTGACCGACGAGCCCGGCACGGGCCTGGTGCGGCTGGCCCCCGAGGTCCCGCCGGGGGCGGTGCCCCGTGACGACGTGGCCGCCGTCATCGCGGCCCTGCTCGAAGCCCCCGGTACGGCCCGCAGGACCCTGGAACTCGTCTCCGGGGACACTCCCATCAAGACCGCCATTGGGACAGAGTGACTTCTGTGACTGAATATCGCGTACTTGGACGTACTGGACTCAAGGTAAGCCCGCTCTGCCTGGGAGCGATGATGTTCGGCGGGTGGGGTGAATCCGACCCCGCGGAGTGCGCCAGGATCATCGACCGCGCGCTCGACTCGGGGATCAACTTCATCGACACCGCCGACGTCTACGCCCAGGGCCAGTCGGAGGAGTTCGTCGGCCAGGCGCTCGCCAAGTCGGGCAGACGCGACGACGTGGTGCTGGCCACCAAGGTCCACGGCGCCATGGGCGAGGGCCCCAACCAGCGGGGCAACTCCCGCCGCTGGATCATCCAGGAGGTCGAGAACAGCCTGCGCCGCCTCGGCACCGACTGGATCGACCTCTACCAGATCCACCGGCCCGACCCGGCCACCGACATCGAGGAGACCCTCGGCGCGCTCACCGACCTCGTACGGCAGGGCAAGGTCCGCTACATCGGCAGCTCCACCTTCCCCGCCCACCAGATCGTCGAGGCCCAGTGGGCGGCGGAGCGGCGCTCGCTCGAGCGGTTCGTGTGCGAGCAGCCGCCGTACTCGCTGCTCGCCCGCGGCATCGAGGCCGACATGCTGCCCGTGGCCGAGAAGTACGGCATGGGCGTCATCGTGTGGAGCCCGCTGGCCGGCGGCTGGCTGAGCGGCCGCTACCGCAAGGGGCAGGAGCAGCCGCAGACGCGCAGGGCGTCCCGGCTGCCCGAGCGGTACGACCTGACCAAGGAGGTCAACCAGCGCAAGCTGGACGCCGTCGAGCAGCTCGCCGTGCTGGCCGAGGAGGCGGGCGTCACGCTGGTCGAGCTGGCGATCGCGTTCACGATCAGGCACCGGGCGGTGACGTCGGCCATCATCGGGCCGCGCACCATGGAACACCTGGAGGGCCAGCTCACGGCCGCCGATGTGCGGCTGACGGACGACGTGCTCGACAGGATCGACGAGATCGTCCCGCCGGGCGTCACGCTCAACCCCGCCGACCGGGGCTGGCAGCCGCCGGAGCTGGGCGACGCGGGCCTGCGCCGACGTCCCTGACCTGGCCCGAGGCTTTGCCTGACGCTGGGTGTGACGTTCGGCGTACGCGGTAGGGGTCCCCCGAATCGAGGGGGGACATGCGATGTCGTTTTTCGGTGGGGACCCGTTCAGAGGGTTCGAGGAGCTCACGGGCCGGGTGTTCGGCGGCATGGAATCCTGGCCGCCTACCCGGCCCGGCGTGCAGCGGGTGGACGTCGGCCGGCTGCTGTCCGCCTCGGCGAGGGAGGTCCTGGCGCGGGCCATGGACGCCGCCGGTCAGCGCGGCGCGTCCGACCTGGACGTGCTCGACATCCTCGACGCCCTGACGGAGGACGACGCCATCCGCAACACGCTGCGCACGGCCGGGGTGGACGTGGGCCGGGTGCGCGACCGCATCGACGAGATGGCCGGGCCGGGCGAGGCCGGCGAGCCGCCCGCCACGCTCTCACCGGCCGCCAAGAGGGCCATCCTCGACGCCCAGCGGATCTCGCGTGCGCTGCGGTCGTCGTACATCGGGCCCGAGCACCTGCTGCTCGCGATCGCCGCGCGCCCC
This sequence comes from Nonomuraea sp. NPDC049625, assembly GCF_040675285.1. Classification (NCBI taxonomy): domain Bacteria; kingdom Bacillati; phylum Actinomycetota; class Actinomycetes; order Streptosporangiales; family Streptosporangiaceae; genus Nonomuraea; species Nonomuraea sp. NPDC049625. Next base: position 609,833 of record NZ_JBFAOQ010000005.1, on the reverse strand, counting down.
GACTCCGGCGCCGCCCGGATCCTCCAGGACGAGGGCGTCTCCGCCAACGAGCTGCAGGAGGCCATGACGGCCGTCCCGCGCCGGACCGACGGCGAGCCGCGCCGCCAGAGCGACACACCGACGCTCGACGAGTACGGCAGGGACATGACCGAGGAGGCCAGGCAGGGCAGGCTCGACCCGGTCGTCGGCCGCGAGGAGGAGATCGAGCAGGCCATCGAGGTGCTCTCGCGCCGCACCAAGAACAACCCGTGCCTGATCGGCGAGCCGGGCGTCGGCAAGACCGCGATCGTCGAGGGCATCGCCCAGCGCATCGTGAACAACAGCGTCCCCGACACGCTGAAGGACCGGCGCGTCGTCGGCCTCGACCTGACCGGCATGGTGGCCGGGACGAAGTACCGCGGCGAGTTCGAGGAGCGCATCAAGAAGGTCATCGACGAGGTGCGCGCGCACTCCGACGAGATCATCGTCTTCATCGACGAGGTCCACAACCTGGTCGGCGCGGGCGCCGCCGAAGGCGCCATGGACGCGGCCAACATCCTCAAGCCCGCCCTGGCCCGCGGCGAACTGCACATCATCGCGGCCACCACGATCGACGAGTACCGCAAGAACATCGAGAAGGACGCCGCGCTCGAACGCCGCTTCCAGCCCATCCTGGTCGCCGAGCCGAGCGTGGAGGAGACGGTCGAGATCCTGGCCGGGCTGCGGGACGCGTACGAGGCGCACCACCAGGTCCGCATCACCGACGAGGCGCTCGACGCGGCCGCGACCCTGTCCGACCGCTACATCTCCGACCGGTTCCTGCCCGACAAGGCCATCGACCTCATGGACCAGGCCTCCGCCCGGGTGCGGCTGCGCTCGCGCACGCCCGGCGCCGACGTACGGGAGCTGGAGGAACGGCTCGACGCGCTGCGCCGGGACAAGGACCAGGCCGTCTCCGCCGAGGACTTCGACCGCGCCAAGGACCTCACCACGCAGATCGACAAGATCAGGCCGGAGGTCGAACGCGCCCGGCACGGCACGGACAGCGTGCCCCTGGTCACGGTCGAGGACATCGCCGAGATCGTCTCCCGCCGCACCGGCATCCCGGTCACCCAGCTCACCCAGCAGGAACGCGAGCGCCTGATGCGGCTGGAGGAGCACCTGCACGAGCGCGTGATCGGCCAGGAGGAGGCGGTCACCGCCATCGCCGAGGCCGTACGCCGGGCGCGGGCGGGCCTGAAGGACCCGAACCGCCCGATCGGCAGCTTCCTGTTCCTCGGCCCGACGGGGGTCGGCAAGACGGAGCTGGCCAGGGCGCTCGCCGCGGCGCTGTTCGGCGGCGAGGACCACATGGTGCGCATCGACATGAGCGAGTTCCAGGAGCGGCACACGGTCTCCCGCCTCATCGGCGCGCCGCCCGGATACGTCGGGTACGAAGAGGCCGGTCAGCTCACCGAGGCCGTCCGCCGCCGCCCGCACGGCGTGATCCTGCTGGACGAGATCGAGAAGGCCCACCCGGACGTCATGAACATCCTGCTGCAGATGCTCGACGACGGCCGCCTCACCGACGGCCAGGGCCGCACGGTGGACTTCACCAACACGATCGTCATCATGACCAGCAACATCGGCGCCCAGCTCATCCTGGACTCGCCGGGCGACGTCAAGGAGCTCGAGGACCGGCTCATGGACCTGCTGCGGCACTCGCTCCGGCCGGAGCTGCTCAACCGCATCGACGAGACGATCATCTTCAAGCGGCTGGAGAAGGAACAGCTGCGCCAGATCGTGGACCTGATGCTGGAGCGCACCCGGCAGCGGCTGCGCGGGCAGGGCGTCACGCTGGAGGTCACGGACGCGGCCAAGGACTGGCTGGCCGAGCGCGGCTACCAGCCGGAGTTCGGGGCCCGGCCGCTGCGCCGCACGGTGCAGCGGGAGGTGGACAACCGGCTGGCCACGATGCTGCTGACCGGGGAGGTCGAGGAGGGGGGCCGGGTGACGGTGGACGTCGAGGGCGATCACCTCGCCTTCCGCGCCACCGCCGCGCAGCCGACCCCCTGACCGCCGCGACCCCGCGGCCCGCCGGACGTGGCTGGTGTCCTTTGAGGGAGCCGAAAGGAGGCGGGCGGCCGCACGCGCATCGCGGCATCATGCGAACGCGCGCCGAGGGCCCCTGGGGGAGCCCGGGCGCGGTCAGGCGAGGGCGGCCGCGGCGCGTTCGCGGCAGTCGGCCAGCGTGAGGTCCGCCAGGGCCTCGCGTACGGCGGGGACGCACACCGGGGCCATGGACAGGCTGGTCACGCCGAGCCCCACCAGCAGGGGCGCGAGCAGCGGGTCTCCGGCCGCCTCCCCGCACACCCCGACCGGCTTGCCCGCCTCCTGCCCCGCGGCGGCGCACATGGCGATCAGCTCCAGCAGCGCGGGCTGGCGCGGGTCGAGCAGGTCGGCGAGGGCGGAGTGCTGGCGGTCGGCGGCGAAGGTGTACTGGGCCAGGTCGTTGGTGCCGATGCTGAGGAAGTCCATCTCCCGCAGCAGCCGCCCGGCCCGCAGCGCCGCCGCCGGGACCTCGATCATCGCGCCCACCCTGGCGATGCCCCTGGCGCGGGCGCGCCGCGCGAACCCGGTCGCCTCCGCCGTCGTGGTGACCATGGGCGCCATCACCCACGCCTCGGCGCCCGTCTTGCGGGCCGCCTCGGCGATGGCGTCGAGCTGGGTGTCCAGGACGTCCGGCAGCAGCCGGTCGACGCGCAGGCCGCGCACGCCGAGGGCCGGGTTCGGCTCGCCGGGCAGGCCGAGGAAGGGCAGGGGCTTGTCGGTGCCCGCGTCGAGCGTCCGCACGATCACGCTCTCCGCCTGGGCGAACACCTCGGCGTACGCGGCCACCTGCTCCTCGAACGACGGCGCCGTCGTACGGTCCAGGAACAGGAACTCCGTCCTGAACAGCCCGACCCCCTCGGCGCCCGGCCGCAGGTCCCCGGCCGAGCCGATGTTGAGCAGCAGCTTCACCGGATGGCCGTCCGCCGTCCGGCCCGGGCCCCGGCCGGCCGCCAGCCTGGCCCGCTCCGCGCGGTCGGCCTCCTGGACCTCGGCCGCCTCCCGCTCGGTGAGGCCGACGGCGAGCTCGCCGGTGCGGCCGTCCACGCCGACCACGGTGCCGTCCGGGACGTCCATGATCCCCTTGCAGGCCACCACGGCGGGCAGGCCCCGGCCGCGGGCCAGGATCGCGGTGTGGCTCGTCGGCCCGCCCCGCTCGGTCACCAGCGCCAGCACGTCCGGGCCCAGGCCCGCGGTGTCGGCGGGGGAGAGGTCCTCGGCCACCAGCACGTACGGGTGGCCGGGGGAGGGGAGCCCCGGCATGGGGAGGCCGAGCGCGAACGCCACGGCCCGGTGCTTGAGGTCGTCGAGGTCGGCGGCCCGCTCGGCCAGGTAGCCGCCGAGCGCGGCCAGCGTGTCCCGGTGCTGCGCGAAGGCCGCGTCCAGCGCGTGGGCGGCGTCCATGCCCTCCTGGGCCCGGCCCTGGGCGTCCTCCAGCAGCATCGGGTCGTCGGCGATCATCGCCAGCGCCTCGAGGATGTCCGCCGCCTCCCCTGAGGCGCCGGCGGCGCGCCGGGTGAGGTCCGCGGCGACCGCCTCCAGGGCCCCGGCGACGGCGGCCGACTCGGCGGCGGGGTCGGCGACCGGGCGCGGCGGGGGCAGCGTCGGAGGGGCGGCCATCCGCATCGTCGGCCCCGCCGCCCGCCCCTGGCTGACCCCGAGGCCGGTCAGCAGCCCGCCCGAGCCGGAGAAGGCGGGCCGGTCAGGCATCGAGGGCCTCTTCCGCGTCGAGGTCGCGCGAGAGCAGCGCCGCCAGCGAGTCCAGCGCCTCCTCCGCCCCCGGCCCGTCCGCCTCCAGCGTCACCTCCATGCCGCGCACGGCCCCCAGCGACAGCACGCCGAGCATGCTCTTCGCCGGGACCGCCTTCTCGCCGAGCCGCACCGTCACCGGCACCCCCAGCCGCGCCGCCGCCTGCACGAACAGCTTGGCGGGCCGGGCGTGCAGGCCGCTGGCAGAGGCCACGATCACCGTTCGCTGTGCCATCCCGAACCTCCTAGGGCTCAATAGTGACCTTGATGGCCGCGCCCCTGCTGACGAGGTCGATCCCGTCGAGCACCCGGGGCAGCGGCAGCCGGTGGGTGATGAGGTCGGACACCACCACGTCCCCCGAGGCTACGAGCCGCAGCGCCTCGGCGTTGTGGGCCGGGCTGGAGCCGTTCGCGCCGACGATGGTCAGCTCGCGGTAGTGAACGAGGTTGGAGTCCAGGGTGACGAGCGGGTCGTCCTTGGGCAGGCCGCCGAAGAAGCTGATGCGCCCCTGCCGGGCCGCCATCCGTACCGCCTGCTCCTGCGCCGCACCCGAGGCCGCCGCCGTGATCACCACGTCGGCGCCGCGCCCGCCGGTCAGCTTGAACACCTGCTCGACCGGGTCGGCGTCGATCGCCGCGTCCGGGCGTACCAGCTCGGCGGCCATCGCCAGGCGCTGCGGGTTGACGTCCACGAGGAAGACGCGGGCGGCGCCGCGCGCCCGCGCGAGGCGTACGTGCAGGCAGCCGATCGGGCCCGCGCCCATCACCACCACGTCGTCACCCGCCCCCACGCGCGCCAGCGACTGCCCGTTGAGCACGCAGGCGAGGGGCTCGGCCACCGACGCCTCGGCGAAGCCGACGCCCGGCGGGATGGCGTTGACGCCGTTCACGGCCAGCACCTTGGCCGGGATCACCATGTACTCGGCGAAGCCGCCGTCGTAGTGGTAGCCCATCGACTCCTGGTTCGGGCAGACGGTCAGGCGGCCGCGCAGGCACTCCGGGCAGGCGCCGCACGGGATCGCGGCGATCACCTGCACCCGCTCGCCCGTGTCCACGACCTCGCCGGCGATCTCGTGGCCCATCACGCGCGGCGGCCTGATGTGGTGGTGCCCGAACTTGAGGATCTTGGCGTCCGTGCCGCACGTCGAGCAGTTCCGTACGCGGATCTTCAGCTCGCCGGGCCCGGCGACGGGCTCCGGCGCGTCCTCGATCCGGATGTCGCCGGGAGCATGGAATCTGGCGACTTTCACGCTGTGAGCTCCTTCATCACTTGTGAGACTTCGGTGGCCTCGCGCAGCGTCCTGGCGCGGTCGGGGTCGAGCAGGATCTCGGCCAGCGCCGCCAGCAGCGGCACGTGCCCGTCGTCCTTGGCCGCGATGCCGACGCAGAGCGTGACCTGCTCGCCGTCCCAGTCGATGCCCCCAGGGAAGCGCACCACGCAGATGGCGTCGCGCCGGACGTCCTCCTTGGAGGCGTTGGTCCCGTGGGGGATGGCCACGCCCTCGCCGACGTACGTGGAGATCGTCCGCTCCCGTTCGAGCATCGCCTCGATGTACGGCTCCGCGACCGCCCCCACCTCGACCAGCGCCCGCCCGCACCGGCGGATGGCCGCGGCGCGGTCGGGGGCGCTCTCGCTCAGCAGCACGGCCCGCGGGTCGAGCAGGCCGTCACGCATCGACCGTGCCGCCGTTCTTGATGGTGTTGACCAGCCGGGTCACCGCCGGGTCGCCGAGGAAGATCTGGAACGAGACCAGGACCTTCCCGGGGGCGGCGGCCCTGGCGCGGGCGGCCAGCCCGGCGTGGCACAGGACCACGTCGGCGTCGTCGGGGATGGAGTTGACGGGCGTGTGCTCGACGCTGACGCCGGTGTCCTTGAGCTGCTTGCGCAGCGTGGAGGCGAGCATCACGCTGCTGCCCATGCCCGCGTCGCAGGCCACGATGATCTTGTGGATGTCCTTGCTGTCGATGCCGGCCATGGCTCACGCCTCCTTGGTGGCGGGTTCGGTGACGGTTTCCTGCGAGTCCGCGGACTCGTCCTTCTTCTCGCCCCGGCCGAAGCCGAGCAGGATCGCGGCGACGGCGAACGACACGCCCGTGGCCACGAGGATCCCCAGGCTGGAGCCGAGCCAACCGCCCTTCGGCGTGACCGCGATGTAGGCGAAGATGCTGCCCGGCGACGGCGTGGCGACCAGGCCCGCCCCGGTGACCATGAACGTGAACACGCCGGCCGCGCCGCCCGCGATGACCGCGAGGATGAGGCGGGGCTTCATGAGCACGTACGGGAAGTAGATCTCGTGGATGCCGCCGAAGAAGTGGATGATCATGGCGGCGGGCGTGCTCGGGCGCAGCTCGCGCGGGCCGAACAGCAGGTACGCCAGCAGCAGCCCGAGGCCGGGTCCCGGGTTCGACTCCAGCATGAACAGGATCGACTTGCCCGTCTCCGCCGCCTGGGCGACGCCGAGCGGGCCGAGCACGCCGTGGTTGATGGCGTTGTTCAGGAACAGGACCTTGGCCGGCTCGATCAGCACGGAGGCGACGGGGAGCAGGTTGTGGCCGATGAGCCAGCTCACCGCGTTGCCGGCGGCGGTGGTGACCGTCTGGACGATCGGGCCGATGCCGAACATCCCGACCACGGCCATCGCGCCGCCCACGATGCCGGCGGAGAAGTTGTCCACGAGCATCTCGAAGCCGGCCTTGGTCCGCTGCTCCGTGAACTTGTCCACATATTTCAGGATCAAGGCGGTGAGCGGGCCGATGATCATGGCGCCGAGGAACATCGGAGAGTCCGTGCCCACCACGACGCCCATCACCGCCACCGCGCCCACGACCGCGCCGCGCTGCCCGTGCACCATCCGGCCACCGGTGTAGGCGATGAGGATCGGCAGCAGGGTCGAGATGATCGGGCCGACCATCTTCGCGAGCGTCTCGTTGGGCAGCCAGCCGGTCGGGATGAACAGCGCGGTGATCAGGCCCCAGGCGATGAACGCGCCGATGTTCGGCATGATCATGCCGGCCAGGTGGCCGCCGATGCGCTGGATGGTGGCCTTGACACCGGTTCCGGTGACCGGGGGAGTGTAACTGTCGGCCATGGACTTGCTCCTTCGGGGGGATGAGCAGTTGATCAGCCGCTGTGCGGGACAAGGGGGGAGGTGAGGGGGCGGGACGGGTCGGGCGGGTGGACGGCGACGACGACGGGGTCGATGTCGGCGGGGCCGGGCATGCGGCTGCCGGGCAGGCGGACCGCCGCGGCGCCCCAGGCCAGCGCCCGTGCCAGCGCGTCGGGGCCGCGCCCGCCGCCGGCCAGGAAACCGGCCAGCATGGCGTCCCCGGCGCCGACGGAGCTGCGCGGCTCGGTGACGGCGGCCTCGCCGTACCAGATGCCCTGCTCCTCGACGAGCACCGCGCCGTCGGCGCCCAGGCTGGCCAGCACGGTACGCGCGCCCGCGGCCCGCAGCTTGCCGGCCGCCTCGACCACGTCGCCCAGGTGGCGGATGAGCATGCCGGTGGCGGCGGACAGCTCCTCGAGGTTCGGCTTGACCAGCGCGGGCGCGGCGCCGAGCGCGCACGCGAGCGCCGGGCCGCTGGTGTCGACGGCCACGTGGATGCCCGCCCCGGCGAACCTGCGGCACAGCCGGGCGTAGACGTCGGCCGGGACCTCGGGCGGCAGGCTGCCCGAGGCGACCACCCAGTCGGCCTCGTGGGCGGCGTCGAGCACGGCGTCGGCGATCGTGTCCAGCTCCTCGGCCGACAGCGCCGTGCCGGGCTCGTTGATCTTGGTGATGGTGCCGTCGGGCTCGGCCAGGGTGACGTTGGACCTGGTCGGGCCGGCCACCGGGACGGTGACCATGTCGAGCCCCTCGGCCGCGAGGAGCCGTACGAGCTGCCTGCCCTCGTCGCCGCCGAACGGCACCACCGCCCGGCTCGCCACGGCGTTGGCCAGCAGGGCACGTGAGACGTTGACGCCCTTGCCGCCCGGGTCGAGGTGCGCGGCGGCGGCCCGGATGACGGCGCCCCGGTCGAGCGCGGCGATCTCGATGGTGCGGTCGAGGCTGGGGTTCAGGGTTAGGGTGAGGATCATGCCCGGATCACCTCCGGCCCCGCCGCCGCCAGATCGGCGGCGAGCGCGATGTCCAGCCCGGTGTCGGTGATGAGCACGTCGATCTCGTCCAGGCCGGCGAACCTGGCCAGGTACGTGTTCGTGAACTTCGTGTGGTCGGCCAGCAGGACGCTGCGCTGGGCGGCCTTGACCATGGCCCGCTTGATCGCCGCCTCGGCCGGGTCGGGCGTGGTCAGGCCCCGGGCGAGCGAGCAGCCGTTGGCCGCCATGAAGGCCACGTCCACGTTGAGGTCGGCCAGCGGGCGCAGCGCCCAGTCGTCGACCGTGGCGAGCGTCTTGCCGCGCACCCGGCCGCCCAGCATGATCACGTGCAGGTTGGGGCGGGCGGCCAGGGCGGTGGCCAGCGGCGGCGAGTTCACCACGACGGTGAGCTCGCGGTCGGCGGGCAGCACCTTGACCAGCCGGCCCGTCGTGGTGCCCGCGTCGATGATCACGGAACCGTCCTCGGGCAGCTCGGCCAGCGCCGCCTTGGCGATGCGCTCCTTCTCGGCCGTCATCACCTCGTCGCGGGCGGCCAGCGCGGGCTCGAACCCGAGGCGCTCGACGGGGATCGCGCCCCCGTGCACCCGGCGCAGCACGCCCGCCCGCTCCAGCGACGTCAGGTCGCGGCGGATCGTCTCGGTGGTCACGTCGAGCTCGGCGGCCAGCGTCACCACGTCGACGCGGCCCGCGGCGCGCGCCCTCCGCAGGATCTCCTGGTGCCGCTCCTCGGCGTACATGATGTTGGTTCACCGCCGTTTCGGGTTGGTTTCATCTTTGTTTATACCCGCTTTGTTGGCCGGGTCAAGGCTTGGTAGGTATAGGCGAATGCGAAGCAAGCCCCTGGCCGCCGCGATGGCGGCCGTCCCCCTTGTCGTCGGGCTCGCCACGCCCGCCCAGGCGGCCCCGCGGGTGCCCGCGGGCACCACGGCGTCGTGGCTGGTGTTCGACCGGCAGGCGGGCAAGTTCGTGGCCACGCGTAACGCGCACCGGAAGTTCCGCTCGGCCTCGGTCGTCAAGATCCTCATCGCGATCGACTACCTGGAGCGGCGCAAGAGCGTGCCGGCCGCCGACGCGCGGCTGCTGAAGATCATGCTGCGCTCCAGCGACGACGACGCGGCCTCGGCGTTCTGGGACCGCGCCGGAAAGGGGCAGATCATCGTGCGGATGGCGCGCAAGCTCGGCCTGTCCGACACCGCGCCGCCGCCCGCCTCCAAGCCCGGCTTCTGGGGCTACACCTCGCTGAGCGCGTACGACATCGTGCGCACGTACCGCTACCTGCTCGACAGGGCCGAGCCCAGGGTCCGCGACATGATCCTGGGGCACCTGCGGCAGTCCACGCCGTGCGGGACCGACGGCTTCGACCAGACGTTCGGCATCCCCGGCGCGGTGCCCCGGCCGTGGGCGGTCAAGCAGGGCTGGTCGGGGTTCGGCGACACGCCGCCCACGCGGTGCTCCGGCGCCCGGGCGGTCGGGGCGCCCATCTCGTGGATCGCCCAGCGCGCCACCGGCTCGGGCGTGCCCGACTACGGCCGTCCGGTGCTGCACACGACGGGACTGGTGGGCAAGAACGAGCGGTACGTCATGGCGGTGCTGACGGCGCACCCGGCGGGCGGCACGTGGGCCTCCTCGGTTACCCGCGTCACCAAGCTGACGGGCGACCTGTATCGCGGCCTTTCCTGATGACGGGCATGCCGCACGCCACCGGCGGCCGGCGCATCACCTGGGCCGAGGTGCCCGCCGAGGTGCGGACGGCGATCGAGAAGCTGCTCGGAAGCAAGGTGGCCGGCGCGGCCGGCCAGCCGGGCGGCTTCTCCGAAGGCGTGGCCGCCCGGCTGCGCCTCGCCGACGGCGGGCGGGCGTTCGTCAAGGCGGCGAGCTCGCTCGTGGCGCCGGGGGTGGCGCAGTTCCACCGCCGGGAGATCGAGGTCTCCCGGCGGCTCCCCGCCGGGGTGCCGGCACCCCGGCTGCTCCACGCCCATGACGACGGCACGTGGGTGGCCCTGGTGTTCGAGGACGTCGAGGGACGGCTGCCGGCCCAGCCGTGGGTACGCGACGAGCTCGACCGGGTGCTCGCCGCCGCGACCGGGCTGGCGCGGGTGCTGACCCCGTCGCCGATCGACCCGGCCGTGCTCGCCCGGCCACGGCTCGGCGGGTGGCGCGCGCTGGCGGACGAGGGCGGCGCCATGCCGTCGCGGTGGGCCGGCGATCATCTGGACGAACTGGTCGCGCTGGAGGAGGCGGCCGCGCCGTACCTGGCGGGTGAGACGCTCCTGCACGGAGATCTCTATCCGTTCAACATCATGCTCACCCCGGACCGCGTCCTCGTCGTCGACTGGCCCCACGCGTGGGCCGGGGCCGCGCACTGCGACGTGCTCACCCTGCTGTCGAGCGCCTCGCTGAGCGGGGTGGACCCGCAGCCGTTCGCCCAGCGGCATCCGCTGACCCGCGACCTTCCCCCGGAGGCGATCGACGCCTTCCTCGCCACGCACGCCGGCTTCCTGCTGCGGCTGGCGGCCGGCGCCGGGCCGGGCGCCGATCGCCACCTGATCGACATGGCCACCGCGCTGGGCAAGGCGTCGCTGCACTGGCTGCGACGGCGGCTGGCCGGGTTTGCCCCTTAGGCGCGGGGGCAGGTCCGCTGGAGGAGGGAAGCCATGCCGCTCATCAACGTGAAGGTCATCGAGGGCGTTTTCAGTGCCGCTCAGAAGGCCGAGATGGTGGAGAAGCTGACCGACGTGATGGTCGCCATCGAGGGCGAGAACATGCGCCCGCTGACCCTGGTCATCGTGGAGGAGGTCAAGAGCGGCGACTGGGGCGTCGGCGGGAAGCCGATGACGACCGCAGAGGTGAGGGCGATGGCCGCGGGCCTGCGACCCCGTTGAGCTGCCGCGGGCGCGTCACAGGGCCTGGGCCTGCTGTTCCAGGCGCACCTTCTTCGGTACGCACATCCGCCACGCCTCCAGGACCAGCTCCCGCATCTCGGCCGGGTCGAGGGCGTCCATGCGCGCCACCACCCAGTTGAAGCGCAGGTCGGACTCTCCGGGCATGAGGAACTTGTCCGGCTCGGCCGCCACCAGCGCGGCGCGCTCCTCCTTCGGGAACCCGAAGCCCATCAGCGTCTCGTCGCGCGAGAACGCCACGTAGACGATCTTGCCTACGCGGAACTTGACCCGGTCCCGGATGAGGTGCTCCGACGAGCGGGGGAGCGTGCGGGCGAACTGCCGTACATCGTCGACTGTGAACACGGGGCAAACGTTACTGGTTGCCCTCCGCGGCCGAAATGTCGGCGAGCGCGGAGTGCGGGTCGCGCTCCAGGGCCAGGTCGCCGAGGCTGACGATGCCGACCGCGCGGCCGTCCTCCAGCACCGGCAGGCGGCGGACGGCGTGCGAGCGCATGATCCGCACCGCCTGGTCGATGGTGGTGTCGGGGTCGATGGCCTCGACGTACGGGCTGCACGCCTCGCGTACCGGCGTCTGGGAGGACTTCTCGGCCGCGACGACGCGCACGGCGATGTCGCGGTCGGTGATGATGCCCTGGATCCGGCCGTTCTCGTTGACGATCACGGCGCCGGTGTCGTGGTCGCGCATCAGCGCGGCCGCGACGGACACCGGCTGGTCGGCCTCGACCGCCGCCGGGTGGGACGTCATCACCTCTGCCACGGTGTCGGCCATGGGGATCCTCCTGCCTGATCGGTCCCCGACCCCCTACCCCGGCGGATGCGCGGCTCACCGGCCTTTGCCGGGTCTCTGCGTTCGGCTAGAACGTCTTGGCCGCCAGGCGGATCTCCTCCAGCAGGACGGTCAGGTCCCGCTCGGTGGTGTCCGGGTGCAGGAAGCAGGCGCGCAGCGCGTCGCGGCCGCCCAGCCGGGTGCCGGTGATGAACGCGTTCCCGCGCGCCTGAACCGCGCCCGGGATCGCCCGGTTGAGGGCATCCAGGTCATCAGCGTCCGACCTGTCCGGGCCGGGCCGGTAACGGAAGGCGGTGATCGAGGTGGTGACCGGCGCCAGCAGCTCGAAGTCGGCGGCCTCCTCGACCATGGCGGCGAGCGTGCGGGCCAGCCCGGTCGTGTGGTTCACCAGGCGCTCGACGCCGGAGCGGCCCAGGTGCGACAGCGTGGCCCAGGTCTTCAGCGCGCGGAACGGGCGGGTCTGCTCGGGCCCGTACTCGGAGAACCACCCCAGATCGCCCGCGTTGTCGTCGATCAGGTACGACGGCACCAGGCTGAACGCGGCCCGCGCCGCCCCCGGGTCGCGCAGCAGGGCGCAGCCGCAGCCCACCGGGACGCCGAGCCACTTGTGCGGGTCGAGGGCCAGCGAGTCGGCCCGCTCCAGGCCCGCGTAATGCGGCGCGGCGCCGTCGGCCAGGACGCCGAGCGCGCCGTACGCGCCGTCCACGTGGAACCAGAGCCCGTGCTCGGCGGCCACGTCGGCGATCTCGTCGAGCGGGTCGACCGCGCCGGAGTTGACGGTGCCCGCGCTGCCCGCCGCGCAGAACGGCCGCAGGCCCGCCCGCAGGTCCTCCTCGACCATGGTGCGGAGCGCGCCCACGTCCATCCGGTACGCGCCGTCCACCGGGACCACGCGGACCTGCCGCGATCCGAGGCCGAGGAGCTGGGCGGCCTTGTGCAGGCAGCTGTGGCCCTCCTCGGTGACGTACATGACCATGGGCGGCCGCCCGGACAGGCCCTCCTCGCGGGCGTCCCAGCCGTCGGCGAGCGCGGCCCGCTGGCGGGCGGTGGCCAGGCAGATCACGGTGGCCATGGAGGCGCCGCTGGTCAGCAAGCCGCCACCCGGCGGGTGCGGGAAGCCGACCAGCTCGGCCAGCCACCGCACCACCGCGCGCTCCAGGTGCGGGCCCGCGTGGTCGCCGCCGGCGCAGCTCGGGTTGAAGGCGGCGGCCAGCGGCTCGACGAGCACGCCCGCGGGGTTGGGCGGGGAGTTCACCCAGCCGAAGAAGCGGGGGTGGCCGTTGCCCATGGGGTACGGCAGCACATGCGTACGGGCGTCCTCGAGCAGCTCGCCGAGGGGCCGCCCGCGTTCGGGCAGCTCCTGACCGCTCAGCCAGGCCCGCTCGGCCTCCGGCACGGGCCGCCACACGGGCCGCTCGCCGAGGCCCGCCAGGTGCTCGGCGGCGATCGCCGCCGCCGCGGCCACGTCGGTCGGGTGGAGATCAGCCATCGGAGGGCTCCTTCCAGGGGTCGTGCTGTCCGGCGCCGCCCAGCTCCATGGCGAGGTAGTAGACGCAGTCGTCGGCGCCGTCGTTGGCGAAGGCGTGGCGGCAGTCGCCGGGGTAGTAGGCCGAGTCGCCGGTCGCCAGCTCGTACGGCCTGCCGTTGATCGTCAGCCGCAGGCTGCCGCGCTCGACCGCGAGGTACTCCCGCGACCCCGGCGCGTGCGGCGCGAACTCGCCCGCGTCCACGCCGGGCCCGAGGGTCGTCCGCATGAACTCGAACTCCACGTCCCCGAGCACCGGCGACAACACGCGGCGCTCCCAGCCGGACGGGTCGCGCAGGACCCGCTGCCCGGCGTGGCGCAGCACGCGCATCGCCGAGTGCGCCGGCTCGTCGAGCAGCCGGCCGATCGACGTGCCGAGCGCCGTGGCCAGCCGGTCGAGCACCAGCACCGTCGGGGTCTTGGCGCCCCGCTCGACCTCCGAGACCATGCTCCGGCTGATGCCGCTCAGCGTGGCCAGCCGCTCGACGGTCAGCCCGCGCGCCCGCCGCTCCGTGCGGATCCGCAGCCCGAGCTCGGCCATCGACAGGCCGCTCGACAGGACCCCTTCGCCTTCCATTCCTCCACTATAGCGGTGCTTTGTCCGCGATAGTGGAACGGGCCTCCTCGTAGGCGGCCAGCACCCGCTTGCGGCGTTTGGCGGGAAGGCGGTCGATGTACAGGTAGCCGTCGAGATGGTCGGTCTCGTGCTGGAGACAGCGGGCCAGCAGCCCCGTCCCCTCGACCGTGACGGGCTCCCCGGCGGCGTCGAACCCGTGCACGGTGGCGTGGTCGGGGCGGGGGAGTGGCGCGTACTGGCCGGGCACCGACAGGCAGCCCTCGTCGTCCGCGTCGAGATGGCGCTCGCCCACCCCGGGGAGCTCCAGGGTGGGGTTGACGACGACGCCCTTGTGGTGCTCCCCGTCCGCGTCCGGGCAGTCGTAGATGAACACGCGCAGGGCCACGCCGATCTGGTTGGCGGCCAGGCCCACGCCCTCCGCCGCGTACATGCTCGCGAACATGTCCTCCACCAGCGCCGCCAGCGCGTCGTCGAACCGGGTGACCGGCTCGCACGGGTGATGCAGCACCGGGTCTCCGACGTGCACGATCGGCCGGACCTCTCCCACGACCAACGCCTCTCTCCGAATTTGCGAACGTTTCGCAACAAAGTTTACGGTCTCTTCGCCGTCTCGATATTCAAGACGTTTCTTCTTGGATGATGAGACCAACGCTAGAGTGATCGGCGTCGGAGCGGAGACGAAGGAGTTTGCCGATGAACGCCGTGTACACGCATGGCCACCATGAGTCCGTGCTGCGCTCGCACCGCTGGCGCACCGCCGAGAACTCGGCCGCGTACCTGCTGCCCCACCTCAAGCCGCACATGAAGGTGCTGGACGTGGGCAGCGGCCCCGGCACGATCGCCGCCGACCTGGCGGGCCTGGTCGGCCACCTGACGGCGTCGGAGGTGACCGAGGAGGCGCTCGAGCTGTCCAGGGCCGAGATCACCGCCAGGGGGCTGGACAACGTCGACTTCGCCGTCGCGGACGCGCACGCCCTCGACTTCCCCGACGACACGTTCTGCGTGGTCCACGCGCACCAGGTGCTGCAGCACGTCGGCGACCCGGTGCGGGCGCTGCGGGAGATGGGCCGGGTGACCAAGCCGACCGGGTACGTGGCGGCGCGCGACAGCGACTACGCGGCGTTCGCCTGGTATCCGCTGCTGCCGGAGCTGGACGAGTGGATGGCGCTGTACCAGAGGCTCGCGCGGGCGAACGGCGGCGAGCCGGACGCGGGTCGGCGGCTGCTGTCGTGGGCCAGGGCGGCGGGCTTCACCGACGTCACCGCCACCTCCTCGACGTGGTGCTTCGCCACGCCGGAGGACCGGGCCTGGTGGGGCGGGATGTGGGCGGACCGCATCCTGGGCTCCGCCATGGCCGAGCAGGCCCTGTCGACCGGCGCGGCCACGGAGGCCGACCTGCGGCGGATCTCGCGGGGGTGGCTGAAGTGGGCGGAGGCCGAGGACGGCTGGATCTCCATCGTCCACGGCGAGATCATCTGCCGTGCCTGACGACGCCCGCCGCCACGGCGCGCGTCAACGGGCGCGCGTCCCCGGCACGCGCCGGGTGGGTCACAGGCCCAGGGTGTGGGCCCGCTGCCACTGGGGGTCGCGGTAGAGGACCATGTCCGAGCCGATCATCTCGTCCGGCGCCGACAGCATGGTGATCTCGCCCGCGGCCTGCATCTCCAGCAGCAGGTCGCGTACCCGCGGGCCGACCGGCAGCCGTCCGGCGGGCAGCCCCATCCCGGTCCGCACCGCGTCGGCGGCCTCCGACAGGTGGAACGGGCCGTCGAAGTTCGCCACGATCCCGCGTACGACGGCGATCGTGATGAGGTGCTCGGCCTCGGCGTAGGCGAGCTGCCAGATGACCTGCTCCTTGCGGCCCCCGGTGGCCGCGCACGCCGTGCAGCCGTGCGTCAGCCCGGGCGCCATCTCCTCCTGGCCGGATCCGAGGCAGACCGAGCACAGGCCGTTCTCGGCGGCGTGCAGCTCGGCCGTCATCCGCCCGGCGAGCACGGCGCCGCACTCACAGGCGAACGCGTCACCCAGGATGCCGGTCTGCGGGGAGATCGCATGCGTCGTCACCGGGCCGACTCTACCGCCGCCCGCCGCCGTCCCGGGCACCCGGCGCACCCCGGGCCACCCCCGGACCGTCAGCCGCGCAGGTCCGCGAGCCCGTGCAGCCGGCGCAGGGCCTTGCGGGCCGCGGCGGCGACGCGCTCGTCGGGGTGGTGGTCGATGAGCACCCGCAGCACCTGCCCCGTCCACGGATGGTCCCCGAACGCCAGGATCGCGATCGTCCCCGCCTGCTCCTCCGCGTCCATCCCCATGGCGATCGACTCGATCACCTCGCCCGCCTCGCCCCCGAACTCCAGCAGCGCCGCCGCCATGTCCACGAACACCCAGGCGATCTCCTCCGGGGCGGCCGGGCGGTCGTCACGCTCCGTCCTGGTGGCGATCACCGCCCCGAGCCCGGGCTCCTCCAGCAGCCCGGCCAGCGCCCGCTTCCCCTCCTCGCCGAAGTCCGACGACAGCAGCTCCACGCCGACCGCCCGGCTGAGCGGGCTCACCGGGGCCAGCGCCGAGGCGATCTCGGCCACCGCCGCGTCCGGGTCCCGGCCCTTGAGCCACCCGGCCAGCTCCTCGCCGCGTTCCGTCTCCGGGTAGGAGCGAAGGCCGTGCAGCAGCTTGGTGGCGTCGGCGTCCGCGAGCGACCCGATGACCGGCACCTCCTGCCCGGTGGTCTCCGCGATGATCAGCCGCGCCGCCCACAGGCCGAGCCAGCTCAGCGTGTACGGCTCCGCCTGGCGTACCAGGCCAAGCCCGGTCAGCACCTCGGGCACGGCGCCCGGATGCGGCTCGCGCGACAGGAACATCCTGATGAGCTCCAGCAGCAGCCCCTGGTCGGCGGCCAGCCGTTCGCGGCAGTGGCCCGCCCAGAAGGTCAGGACCTCCGCGTCGGAGCCCTCCGGCTTCAGCTCCTCGGCCAGGGGAGCGGCACGGACGGCCGCCGCGAGCGTGGCCTCCTCGGGCAGCCGGATCGGGGGCTGCAGGGGCAGGGTGTCGTCGTAGGACCTCACGAGCCCATCCTGTCGCGATATTTCCGCTACAGTGCCCCGTGACGCCGAAAAGTCGGAAGAAAGGAGGGGCTGAGATGTTCGGCACTACTTCGGGCACTCACTGTGCCCGCTTCTACTTCTCGGAGGAATTGTGCTTTTCCGTCCCGCGGTCGAGGACGATCTAGACCGCCTGCTCGGCTGCGTCGTCGACGAGTCCATCAGCTGGGCGCATCCCGAACGCCTGCTCTCGTTCCTGGAGAGCGGCAACTACCGATACGACCGCATCTGGCTCGCCGTCGCCGACGACGGTGAGATCCTGGCCCGCGCCGTCTGGTGGAGCTTCCCCGACGGCGACAGGCCCCTCGCGCTCGACTGCGTGTACGTCCATCCGTCGGTGGACGATCGCGTGGGGCTGGCCGCGGAGCTGCTGCGCCGCGCCCACGACGCGTACGGGCGGGCGATCGAGTACCACGTGTTCGTCACTCGCGGCTGGCGCGACCACCCGAAGGCATCGGCGGCCATCGCCTGGCGCTGGGAGGCGGCCGGTCGCGCCGGGCTGACCGAGGAGCTGGAACGGCTCCGGTACGAATGGACGGACGGGCCCGTCCCCGAGCCGTCCGACCGGCTCGTCTTTCGTGGGGATGACGACGACGAGGTGTTCGTGGAGGCGTTCCGCCGGGTGGCCGTCGGTACGCTCGACTTCCACACCCGGCAGGCCCTGGGCACCATGGACCCCCTGGAGCAGGCGCGCGAGGACGTCCGCGACAACCGGTCCATGCGGGGCGACCGGTCGTGGTGGCGGCTGGCGTACGACAAGAGCGGGGACCTCGTCGGGGTCGCCCTGCCCTCGGCCAACGACGGCGGGCCCGTGGTCGGCTACCTCGGCGTGGTGCCCGAGCACCGGGGCCACGGGTACGTGGACGACCTGCTCGGCGAGATCACCCGCGTCCACGCCGAGCGCGGGGTCCAGCGGATCCTGGCGGACACGGACTCCGGCAACATGCCGATGGCCAGGGCGTTCGAACGCGCCGGCTATCACAACTTCGCCATCAGGCTCGTCCTGTCGGCGAATCCCGTGAACGCGTGATGCGGGCGGGCCGTCGCGTACGAGATCGTCGATCTCATGACATGGGACATCGACAAGCTCGATCTTGAGGCGTACCTGGCCAGGATCGGACACGGCGGCCCGCTCACGCCGACATATGAGACGCTGCGCGCGCTGCACCTCGCGCACGTGCGCTCCATCCCCTTCGAGAACCTCGACGTCGTCCTCGGCCGGGGCATCGCCCTCGACGTGGGCAGCCTCCAGGACAAGCTCGTCACGGGCGGGCGCGGCGGCTACTGCCACGAGCAGAACCTGCTGTTCGCCGCCGCGCTCGAACGCCTCGGCTTCGTCCTGACCCGGCACCTGGCCAGGATCCGGCTGGGCCGCCGCCACCTGCCGCGCTCGCACGCCACGCTCACCGTCGAGGCGGACGGCCGCACGTGGCTGGCCGACGTGGGCTTCGGCGGTGAGGGGCTGGTGGTGCCGATCGCCTTCGAGGACGGGGCGACGGCGCGGTCCGGCCCGTGGGAGTGGCGGCTGGGCCGGGACGGCGACTTCCGGGTGCTGCACGCGGGCCCGGCCGAGCTGTACGCATTCCGCCCGGACGAGCCGCACTATCCGAGCGACTTCGAGGTGGCCAACTTCTACGTCGCCAACAGCCCCCGCTCGCCGTTCGTCCACCACGTGCTGGCCCAGCGCACCACGGCCGACGCCCGCGTCCGCGCCGAGGACCTGGCGGCGAGCACGGCCGCGGAGCTGGCCGAGGGGCTGCGCGAGCGCCTCGGGATCGAGATCACCGAGGAGGACGCCCGCGAGTTGCTGCCCGTGCTCCAGGCCGACCTCACGGGCTGACTCATGGGCTGACTCATTGGCCGGGCTCGTGCGCCAGCACCTGCCTGGTCAGCTCCACCCGGCTGTTCACCCCCAGCTTGGCGAACGCGTGGCGGAGGTGGCTGTCGACCGTGTGCGGCGACAGGAACAGGGTGGCCGCCGCCTCCCGGTTCGTCATGCCCTGGGCGACGAGCCGGACGACGCGCAGCTCGGAGGCCGTCAGCGCCGCCCACCCGCGCCCTGTCACCTCCCGCCGCACCCTCCCCGCCGCGGCCCCGCACGACCGGTAGACCTCGAAGGCCTCCTCCCGCCGCCCCGCCTCCTCCAGGGCCGCCGCCAGCCCGAGCGGCCGCGGGGCGCTCCGGTACAGCTCGACGGCCTCCTCCAGCCTGCCCTCCGCGTGCGCGAGGCCGGCCGCGAGGGACGTGACGCCGGGGTTGCGGCGGGCGAGGTCCCGCACGCACGCGACCACGCGCGGATCCGCCCGCCACCGCGCCGCCGTCCACGGCTCCTGCACGATCAGGTACGCCAGGGCACCGCCATAGGACGGGCCTCCATCGGAGACGCCCGTGCCCGCCGCCTCGCCGAGGAGATCGCGCCCATGGGAGGTGTCCGTCACCTCGCCGAGGAGCTTGCGGCCATGGGAGGTGTCCGTCGCCTCGTCGAGGAGCTTGCGGCCATGGGAGGCGCCCGTCGCCTCGTCGAGGAGCTCGCGCCGCCACCGCAGCTCCTCGGACACCAGGCCGGGCCCCTCCCCGGCCATCTCGCGGCCCTGATCCAGGTATCCACGCGCCGCCTCCGTCTCGTCCCGGAGGAGCGCCACGTGGCCGAGCACGCCGAGCAGCGCCGGGGCCAGCGCCATCGCCGAGAGCTGCCCGGCCACCCGCAGCCCCGCCTCCGCCTCGGCCGCCGCGTCGTCGAGCCGCCCCCAGGCCAGCAGCAACTCAGCCCTGAACCGGTGCAGCAGCGGCAGCGCCCACGCCGTGCCCAGCCGCCCGGCCTCCCGTTCGACCACCGCGTACAGGCCCTCGGCCTCCTCGAACCGGTCCAGCGCCACCATCGCCGCGCCCAGCCACAACCGCGGATGCCGGTGGGCCGCCTCACCGCCCGCCGCGTCGGCCAGCTCGACCGACCGTTCGGCGTGCCGCAGCGCACCGTCGAGGTCGCCCCGGAACAGCGCCACGGTGGATCGCGCCTCCAACCCCACCACCTGGGCGAACACCTCGCCCTCCGCGACCGCGCCGGCCGCCGCCTCGGCGGCCGCGTCGATCTCGCCGGTCATCATCAGCGCGTGGGCCCGTACGGCCAGCAGCCGCGCCCGCTCCCGACCCGGCACGCCCGAGCGGCCCAGCACCTGTCCGGTCCGCCGGATGACGCCCCGGTCGTCGCCGATGTGCTTGAGCGCCTCGGCCAGCCCGAGCGCGACCCCAGCCTCCTCGGCCGCCGTGAGCGGTACGCCGAGGCGGTCGGCGAGCTCTCTGGCCTCACCCAGCCGCCCCGCCGAAGCCAGCAACCGCACGGCCCCGGCCACCAGCGGCGCGGCGTCGCGCGTGGCCTCCGGAGCGGTGCCTCGCGTGGCCTCTGGCGCGGTGCCTCGTGTGGTCTCCGGCGTGGTGCCTCGTGTGGTCTCTGGCGCGGGGTGGCGCGTGGTCTCCGGTGTGGTGCCTTGCGTCGCCTCCGGTGCGATGTCGCGGGGGTGGGCCAGTTCGAGGGCACGCAGCATCAGGTCGGCGGCGGCCGAAGGGGCGGCGGCCGTCATCTCCTCGGCAGCCGCCCGCAGCTCCCGGACCGCCGCCGCGTCCCCCCGGCGGGCGCCGTGCCTCAGGTGCTCGGCCAGCTCGGCGGGCGGCCGTCCTTCGGCCCGCAGCACGGACGCCGCCTCCCGGTGCAGCGCCGTCCTGATGGGCGCGCCGAGCCCGCCGTAGACGGCCTCCCGGATGAGGTCGTGCCGGAACGCCAGCCGATCCCCCTCACCGACGAGCGCGCCCGCCCTCACGGCCTCCTCCACATGCCCGAACAGCGCCCCCGCCGTCACCCCCAGCACCCCCGCCGCCTCGTGCACCGAGAACGGCCGCCGCAGCACGGAGGCCGCCTCCAGCAGCCGCCGCGCCTCGGCGGACAGGTCGCGCAGCCGCCTCTCGACCGCCGCCACGAACCCGGCGGGCAACGCCACCCCGCCACCCGCCCCGCCACCCGCCCCGCCACCCGCCGGGCCACCCGCCGGGCCACCCGCCGGGCCACCCGCCCCGCGACTCGCCGCGCCACCCGCTCCTCCACCCGCAGGGCCACTCGCCCTGCCACCCGCTGGGCCCATCACGGGGTCCGCGCCGCCCGCCGCGACCTCGGCCACGCCGTCGCGCACCGAGATCCGGCCCTCGGCGCGCAGCCCCGTCAGCACCTCCTCCAGCAGGAACGGGTTGCCGCCGCTGCCCCGCACCAGCTCCAGCACCGACGGGCCGGGTGCGGCGCCGAGCAGGCGCGCGCTCAGCTCGGCCGCCTCCTCCGGGCCGAGCGGAGGCAGCGGCAAGCGCCGGGCACCCTCCTCGATGAGCCGGTCCACCGCCTCCTGCTGGGGCAGCGGCCGCCGCCCCAGCAGCCACACCACGGGGGACCCGGCCAGTCCCGGTACGAGCTGCCGCAGCGCCAGGCAGGTCAGCTCGTCCGCCCATTGCACGTCGTCCAGGACGATCGCCAGCGGCCGGGAGCGCGTGAAGCGCTCGACCGCCTCGCCGACCCGCTCGATCACCCGGAACCCGTCACCCCCGAACCCCGGGCCCAGCGGCCCGCCACCGGAGGGGAGCGGCCCGCCAACGGAAGGGAGCGGCCCGCCAACGGAGGCGAGCGGGCGGAGGAGGGTGGACAGGGGTGCCACCCGGTCCAGCTCGGTGGCGCGGCCGAGCACCACCGCGGTCCCGCGCACCCGCGCCCGCGCCGCGCCCTCCTCCAGCAGGCGGCTCTTGCCGATGCCCGCCGGTCCCTCCACCACCACGCACCCCGACCCCGCCGCCAGGACCCCGCCGACGACCCCGAGCGCGTCCGTCCGGCCCACCAGCTCGCCGCCGACGACCCCGAGCGCGTCCGTCCGGCCCACCAGCTCGCCGCCGACGACTCCGAGCGCGTCCGTCCGGCCCGCCGGCTCCCCGCCTGCCGACGTCACGTCAGGGAGCTCCACCCGCGCACGCGCGCCCGCACCACCAGGTCGTGCAGCGCCGCCTCCGCCGTGGCCCGCTCGGGCAGGGCGGAGGAGTCGCGCGCCGCCTCCAGCGCGGCCGTCATCCGTTCCACGTCCGCCTCCAGGCCGAGCGTGGAGGGCGCGCGCACGTGCTCGGCCTCCACCTTGCGGGCGACCAGGTCCGGCAGGTACGCGGGCCCGTACGCGTACAGGCGCGTCAGGTCGGCCTCCAGCTCGCCGGTGCGCATGAGGTGTGTCCCGGTGGCCAGCACGCGGAAGGTGTAGAGCAGCGGCTTCAGCTCCAGACGCTTGGTGAACAGCCGCCACTGCGTCCGCGCGAACCCCAGGTAGTGATGGGCGTGGTGCCGCGTCAGGCAGCCGGGGGCCAGCGCCACCAGCTCCTCGTGCACCGGCGACGACGTCACGACCAGCGGCGACAGCAGCTGCTCCAGCACATAGCCGTTGCGCCCCAGCAGTAATCGGCAGAACTTGGCCAGGTCGTGCGTCACCAGGTCCACCTCGACGCCGTCGCGCGTCCACATCCGCTCCAGCGTCTGCGGCCCGTGCCGCAGCCCCGCCACCTCCTCCACCGGCAGCACGTGCACGCCGCGCAGGTCCACGTCCGAGTCCACCGAGGGGAACCCGTACAGGTGCGCCCCGCTCACCGTCGCGAACACCAGCGGGTACGGCTGCTCGCCAGGGATCTCGGCCAGCCAATCCGGCAGCTTCACAGGTTCTCCTTCCGCACGCCGACCAGGAACTCCTCCACCCGCTCCCGGTCCGGCCGCTCCGGCAGCACGCTGCCGGCCTCGCCCACCTCGGCGGCCAGTTCGGTCCGCCAGGCGTCCACCTCCGCCCACGGCACCTCGCCGTGCCGGATCGCCAGCAGCCGCTCCCGATAGGGTCCCACCTGGACCAGCGGTTCGCCGTGGCGGATCAGGTGCAGGCCGCTGAGCAGCAGCCGGATCATGTGCATGGCCTGCTTCCACTTCGGCGCGGCCGGGTCGAGCCGGCGGAACTGCGAGTCGGCGTACCCGGCGAACGAGTGCCGCGCCCGTTCCGACAGGAAGGCCCGGCGCAGCTCGCGCAGCCGCCGCCCGGCAGGCGTGATCACCTCCACCATGGGGGACCACAGGCACTCCAGCGCGGTGGGGTTCGCCTCGAGGGCGAGGACGCAGAAGCGCTCGACCTCCCACGAGAACTGCTCGGGCAGCGGCCCGTCCCGGTGCGTCGCCGGTTTCTCCAACCGCCAGAACGCGGCCGTCGGCGCCACGAAGACGCCCCGCCGGTCGGTGTCGGAGGCTTCCGTCTCGAGTCCGTACGCCCTCGACCCCATGACGACGGTAAGGATCATGTCATCGGTCACCCGGATATCTTGCGCCATGGGCCCGTGGACTGGTCTGATCGATAAGTGAGCGGTTATGGCGAGGCTTACCGGCAGGCTTACCGGCGCAGCATCGAGCAACCCGACGAGTTCTGGTCCGAGGCGGCACTGGGGATCTCCTGGGACGTGGCGCCGGCGACCGTGACGGCCGGCGGCCGGTGGTTCCCCGACGGGCGGCTCAACACCTGCTTCAACGCGGTCGACCGCCACGTGGCGGCCGGGCGCGGCGACCAGGCGGCGCTGATATACGACAGCCCGGTGACCGGGACGGCCCTTACGTACACGTACGCCGAGCTGCTCGACCAGGTGGCCAGGACGGCCGGCATGCTGCGCGACCTCGGCGTGACGGTGGGCGACACCGTGGTGATCTACATGCCCATGGTGCCGGAGGCCGTGATCGCGATGCTGGCCTGCGCGCGGCTCGGGGCGGTGCACTCGGTGGTGTTCGGCGGGTTCGCGGCCAGGGAGCTGGCCGTGCGGATCGACCACGCCAGGCCCAAGGTGGTGCTCTCGGCGTCCTGCGGCATCGAGCCGTCGCGGGTGGTGGCGTACAAGCCGCTGCTGGACGCCGCGCTGGAGCAGGCCGAGCACCGGCCCGCCAGGTGCGTGATCCTGCAGCGGCCGCAGGCCGTGGCCGAGCTCGACGAGGGCCGCGACCTCGACTGGGCGCGGGCGGTGCGCGCCGCCGAGCCGGCCGACTGCGTCAGCGTGGCCGCCACCGACCCGCTCTACATCCTCTACACCTCCGGCACCACCGGCCTGCCCAAGGGCGTGGTGCGCGACAACGGCGGGCACGCGGTCGCGCTCCACTGGAGCATGTCCCACGTCTACGGGGCCGCCCCGGGCGAGGTCTACTGGGCGGCCTCCGACGTGGGCTGGGTGGTCGGCCACTCCTACATCGTGTACGGGCCGCTGCTGGCCGGGTGCACGACCGTGCTGTACGAGGGCAAACCGGTCGGCACCCCCGACCCGGGCGCGTTCTGGCGGGTGGTGTCCACGTACGGGGTGCGCACGCTGTTCACCGCGCCGACCGCGATCAGGGCCATCAAAAAAGAGGACCCATCCGGCCTTTTCCCGAAAAAGTGGGACCTGTCGGGGCTGCGTTACCTCTTCCTCGCCGGCGAACGCCTCGACCCCGACACCTACCACTGGGCCTCCGACCTGCTCGGCATCCCCGTCATCGACCACTGGTGGCAGACCGAGACCGGCTGGCCCATCGCCGCCAACTGCGTCGGCATCGAGCCGCTGCCGCTCAAGCCCGGCTCGCCCACCAAGCCCGTCCCCGGCTGGGACGTGCGCATCCTCGACCCCGGCGGCGACGAGTGCCCGCCGGGCGTGGACGGCGCCGTCACCGTCAGGCTGCCGCTCCCGCCCGGCGCGCTGCCCACCCT
This sequence comes from Nonomuraea sp. NPDC049625, assembly GCF_040675285.1. NCBI lineage: Bacteria > Bacillati > Actinomycetota > Actinomycetes > Streptosporangiales > Streptosporangiaceae > Nonomuraea > Nonomuraea sp. NPDC049625. Next base: position 585,265 of record NZ_JBFAOQ010000005.1, on the reverse strand, counting down.
CTACCGCGACGAGGCCCGCTTCGCCCGCTCCTACCTGGAGCGCTACCCCGGCCACTACCTCACCGGCGACGGCGGCCACGTGGACGCCGACGGCTACCTCTACGTCATGGGCCGCATCGACGACGTGATCAACGTCGCCGGGCACCGCCTGTCGACCGGCGCGATGGAGGAGGTCATCGCCGCCCACCCCGACGTGGCCGAGTGCGCGGTGATCGGCGTGGCCGACGAGCTGAAGGGCCAGCTGCCCGTCGGGTTCGTGGTGCTCAAGGCGGGCGCCGACCGCGACCCGGCGGAGATCGAGCGCGAGCTGACCGCCCTGGTACGCGAGCGCATCGGCCCCGTCGCCGCCTTCCGCCGCGCCGCCGTGGTGGCCCGGCTGCCGAAGACGCGCTCGGGCAAGATCCTGCGCGCTACCATGCGGGACATCGCCGACGGCAACCCGTACACCACGCCCTCCACGATCGAGGATCCCGCGGCGCTGCCGGAGATCGAGGAGGCCGTGAAGCGAACATGACGGCCCGGTAACTTCCGCCAAAAGGCCCGGCCGCACAGCGCATGATGGGACTCCCAGTCCCCGGGAGAAGGCACATGATCGAGACCCCGAGCTACGCCGATGCCCTGAGGATCCTCGGGTGCAAGGACGCCCGGCTCGTCAAGGTGGTCGGGTTCGCCGCGGCGGCGGCGCGTACCGGCTGGGCGCTGGCCGGGGCGGGGCAGCTCACGACGGGCCTGACCGACATGCGCAACAGCATCGTCGGCTATGGCGAGGACGTCGTGCGGCGCATGCCCGAGCTGAAGAGCGGCGTCGACCGGTACACCCGCACCCAGCGGCTGGCCTCCGCGCACGCGGTGATCGTCATCTCGGCCTACTTCGAGGCGCTCGGCGAGGCGAAGCTGCCGTTCACGCTCGACCAGCTCGACCGCGGCGGCAAGATCTCGCACGGCGTGCCGACCGCCGAGCGCTTCGCCCGGCTGGTGGCGAGCCTGCTGCTGGAGCGGCTGCCCACGCCCGAGCCGCATCTGCCCTACTCCGAGACCCGCCTCGCCGTGGAACGTGCCTACCAGCGCATGTCGGAGGCCATGGCCGGATACGTGGGCGGGCTGAGCGTCTGGGACGACCTGACGGTCGACGACCAGCTCCTGCTGCCCCGCATGCTGGCCGAGGGCCCGCCCGCCCGCGCGCTGCGCATCTACGACGAGGACTACCGGTCGCTGGCGCTCGACAGCCACGAGTTCGGGGTGCGCAGCCTCGTCACCGAGAAGCCGGCGCCCGCCACGGCGCTGTCGCGGGTGGCCTGGCTGCTGGCCGAGCTGGCCCCGCCGCGGGTGGGCGACCGTCCGGTGATCCACCAGGCCAGGATGGCCGCCAACGCGCTCGACCAGCCCCTCCTGCACGCCGGCAAGCTGCCCGAGGACGTCTGGCTCCCGCTGCTCGGCGAGGGCTACCTCAGCCCCCGCTTCCGGGTCGCCGAGCTGACCCGGGACGCCACTCCCGCCCAGCTGGACTGGTGGGAGGACCGGCGGCCGGTGCCCGACACCGAGGCGTTCCTGGTGGGCCATCTGACCTCGCTGCGCGCCACCCAGGCGCCCCTGCTCGTGCTGGGCGAGCCCGGCTCGGGCAAGACCAAGCTCACCGAGGTGCTCGCCGCACGGCTGGCCAGGTCGGAGTTCCTGCCGATCCGGGTCGAGCTGGCCGGCGTGTCCGCGCGGGCGGGCGTCACCGCGCAGGTCGAGCAGGCCCTCGGCACGGTGCTGGGGACGGAGGTGGACTACGCCGAGCTGGTGACGGCCGCCGACGGGGCGATGCCGGTGATCCTCCTCGACGGGTTCGACGAGCTGGTCCAGGGCGGGGTCGACCGCCACGACTACCTCGAACGGGTGCAGGAGTTCCAGACCAGGGAGGCGGAGCTGGGCCGCCCGGTGGCGGTGATCGTGACCGGCCGCACGGTGGTGGCCGACCGGATCAGGTTCCCCAAGGGGCTGCTGGGGCTGCAGCTCCAGCCGTTCGACGACGACCAGGTGCGGCAGTGGCTGAACATCTGGGACCGGCGCAACCGCGGCCTGCTCGCCCGCCGCGACCTGAAGCCCCTGCCCGCCGAGGCGGCGCTCGTCCACGGCGAGATGGCCAGGCAGCCGCTGCTCCTGCTGCTGCTGGCCCTCTACGACGCGGGCAGCAACGCGCTGCAGCGCGACCACGGCCCGCTCGGGCGCGCCCGCCTGTACGAGGTGCTGCTGCGCGACTACACCGAACGCGAGACCGGCGGCGTGCGCCGGGTGGCCATCGACCAGGAGCTGGTCCTGCTCGGCGCGGTGGCCCTGTCCATGCTGGCCAGCGGCCGCCAGGTCATCACCGACGAGGCGCTCAACCGCGACCTGCCCGCCCTGTGCCAGGGCGGCGAGGACGACCCCGGCGACCCCGATCAACCAGGGGAGGCCCGCGTCGACTGGGCGCGTAAGGCCACCGAGCGCTTCTTCTTCGTGCGCAGGAACGGGCACGCCTTCCTGCACGCCACGTTCGGCGAGTTCCTGGTGGCCTGGCTGACCATGTACGCGCTGCGCGACCTCGACCGGCGCCGCCGCCTGGCCGGCGACGAGCCGCTCGCGCTGGTGCAGGCCGTGGACGACGACCTGCTGTACGCGGTCACGTCCCACTCGTGCCTGGCCGAGCGCGGGCCGACCGTCGGGTTCATCCTGGAGCTGCTGGACGAGGTGCCCTCCGCCGTACGCGAGCGCTGCGTGGAGCTGCTGGCCGGGCTGCTGCGCCGGTCGCTGCACGAGCGGCCCCGCCGCCACTTCATCGGATTCCGGCCGGTACGCCACACGATGACCCGCCGCCTGGCCGCCTACTCGGCCAACCTCACCCTGCTCATCGTCTGCGCGTCCGAGCAGCCGGTCCGCGTGTCGTCGATCCTGTCCGGGCCCGACCACCTGGAGCAGTGGTCCTCGCTCAGCCACCTGTGGAAGGGGCAGCTCGGCCAGGAGGGCTGGACCGGGCTGGTGACCGCCCTGTCGGCGCACCGCGTGCTCGAGGACGGCAAGGAGGACGTCGTGCTCGGCGGCGCGGAGACCGGCGGCATGGGCGACGTCGTCGTCGCGGTCGCCACCGGCCACTCGGCCCGGCACCGGCGCCTGCTCGACCTGCTGGTCGCGGCGCTGGGGAAGGGCCGCTTCCTGCCGTACCGGGACCGCCTGGCCATCCTGGACGAGCTGGTGCGGACCGTGGCCGTCCGGTCGCCGGCCATGCACCGGGCCCTGGGCGCGATGTGGACCGAGGAGGGCGCCGACCACACGGAGCTGCGGCCGCTCCTGCGCGCCATGCTCGCCGACCCGGCCGATCGGGTGGGCACCTGGGAGCAGCTCGTCAAGGCGGGCGTCCCGGAGACGGCGCTCTGGGAGATCCAGGGCCTGGACTGATCAGGCCTGCTCGGAGCCGACCGGCAGCTCCACGCTGATCGTCAGGCCGCCCTCGTCCCTGGGCGTGGCCGTGACCGTGCCGTCGTGCGCCTCGGTGATCACCCGTACGATCGACAGCCCCAGCCCGCTGCCCCGGTCCGAGCGCAGCCGGTCGCCGTGCAGCCGCCGGAACGGCTCGAAGATCGTCTCGATCTCGTACGACGGCACCTGCAGTCCCGAGTTGGCCACGACCAGTTCGACCCGATCGGCCCGCCGCCGCGTCGTCACCCACACCTCGCCCTTGGCGTGGTTGTGCCGGATGGCGTTCTCCACGAGGTTCTGCACCAGCCGCTCCACCAGCACCGCCTCGCCCGCCGTCGGCGCGGGGTCGAGCAGCCGGTGCATGGTCACCTCACGCTCGGCCGCCTCGGCCGCCGCCTGGTCGAGCACGTGCTCGGCCACGTCCGCCAGGTCGAACGGCCGCCGGTCCAGCACCGCCTGCTCACCCTCGGCCAGCGCCAGCAGGCCGTCGATCAGGCGCTCGTGGCGGGCATTGACCAGCAGCAGCGACTCGCCGAGCCGCTTGACGTCCTCGGTCGCGTCCGGCCGCCGCACGGCCACGTCCACGAGCGTCCTGTTGATCGTGAGCGGGGTGCGCAGCTCGTGCGAAGCGTTCGCGACGAACCTGCGCTGGCCGTCGAACGAGCGCGCCAGCCGGGCGAGCATGGTGTCGTAGACGTCGGTCAGCTCCTTGATCTCGTCCTGGGGGCCGTCGTAGCCGATCCGCTCGCTCAGGTTGTGGCTCTGGGCGACCCGGCGGGCGGTGTCGGTGACGTTCCTGAGCGGGCGCAGCACCATGCCCGCCGTCCGCCAGCCGATCCCGAACGCCACCCCGGTGCCGGCGAGCACCGCGAGCCCGCCGGCGGTGCGCAGGTTGGCGAGGACGCTGGCCTGGTAGGTGAGGTGCGTCTTGAGCGCGAACCCCCTGGCTATCTCATACCCGTCCTGGTAGCGCGCGGCGTAGAGGCTGTAACTGTCCCGCGCCACCCGGATCTCGTCGGGGGTGAACACGGAGGCCCGGTACTGGAGGCTCGTCTGGACGACGAAGTAGACGGCGACCAGCGCGAGGGCGGCGACCACGAAGAACACGCCCCCGCTGAGCAGGGCGAAACGCAGGCGCATGCTCATGGGATGCGATACCCCGATCCCGGCACGGTCTCGATGACCTGCGGCTCGCCGAGCTTCTTGCGCAGCTTCATCATCGTGGTGCGGACCGTGTTCGTGAACGGGTCGATGTGCTCGTCCCACACCTTCTCCAGCAACGTCTCCGCCGAGACCACCGCTCCCTGGGCCCGCAGCAGCTCGGCCAGCACGCCGAACTCCTTGCGGGCCAGCGGCACGTACCGGCCCTCCCTGAACACCTGCCGGTGCGCCCAGTCCAGCCGCACCCCGGCCCGCTCCAGCATGGGCGGATCGGCCCTCCTGGCCCGCCGCCCGAGCGCGTGCACCCGCGCCACCAGCTCCTCGAACGCGAACGGCTTGGGCAGGTAGTCGTCGGCCCCCAGCGACAACCCCACCACCCGCGAGCGCACGTCGCTCGCGGCGGTCAGCATGAGCACCCGCACCAGCCAGCCGCGCTCGACCACGGCCTTGCACACCTCGTCCCCGTGCACCTGCGGCAGGTCGCGGTCGAGGATCAGCACGTCGTAGTCGTGCACGCCGAGCCGTTCGAGCGCCGCGTCCCCGTCGTAGGCGACGTCGACGGCCAGTGCCTCTCCGCGTAACCCCTCGGCGATCGAGTCGGCGAGCATCCGCTCATCCTCAGCGACCAAAACGCGCACCTTGCCCCCAAAAGATGTTAAATGCCCGCCAGTCTGCTCTGGCCGGCATAACGCGCGCATAACCAGAATCGGTGACGTTCAGGTTATAGGCGGCGCGCTGGACTGGCCCCCCTGAAGCCGGGATCCGCCTGGCGGTCTCGGGGGAGAAGACGATGGCGCCCACGCTCGCGGGGCCACGTGACCACGGGTTGTTCGGGTGCGTGCTCGCGCTCGCCGCCGCGCTGCGCGTGCTGGTCATGCTGGGGTACGACACGGCGCGGCTCTACTGGTACGACTCGTTCACCTACCTGGACACGGCCGTGCGCCTGCGGCCGCAGGGCGCGTTCCACCCGGCGGGCTACTCCTGGTTCCTGTGGGCGCTGCGGCCCTTCCAGAGCGTGGAGCTCGTCGCGGGGGTGCAGCACGCGATGGGGCTGGCCGTCGGGGTGATGATCTACCTGCTGCTGCGCCGCCGGTCGCTGCCCGCCTGGGGAGCGGCGCTGGCGTCGGCGCCGGTGCTGTTCGACCCGGCGTTCGTGCGCCTGGAGCACGCCGTGCTGTCGGACACGCAGGTGATCTTCCTCGTCGTGGCCGCGCTGCTGGTGCTCATGTGGCGCGGGGAGGTGTCCACGCGGGCGGCGGCGGTGGCCGGGGTGCTCCTCGCCCTGGCCGGTCTGACCCGTACCGCCACCGTGCCGCTGCTCGGCCTGGCCGCCCTCTACCTCCTGCTGCGGCGGACCGCGTGGCAGGCGCGGTGGCAGGCACGGTGGCAGGCACGGTGGCAGGCGCGGTGGCAGGCGCGGTGGCAGGCGCGGTGGCAGGCGCGGTGGCAGGCGCGGTGGCAGGCGCGGTGGCAGGCACGGTGGCAGGCACGGTGGCAGGCGCGGTGGCAGGCACGGTGGCGGGCGACCCTCGCCCTGGTGGTGGCGGGGGCGCTGCCGCTGGCCGCCTACGCCGGCTGGTACGCCCAGCACCACGGCAGGTTCGCGCTGAGCGGCTCGGACGGCGTCGCCCTGTGGGCCCGCACCATGACCTTCGCCGACTGCTCGATCATCAGGCCGCCCGCGGACCAGGCCGCGCTCTGCCCGAACGGCACCGTCCTGGACGCCGCCTCCGAGTACGTCTGGGACCCGCGGGCCTCGCTCAACCGCCTGCCCGGCGACCGGTTCACCCACAACGACCTGGCCAGGGCGTTCGCGCTCCGGGCCATCGCCGCGCAGCCCCTGGACTACCTGCGCGAGGTCGTCCGGGACACCTCGCTCGCCTTCACGTGGGAGCCCGTCGCCCACCCGAAGCGCATGAGCCCGACCACGGCCTTCCAGCGGGGCTCCTGGCCGCTGCCGTCCGGCCAGCCCTTCGTGGACCAGGTCAGGAAGGAGTACGACCCGGACATCCGGGGCATGCGGTCCGTCGAGCCGTTCGCCTCGATCCTGGCCGCCTACCCGTACCCGTGGTTCCTGCACGGCACGCTGTTCGGCGTCCTGCTGCTGGCCGGCGGGGCCGGCGCCGTGCTGCGCCCGCGCGCGGCGCTGCTCCCGTGGTCGTTCGCGGTGTTCCTGCTCGTGGCGCCGGTGGCCGCGCTCGACTTCGACCACCGCTACGTCCTGCCCGCCATCCCCGTCGCCTGCGTGGCCGCCGCCCTGGCCGTGCGGCGGCCGGCGCCGCGCCGGTCGGGTGGTTACCCCCGTGGCTACGATCATGTTGCGCGTCCGAGAGCATCGGCGAACGGATCTCGCGCGTCCTGAAGGGCCCGGCGGCCCGCCGCGCCGCTGGTCGGGGCGCCCTCATGAGCCCGGCCGGCCATGGACGCGCTCCTGGATCGCCCTCGCCGATTCCCCCGGCTGACCCTTTTGAGGCTGACACTCCACCGGAATGTTACGTAATATCCGTACATCACGAGCGTTGGGGGCGCCAGGGTGCCAGGACAGAGCGTGGGTGTGGTCGTCGATCCCGGAGTGCCTCCGGAAGTAGCCGGACTGCTGCGTGCCAACGCCCCGCTGCTGTCCAGGATCAGAGCCGGATGGGTGCCGCCCGCCGAGACGCCCCCGTCCCGCCGCAAGAGCCCGTCCAGCGCCATGCTCCTGGCCGCGACCCCCTTCGTGGTCGCGCTCATGGGCCTCCTGCTCGCCTCGCCGTTCGCGCCGGCCGGGTTCGTGCTGCTCGGCACGTACGTCTTCATCGTCCTCGTCAAGATCGCCTCCATGAGCGAGGTCCCCGAGGACGACCGGCCGCAGGAGCGCGCCGTGTACGAGCAGGCCCGCTGGTACGACGGCCGCTACCTGCTGCTCGAGGACTTCGACCCGGAGGCGCGGGCCGTCCTGGTCAGGGCGCAGCGGGCCATCGGGTCGGTGCTGCGCTCCCACGTCAACGCCGAAGGACTGCTCGACGACGCCCGCAACGCCGTGATGCTGCCCGCCCAGGAGTGGGAGATCGCCCGCCTGCTCGCCAAGCTGTCGGCGCTGCGCCTGGAACACCGGGAGCTGCTGGCCAGGGGCATCGCGCCCGAGGTGGCCGCGGTGATCGAGCCGCTCGAACGGGCCCTGGTCAACAGCGAGGCCGCCGTCGTCGCCCGCGTGGAGGCGCTGGAACGTTACGCCGGCCACGTGGCCGAGGCCGAGCGCGCCTACCACGCCCGCGGCCAGATCGAGGAGCTGCGTGCCCGGCTGCCGCGCTACGAGGAACTGCTGGCGGAGTCGGGCGCGGACAAGCTCGCCGTGCCCGAGATCGAGCGCCTGACCGAGGACGCCGACGTGCTCGAACGCACCTTACGACGCAGCGTCCGGTCCGCCCACGAGGCGTTCCGCTATCTCGAAGGATGACGCCCGGACATAGGATCGATAACGTGCCCGGACGTCATGCGAAGGTGATAGTCGATCCGGCGGTGGCCGACGACGTCGCGGCCCTCTTACGTGACAACCGCAAGCTCCTCGTACGCATCCACGCCGGCTGGGTGCCCGCGCACAAGCGCCATCGCCCGCTGGTCGGCGTCGTGACCAGGCTGGCCGCCACCGGGACCGCCGCCGTCGCGGCCGTCTACGGCCTGGCCCTCTTCGTCGCCGGACGCTACACCCCCTTCGCCGTGATCATGACCGGCGCCGCCCTGCTCGTCGTCAGCGTCCTGCTCAGGCCCAGGCCCGACGCCGAGGTGGAGCGCGCGCACGCGCTGGAGCTGGCCGTCTACGACAGCTCCCGCAGGCACGAGGGCCGTTACGTCGTACGCGAACAGCTCGACGAGCCCGCCAGGGCCCTCATGATCCGCGCCCAGACCGCCATCGACCAGGTCATGGGCTCCAGCGTCCACGCCGAGGGCCTCCTGGACGACGTGCGCAACGCGGTGATGCTGCCCGCCCAGGAGTGGGAGATCGCCCGCCTGCTGGCCAAGCTGTCGGAGCTGCGGGCCGAGCACGAGGAGGTCGTCTCCGAAGGCCTCACCCCCGAGGTGGCCGCCGTCGCCGAACCCCTCGCCCAGGCGCTCGACAGCAGCCAGCAGGCCGTGATCGCCCGTGTCGAGGCGCTGGAACGTTACGCCGGCCACGTCGGCGACGCCGAGCGCGCCTACCGCGCCCGGCACCAGATCGAACGCCTCAGCGCCAAGCTGCCCCGTTACGAGGAGCTCCTCGCCGAGTCGGGCGCCGACGGGTCGTCCGTACCGGAGCTGAGCCGGTTGTCCGACGACGCCGACCGCCTTGAACAAGCGCTTCGTGACAGCGTCAGCTCCGCGCACGAAGCTTTTCGCCACCTGAGGGGGTGACTTCCCTTAGGATCCGATTTCGTGGCGGATGTGGTGGTAGACCCCGAGGTGCCGCCGGATGACGCGCAACTGCTCAGGGAGAGCCGGCGGGTGCTGCTCAAGATGCGCCAGGGCTGGGCCCCCGAGTCGAGGCGGGCCCTGTCGAGCGCGCAGTACCGGATAGTCGCGGCGTTCGGATCGGTGGCGCTCTTCGGGATGATGGCCGTCAGCGGACTGGTCGGCCGGGGTCTCGGCCTGCTGATGCTCGTCCTGCTGGGCATCCCCATGATGATCGTGCTGTTCATCCGCAACGACCTGCCCGACGACGACGAGGAGGAGTACGAGCGGGAGGTCTACGAGCAGCTGCGCTGGTACGAGGGCCGCTACGTGCTCACCGAGGACCTCGACGAGGCCTCCGCCCGCCTGCTCGCCCGCGCCCAGCGCGCCATCGCCGTCGTGACCGAGTCCCGGGTCAACGCCGAGGGCCTGCTCGACGACGTGAGCAACGCGGTGATGCTGCCCGCCCAGGAGTGGGAGATCGCCCGCCTGCTGGCCAAGCTGTCCGCGCTGCGCACCAAGCACAGGGAGACCGTGTCCAAGGGGCTCACCCCCGAGGTGGAGGCCGTGGCCGAACCCCTCGCGCGGGCCCTCGACAGCAGCGAGGCGGCCGTGCTGGCCCGCGTCGAGGCGCTGGAACGTTACGCGTCCAACGTCGCGGACGCCGAGCGCGCGTACCAGGCCCACCACCAGATCGAGGAGCTGCGGGGGCGGCTGCACCAGTACGAGGAACTGGTGGCCGAGACGGGGGCCGACGGGTTCGCGGTGCCGGAGCTGGAGCGGCTGGCGCAGGACGCGGACCGGCTGGAGCAGGCGCTGCGGCGAAGCGTCACCTCCGCCCACGAAGCCTTCCGCTACCTCGACCCCTGACCCCTCCGCCGTAGCCCGGCCAGTGACGCCCAACGCGCCGTACCCCGGCCGGTGTCCTCGGGGCCGCAGGAGGGGCGGCCCGCGCCGATCGCCGGGGTGGCGCCAAAGGGGCCTCGGCCGGAGTGCGGCCGGCGGCTCCCGCCCTCCGGCCGATGCTCCTCACCTCGAAGGGACCTCAGCCGGAGTACGGTCCGCACTTCGGACGAGGGGGCGCCTGGTCAGGTGGGCCGGGCGGTTTCCAGGAGGAGGTCGCACAGGGCGTCGGCGGCGTCCACGCGGCCGAGCTTGGCCGACGCCTGCCCCATCGAATGGCGCAGCCCCGGGTCGGCCAGCAACGGCATCAGCTCGGCGAGCAGCTGCTCGGCCGTCGGATGCGGCTCCAGCAGGGCCCGGGCCGCCCCCGCCGACACCAGGTACGCGGCGTTCTTGCGCTGCTCGTCACCCCCGGTGGGGATCAGGGGCACCAGCACGGAGGGCTTGCCGATGGCGGTCAGCTCCGACACCGTCCCCGCCCCGCTGCGGGAGATCACCACGTCGGCGGCGGCGAACAGGTCGGCCAGCTCCCCGCCCACGTACGGCACCGGATGGTAGCGATCGGCCAGGTCCACGGGCAGCGCCACGGCCCGCATCTGGTCGATCCACGCCGGCCCGCACTGGTGCACGACCTGCGCGTGCGGCAGCAGCCGCGGCAGGATCTCCGCGATCAGGGTGTTGACCTGCTTGCTGCCCTGCGCGCCGCCCGTCACGTAGATCAGCGGCACCTCGAACGTCAGCCCGAACAGGTCGTACGCCGCCGCCCGGTTGCCCTGCAGCAGCTCGGGCCTGATCGGGTTTCCGGTCACCACGGCCCTCGAGCGGGCGGAGGCGGGCAAGTAGTCCAGCGACGACTCGTGTGACAGCGCGATCCTGGTCGCCAGCCTGGCCAGGATGCGGTTGGCCAGCCCCACGACGGTCGTCTGCTCGTGCATCACCAGCGGCCGGCGGATCAGCTTGGCCGCGACCCCGATGGGCACCGCCACGTAGCCCCCGGTCGACAACACCACGTCCGGCAGGTAGCGGGCCGCGTGCCCCACCGCCTGCAGCACCCCGATCGGGATGCGGAAGACGTCGGCGATGTTGGTGCCCAGCTCCTTGAGGTTCGGACGGCGGCGCAGCTTGCCCGTGGTGATCGCCTTGAACGGGATGCCGTGCTCGGACGTGATCCGCGCCTCGAGGCCGTTGGCCGTGCCCACCCAGAGCACGTCGTGGGGCACCTGACGCCGCTGGACGGCCGACAGGGTGGTCAGAGCCGGATAGGTGTGACCACCGGTGCCGCCGCCGGTGATCAACAGTCGCAGGGTTCGTGACATGCGATCAGACTAGGGCCGCACAGCGGAAACCCGTGTGCCCGGTGGAGGAGTCAGGCGTGTTGGAGGTGCGGGCGGCCACGCGGTAGCGGTTGCAGTAGGAGTCGTGGCACATGTACGAGCCGCCGCGGATCACCTTCGCCGCGCCCTGCGCGGGACCGGCCGGGTTGTCGGCGAACGCCTCCCAGGCCGTGCCCCACCAGTCGGCCGTCCACTCCCAGACGTTGCCGGAGACGTTGTAGAGGCCGTACCCGTTGGGCTGGAACGACTTGACCGGCACCGTCCCCTTGCTCGGCGCCACCGGGAAGCGGCCCTGCCAGATGTTGCACCGCTGCCGCCCCTTGGGCGCCAGCTCGTCGCCCCACGGGTAGCGCTTGCGCTCCAGGCCGCCGCGGGCGGCCATCTCCCACTCCGCCTCCGTGGGCAGCCGCTTGCCCGCCCACGTGGCGTACGCGGTCGCGTCGTTCCAGGACACGTGCACGACGGGGTGGTTCTGCCGGTCGCCGGCCGACGACCCCGGGCCCTCCGGCGAGCGCCACGAGGCGCCCTCGACGCCCGCCCACCAGGGCGCGCCGGGCACGCTGGCGTCCATCACCCCGCCCGTGGCGAACTGGGCGAACACGAACGACCAGCCGATCCGCTCGGCCTCCGTGACGTAGCCGGTCTCCTTCACGAACGTGGCGAACTGCGCGTTCGTCACGCACGTCGGATCGATCATGAACGGGTCCAGCCGCACCTCGCGCACCGGCCCCTCGCCGTCCTCGGGCCGCCCGTCGGGGTCGTCGCCGCCCATGAGGAACGTTCCGCCGGGCACGCGCACCATCCCGCGCGGCGCCTCCCGCCGCACGGCGATCACCGGCTGCGCGTAGGGCCCCGCGTACGGTTGCGCGGCACCGTCTCTGCTCGGCCCACAGCAAGTGCTCAAAAGTCCCCCAAACGTGTCCACGACACCAAGGAAGGGTAGTCCCTGGAACATGTCCACGATCACACGGCTGCCCCGGGTCACGGCCGAAGAGACCCTGGCCCTGGCCGCCGCGGTGGCGCTGCCGTCGATCGCGCAGGGCCCCGTCGCGCGCCGCCCGTACGCGGTGCGGCTGGCGGAGCTCGCCGACGCCGACGGCCGGGCGATCCGGCTGCTCGCCCGGCTGCGCGCCGAGCACGGCGAGGGCCCGCTGCTCGTACGGGTGCCCGGACGCGGCTGGGTGATACTGCCGCTGGCCGCGCGCGACGTGCGCGCGGTGCTCGACGACCGGGACTTCACCCCGGCGGCCAGGGCGAAACGCGGCGCGCTCGGCCACTTCCAGCCCGACGGCCTGCTGATCACCCGCGACCCCGGCCTGCGCGAGCGCCGGCGCGCCCTGAACGACCAGGTGCTCTGCTCCGGTTTCGCCCCCTTCGCCCGGGTCGTCGAGGAGGAGGCCGCCACGCTGCCCCGCCACGGGCTGCTGACCTGGCCGCGCTTCCACGCCACGCACTGGCGGATCGTGCGGCGCATCGTGCTCGGCGACGGGGCGCGGGACGACGTGATCCTCACCCGGCAGCTCGACCGGCTGCGCGCCGACGCCAACTGGTCGGATCTGCGCGGGCTCCGCACCGACGTGTTCAACGCCTTCCGGCGCCGGCTGGCCGGGCACCTGGCCCGGGCCGAGCCGGGCAGCCTGGCGGCCGAGCTGGCCCGCGCGCACGCCGCGGCCGACGTGCATCCCGAGGGGCAGGTGCCGCACTGGCTGTTCGCCTTCGACGGGGCCGCCGCCGCGGCCTACCGGGCGCTCGCGCTGGCCGCCCACCAGGAGCCCGCCCATCAGGGGCCCGCCGACCTGAGGGCCACCGTGCTGGAGTCCGTGCGGCTCTGGCCCATCACGATCACCATCGTGCGCGAGGCCGTCGGCCCGACCGAATGGGACGTCCCCGAGGGCACCACCGCGGCGATCTACAGCCCGTACGTGAACCGGGCCGAGCCCGGCGACTCCTACCGCCCCGAGCTGTGGCGCGACGGCGGCGGCGAGTGGGCGGGCGTGCCGTTCAGCGCCGGGTTCGCGAGCTGCGCGGGGGAGGACCTCGTGCTGTTCACCGCCGCGGCCCTCCTGGACGCCGTCCTGCGCGAGCGCTCAGTCAGACCGTCCGTACGCTTGGAGGGGGCGCTGCCGGCCATGCTCAACCACTTCCGACTCAACTTCGCTGTAAAAGCCGCATAACGGTAGCGTTTTCCCATGCGACTCGGCGTGCTGGACATCGGCTCGAACACTGTCCATTTACTGGTCGTCGACGCCCACAGGGGCGCCCGGCCCATGCCCGCCTACTCCCACAAGGAGGGGCTCCGCCTCACGGAATACCTGGGCGAGGACAACCGGCTCGGTGACGAGGGCGTCGAGCGGCTCGGCGCCTTCGTGGAGGAGGCCGTGCACCTGGCGGAGGACAAGGGGGTGGAGGACCTGCTGGCCTTCGCCACCTCGGCCGTGCGCGAGGCGGCCAACGGCGAGGAGGTCCTGGCACAGGTCGAGGAGCGCAGTGGCGTGCACATCGAGGTGCTGTCCGGGCGTGACGAGGCCAGGCTGACGTTCCTGGCGGTGCGGCGGTGGTACGGGTGGTCGTCGGGGCGGCTGCTGGTCTTCGACATCGGCGGCGGCTCGCTGGAGATCGCCTCCGGTGTGGACGAGGAGCCCGACGTGGCGGTCTCGCTGCCGCTGGGCGCCGGGCGGCTGACGCGTGACTGGTTCACCGCCGACCCGCCGTCCGCCGAGGAGGTGCGCAAGCTGCGCAAGCACGTACGGACCGAGATCGCCCGCACGGTCGGCGACGTCGTCAGGAACGGCGAGGCCGACCGCGCGGTGGCCACCTCCAAGACGTTCAAGCAGCTCGCCAGGATCGCGGGAGCGGCGCCGTCCAGCGACGGCCCGTACGTCTCCCGCCCGCTGTCCAGGCAGGCCATGGCCGACTGGGCGGTCAAGCTGACCACCATGGGCGGTGCCGAGCGGGCGCAGCTGCCCGGCGTGTCCGAGGGGCGGGCGGCGCAGCTCGCGGCCGGGGCGCTGGTCGCCGACGCGGCCATGGACCTGTTCGAGGTGGACCGGCTGGAGGTGTGCCCGTGGGCGTTGCGCGAGGGCGTGATACTGCGCCGGCTCGACATCCTGCCGGGGCGGTTCGACCTGCGCAGCGATAGCGCGCTGGAGTAAGGACGATCTATCCCGAAAAATTGGCATAAAGCGCTGGGCGCCGGGCATTCTCCGCCGAATGATGGAGGTGCTCGGCACGATCGGCTCGCTCGCCGTCGTGCTCCTGCTCATCGTCCTTGCCGTGCTGGCCATCTCGGTGGTCGCGCTGGTCGTCCTCGGGTGCCTGGCCGGCTCGATGGTGACCGACTGGCACGGCCTGTGGCGGCGGCTGGCCAGGTTGGCCCGGCGCGAGCCGAGGCTGACGCTCAAACGCAGCGGCGACGCCGTTCCCGCCCGGTTGCGGGCGGAGCTGAGCGGGAGCACGTCAGGGACGCGCCGCCGCTTCCTGCTCGGTGCCGTCCGCTCCAGGGAACACGGGCACCCGCCCGGTCCGCGGATCCGCGGACCTCGGCCGGTGGATCGGCACACGCGCCTGTGAAGGATGGGGCGGGCCGGCTCACAGGGCCATGAGGTGGAGCCCGGCCGCCCCCGGCGCGTACCGCAGCCGCTTCTCCAGGCAGACCACCGCGCCGTGCTCGTGCCTGTTGACGAACCGGATGTCGTCGGCGAGCGCGCGCATGATCAGCAGCCCGCGCCCGTGCTCGGAGCCCGGCTCGGGGTTGATGATCTTGTTCGGGTCGAAGCCTTCTCCGTTGTCGATGACCTTGATGACGCACCGGTCATCGAGTACGGACGCGCTGACCGTGTAGTCGTCGCTTGGCTCCGCGTGTCTGATCACGTTGGAACACGCCTCGGTGAGCATGAGTTCGATGTCGTCACGGATCTGCGGATCGACGCCGAGGGAACGCAGCGTGCCGTCCAGCATCTTCCTTATCAGGGGGACGCTCGCCGCATCCCTGGGCAGTCGGAGCGCTATCGTGGCCTCCATTCGGGGCCTCCTCCTTCTGTCTGGATGCGTGCTCAGTCCCCTTCCCCCGTTACGGTGCGTCAATCGTCCCGTCAGAGGTCCGGGGTCCGGAAGCTATGGCTCCAGCAGGCGCATGGCGACCTCCAGGGAGGCCTTGTCGACCTCATCCTCGGACAGCCGGCCCTCCTCGATCATCCATTTCCCCGCGTGTATCGCGAACAGCGCCGTCGCCCGGCTGACGCGCTCGACGGGCGTGGCGCCGGGCTCGTTCAGCTCGGCCACGAGCTCCATCATCAGCTCGCGGGTCTTGGTGAGCGTCGGATGGTCACGCAGGGCGGTCTGATTGCGCTCCAGGAACCTGGCCACCCCGATGTGCTGGGTCCGCCTGATCCCCGCGGCGTAGCGCTCGACCAGCTCGCGCCGCGTCTCCGGCGTCTTCGGCCGGCTCCGGGCCCACGCCAGGAGCTCCTCGAGCTCGACCAGCCGGTTGCCGACCAGGCTCGTGACGATGTCGTCCTTCGTCTTGAAGTGGTAGTACAGGGCGGCCTTCGTCACTCCGAGCTCCTCGGCGATCTCCCGCAGTGACGTCGCCTCGTATCCCTGCTCGGTGAACAGCCGGAGCGCGATCTCCTGAATCCGGGTCCGAGTGTCTTCCCGCACTTCACACCTTTTCGACTTGACGGCCGGCAAGTAAGTATCTACCTTATTCTATGCTTGCCGGGCGGCAAGTAAGCAAGATCCAAAATGCACATGGGGGGTGTCTGGTGGCGGAGGCAGTCGGACGACGCCGTGAGGTCATGGTCGTTCTACCGGGACTGATGTTAGCCATGGTCCTGGCGATGCTCGACAACATGATCGTGGGCACGGCCATGCCGCGCATCGTCGGGGAGCTCGGCGGTCTGACGCATCTGTCGTGGGTCGTCACGGCGTACGTGCTGGGCACGACCGTCTCGACGCCGATCTGGGGCAAGATCGGCGACCTGTACGGTCGCAAGACCATCTTCATCATCTCGATCGTCATCTTCATGGTCGGCTCCGCGCTCTGCGGCATGGCGGGCTCGTCGCTGCTCGGCGGGCCGGAGGGCGGCATGGCCGAGCTGATCGCGTTCCGCGCGATCCAGGGGCTCGGCGCGGGCGGCCTCATCGTGAACGTCATGGCGATCATCGGCGACCTGGTGCCGCCCCGCGAGCGCGGCGAGTACCAGGGCATCATGGCCGGCGTCATGTCGCTGGCGATGATCGCGGGCCCGCTGGTCGGCGGCTTCATCACCGACAACATCGACTGGCGCTGGGCCTTCTACGTCAACCTGCCGATCGGCGCGATCGCGCTGGCCATGATCGTGACGCAGCTGCACCTTCCGAAGCTGCGCAACAAGGTGCGCATCGACTGGGCGGGCGCGGGCCTGCTGTCCGTCGGCATCACCGCCCTGGTGCTCATCACCACCTGGGGCGGCAACGAGTACACCTGGGGCTCCTGGCAGATCCTCACCCTCGTTGCGATCGCCGTCGTCACGCTGGCGCTGTTCGTCGTGGTCGAGCGGAAGGTCGAAGAGCCGATCATGCCGCTGCAGCTCTTCGCCAACCGCAACTTCACGCTGATCTCGATCATCGGCTTCCTGCTGGGCTTCGCCATGTTCGGCGCGATCAACTTCCTGCCGCTGTTCCAGCAGATGGTGCAGGGCTCCACGGCCACCAACTCCGGCCTGCTGATGCTGCCGATGATGGGCGCCGCGATGGTCGTGTCGCTGTTCGTGGGCAAGGCGATCACCGTCACGGGCAAGTACAAGATCTACCCGGTGCTCGGCGGGATCGGCATGGCGGTGGGCATGTGGCTGCTGTCCACGATGGACGTCCACACGGCCTCCTGGGTCACCGGTGTCTACATCGCCGTGCTCGGCCTCGGCATGGGCTTCCTCATGCAGACCACGATGCTCATCGCGCAGAACAGCGTCGAGCAGAAGGACCTGGGCGTCTCCAGCAGCGCCACCACGTTCTTCAGGTCGATCGGGGGCTCGTTCGGCGTCTCGCTGTTCGGGGCGATCTTCAACAACCACTTCCTGTCGGAGCTGACCTCCCGCTTCGGCGAGCAGGCGGCCGAGCGGGTGGCCAAGAGCGGCGGCAGGATGGACCCCGGCGCGGTCGCCCAGATGCCCGCGCAGATGCGCACCGGGCTGTTGGAGTCGCTGGCGACCTCCATCTCCGGCGTCTTCTGGTGGGCCATCCTGTTCGCGGTCGTCGTGCCCGTGCTGGCCGCGTTCGTCAAGGAGATCCCGCTGCGCGGCGGCGCCCCGGCGCCCGCCAAGGACGAGCAGGCCGTCAGCCCCGCGGCGGGCTGAGCACCCGGCCGAGCGCGCCTCCGGTTTCGACCTCGGGAAATGCCTCGGGAAAAAATGGGAGGCGCGCGGCCGGTGTTTTGTGGACAATCCCCGCTATGCACCACACCCTCGGCCGCCCGCGCGTGGAAGACGCCGCGGCCATCCATGAGCTGATCGCGGTCTACGACACCGCGGTGATCGGCTCTCCCGACATGACGCTCGACGACGTCGCCGACGAGCTGGCCGAGCCCGGCTTCGACCGCGACAGGGACGGCTGGCTCGCCCGCGACGGCGACGGCCGGCTCGACGGGTGGGCCTGGGCGTGCCGCGTCGGCGACAGCGACACGGTGGACGTCGAGGTGATCGTACGGCCCGGCCCTGATCTGGGGCGGGCGGGCCTGGACGACCGGCTCTGGCCCCTGGTGATCGGACGGGCCGGCGAGCTGGCCGCCGAGGCCGGCCACGACGGCGCCACCCTGCACATCGGCATCTACCGCGCCGACACCGCCAAGCGGGCCACGGCCGAGGCGCGCGGCTTTTCGCCCGGCACCAG
The DNA here is from genome assembly GCF_040675285.1 of Nonomuraea sp. NPDC049625. Classification (NCBI taxonomy): domain Bacteria; kingdom Bacillati; phylum Actinomycetota; class Actinomycetes; order Streptosporangiales; family Streptosporangiaceae; genus Nonomuraea; species Nonomuraea sp. NPDC049625. The sequence continues at coordinate 567,161 of NZ_JBFAOQ010000005.1, read as the reverse complement.
CTTCCACCGCATGCGCATCGACCATGACGGGCCCGTGCAGCCGCCCGCTCCGCCCGCCGGGCTGACCCTGCACACGGGGGAGAGCGACGACGCGCGGCGCGCGGCGCACCGGGTGCACCAGGAGGGCTTCGCCGAGCACTTCGGGTTCGTGCCGGTCGACTACGACGTGTGGTATTCGCGCCGGCAGGCGCAGTCGACGACGGACTGGGCCCAGCTCACCCTGGCCCGCCTCGACGGCCGCCCCGCCGGGGTGCTGATCGCCAACAACCAGTTCGTCCCGGACGAGGGCTGCGGCTACGTGGCCACGCTCGCGGTCGTTCCGGAGTTCCGCGGCCGGGGTCTGGGGCGCTTCCTGCTCCGCCACGCCTTCGCCGCCGACGCGGCGCGCGGCCGCAAGGGCACGATCCTGCACGTCGACTCCAACAACACCACCCCGGCGCTCGGGCTCTACGAGTCGGCGGGCATGCGCCCCGTCCTGGTCATCGACGTCTGGCAGCACCGCGTCTGAGGACCGGCGTTCTCAGACGCGGTGGTGGGAAAGGTGCTCGAGGATCGACTGGTTGGCCTCCCAGCCGTCGGGGAACTTGACCGGCACCCCCAGCTGCACCGGCTCCGCCGACGGGTGGGCGTCCAGGAGCTCGGCGATGCCCGCCCGGGCCACCACGACGCAGGCGTGCCGGTGCCGGGACGCCAGCACGCACAGCCGCCCCGACTCCAGGTGGAAGGCCGTGGCGTCGCGGCGGCCGGACAGCGGGTGCAGGACGACGGTCACGTCGTACTCGCGCCCCTGCAGGCGGTTCGCGGTGTCCACGGTGATCTCCGGCGGCACCCCGGCGGCCCGGATGGCGGCCACCTGGTCGCGGTGGGCGGCCCCGACCGCGATGCGGTCCGCCGTCACCGGCCGCTCGCCCTGCTCGGAGGAGGCCACGGCGCCGCGCTGCAGCAGGCGCTCGGCCAGCAGGGCCACCGCCTGCACGGCCTCCCCGTCGGTACGCACGGTGTGCCGGTTGGGCAGCTCCAGCAGCGCCCACCCCGACCGGGCGGCCTCCTCCAGCGCCCGGTCGTGCACGGTCCCCATGCCGCCCGTCACCAGCTCCAGCCGCCGATCGCCGTGCGACGTCCCCGACCGGAACCCGGTGAACGGGTAGAACGCCTGCGACACCACCGGCGCGGCCGAGGCCGGCAGGCGCCACGACACCGGCAGCCGGTGCACCGGGATGTCCGGATTGTGGCGCAGCAGCACCGACACCGCGCTCTGCAGCGGATCCCACGACAGCCCCGACCACCGGTCCCCGTCCACGATCGAGAACGGGTCGAGCTGCCCCGGATCGCCCACGAACAGCGCCCGCTCGAACAGCCCCGCGATCCGCAGCAGCTTGTCCGAGCGCATCTGGTACGCCTCGTCCACGATCGCCCACGGCCACACCCGGCCGCCGATCCAGGCCCACTTGTCGGCGGTCGCGATGACGATGTCCGGGTCGCCGAGATCCTGGATCCGGGTGCCGACCCGGACGCCGGCCAGCTCCAGCAGCCGCAGCGGCGGCACGTAGCCACCGGCCGACAGCCGTCCCACGGTCAGGTGGGGGTGCTTCTCGGAGATGCGGGTCACCAGGTCGTCGACCTGCTCGTTCGTCTGGGCGACGATCATCAGGGGCTCGCCGGTCGCCGCGATGTGCGCCGCCGCCCGCACCACCAGCGTGGACTTGCCCGCGCCGGGCGGCGAGTCGACCACGACGCCGCGGTGCCGGGGCAGGTCGGCGAGGACGTTCCTGATGACCTGCTCCGGGCTGTCGGTCACGACCACTCCTCCTGGGCGTCCTCGTCGTCGGGCACGTACTCCTGCGGCGGCCCGCCGTGCGTCCACGGCGTGGCCTCGGAGTCGGGCAGGTGGGGGGAGCCCTGGAAGTCGTCGGTCAGCGAGGTGTAGCAGACCCGCTCGCCGACCTCGGGCACCGCTCCCGGCGCGGCCGTCTTGCCCCGGCCCATGCCTTTGGTGATCTTCAGGGTGACCAGGCCCTGGCCGGCCTCCACGAGCTCGGCGCCCTGGCCGCGGCGCTGCGGGGTGCCCAGCGAGGTGCCGGGCGCCAGGCGTACCGGGTCGTCGGTCTTGATCACCACCAGCGGGCGGAGCTTGCGGGAGCGGCCCTCGCCCTCGGTGTTGTCGGGGACGGTCTCGATCACCTCGCCCGCGAACGCCTCCCCGGTCAGCCGGTACTCGGCCATGACCAGGGGGTCGTCGTAGGCGCGCTGCACGTCGTACGCGGCCTGGGCCCGCTCCATGCGGGCCAGCTTGGCCGCGGCGGCCACCGCCCCGTCGCGCCTGGCCTGCGGCGGCGCCCCCTCGGCGATGTGCACCGCCATGCCGCTGAACGAGCCGCGGTCCTGCTCCCACCGCTGCGCGGCGCTCGAACCCTCCTCCAGCCCGGCCAGCAGCTCGACGGCCTGCCACATGAGCCGCCACGTGGGCTCGAGCTGGGTGCGCAGCGCCTCGGTGATGCGCTCGGGCGACTCGCTGTCCATCGCCGGCGACAGCACCTCCGCGTCGAACCCCGGATCGGTCGCGGGCCCGGCGGGCGGCCAGATCAGCGGGTCCTCGGCCTCGTCGTCCGGCCCCCTGGTGATCCAGGCCAGCAGCGCGGCCAGGTTGGCGTCCTCCAGCGAGCTCTGCCCGCTCGCCCAGTGCCGGCCCAGCTCCTCGGTCGCGGCCAGCATCATCGACGAGCCCGGGTACGCGGCCCGCTCCGCGAAGTACGTCAGCCACCGCCCCAGCAGCGGCACCGCCTCGGGCACCGGATAGGGCCCGTCGGCCCGGCGGAAGCGCGTGGAGCGGCCGAGCAGCCTGGTGAAGGCCACCCCGGTCTGGTTGGGCACGATGAGCTGCGGCGCGTCCAGCACGCGCTCGTAGGGGTCGGCGTTCTTGCGCTCCACCGTCTCGGTGTCGGCCATGAAGCCCTCGACGTACGGCAGCAGCACCCCGGCCAGCTCGGCGGCCCAGGCGAAGCGCAGGTCGCGGTTGCGCGGCTGGGTCACCACGAGCAGGCGCGGCCGGTCCCGGTCGGTGCCGAGCATGGCGGCCAGCGGCGCGGCGGCCTCGCCCGAGAGCTTGAGCGGGATGAACACCATCGGCCGCTCCGACAGATGGCAGTGCCTGACGGTCGCGACGGGCTGCGCGATGCCCTCCTCCAGGGCCCGCAGCCGCGCGAGCGAGGTCAGCATGCTCACGTGAGGCACTCCCTGCGCAGGCGTTCGGCGTTGCGGAGCAGCCGGGCGATCTCCTCCTGGCCCTCGGCGGGGTCGTGGGCGCCGTCGGCCAGCCCGAGCGCCTCCGCCACCGAGGCCACCCCGCCCAGCTCGTCGCGCACCTGCCGGCCGAGCAGGTCGGAGGCGCCCTCCTGGCGGGCCTCGTCGCGGCAGAAGAAGCACAGGTCGCACGCGGACATGCAGTCGGGCGCGTAGCGGGCGGTCGCCCTGCGCAGCGCGTCGCCCAGCTCGGCGACGGGCCGGGTGGGCCGCCCGTCCTCGCCGGGCCGCAGGTCGAACGTGAGGTCGTCGGGCAGCCCTTCGAGCAGCCGGTCGAGTGTGGTCATCCGGGTGAGCTGGCGGCGCAGCACGGCCATCTGCTTGCGCACGTCGACGAGGGTCGCGACAGGCCGGTTGGCGAAGTTCTCGGGGCAGACCAGGACCACGTCGTGCGAGACCTTGGCCGGGTCGTGGCCCAGCTCCTCCAGGAGCGTGCGCAGCGCCAGCACGTACACCGCCGCCTGCCGCGCGGCCGCGGCCACCGCCGCCGGGTCGGCCTGACCGTCGATCACCGCGAACGACTTGATCTCCACGATGTGGAACCGGCCGCCGAGCTGGAAGGCCACCACATCGGGCTCCAGGTAGGCGGTGTGACCGGCGATCTCCAGGGTGAGCAGCGGGTGGTCGTACAGCGTGCCCGCGTCCTGGCCGTCGCGGGCCGCGCGGTCGATCAGCGCGCGGGTGTGGGCGTGGCGCAGGTGGGCGCCGACGTTCTCGACGTCGTGGTAGGCGACCTCGGCGACCGGCAGGCGCAGCAGCTCGCGTAGCATCCGCAGCAGCTCCGCGCACCCGTCGGCCTTGACCAGCGCCTCGAACATGTTGCCGCGCGTGATCGCGAACGGCGACTGGCCGAACGGCGCCGGGAAGCCGAGGTGGCGGGCGGCGGCGTCCTTGTCGATGCCGGCGCCGTCGAGCAGGGCCCGGCGGGTGCAGCCGGGGTTGGCGGCCAGGGCCGCGATGGCGCGGGCGTCGTGCGGGCGGGGCGGCGTCGTGCCGCGCAACGCGTCAAGCCGCTGGATGTGTTCGCCCTCGCGCTTCAAGCCGCTCACTTCGCGTTCTCCTTCTTGATCGTGCTCAGCGTAGCGGCGCCGAACAGGCGGGCGGCGTCACCGAGCTGCGCCGCGGCGCGTTCTGCCAGCTCGGCGCGATCCCGCGTGTCGCGGTCGCCGTGCACGCGCAGCTCGGCGCGGGCCGCCTCGATCACCCGATCCGGGTCGGACGGGCCCAGCGTGCCGTCAGTGGCGCCGGGGATGTTCCTGGCCATCCGCAGGAGTAACCGGTCGGCCCGCCCGTCGGCCGACTCGTGCGAGGCCACCGCGATGGCGCAGGTCAGGAAGTCGACGCGAGGGCTGAGCGGACCGACCACCCGCCGCTCCAGCGGCCAGGTGCTGAGCGTGAGCAGCCCCCGGGCGGGGGAGAGGCGGTCGGTCAGCGCGGCGCACAGGTAGTACGGCCGCCCGTGCGGCGACGACCGGAACGAGCGCTCCTCGTCCCTGCGCAGGCTGGTGAGCTGGGCGCTGCGGATCGTGCCGCCGAAGAACACGTCGCTGACGGCCACGACGAGCCGCGGCTGGGCGGCCGCGCCGAGCAGCCGCAGCCCCTGGTTCACCTGCTCGCGCACGGTCACCAGGCGCGGTGGCTCCGGCTTGGCCTGAGCCGGCTCGCCGCTCACGAGGGCGTCCCATTCGCGCTCCGCGGTACGCAGCTCGGCGCGCAGGGCGCGGGCCGTGGCGCCGTCCCTGACCCGCATCGCCTTGCGCACGCCCGCCCGGAGCTCGTCGATCCGCCGTTCGAGATCGTCCAGCCGGTCACTCATGGCGCGAGCGTACCAACAGTCCCAGTATTTTCCAGTAATTTAGCGATTTCGAGGCGAACGTGTGATCTACGACGTAAAGGCGGCCGCGCTGCCAGTGGACAGCGGTCTGACGTGCGTAATCGGCGTACGAGGCGGGGACGAAGGCGGTGTGACCCGTGAGAATCGACATCTGGTGGGAGCCGCCGCAGGCGTGGCCGCCCTCGTGCCCGTCTACTACCTGACCGAGGCGGCCGCCAGAGCCCTGCGTACGAGCAGCGCCACGTTCGGCCCGTCGCCCGCGGCGCTCGGCTACCTGATCGTGGTGGCCGTCATCGTCACCCTCCTGACCGCCTGGCCCGCGGCGGCCCTCGGCTGCGGCATCCCGCTGGCGGCGGCGGGGGCCGTGTTCGCCCTCGACCTGAACGCCGCGCTCGGCGTGGCGGGCAGCCTGCCCTGGGCGCGGGAGGGCGGCCTGCCGTGGTCGCAGCCGAACGGCGTCCCCTGGGCCGAGCTGACCGAGCCGCCCGGCACGATGGCCGGGATGACCGGCCTCTACACGATCATCGGCGCGCTCCTGGTGCTCTCGGCGCTGCTGCCCGGCCGGTTGCGGTCCGTCCTGGGCAGGTGAAGGGCGGATTCCGGGGCGGCCTATCCTGGGCGGGTGAGTGGACGGGACCCCGACCGGCGCAGAGCGCTGCTCGACGCAGCCGACCGGGTCATCCTGACCCAGGGCCCCGAGGTCTCGATGGCGGCCATCGCCGCCGAGGCCGGCATCACCAAGCCCATCCTCTACCGCCACTTCGGCGACAAGAGCGGCCTCTACGAGGCGCTGGCCGACCGCCACGTGCGCACGGTCATCGCCCAGCTGCGTCCCGAGCTCGTCGCCCCTGGCGCCGACCTGCGGGGCCGGGCGCGGGCGACCATCGGCGTCTACCTCGACCTGATCTCGGCCAACCGCAACCTCTACCGGTTCCTGTTCCACCGGGCCAGCGCCGAGGACTCCAGGTTCCGCTCCCACATGACCGCGCTCGTGCGGGGGCTGGGCGAGGAGCTCGGCGGCCTGCTGGCCGGCGAGCGCGCGGTGCCCGACCCGGTGCGGGCGCAGGTGCTGGGGCACGCGTTCGTCGGCATGGTGCAGACGACCGGCGACTGGTGGCTGGAGCACCCCGAGGTGGACCGCGTACAGGTGGTCGAGGGCCTGGTGGACGTGATCGCCGCGGCCCTCGTCCGGCAGCCCGCCGTCAGTCCCCGAAACGGGAGAGCTTCCCATGCCGCCGGGCATACCTGAGCGCCCAGGCGAACAGCCCCACCGTGCCGGCCAGGTAGACCACGTTGAGCCCGCCCGCCCAGGCCAGCCGGTCCCACGGCACCGCGCCGCCGCCCATGACCGTGCGCATGCCCTCGAACACGTGCGAGGCCGGCAGCAGCCACGAGATCGTCCGCAGCGGCTCCGGCAGCACCGAGATCGGGTAGAAGATCCCGGCCAGCGGCTGCACCACGAACACCAGCGACCAGGCGATCACCTGTGCGTTCTCACCGAAGCGGAGCACCGCCGCGATGCCGACCAGGCCCAGCGACCAGCCGAGGACGAGCAGGATCCCCATGAACGGCACCAGCCCCACGCCCATGCTCGACAGCCCGAACCCGTAGAGGCCGAGGGCCAGCCCGGCCATCACCGCGACCGCGAACGCCACCTTGCCCAGCGAGAACAGGACGAGCCCCGCCAGGTATTCGACGCTCGACAGCGGGCTGACCTGCACGTTGAGCAGGTTGCGCGACCAGATGTCCTCCAGGAACGCGATCGAGATCTCGTTGCTGGCCTTCTGCAGCACCTGCCAGAGCAGCACCGCCCCGAGCAGGAACGCCACCACGAACGGCACGCGCTGCGCCTGCAGGAACAGCGTCACGAAGCCCCACAGCACCAGCTCGATCGTCGGCCAGAACAGGATCTCGAACATCCTGACCGGGCTGCGCCGCAGCGCCGCGAAGTCGCGCCGGACCACACCCATGACGCGCGTGCGCCGGGCGGCCAGGCTCAACGGGGGCAGAGTCACCGTAGTCATCCGCGTGCCACCTTCAGGAACACCTCTTCCAGGTCCTCGGCCCCGTAGTGGCCGGCCAGCTCCTTGGCGCTGCCGGCGGCCACGACGACGCCGTCCGCCATGAAGTGGATCCGGTCGCACATGCGCTCGACCTCGCGCATGTTGTGCGAGGTGATCAGCATGGCGCTGCCCTCCTCCCTGGCCAGGCGGGACAGCAGGCTGCGGACCCGGTCGCCGGCGTCGGGGTCGAGGTTGGCCGTGGGCTCGTCGAGCACCAGCAGCCTGGGCGCGTTGAGCAGCGCCTTGGCGAGGTGCACGCGGGTGCGCTGGCCCGACGACAGGTCCATCACCTTCCGCCTGCGCAGCGGGCCCAGCTCGAACAGCTCGATCATCTCCTCCACCCGGCGGCGCGGGTGGCGCAGCGCGTAGAGCCGGGCGAACGCGTCGAGCACCTCGTGCACGTGCAGCACGCCGGGCAGGTCCACGTAGCTGGCGGCGAAGTTGACCTGGCTGAGCGTCTCGGTGCGGTGCCGGGCCAGCTCGAGGCCGAACAGCCGGATCGTGCCCGCGTCGGGGGTGATCAGGCCGAGCAGCATGTGGAGGGTGGTCGACTTGCCCGCGCCGTTGGGGCCCAGCAGGCCGACGACCTCGCCCTCGCCCACGGTGAGGCTGAGGTCGCGCACGGCGGTGACCCCGCCGAACCGCTTGACCAGATGGGACGCTTCCAGGATGGCCACCGGTCAAGCGTGCGGTCCGGGGTCACGCCGGGGCAACGGGTTTTCCCCGGAGCATGCGCAGCAGGTCCCACTCGTTCTCGCACACGCGCCGGCCGATCGCGGCCAGCTCCACCGACCGGGCGCCGCCGCGCAGGTGCCGCATGGTCTGCATGACGCAGATGATCCCCCACTTGAGCACGCCGAACGTCTCCCACCAGCGCAGCGCGTCCCGGTCCACCGGGTCCCCGCCGGCGGCCTCGTACGCGTCGATCAGCTCGTCGTAGGCGCCGAAGCCGCCGACCGGCAGCGGCGAGCCGAACCGCCACGCCTTCACGCAGAGCCAGCCGAGGTCTTCGAGGGGGTCGCCGAGGTGGGCGAGCTCCCAGTCGAGCACCGCCCTGATGCCGTCGGGCCCGACGATGAGGTTGCCGTTGCGGAAGTCGCCGTGCACGACCGTGCGCCGCGTGCCGGTGGGCCGGTCGATGGGCCGGTCGGCGGCCAGCCGGCGCAGCGCCAGCTCGAACACCGGGTGCGGCTCGCCCAGCAGGTCCAGCACGTCCCGCCAGCGCCGCAGCGGATCCTCCGCCCCCTCCTGCGCCAGGCAGCCGGGCGGCATGCGGTGGATCGCGGCCAGAGCCCGCCCGCACTGCCCGGCCAGCAGGGGCCGCGCCGCCGCGTAGGCGTCGTCGCGCAGGATCCTGCGCGGGATGGTCTCGCCGGCCACGCGGGTCATGAGGATGTACGACTCCCCGGCGGCGACGATCGCGGGCACCGGCACCCCGGCGCCGGACGCGGCCCGCATGAGCGCGGCCTCCGACGCGAGCGGGGCGCCGGCCTCCAGCGCGGCCCCGGGGGAGTCGAGCCGCAGGATCAGCTCGTGCCGCTCGGAGCCCGTGACGACGTCGAGGGCCCAGGTCTCCCGGGACGCCCCGCCGGGCAGCCGGGCGCTGAAGGGCACCGACGCGTCTGCCCCGAACACCTCGCCGACGATCTCGTGGAGCCGGGTCATCGCAGGCCGAACTCCCAGTTGCCGCCCGCCGCGTACTCGCCCAGGATGCGCCGCCCCACCGCGTCGATGTGCACCTCGTCGGGCCCGTCGTAGATCCGCCCGGCCCGCGCGTGCCGGTACATCCGGTCCAGGGGCGTGTCGGGGGTGAGCCCGGCGGCGCCGTACACCTGGATGGCCCGGTCGATCACGTTGTGCAGCGTGCGCGCCCCGACCACCTTGATCGCGCCGATCTCGACCCGGGCCTGCGAGCCCGCGTCGATGGCCTCGGCGGCGTGGAGCGTGAGCAGCCGGGCGGCCTGGATCTCGGCGTAGGAGTCGAACACGTGCTGGCGCATGAGCTGCTTCCCGGCCAGCGGCTCGCCGAACGCGGTCCGCTCCTGCAACCTGCGGCACATCAGGTCGAACGCCCGCTGCGCCTGTCCGAGCCAGCGCATGCAGTGGAAGATCCGGCCGGGGCCGAGCCGCCGCTGCGCGATGACGAACCCGTGGCCGCGCGGGCCGAGCAGGTTGGCGGCGGGGACGCGGACGTCCTCGTACCGGACCTCGCAGTGCGCCCCGTCGAGCCCCAGCACGGGCGTCTCGCGGACGATGCGGTAGCCGGGCGTGTCCGTCGGCACGAGGATCATGGAGAAGGCCAGGTGGGGCGGCGCGTCCTGCTCGGTCCGGCACATCACGGTCGTGTACGCGGCCCGCGAGGCCCCGGTCGTGAACCACTTGTGACCGTTGATCACCCATTCGTCCCCGTCGAGCACCGCGGCGGTCCTGATCTGGGTGGGGTCGCTGCTGGAGATCGACGGCTCGGTCATGGCGAAGCTGGGCCAGATGTCGCCCCGCACGAGCGGTTCGAGGTAGCGCTCGCGCTGCTCGGGGGAGGCGTGCTCGTGCAGCATCAGCGAGTCCTGCAGCGTGAACGTGCCCAGCGCGAGCTGCCCGTACTCGCTGCGGCCCTGCACCTCGTTGACGTAGACGTAATCGAGGAACGGCAGGCCGCCGCCGCCCAGCTCACGCGGGTGGCCGAGCGCCCACAGGCCCTCCTTCCTGGCCTCGGCCCGCAGCTCGTCCAGGGCCGCCGCGGCCTCGGGCCCGCCCGCGTGCAGCACCGGCTCGGCCGGCTCCACCCGCTCGGTCATGAACGCGTGGACGGCGTCGCGGACCGGCCGGACACCGTCGGGAACGGCGAAGCTCATGTTCCGGATCTCACCCGAAACCAGTTGTCAGGTCAACGGTTTCGGGACGGTTTCAGGGCAGCCAGCTCACGCGGCCGTGCAGGAAGGCGTACCCGACGAAGGCGACGGCGTCGATCAGCGTGTGCGCCACCACCAGCGGCATCGCGCGCCCCCAGCGCTGGTAGAGCCGCCCGAACACCAGACCCATCACGACGTTCCCGACGAATCCGCCGAACCCCTGATACAGGTGGTACGACCCCCGCAGCAGCGCCGACACCGCGACCGCCTTCCACGGCGTCCACCCGGCCTGCCCGAGCCGGTGCAGCAGGTACCCGGCGACGAGCACCTCCTCCAGCACCCCGTTCTGCGCCGCCGCGAGCAGCAGCACCGGGACCTGCCACCACACCTGGGGGAGCTGGCCGGCGACGACGGTCAGGTTCACGCCCGTGGCCCACACGACGAGGTAGAACGCCAGCCCCGTGCCGCCGATCGCGGCCGCCAGCACCGCCCCGCGCACCGTGTCGCGGCCCTTCTCCCGGAAGTCCACGCCGATCGTGCGCAGCGACTCCCCGGAGCGCACCATCAGGTACGCCACCAGCGCGACCGGCGCCACGCTGACGGCGATGTCGGCGAGCTGCAGCGCCAGGTCCAGCCACGGCCGCCCGGGCGCCATCGACCGGACCAGCACGGCCTGCTGGCCCTTCAGCTGCTCGGGCGCCGTGAGCGAGCCGATCAGCCGCAGCAGCGCCAGCAGGCCGCTGGCGCCGAGGGAGACCGAGAACACGACGAACAGCTCGGCCCGGATGAGCCGGGGCCCGAGCGCCGGGGGCGGGCCCAGGGGGGAGGCGGTGGGAGACTCTGTGCGCATGGCCGCAGGCTAGCCGTTCATCGATCGGACGCGAATAAATAGTGCCTTGAGGAGAAAACAGATGACATCTGCTCCGCACGACGTGCCGACGGCGGCCCAGCTCGTGGCCGCCGTCCGCGACTTCCTCCAGAGCGACGTGCTCCCGGCCGTGGACGGGCGGGTGCGCTTCCACGCGCGGGTGGCGATCAACGTGCTCGGCATGGTGGAACGGGAGATCACGCTCGGCCCGGAGCAGGCCCGCGAGCACGCGGCGCGGCTGGCCGCGCTCGGCATGGCCGACGACGCCGAGCTGGCCGCCGCCATCCGCGAGGGCCGGATCGAGGACGACCACGCGCTCGTCACCGCCCTGGAGCAGGCCGTACGGGCGAAGCTGGCGGTCGCCAACCCCGCCTACCCGCACGACTGACGGCCCGCCCCGCTCGTGGCAGGACGGGCCGTCAGCGGGGGGTCAGTGCGAGCCGGTCAGATCCAGGTCCTTGACCTTCGGGTCGCCCTCGTCGGCGAAGTACTCGTCGCGAGCCGTCGCGTCCTCGCCGTCGGCCACCTTGGTCGCCCGGAACAGCAGCGTGGCCAGCGCCGCCACCAGCACGTTCACGGCCACCGCCACGAACCCGGGGTAGATCGTCATCTTGGTGTCGAAGCCCAGGTTCGACAGCGCGAACGCCGAGCCGCCGAAGTGCAGCTTGCCGTTGGCCGGGTTCGGGATGAGGTACAGCATCCACATGCCCGCCACCAGGCCGGCCGCCCAGCCCGCGATCAGGCCGCCCTTGTGGAACCACCGCGTGTACAGGCCCAGCGCCACCGCCGGCAGCGTCTGCAGGATGATCACGCCGCCGATGAGCTGCAGGTCGATCGAGAACTGCGGGTCGAGCAGCAGGATGCACAGCACCGCGCCCACCTTGACCAGCAGCGACACGATCTTGGAGACGTTGGCCTCCTCGCGGTCGCTGGCGGTCTTGTTGAAGTACTCGCGGTAGATGTTGCGGGTGAACAGGTTCGCCGCCGCGATCGACATGATCGCCGCGGGGACGAGCGCGCCGATGCCGACGGCCGCGTACGCGACGCCCGTGAACCAGTCGGGGAACATCTTGTCGAACAGCAGGGGCACGATCGTGTTGTTGTCGGCCTTGCCGTTGGTCATCACCGGCTTGACGCCGGCCGCGATGGCCATGAAGCCGAGCAGCGCGATCAGGCCGAGCACGAAGCTGTAGGCGGGCAGCGCGGTCATGTTCCGCTTGATGACGTTGCGGTTCTTCGAGGCCAGCACGCCGGTGAGGCTGTGCGGGTAGAGGAACAGCGCCAGCGCCGAGCCGAAGGCCAGCGTCACGTACTGGAGCTGGTTGTTGGCGTTCAGGATGATGCCGTCGCCCGGTGCCGGGGTGGCGTCGAACTTGGCCTTGGCCGCGTCGAAGATCGAGTCCCAGCCGCCCAGCTTGGCCGGGATGTAGATGACGGCCGCCAGGATCACGATGTAGATCAGCGTGTCCTTCACGAACGCGATCAGCGCGGGCGCCCGCAGGCCCGACTGGTAGGTGTACGCGGCCAGGATCGCGAACGCGATCACGATCGGCAGGTGCCCGGTGATGCCCATCGCCTTCAGCACCGACTCGATGCCGATGAGCTGGAGCGCGATGTACGGCATCGTCGCCACCAGCCCGGTGATCGCGATCACCAGCGCCAGCGTCGGAGACCCGAAGCGAGCCCGGACGAAGTCGGCAGGGGTGACGAACCCGTGCACGTGCGACACCGACCACATCCGCGCCAGCACCAGGAACACCAGCGGGTACACCACGACCGTGTACGGCAGCGCGTAGAACCCGATCGCGCCGGAGCCGAACACCAGCGCCGGCACCGCCACGAACGTGTAGGCGGTGTAGAGGTCGCCGCCCACCAGGAACCACGTGATCCAGGACCCGAAGCTGCGCCCGCCGAGCCCCCACTCGTTGAGGCTGGCCAGGTCGTTCGGCCGCCGCCACCGCGCGGCGACGAACCCCATGACGGTGACCAGGAGGAACAGCAGCACGAAGACGACCAGCTCGGTCGTGTGCGCGCTCACTTGGTCATCCTGTAGACGATGGTCGTGGACACGACGCCGACCACGATGAAGGCCAGCTGGAGCCAGTAGAAGAGCGGGAAGCCCAGCAGGCGGGGCTCGTCGGCGTTGAACAGGAACGTCAGCAGCGGCAGCACGATGGGCAGGATCAGCAGCCAGTTCCAGGGGCTGCGGTCGGTGCGTGGCTGCCCGGGTTCCCCGGTAGTCATCAACCCTCCGATGAGTGGATCTGGAGCCGGCTGTGACCGGTTCCTGACGGGTAGTCAATGGAGGGAGAGTAGCTTTACGGCGGTATTAATCCAAATGTCGGCAATATTACGGTTTGGCCTAAATCTTCGGCCCTTGAAAGGGGGCCACACGCGTCGCCACAGAAACCATAAACACTCACCCGCCGCACGCCTCCCCCTGATCGCCGAATGGTCCCTTCCCCGCGACGAACGGTCCCGCACCCCACCAAGCCACCGCACCGGCGAGTCTCCGGATAACGGGACCGGACGGGCGGACCGTCGTGGGGCGGTGCTTGGGCGGCGGCGTGGGGCCATCACCGGGCGGCGCGTGCCGTGGCGCATGGCGTAGGGCCGTCGTGGGGTGGCGCTTCGGAGCGCCGCGTCGGCGGGTCGGGGTGCGGTGGAGGTCGGCGCTGTCGTCGGTGCCCAGCCCTCCACGGGCGCGAGGTGCCCGCGTTCGTGGGTCAGACGGTGCGGTCGGCGGCGGTTCTGGGGTCGTGGTGGACGTCCCCCGGCTGCCCCACCCGGCGCGTCCAGGCCGCGAACTCCACCAGCACCCCATCGGGATCCTTGAAGTAGATCGACCTGACGAACACCCCGTCGTGCATCTCCGGCGCCACCCCGAACTCGCTGTCGTCGTGGTTGAGCACCACCCCCACGTCCACCCCCTTGGCCACGAGCCGTTCCCGGTACTCCTCGATCCGCTCCGGCGGCACGTCGAAGGCGATGTGGTTCATCGACCCGACCGCCGACAGCAGTTCCCCCCGATCCGGCAGGTTCTTCGGCGCCGACACTCCCGGCACGCCCTCCGGCGCGTCCGGGAACCAGAAGAACGCCAGCGCGTTCCCGCCCCCGCAGTCGAAGAAGAAGTGCTGGCCCCAGCCCATGGGCAGCTCGATCGTCTTGATCAGCGGCATGCCCAGCACGCCCGAGTAGAAGTCGACGGTCTGCTTCATGTCCGAGCAGACCAGCGCGACATGGTTGACCCCGCGGAGCTCGAATTCGCTGTTCATAGTAACTCCGTACTTATCACAGGGTTATACGAAAAAACATGACATGAGATGTCGGGTATCCGGGGAACGATCGGCCACATGATTGCTTTGGTGGCGGGGGCGACCCGCGGAACGGGACGGGGCATCGCGGTGGCGCTGGGCGCGGCCGGCGCGACGGTCTACTGCACGGGCAGGAGCACGCGGGAGCGGCGTTCGGAGATGAACCGGCCGGAGACCATCGAGGAGACGGCGGAGCTGGTGACCGCGGCCGGCGGGACGGGCATCGCGGTCCAGGTCGACCACCTGGAGCCCGGCCAGGTCGAGGCGCTGGCCGAGCGGGTGGAGCGCGAGCAGGGCAGGCTCGACGTGCTGGTGAACGACGTGTGGGGCAGCGACCACCTCTGGGCCTGGGACACCCCGGTCTGGAAGCACGACATGGACAAGGGCTTCCGGCTGCTCAGGCTGGCGGTCGACACGCACATCATCAGCAGCCGCCACCTGCTCCCGCTGCTGATCAGGAACGAGGGCGGCCTGGTCGTCGAGGTCACCGACGGCACCTGGGCCTTCAACGAGACCCGCTACCGCGAGAACGTCTACTACGACCTGGCCAAGGTCTCGGTGAACCGGCTGGCCTTCGCCTGGTCGCGCGAGCTGCGCCCGTACGGGGGGACCGCGGTGGCGGTGACGCCGGGGTTCCTGCGCTCGGAGGCCATGCTCGACAACTTCGGCGTCACCGAGGACAACTGGCGCGAGGCGAAGGTGGACGTCACCTGGATGGTCTCCGAGACCCCCGCGTACGTCGGCAGAGGCGTCGCCGCCCTCGCCACCGACCCCGACCGGCAGCGCTGGTCGGGCAGGTCGGTCTCCAGCGAGGACCTGGCCGGCGCGTACGGCTTCACGGACGTGGACGGCAGCCGCCCGCGGGTGTGGAGCTTCATCACGGAGGGACGGGAGCCGGGCAAGGACACCGACCCGGCCGAGTACCGCTGAAGGCCGGTCAGGGCCGGTAGAGGGCGGACGTGCGGGCGGCGGCGTCGGCGACCAGTTCCCGCAGCTCGGGCGGGTCCAGCACCTCCGCCTCCGGCCCGAACCGCAGCACCTGCGAGTACGCCACCGGCACCGACTCCACCGCCAGCCGCACCGTCCCGTCCGGCTGGAGCGAGGCGAGCGCGTCGTCGAGCGCGGCCGGGTCGGCGATGTGCCGCAGCATCCGCACCCCGTGCTCGCTGAGCCGCAGCGTGACCACGTCCCGCAGCAGCGACCGGCTGAACTCCGCCGACTGCTCCGCCCAGAAGGCGGCCAGGTCGAAGGAGGGCTCCCGGCCGAACGGCTCGGCGAGCACGGACACCGCGCCGAACCGGTGCACCCGGAAGATCAGGAACCGGGTCCCGAGCCGCGCGGCCAGGTACCAGGCGCCCGCCTTGAGCACCAGCCCGTACGGCTCCAGCGTGCGCACCTTCCCCTTGTAGACGGCCGAGACGCGGCGGTCGTTCCACACGGCCCTGGCCAGCGGCGCGAGCGCCTCCGGCGGCGGGTCGTCGCCGACGAACCAGCCGGGCGCGTCCAGGTGGAAGCGCTGCGCCGCGACGGCCGGCGCGTCCCGCAGCGCGGGGGAGAGCGCGGCGGCGGCCTTCAGCCGGGCCGTGGCCGCCACCTCCTCCAGCCCCATCTCCCGCAGCGCCGCCGGCACCCCCGACAGGAACAGCGCCTCCGCCTCGGCCCGGTCCAGCCCGGTCAGCCGCGTCCGGTACCCGTCCAGCAGCCGGTAGCCGCCGCCCCGTCCCCGGTCGGCGTAGACGGGCACGCCCGCCTCCGACAGCGCGAGCACGTCCCGGTGCACGGTCCGCTCGGAGACCTCCAGCTCCTTGGCCAGCTCGGCCGCCGTCATCCCGCCCCGGCCCTGCAGCAGCAGGACCAGCGACATCAACCGCGAGGCGCGCACAGCGGCAGCACCACGGCGGAGGGACGGTCGGGGGAGTGGAACACCTCGACGTCGGCGGGCACCATCGCGCCGTCGCCCCCGCCGAGCGGGTCGCCGTTGCCGGGATTGCGGGCGATCGTCGGGTACGCCCCGGCTGCCACGTGCACCCTGATCCGGTGGTCGCGCCCGAACCGGTGCGCGATCGGCCACAGGTCCACGGAGACCCGCCGTACCCCGTCCAGGGAGTCCGACGCCGAAAGGCGGCGCACACCCTCGCACACGTTGAACGAGCGCCCGTCCGGGTGCACGTCGCACACCCGCACCACCACGTCCACGTACGGCGTGCTCGACCGCACGAACAGCTCGCCCCGCACCGGCCCGATCATCTCCACGTCCGACTCCAGTGCCGCCGAACTGTACACCAGCACGTCGCGCCGCTGTTCCAGCCGCCGCTGATCACGCGGCCGGGAGTCGCCGAGCAGGACCGGCCCGCCGATCACCGGCGTCGGATGGGAGGGGTGGTACCGGAACCGGTCGGGCGAGGTGTCCAGGGGCCCGTCCGTCCCCAGCCCGAAGCCGTGCTGCAGGTGCCAGCGCTGCTCCCGCATCCCCGGCGGCGGCCAGTCGGGGAGGTCGCGCCACTCCTCGGCCCCCGTCACGTACAGGCGCACGGGGTCGGGCCGCAGCCCGGAGCGGTCGCCCAGCAGGTGCGCGCGGAACCAGGCCAGCGACTCGGCCATGGCGGGCCGCCCGTGCCGGGTGTCGATGTGGTACCAGGGCCCGATCGTCAGGTACGGCCGCCGCCCCGCGGCCCGCATCGCCGTGTAGTCCTTGAGCTGCCACGGCAGGAAGACGTCGTACCAGCCGCCCAGCATGGTGACGGCCGCCTCCACCTCGCCCACCTGCGGTGAGAAGTCACGTTTGTCCCAGTAGGGGACGTCCGGGTGGGCGTGGTGCATGAGCAGGTCCTGGTAGAACCGGAGCGGCCGCCCGGCCGAGGCCAGGTCCAGCTCGGCCACGGGGCGGCCGGACAGGACCGCCCTGCGGGTCAGCCGGGGCGCGGTCAGCAGGGCGGCGCCGCCGAACCGGCGCGACATGCCGTCGGTGAGCGTGGTCCAGCTCAGCGTCGACTCCAGCGCGAACGCGCCGCCCACGTACGCCGCGTCCCTGAACTGGGAGGCGGTGATCTGCGTGGCCATGGCCTTCAGCTCGGGCCCGGCGTAGGGCGCGACGGCCCACTGCGCGTAGCCGAGGTAGGAGGGGCCGAACATCGCGAACGAGCCGCCGTACCAGGCCTGCTTGCGCAGCCAGGCGATGGTGGCCAGGCCGTCGTCGTGCTCGTCGCCGAGCGGGTCGAGCAGCCCGCCGGAGCCGAAGCCGCCGCGGCAGCTCTGGATGACGACGTGGAAGCCGTGCCGCGCGAAGCCGCGGCCGTAGTACCAGCCGAACAGGCCGCGCCGGCCGTACGGGGAGCGCATCAGGATGACGGGTGCCCGTTCGCCTCCGGCCGGGGCGTAATGGTCGGCCAGGAGTGTCACGCCGTCGGGCATCGGAACGGGAAGATCCCGCTGGAGCCGCACGCGTCTCATGTACTAACCAGTAACAGATGCCCCCGGGCCGTGACAGCCCGGGGGCACCCGTGGGCCGCTACGGGGTCGCCCGGTCGGGGCGCTCCGAGATGCGGACGGCGTTCACGATCGTGGCGCCCTGCCGGGTGGCGAAGCGCACGTTGAGCTGGCCGTCGGTGACCTTCACCGTGTACTGCCTGCTCACCGCCGTGTACGTGCCCGCCTCCAGGGCCAGGTCGAGCGCCGGGATCGCCAGCTGCCCCTCGACGAGGACGTCGAAGACCCGCTTGCCCGGCTGCGTGCTCTTCAGATCGGCGAAGTCCAGCTCGACCGTGTACGTGCCGGCGGGCACGTTGTCGAAGCGGTACTCCAGCATCTTCTCCCTGGCGGTCCTGAACAGCGCCTGGTCGGCGGTGCCCGCGATGGTCTTGGACGTGCTCGACGTGCTGGTCGAGGTGGCCACGTAGCCGTAGCTGCCCGCCGCGTACTTCTTGTCCGGCGTCCAGGTGTCACCGGCGCCGTCGACCACGTTCTTCGTGGCGCCCGTGTCGATGGCGACCTGCAGCTTCGGCACCACGACCGAGACCTTGATCTCGATGGTCGGCTGCCGGCCGCTGGCCGACCGGACGAGGAGCGTGCCGGTCTTGACCGTGCCGGGCGCGACGCCCGCGCTGGAGAGCGTGGCCTTCAGGGTCACCTTCTGCCCCTTGGCCAGCTCGCCCGAGGCCGGCGTCGTGGCGAACCACGGCTCCGAGGCCACCGTGTACGGAGTCGGCGCGCCCAGGTTCGTCAGCTCCAGCGTCCTGGTGCGGGTGGACCCGGCCGGCATCACCACGGTCAGCTCGCCCGCCGACGCGCTCACCTGGCCGGTGACCAGCGCCGTGTCGATCCGCGTCACCGTGGTGGGCGCGACCGTGACGGCCTTGGTGAAGGTGCCGTAGTGCTCCTTGGACACCACGACCTCGTAGTCGCCGGCCAGCACCTGCCCGTAGAACGAGCCGTCCTCGGCGGTCGTGAACGTGGCCACGTCGCCCACCTTCACCGTCGCCCCGGCCAGCGGCTTGCCGTCGTTGGCGTCGGTGACCGCGCCGGTGACCAGGCCGTGCCGGCTGGCCGTGAACGTCAGGCCCTGCCCGGTGGACACCACCGGCTCCTCGTAGGAGTAGAGCATGGCGTCGGTGCCGCCCGCGTTCTCGATGCCGATGGTGGCGCTGGAGCCCTGCTCGCGCTCACTGTCGATGTCCTTGTACCGGAAGGCGATCGAGCCGTCCTCACCCAGCAGCGCCGAGAACGACACCCGCAGGCCGGCGGCGTTGTAGAAGCCGGCGTTGCGCCACTCCACGACGAACGTCCGGTGCGGCGCCGTGCCCGTCACCCCGGTGTAGACCCCGGCCTGGGCGTCCATGATGAGGTCGTCCCAGTACGGGTAGACCGCGTTGTTGGGCGTGGTCGTGGTCGGCAGCCGGCCGTTGCTGCCGGTGGTGACCCGGTCGGTGGCGAACGAGACGTACCCGTTCGTGCCGATCCACGCCTTGCCGTACCCCGTGCCGTAGTACGGGATCGGGAACGGCAGCGTCACCTGCACGGCCTCGTCGTCGCCGCTCAGCGCCAGCTTCTCGGTGCCCGCCACGTACGCCTGGGCACCGCTCCTGCAGGTGTAGCCGAAGTTGTCGCCGCGCAGCGGCAGCTCGATGTCCTTGGTCACGTCACCGGCCACCGAGACGGACGCCGTCGTGCCGCTGGAGCAGCGGGACACCGGCGTGATCCGCAGCTCGTAGTCGCCCCGCGGCAGCGTCAGGCTGTAGCGGCCCGAGGCGTCGGTCACGGCGCTCACCGGCGTGCCGGTGGCCTCCACCGTCGCGCCCGCCTCCGGCGTGCCCGCGGTGCTGACCGTGCCGGACACCACGCCGGACTGCAGCCTGGTCATGGACACGTCCGCGGTCGCGGCCTGCCCGGCCGCGATCGTGGCCGTCGCGCTCGCCTTCTCGTAGCCGAACTTCTCCGCGCTGACCTGGTAGTCGCCCGGCAGCAGGCGCGGCACGGCGTACGTGCCGTCCTGGCCGGTCGTCACGGTACGGCTCAGCGGCCCCGAGAGCGTGATCGTCACGCCCGCCACGGGCGAGCCGGCCGAGGTGACGGTGCCGCGCAGGTCGCCGAGGTCCTCGTGCGGCGCGGCCTGCACGGCGGCGTACGTGTCGAGCCGGCCCTCGCCCCAGACGTTGTTGTCGGCCGCGGTGCCGCCGCAGCTGGTGTCGCTGACGTCGACGGCGGTGCTGTCGAGCAGCGGCCGGGTGGCCGCCACCTTGCCCTGCAGGCCGGGCGAGCCGGACCAGATCAGCGCGACCGTGGCCGCCACGTGCGGCGAGGCCATCGAGGTGCCGGTGAAGCTTTCGTAGGAGTTGCCCGGGGTCGAGGAGCGCACGTTGACGGCCGGGGCCGCGATGTTCGGCTTGATCTCGCCGTTCTCGCCCTCGCCCTTGCTGGAGCGGTTGTACAACGTGTTGTTGATGTCGAAGCCGCCCGCGCTGTAGCTCTCCACGTACTGGCCGGGCGAGCCGCTGGTGCGGCAGGCGGGGCCCTCGTTGCCGTTGGCGAACGCCGGGAAGATCCCGGCCGCGACCCACGCCTCGACCGTCTCCTTGTACCAGGGGTCGTACCCGTCGCCGCCCCAGGAGTTGTTGACGATGTCGGGGGCCAGGTCGGGGCGCGGGTTCCGGCCGTTCAGGTCGGTCGGCGCCAGGACCCACTGCCCGGCCGCCAGCAGGGAGGCGTCGGTGCAGGTGTTGACCTCGCAGCCCTTGGCGGCGATCCACTTGGCGCCGGGCGCGACGCCGATGCCGTTCGCGCCGACCATCGTGCCCATGGTGTGCGTGCCGTGGCCGTTGTTGTCGCACGGCGCGGCGGTCGGGCAGACGCGCGCCGGGTCGAACCAGTTGTAGTCGTGCGTGAACGTGCCGTCCTGGTTCCTGCCCCGGTAGCTCTGCACCAGCTCGGGGTGGTCGAACTGGGCGCCGGAGTCGATGTGGGCGATCACGATGCCCTCGCCGCGGTTGCCCAGCTCGCTCCAGACACGAGGGGCGTTGACGCGGTCGATGTTCCACTCGACGGCGACTTCTGATGTCGCCGAGTCCGCGACGTTCACCTTGGCTTCGGCCTTGCCCGGCGTGGGGTCCGGCAGCTTGACGGTGCGGACCGGCTGGATGCTCTCGACCTCGGCCAGCTTGGCGATCTCGCCCGCGAGCTTCGCGTCGGCGGTCACCCGTACGGCGTTGACGATCCAGTACGGGGTGTAGTCGGTGCGGCGGGAGTCGAGCAGCTTGCGCAGGCCCGCCTGGGAGGCGGCGGCCCGTTCGGTCTTGGCCTCGAAGACCAGCTCGGCCTTCGTGTCCTTGGTGACGGCCCGGCGGGCGCCGCTCAGGTCGGCCGCCCCTTTCAGCCGGACCCAGAAGGTGGCCTTGTCGTCCTTGTCGAGCTGCGCCTGGACGGCGGCGTCGATCTTCGCGGGCTCCGGGGCGGCCAGCGCCGGGGCCTGCGGCACGCATAAGCCTGCGATGACGGCGATCCCGGCCAGGACCGCACGCCAGCGGGGGGTGTTGGGCACGCGACTCTCCTTCGAGTCCCTCGAGACAAGAGGTGATCTTTACGCTTCTGTCGAGAAGCGTGAAGAGATCGTGTCGGGAAAGCAAGAGGTGTCGCGAAATGTAACGTGACTGCCTGAAATGTAATCTGGTCAGCTGATATGTCGCCGGTAACCGACCTGTCGCATGATCGTAAGGAAGTACGCCTTGATCTCCTCGGCGCCCTCGTCGTCGGGACGGCCGACCAGATGGCCCGTCACCGCGCTGGTCAGCAGCTCCTGCACCACGTCCACGTCGAGGTCGGGCGGGAGCTCCCCGCGCTCGCGGGCCGCGGTCAGCGCCTCGCGCACCACCGCCGCCCGCCGCCCGCCGTTGCTCTCCCGGTACGTCCGCACCAGCTCGGGATAGTCGTCGACCGTGCCGAAGACCCGCCGGAGCAGGACCCGGTTACGCGGATCGGCGAGATGCAGCGCCCATTCTTCGAACATGTGGTCCAGGTCGCGCCAGCCGGTGAGCGCCGGGTCGTTGTCGTGCAAAGCCCACTTCAGGGTGCGCACCAGCAGCGCCGTCTTGTCGGTGTACCTGCGGTAGACCGTCGCCCTCGTCACACCGGCCCGCTTGGCGACCTGCTCGATGCTGGTCTGCTGGGCGCCGTACTCGATGAGCAGGTCGAGCGCGGCCGCCAGGATGGCCGTGTCGGCCTCCTGGTTGCGCGGCCGTCCGGCCGGTCGCGCGGCTCGCGTGCCGGTCGTGCCGAGGTCGTCGGTGGTCATCATGCGCGGCGGGTCACCATCTTGTCGTAGAGGCGGTCCGGCAGGAGTCTATTGACCCACAGCAGCAGCCCGGCCAGGTAGCCGACGGCGTAGCGGGGTTTCGGGTCGCGCGCGGCCACGATCCGCACGACGGCCCGGCCCACCACGCTCGGGTCCGACGCCTTGCTGCCCGGCCCGAACCCCGCCTCGCTCCG
Organism: Nonomuraea sp. NPDC049625; assembly: GCF_040675285.1. Classification (NCBI taxonomy): domain Bacteria; kingdom Bacillati; phylum Actinomycetota; class Actinomycetes; order Streptosporangiales; family Streptosporangiaceae; genus Nonomuraea; species Nonomuraea sp. NPDC049625. The sequence goes on along the minus strand of NZ_JBFAOQ010000005.1, from coordinate 544,959 downwards.
CCGCGCCATCCACTCCGCGTCGTCCGCGTATGCCCCGTGCCCCGAGATCTCCCGCAGCTCGCGCGGCGTGTCGTCGCCGAACTCCGTCTTGATGATCCCGGGCTGCACCACCACGACCCGCACCCCGAACCGCCCCACCTCCTCCCGGAGCGAGTCGGAATACCCTTCCAGCGCGTGCTTGGAGGCGTGGTACCAGGCGCCCAGCGGCAGGGCGATCTCGCCGCCGATCGAGGAGATGTTGACGATCGTGCCGGAGCGGCGCTCGCGCATGTGCGGCAGGACGAGCTGGGTCAGCCGCGCCAGGCCGAACAGGTTGACCTCGAACACCTGCCGCGCCCGCTCCATCGGCACCTCCTCGGTGGCGCCGTACACGGAGGTGCCCGCGTTGTTCACCAGCACGTCGATGCGCCCCTGCTCGTCGAGGACCGTCCGCACGGCCCGCTCCAGGTCGGCGTCCTTGGTCACGTCCGCGCCGATCGCGTGGCCGCCGGCGTCGCGGAGCGCGTCCATCCGCTCCACGCGGCGCGCCAGGCCGTACACGGTGTGGCCGGCGCGCAGGAGCTCCAGCGCGGTGGCGCGGCCGATGCCGGACGACGCGCCCGTGACGAGGCAGACCCTGCCCTTGACGCCGCTCATCCCCGGACGTCCCAGGTCACCGGGAGGCTGTGGACCCCGTAGATGAGCATGTCGGTACGGAGCGGCACCTGCTCCGGCTCGACCGCCAGCCGCAGCGACGGGAACCGCCTGAACAGCGCCGGATAGCCGGCCCGCATCTCCACCCTGGCCAGCTGCTGGCCCAGGCACTGGTGCACGCCGTGGCCGAAGCCCACGTGCCCGCCGGTGTCCCGGCGCAGGTCGAGGACGTCCGGGTCGGGGAAGCGGCCCGGGTCGCGGTTGGCGGACGGCATCGAGACGGTGACCGTCTCACCGGCCCTGACCAGCTCGCCGCCCAGCTCGACGTCCTCCAGCGCCGTACGGACGAGGAAGGGGACGATCGTGAGGTAGCGCAGCAGCTCCTCCACCATCTGGTCCACCCGGCCGGGCTCGTCGCGCAGGACGGCCAGCTGGCCGGGATGGCGCAGCAGCGCGAACGTGCCCAGGGCGAGCATGTTGGCGGTGGTGTCGAGGCCGGAGCCCAGGAGCAGGAACCCGATGTTGGCCAGCTCCTCGTCGGAGAGGTCGCTCCTGGTCAGGCCGCTGAGCATGTCGTCGGTGGGCTCGGCCCGCTTGGCCACGACCAGGTCGCGGATGCGCGCCTGCATCGTCAGGAACGTGGAGACCTTCCGCTCCTGCGGGGCGTCCGGGCGCACCAGCTCGGTGGCCTCGGCCATGAAGCCCGCCCGCTCCTCGTCGGGCACGCCGAGCAGCTCGCAGATCACCACCGCCGGCACCGGCGCCGCGAACGCCTCCACCAGGTCGGCCGGCGGGCCCTGCCGCTCCATGAGGTCGAGCTGCCGCTCGGTGACCTCCTCGATGCGCTCGGTGAGCATGCGCATCCTGCGCACCGTGAACTCGCCGGTGAGCAACTGCCGGTAACGGGTGTGATCGGGCGGGTCCATCCCGATGAACATCCCGGGCGGGCTCGGCCGGCCCGTGGTGGTGCTCTCGATGGGGACGTGCCGCAGCTCGGTGCGGGTGCTGAAGCGCCGGTCGGCCAGCACCTCGCGCACGAGCGCGTGGCTGGTGACCAGCCAGCCCAGGTGGCCGTCGGGGTAGGCGAGGCGAGTGATGGGGGCGGTCGCGCGCAGCTCGGCGAGGCCGTCGGGAGGGTCGAACGGGTTCGGCCGCAGGGTGGGGAGGGTGATCGCCTCGGTCTCGGACATCGTGGTTCTCCTCTCGATCCATGAATACAGTACAGCTCTGTATTCAAACTCGCGCACCCACCCCACCCTCGGCCGCTCACCGGGCGCGAGGGGGCTGGCGCGCCGTACGTCGGCAGGGGGGCGGGTCGGCGTTGCGCGATCATGGTCCGCCGGTTAACCTGTTCGCATGCGAAGTCACGCTCAGCTCCAGTGGTGGCGCCGCTCCTAGGCGGCGCGTGTTTCGCATTCCTCAACGGACGGCCGCCCCGGATGGCGGCCTTTCGCGTGTCCGCCCCCGGGGCTCGATCATTTGACGTGGTAAAGGGGCAGGAAGTGGAGACGAGCGGATATACCACCGCCGGGGGCATCGGTGTCGAGCGCGAGGCGCGTGAGGTGGACGAGGCCGCACTCGAAGAGATCGTGACCTCGCTCGGGCACAGGCGCGGCGGCGCGTTCTCCTCGGGCATGGACTACCCGGGCCGTTACAGCCGATGGGCCTTCGGCTACGTCGACCCGTGCCTGGAGCTGGTCGCCAAGGGCCGCGTCATCTCAGCGACCGCGCTGAACGAGCGCGGCAGGGTCGTGCTGCCCGCCGTCGCCTCCTGCCTGCTGGCCGCCGGGAAGCCGGTCGCCGAGCCGACGCCGGACCGCGTCGAGGTGTACGTCCCCGAGTCGGAGGACCTGCTGCCGGAGGAGATGCGCAGCCGCCGGCCCACGGTGTTCACCGCGATCCGCGAGGTCATCGCCGCCTTCAAGGGCGACGACCCGCACCTCGGCCTGTACGGCGCGTTCGGCTACGACCTGGCCTTCCAGTTCGAGCCCATCAGGCAGGAGCTCGTCCGCCCCGACGACCAGCGAGACCTCGTCCTCCACCTGCCCGACCGCATCATCGTGATCGACCGGCAGCGCGAGTCCAGCGTCGAATTCCGCTACGAGTTCACCGTCGACGGCGCCACCACCCGCGGCCTGGAGCGCACCGGCGCCACCGCCGAGCCCGTCACCCCCGGCGAGCTGCCCGAGAACCCGGAGAAGGGCACGTACGCCAAGGTCGTGGCGGCCGCGAAGGAGAGGTTCAAGCGCGGCGACCTGTTCGAGGTCGTGCCCGGGCAGGTCTTCCACTCCGTCTGCGCCGACCCGTCGGCCTTCTACCGCGGCCTGCGGCAGAGCAACCCGGCGCCGTACGAGTTCATCATCAGCCTCGGCGAGGGCGAGCACCTGGTCGGCGCCTCGCCCGAGATGTACGTCCGGGTCAGCGGCGACCGCGTCGAGACCTGCCCCATCTCCGGCACCATCGCCCGCGGCAGCAACCCGGTCGAGGACGCCGAGGCCATCCGCACCCTCCTGTCCAGCGTCAAGGAGGAGTCGGAGCTGACCATGTGCACCGACGTCGACCGCAACGACAAGTCGCGCATCTGCGTCCCCGGCACGGTCAAGGTCATCGGGCGCCGCCAGATCGAGCTCTACTCCCGCCTGATCCACACGGTCGACCACATCGAGGGGCGGCTGCGGCCGGAGTTCGACGCGCTCGACGCGTTCCTCACCCACATGTGGGCCGTGACGGTCACCGGCGCGCCCAAGACGTGGGCCATGCAGTTCATCGAGGACCACGAGGCCACGACCCGCAGGTGGTACGGCGGCGCCATCGGCTTCATCGGCTTCGACGGCTCCATGAACACCGGCCTGACCCTGCGTACCGCCCAGATCAAGAACGGCGTGGCGACGGTCAGGGCCGGGGCGACGCTGCTGTTCGACTCCGACCCCGAAGCGGAGGAGCGCGAGACCGAGCTCAAGGCCAGCGCCCTGCTCGGCGCCCTGGCCGCGGTGAACCGGCCGGGCACCGTCCCGGTCCCCGAGCCCAGGCCGCAACCGGGCCAGGGCATGAAGGTGCTGCTCGTCGACCACGAGGACTCCTTCGTCAACACGCTGGCCGACTACTTCCGCCAGGAAGGGGCCGACGTGGTGACGCTGCGCCACGGCTTCCCGGCCCACATGATCGACGAGATCGCGCCCGACCTGGTGGTGCTCTCGCCGGGGCCCGGCTGGCCGTCCGACTTCGGCATGTCGGCGCTGATCGACCAGATCTACGCCCGCGACCTGCCGGTCTTCGGCGTCTGCCTGGGCCTGCAGGCCATGGTCGAGCAGGCCGGCGGCACGCTGGAGCTGCTCGGTTACCCCGAGCACGGCAAGCGCGGCCAGGTCTCGCGGATCGCCGACAGCGCGCTGCTGGAGGGGCTGCCCGACGAGTTCACCGCGGCCCGCTACCACTCGCTGCACGCCAAGCAGCCCGGCGTCGTCGGCTTCGCCGCGACCGCGCTCACGCCCGACGGCAACGTCATGGCGATCGAGGACGTCGAGCGGCGGCGCTTCGCCGTGCAGTTCCACCCCGAGTCGATCCTCACGCAGGAGGGCGGCGCGGGCGCGAAGGTCATCGCGAACGTGCTGCGTCTGTCCCGCAGATAACTACGGTAAAACCGCCGCGGGAGCGTGCGGGGCTCCCCTAGAGTCTCCGCATGCTCCCCGTAGACCTGCCCGGCACGGTGCGTGACGCGCTGCTGGCCCCGCTCGTCGACCACCACTGTCACGGGGTGCGGCGGGACGATCTGAGCAGAGCCGAGTTCGAACTGCTCATCAACGAGGGCGGCAGCCCGGCGCCGCCCGGCACCACCCACTTCGACGCGCCGCTCGGGGTGGCCGTGCGCCGCTGGTGCGCGCCGCTGCTCGACCTGGAGCCGCACGCCCCGCCGGCCGTCTACGTCTCGCGCCGGGAGGAGCTGGGCGCGGCCGAGGTCAACCGGCGGCTGCTGGCCGGGGCCGGGGTGGTGGCGTTCCTGGTGGACACCGCGCCCGCTGACATTGGCCCGGGGGACGTCGACCTGCTGACGGCCACCGAGATGGGCCGCCACGGCGGGGCCGCCGCCGACGAGCTCGTACGGATCGAGCAGATCGAGCGGGACGTGGCCGAGGAGGCCCCGCTGGCCGTGGACTACCTCGACGGCGTCGGCGAGGAGCTGACCGCCAGGGCCGCCCGGGCGGTCGGGCTGAAGACCGTCGTCGCGTCGCTGTACGGCCTCGACTTCGACCCGGCCAGGCCCACCAGGGGAGCGGTGATCGCGGCGGCCAACCGGCGGCTGTCGGACCCGAAGCAGCCGCTGACGGACGAGGTCCTGCTGCGCCACCTGCTCTGGAGCGCGGTCGACGTGGCCAGGGAAAGAGGGCTGCCCGTGCAGTTCCACACCGGTTTCGGCGGCTCGGGGCCCGACCTGCACCGCACCGACCCGGGCCGGCTGGGCGCGTTCGCCAGGATGCTGCAGCCGGTCGGAGTGCCGCTCATCCTGCTGCACTGCTACCCGTTCCACCGCCAGGCCGCCTACCTCGCCGGCGTCCACCCGCACGTCTACGTGGACGTCGGCCTCGCGCTCCCGCACACCGCCGCCGCCTCGGCCAGGGCCGTGGACGAGCTGCTGGAGCTGGCGCCGTTCCATAAACTGCTGTTCAGCTCCGGCTGCCACGGGGTGGCCGAAACCTGCTACCTGGGCGCGCTCTACTACCGGCAGGCGCTCGGCGCGGCGCTCGGGTCGAGGCTGGCGGCGGGGGAGTGGAGCGCCGCGGACGCCGCCCGGATCGCCCACATGATCGGCTCGGGGAACGCCCGCCGCGTCTACCGCCTGTGAGTCCCGGGGGGCCGACTCGCGCCGGGCGGCCTCGACCTGGTTTGCTGGGGGCCGTCACAACACCCGACCTGAGCAGGGGGGCTCTTCGTGGGCACTGTCGAACCCGAGGCCGAGATCACGTTCCGCAGCGACGTGGACGTGGAGCTGGTCAAGGCCGCCGCGTCGGACGCCGACGTGCTGTGGGCCGCGCGCGTCTCCACGAAGGGTGAGAGCTCGCTGGAGGAGATCGAGGCCGATCCCCAGCGTTCCAAGGGCCTCATCAACTACCTGATACGCGACCGGCACGGCACGCCGTTCGAGCACTCTTCCATGACCTTCTACGTCAGTGCGCCGATCTTCGTTTTCCGGGAATTCATGAGGCACCGGACCTTTTCCTATAACGAGGAGTCCGGCAGGTATCGGAAGTTGACGCCGGTTTTCTATGTGCCCGGGCCTGAGCGGAAGCTGGTGCAGGAAGGAAAGCCCGGCAAGTACGTGTTCCTGGACGGCACCGCCGAGCAGCACAAGCTGGTGACCGAGGCGACCCAGGAGAGCTACCGGCAGTCCTATCGGGCCTATCTGGAAATGCTCGAGGCGGGGGTGGCGCGCGAGGTGGCCCGTACGGTGCTGCCGGTGGGCCTCTACTCCTCGATGTACGCCACCTGCAACGCCCGCGCCCTGATGAACTTCCTGTCGCTGCGGGTCAAGCGCGAGGACTCCACGTTCCCGTCGTTCCCGCAGCGTGAGATCGAGATGGTCGCCGAGAAGATGGAGGCCTTGTGGGCGGAGCTCATGCCTCTGACCCACGCGGCGTTCGAGGCCAACGGGCGGGTCTGCCCCTGACCTCGCCTCAGGGCAGGCGGGACGTGGTCTCGCTGATCATCTGAGTGAGGATCGACGCGGTCGCGGGGTGGGTGTCGAGGAGTTCGTCCAGGCGGGCCCGCCACGCGCCCGCCTCCGCGTGGATCGCGTCCGCCTGCGCCTGCAGCCGCCTCCGCGTCTCGCACAACTGCGACTGGTACATGGGCCCCAGGCGGTGGCCGACCGTGTCGCTGAGCCACCAGTAGGCGTCCGTGTTCGCGGCGGAGACGAAGATCCGGGCGCCTTCCCAGGCCACGCGCCTGGGATGGAGCGCTGCCATGGCCGGATGGTACGCCCCTCGCGCTGGGACGGGAATGGCTCCCAGCGCCAACTCCACCGGCAAATACGATTTTTCCTCGCATTTTCCGTCCGAAATTCGTATGCGAGACATAACGAGGTAACTACAGATGGTTGGCTTCGCACCGTATTGAGGAGAAACGGTTGTGACGCGTCATCAGTGGTGTAACACTCAATTTTGAGCGCATCGGTTGTACCGGGGAGGGGCCGCGCGCTCAAGACCCGGAGCCGTCAGGGAGGTGAACGACACGACCGGAACCCGATTCCGGTCCATAGGTGGGGTTGGTAAATGTCGTTGAATCCGCGCCTGGTAAAAGAGAGTTTCTCCGTCATCGAACCGGTGGCCGACAAGGCGACGGCCTACTTCTACGGCCGGCTGTTCGCCGAGAGCCCGCATCTGCGGGGCATGTTCCCGCCCGCCATGGACGTCCAGCGGGACCGCCTGTTCAGCGCGTTGACCCGCATCGTGTGGAGCCTGGACAGCCCGGGCAGCCTCGCGACGTACCTGGGCCAGTTGGGGAGGGACCACCGCAAGTACGGCGTGATCGCCGAGCACTACACCGCCGTCGGCAACGCCCTGCTCGCCACCATCCGCCGCTTCGCCGCCGAGATCTGGAACCACGAGATCGAGGCCGCCTGGGTCGCCGCCTACACGGCGGCCGCCAAGCTCATGATCGAGTCGGCCGCGTCCGACTCCGGGGTCTCGCCCGCCTGGTGGCCGGCGGAGGTGATCGACCATGAGCGGCGCCACCTCGACATCGCGGTCCTCACGCTGCGGCCGGCCGAGCGGCTGCCGTACACGCCGGGCCAGTACCTCAACGTGCAGACCCCGCGCTGGCCGAGGGTCTGGCGCACGTACTCCATCGCGAACGCGCCGCGCGCCGACAACACGCTCAGGCTGCACGTCCGCTCGGTCCCCGGCGGCTGGGTGTCCAGCACGCTCATCAGGCACACCCGCATCGGCGACACGCTGCTGCTGGGCCCGCCGATGGGCACGATGGGGCCGTGCGAGAGCAGCCTGCGCGACGTCTTGTGCGTGGCGGGCGGCACCGGCCTGGCCCCGCTGAAGGCGATCATCGAGCACATCATCGCCTCCGGCCGCCGGCCCAACATCCACCTGCTGTACGGCGCGCGCACGGTCGAGGAGCTCTACGACCTGCCCGACCTGATCAGGATGGAGTCGTCGTTCCCCTGGCTGCGGGTGCTGCCCGTGGTGTCCGGCCAGCCGGGGTACGGCGGGATGCGCGGCCACCTGCCCGAGGTCGTGCAGCGCTTCCACTCCTGGGCCGAGCACGACGTGTACGTGTGCGGCCCGCCCGGCATGGTCAACGAGACCGTACGCCGCCTCCAGATCGACGGCGTGCCTCTGTCACGCATTCACCGGGACATCGTCCAGGCCGAACGCTGACAGATCTTGACACTTCGGGTCGAAAGGTGCGAGGTGGAGGATGACACGCCAACGTGGAGGTGGACTGTGCCATCCCCCGCCCGGCGCCGAGGAATCGGCGGGCTGCTGACCCTGGTGCTCCTCCTGATCCCGCTGCCCGCCCTGGCGTCGTCGGAGGCCCTCCCGCTGACGGAGCTGGGGACCGCCCCGCAGGCGGGGCCCGACACGTTTCAGGCGGGCACTCAGGCCGGGCCCGACACCTTCCAGGCGGGCACGACGATCGTGACCGCCCAGCAGATCGGCAGGTTCTTCGACGGCGGGGCGTCCGGCATCGCGTACGCGACCTCGGCCGACAACGGCGCCACCTGGACCAGGGGCGTGCTGCCGGGGATCACCACGTCCGGCGGCGGCGTGCACGGGCGGGCCAGCGACCCGTCGGTGGCCTACGACGCCCGGCACGGCGTCTGGCTGATCTCCTCGCTGGCGCTCACCGACCAGGACGGGGTCACCGGGGCGGCGGTGCTCACCAGCCGCTCCGCCGACGGCGGCCTGACCTGGAGCGATCCCGTCACGACCGCCGTCGCGGGCGGGGGCGACCTGGACAAGAGCTGGGTCGCCTGCGACAACGGCGCCCGCAGCCCGTACTACGGGCGCTGCTACGCGGTCTACGACGACGTCGCCGCGGGCAACGCGATCAAGGTGGCCCGCTCCTCCGACGGCGGCCTGACCTGGGCCGAGACCGGCACGTCCGCGACCGGGCTGGGCGGGCAGCCGGTCGTGCGGCCGAACGGCGCCCTCGTCGTCCCGTACCTGAGCGACGAGGGCCAGATCCGCTCCCTGCGCTCCCGCGACGGCGGCGAGAGCTGGGGCCGCAGCGTGCTCGTCGCCACCGTGCAGCGGCACAAGGTCGCGGGCGGGCTGCGGGCCGCGCCCCTGCCCTCGGCCGAGGTGGACGCCGCCGGCACCGTGTACGTCGCCTGGTCCGACTGCCGCTTCCAGCTCAGCTGCGGCGGCAACGACATCGTCATGAGCACCTCGGCCACGGGCGCGGAGTGGAGTCACATCCTGCGCGTCACGGACGACGGCGGCGACCACTTCATCCCCGGCCTCGGCGTCGACCCCGCCGGCGCGGGCGAGACGGCCCGGCTGGCGCTCGCCTACTACCGCTACCCGTCCGCCGCCTGCACGGCCGCCACCTGCCGCCTCACGGTCGGCTACACCTCCTCCGCCAACGGCGGGGCGAGCTGGTCGGCCCCCGTCGAGCTGCACGGGCCGATGGAGCTCGACTGGCTCGCCGACTCCGCGCACGGCCGCATGGCGGGCGACTACATCTCCACCTCGGTCGTCCCCGGCGGCAACGCCCACGTGGCCTTCACCGCCGCGGCGGCGCCGGCGGGCGGGGCGTTCGACATGCGTACCTACACCGTCACGGGCGGGCTGCCGATCACCGGCGGAGGCCGCCCCACGCTCGCCATCGAGGCGCCGATCGCGGCCGGCGAGGAACTGCCCGGCCCGCCCGCCCCCGCCCGCTGAGGCGCCCAGTCCGCCCGCTGGGGCGCCCGGCCCTCCGGCTGACCCCGGAGGCGAGGAGGGGGCCCGCCCGCTAACCCCGCAGGCCCTGGTGGAACGCGGCGGCGGTCTCCTCGTCGTTCGGCCAGAACGTCTCGATGGCCAGCTCGGCGACCGTCACGTCCACCGGCGTCCCGAACGTCGCGATCGTCGTGAACATCGACAGCACCCGGTCACCGGCCGCGATCCGCAGCGGCACCAGGATGTCGGCGGGGCCCGGCACGTGCGCCACGTTCAGGTCCACCCCCGGATACTCGTACGAGGCCAGCTCGTCGTGCAGCGCGGCCAGCCGCGCGTCGCCCGACCCCTCGGCCTGCCTGCGCAGCTGGTAGAGCAGGTGCGCCCGGACCTCGGCCAGGTTCAGCAGCCGGCCGCCCATCGCGTCGGGGTGCAGCGAGAGCCGCATCACGTTGATCGGCTCCTTCAGCAGCTCGGCGGGCACCCCGTCCATGAACATCGCGGCCGCCGAGTTGGCCGCCACCAGGTTCCAGGCCGCGTCCACCACGACCGCCGGGTACGGCTCGTGCCCCGCCAGGATCTTGTCCAGTGCCTGCCGTACGACCTCCATCTCCGGAGCGCGGACCTCGCGTTCCGGATAGACCGGAGCGAACCCGGCGGACATCAGCAGCCTGTTGCGCTGCCGCAGCGGCACATCCAGCTCCTCGGCCAGCTTCATCACCATCTCGCGGCTCGGCCGGGCGCGCCCGGTCTCCAGAAAACTGATGTGGCGGGCCGAAACGTCGGCCTCGATGGCCAGGTCCAGCTGGCTCACCCGCCGCCGCTGCCGCCACGAACGCAACAACTCACCAAATGTCTCTTCTTTTACGGCTACTGCTCCCATGCCCGGCACAGTAGCCGCTGGAGGGAAGCGTCACGATTACCCCCCAGGTAATGCGGCTTCGCGGGCCGAAAACTCCCAGTCCTCTGAGACTGTCGGCCCTGCGTGGCACGATGGCCGCAGACCAACAAGGGAGCACGCCATGAGTGACACACTGCTCGCGATCGGCACCCGCAAGGGCCTCTTCCTCGCCCGCTCCACCGGCGGCGGTCCGTTCGACGTCGAGCCGATCCAGTTCTCGACGGTCGGGGTGCACTCGGTGGCGATCGACACGAGAGGCCCCTCACCCCGGCTCCTGGCCGGGATCGAATACGGCCATTTCGGTCCGTCCGTCATGTATTCGGATGACCTCGGGAAGACGTGGAAGGAGGCGGAGCAGCCGCCCATCGCCTTCCCGGAGAAGACCGAGGCGACCCTGACCAGGGTGTGGCAGCTCGCGCCCTCGCCGTCCGAGCCGGGGGTGGTGTGGGCCGGGGTCGAGCCGGGCGCGCTGTTCCGCTCGGAGGACGGCGGCGTCACGTACCAGCTGGTCGAGGGCCTGTGGGAGCACCCGCACCGGCCGCAGTGGCAGCCGGGCGGCGGCGGCCTGTGCCTGCACACCATCGTCCCGCACTCGACCGACCCGCGGATCATCGGCGTCGCGATCTCCACCGGCGGCTTCTACCGCTCCTTCGACGGCGGGCTGTCGTGGCAGGCCGCCAACCGCAACATCCGGGCCGCGTTCCTGCCCGAGGGGGCGCAATATCCGGAGTTCGGGCAGTGCGTGCACAAGGTCGCCATGCACCCCTCCCGGCCCGAGCGGCTCTACCTCCAGCACCACTTCGGCGTCTACCGCAGCGACGACTTCGGCGAGGCCTGGCACGACATCGGCGCCGGCCTGCCGTCCGACTTCGGCTTCCCGATCGCGGTCCACCCGTCCCGGCCCGACACGGTCTTCGTGCTGCCCCTGACGGCCGACATCGACCGCACCCCGGTCGGCCACCGCTACCGCGTCTTCCGCAGCGACGACGCGGGCGCGACCTGGCAGCCGTTCGCCTCGGGCCTGCCCGAGGGCCCCGTGCACGCGGCCGTGCTGCGTGACGCGATGACGGCCTCGGAGGCGGGGGTGTTCTTCGGCACGCGCGACGGCGAGGTCCACGGCTCGCGCGACGGCGGCGAGACCTGGTCACCGGTCGTCCGCCACCTGCCCGACGTGCTCACCGTGCGGGCGGCGGTGCTCTAGCCGATGGTCACGATGGTCGTCTTCGTGCTCCCGGGCATGCTGCGGCGCTGGGTGAGCGGGCGCTCGGAGGTCAAGGTCTTCGCCGTGGCCGCCGACCGCGACTCGCCGCCCACCCTGGGAGCGGCCCTCGACATGCTCCGGCGTACGCATCCGCTGCTGGAGGAGCGGCTACGCGACGAGTACGGGCGGATCCGCCGGCACATCAACATGATCGTGTGCGGCGAGAACGCCCACGGACTCGGCTACCTCGACTGCGCCCTCCCCCCGGGCGCCGAGATCTACGTAACCCCCACCCTCACGTAACCCACCACCCCACCCACCCCAACCCCACGCCCACCCCGGCACCTCAACACCCCACTCCTCACCCGCGCCCGCAACCCAGCGCCCCGCGGCCGCACCCGCGTGCGCGCGAGCGCCGCCAGGACCGCCGGTGTAGGGCGGCTGGAGGCGAGGTGGGTGCTTGAGTGGGGAGGCCCGAAGGCGTACCACGCCGCGCCCGCCCCGGCCCGTCGCGTCGTGCCGGCGGAGGGGGCGTGGCGTCAGGGTGGGGACAGACGTGGTAGATCTTTGGGAGACCTGACATATCGGAAAGACCTTGCGCCATGATGGGGCATGCGGCCGTCATCTTGACAGGCTGATGGCGGCACGGACTCCACCTTGCCCCCTGGAGATCGCATGTCCCGACCGCTCATCGGTATCACCGCCTACTTCGAAGCCGCCCGCTGGAGCGACTACGTACGCGAGGCCGTACTGTCGCCCCCCTCCTACGCCAGGGCGGTCGGGCGGGCCGGGGGCGCTCCCGTGATGCTCCCGCCGATCGGCACCCCCGCCATCGAGGACTACATCAGCGGCCTGCAGGGCATCGTCCTGGCCGACGGTGTGGAGCTCGGCGCGGGCAACTACGGCGGCGAGCCCGACGAGCGGGTGGCCGAGCCGCAGCAGCACCGCGACCGGTTCGAGCTGGCCCTGGCCAGGGCCGCCGTCCGCGCCGACCTGCCGATCCTGGCCATCGCCAGGGGCATGCACGTGCTCAACGTCGCCCAGGGCGGCACGCTGATCCCCTGGCTGCCCGAGGTGCTCGACAGCGACCGCCACGGCGAGCCGGGCGCGACCCACACGATCCAGGTCAGCGTCTCCAGCAAGCTCGGCAAGGCCGTGGGCGACCGGGTCGAGGTCAGCGCCCCTCACCACCAGTCCGTACGCCGCCTCGGCACCGGCCTGCTGGCCGTGGCCTGGGCCGAGGACCAGATCGTGGAGGGGATCGAGTTGCAGGGGCACCGGTTCGGTGTGGGTGTCCAATGGCATCCGGAGAGTGACGGAGATGCGCGGATCTTCGATGCGTTCATCGAGGCGGCCCGATAGGCTGCGATCATGCCGCTGCACCCTCAGGCGCGGGATTATCTCGCCCGTTACGTGCCGGACGCGGGCACCGACTACGACGCGTTCGGCCCGGAAGAGATCCAGGAGACGCGCGCGCAGCCCGACCGGGTGGCGATCCACCGCGGCCCGCTCACCAAGCTCCCCTTCGTCCGTGACGAGCAGGCCGAGGGCGTGCCCATCAGGATCTACCGCGCCGACCCCGGCGACGGCGCGCTGCCCGTCGCGGTCTTCTTCCACGGCGGCGGCTGGGTCTACGGCGGCGTCAAACGGAGCGACCGGCTCTGCCGCGACCTGGCGATCCGCACGGGCGCGGTGGTGGTGTCCGTGGACTACCGGCTCGCGCCCGAGCACCCGTTCCCGGCCGCCGCCGACGACGCGTGGACCGTCGTGCGCGACCTGTTCGCCCGGCCGGCCTTCTACCAGGGCAACGGCGGCGTCGCGGTCGTCGGCGAGGGCGCGGGCGGCAACCTGGCCGCCGTCGCCGCCTGGCAGGCCCGCGACGCCGGGCTGGGCCTCACGCACCAGGCGCTCGTCTGCCCGGTGCTCGACCTGGCCATGGACACGCCCAGCCACGCCGAATACGCCAAGGGTTACGCGCTCGGCGCCGCCGAGCTGGCGTGGTACGCCAGGCAGTACGCCGGTGACGCCGACCCCGCCGGCCCGCGGCTGTCGCCGCTGCGGCTGCCCGACGTCGCCGGCCTGGCGCCCGCGACCGTGGTGACGGCCGAGTACGACGTGCTGAGAGACGAGGGCGAGCACTACGCCCGGCGCCTGGCGGAGTCGGGCGTGCCGGCGCAGAGCCGCAGATGGGACGGCGCCGTGCACGGCTTCTTCGGCCTGCCGGGCCTGTTCGACCAGGCGGTCGAGGCCCGCGAGTACGTCGCGGAGCGGCTGCGGGGGTCATGGTGACGTACGACAAGCTCACGATCGACACTCCGGCCGACGGCGTCCTGCGGGTCACGATCAGCGAGCCGGGCCGGCTCAACGCCGTGGACGCGACCGCCCACCGCGAGCTGGGCGAGATCTGGCGCGACGCCGACCGGGACGACAGCGTCAGGGCCGTCGTCGTCAGGGGAGAGGGCGAGGCGTTCTCCGCGGGCGGCGACCTGTCCATGATCGAGGAGATGACCCTCGACCACGCGACCAGGCTGCGCGTGTTCGCCGAGGCCCGCGACATCGTCTACAACGTCCTCAACTGCTCCAAGCCGATCGTCTCGGCGATCCAGGGGCCGGCGGTCGGCGCGGGGCTCGCCGTGGCCCTGCTGGCCGACATCTCCGTCGCCGGCCGTACGGCGCGGATCATCGACGGGCACACCAGGCTCGGCGTCGCGGCCGGCGACCACGCGGCCATCGTGTGGCCGCTGCTGTGCGGCCTGGCCAAGGCGAAATACCACCTGCTGCTGTGCGAGCCCGTCACGGGCGAGCAGGCCGAGCGGATGGGGCTGGTCAGCCTGTGCGTGGACGACGACCAGGTGCACGACAAGGCCATGGAGATCGCGGTCAGGCTCGCCTCCGGCTCTCAGGAGGCGATCAGGCTGACCAAATACTCGCTCAACAACTGGCTGCGCCTGGCCGGGCCCTCGTTCGACGCCTCGCTGGCCATGGAGTTCCTCGGTTTCACCGGCCCCGACGTGGTCGAGGGCGTGCGCGCGGTGCGGGAGAAGCGGCCGCCGTCGTTCGGCTGATCCGCGGGTGTGCTTCCCCCGCGTCCGGGTAGCGGGGGGTGGACGGGGACGGCCTGGTCGCCGCGCGGATGCCGAGGGCTTGTTCACCGAGGCCGAGAACGTTGCTCCGGGGACGAGGCAGAGACTCACCCCGGCCTGCGCGCACCACGGCCGCCTCCGCCGAAGCTTTGCCGGAGATTTACGTGCCCGTCCTATGAGCGGGGGCGGCGCGCGTGGAAGACGAAGGCGGGCGGCGTGTTGCGCCACACCGTACGCCCCGGCACGACCTCCTCGAACCGCTCGGCCAGCAGCGCCCGGAACCGGCGCGCTGAGCTCAGCGGGATGGCGTGAATGTAGGAGAACGTCGTGAACGCCGCACCAGGGCTCATCACCGACGTCACCGCACTCAACAGCGCATGCTGCAACTCCTGCGGGAACGCCGCCCACGGCAACCCGCTCACCACCACGTCCGCCTGCTGCAACCCGCGCTCGGCCAGCAACTCGCCCAGCCGCGCCGCATCGGCGTTCACCACGTCAACGGCCGGAAACCGGGCCGCCAGGAGCCGCGCCATGGGCTCGTTGACCTCCACGGCCAGGTGGTGGCCACGCCCGCCCAGCCGCTGCTGGATCTCCGCCGTGAACGGGCCCGTGCCCGGGCCGAGCTCGACCACCGTCGGTTCGCCGCGCTCGGGGATCGGGGCGCAGACAGCCGAGGCCAGCCACCGCGAACTGGGGGCGACCGCCCCGATCGTGGTCGGCGCCCGGAAGAACTGGCCGAGAAAAAGTGCGGAGTCATTGGGCATGCCCCGAACCTAAGGCAAGATCGCGGGTGGACGCTCCGCCCTCCGGGCGGACCTCCGGCCACTTGGAGGAGACGGGGTCCTCCGCAAGGAGGACCCCCGCCGACAAGCTCCACGGATACCGTGAGTCCATGCGTTGGCGTGGTTTGCCGCTGGATGTCCTGCTCGCGGTCTCAGGTGTGGGCCTGGACCTGTTGACGACGGCGCACGCGGGCGACACCAGATACCTGCCCGCCGAGATGAACATCCCGATGGCGCTGCTGGTGGGCCTGCCCATGGGGCTCGTCCGGCGCCGGCCGGTGCCCGTCGCGCTCTACCTGGCCGGGCTCCTGGTGGTGACCGACCAGCTCGGGTCGTTCACGTCCAACACGGCGCAGATCCTGGTCTGCGTGGCGCTCGGAGTCGTGGGATACCGCTCCGGCTGGCGGGGCACTGTGCTCGCCGTGGCCGCCGCGATGGTCGCGACCGCGATGAACATCGTCGACCCCGGCATCCCGGTCGTCATGAACACCTGGGTGTACTCGGTCTTCCTGGCGGTCTTCCCGGCCGTGCTCGGGGCGTACCTGCGCGGCTCGGCGGGGCCGCTGGAGGAGCGGGACGTCACCCCCGACGCGCTGCTGGCGGCGGGCGGGGTCGCGATCACCGTGCTCAGCACCTGGACCTCCTGGCACGCGGGCACCCAGCCCGTCTGGGTGGTCGGCCTGCTCGCCGTGGTCGGCGGCCTGTCGCTGGGCATCGCCCGGCGGCTGCCCGGGGTGGTGCTCCTGCTGCAGGGCGCGCTGCTCGTCTCCGCCGACACCTATCTGAACCAGGTCGTCAACACCTGCGTGATCCTCACGCTCATCGCGATCGGCGTGTTCGCGATGCGGGTGACCTCCTGGGCGTGGACGATCATCGCCTACGCCGCCGGCTGCATGCTGACCGCGATCGCCGTCGTCGGCCAGGAGACCCAGACCACGCCGTTCCGCGTCGGCATCCTCATGACGCTGGTGGCCACGCCGATCGCCATCGGCCGCTACCTCGGCATGCGGCAGGCCGCGGCGGCCGCCGAGCGGCTGCGCGCCGAGGAGGCGGCCCGCGCGGCCGTCGCCCAGGTGCGCGCCGACCAGCTCGCCGAACGCGAGCGCATCGCCCGCGACGTGCACGACATCGTGGCCCACCACGTGGGCGCCATGGTCCTGCGGGCCAGCGCCGCCCGCTACACCGCCCCCGACGGCCCCGTCGCCGACGCGCTCACCGACATCCGCGAGACGGGACACCAGGTGCTGCAGGACCTGCGCGACCTGCTCGACCTGCTGCGCGACCCCGAACGCCAGCCCGACCTGCTGGCCAACCCCGCCGACGTGGTCCGCGAGTCCGCCGAACGCATGGCCGCCGCCGGGCTCGTCGTCGACCTCGAACTCGACCCCGCCACCGACCGGGCGCCCCTCATCGCCAGGGCCTCCGCCGCCCGCATCGTCCAGGAAGGACTCACGAACGTGCTCAAACACGCCGGCCCCGGCACCGAGGTCCGGGTCAGCGTCACCCCCTCGGCGGAGGGCCTGTCCGTACGGATCCGCAACGGCCGCCCGCCCACCGTCGTCGAGCGCCTGCCCTCGTCCGGGCGCGGCCTGGCCGGCATGCGCGAACGCGTCCGCACCCTCGGCGGCACCCTCTCCGCCGGGCCCGACGGAGAGGGCGGCTGGCTCCTGGCCGCCAGCCTCCCGGCCAGGAGCGTCGCATGATCCGCGTGCTGGTGGCCGACGACCAGGCGCTCGTACGGGCGGGCGTGCGGATGCTGCTGCAGGCCACGGGCGACATGGAGGTCGTGGGGGAGGCCGTGGACGGGGCCGAGGCGGTCCGCCTGGCCGAGCGCCACCTGCCCGACGTGATCCTCATGGACCTGCGCATGCCCAGGGTCGACGGGCTGGAGGCGATCAAACGCGTGCTCGCCGCCCGGCCGGGCGCCCGGATCGTGGTGCTGACGACGTTCGCGGAGGACGCCAACGTGTACGCGGCCCTGCGGGCCGGCGCGGTCGGATTCCTGGTCAAGGACGACGAACCGGAGCGCATGGTGGACGCCGTGCGCCGGGCGGCGGCGGGGGAGCAGCTCCTGGCGCCGTCGGTGCTGCGCCGGGTCGTGGAGCGGTTCCTGGACGCCGAGGAGCAGGCCGCCGCGCCCCCGCCCGCAGGGCTGACCGAACGCGAGCTGGAGGTGCTCGCCCTGGTCGGCACCGGGCTGTCCAACGCGGAGATCGCGGAGGAGCTGCACGTGGGCGTGACGACGGTCAAGACCCACATCGCGGCGGCCATGGAGAAGCTGGGGCTGCGCAACCGCATCCAGGCCGCCGTCGTGGCCCACCGCACCGGCCTCGTGGACGCCTCCTTCCGCCCGGTACGCCTGCCTCGCCCCTGACCCCCGCCCCTGACCCCACCCATGAACCCGCCCCGCTCGTCCGCCGGACGGGGGACGGCCGCTCATCCTCCGGGTGGACCGGCGTGGGCATGGTCACCGGTGGCCCCCGCCGCCGCTAGGGTCGGGGGTGTGGTGTATGTGAAGATCTGCGGGTTGAGCGAGCCCGAGCATGTGACCACCGCCGTCGAGGCGGGCGCGGACGCGATCGGGTTCGTCATGACCCGGAGCCCGCGCATGATCGCGCCCGAGCGGGCCGCGGAGCTGGCCGCGCTGGTGCCCGCCCAGGTGCTGACCGTGGGGGTGTTCCGCGGCGAGGACCCTGACACGGTGCGCGCGGCGGCGCTGGCGTCCGGCGTACGGGCCATCCAGCTGCACGGCAGGCACCCGCACGGCGACTTCACCGCGCTCAAGGACCTCGGCCTCCGGCTGATCAGGGCCGTCGACGCGGAGGCCGACCTGCGCTGCGGGGCCTACGACGAGGACCTGCTCCTCGTGGACGCGCCGCACGCCGGGTCCGGGCAGGCGTGGGACTGGGCGGCCGTCCGCGGCCGCGCGTCGGGGCAGTGGCTGCTGGCCGGCGGGCTCGCCCCGTCGAACGTGGCGGAGGCGATCGCGGCGGCCGCCCCGTGGGGCGTCGACGTGTCCAGCGGCGTGGAGACCTCGCCCGGGGTGAAGGACTCGGCGCTCATCCGGGCGTTCCTCGAGGCGGCGCGGCGTGCCGGCTGAGCCCGCCGCGGACCTGGCCGCGGCCCCGGACGCGGCCCTGGACACCGGCGCCGCGGACCTGGCTCGCGCGGTGGGCTTCCAGCACGCCTTCGCGCGCCGCAGGGCGCCGCGGGAGGTGACCGTCCCGGGCGGGTTCGCGGTGATCGACGGGCGCTATCCCGGCTCCCACGACGACAACAAGCTCATCGTCGGCCCCGGGCCGGTCCCGGAGACTCCGGAGGAGGCCCGGGAGGCGGCGGAGCGGCTGCTGCGGGCGGCCGACGAGGTGCTCGCGGAGCGGGAGCACCGGCTGGTGTGCGTGGACGACGACCGGCTCGGTACGGCGCTCGCGCCCGCGTTCCTCGCCGCCGGCTACGAGCACGAGACGAACCTGATCATGGCCTTCCGCGGCGCGACCCCGCCCGGCTCCGGGGTGGCCGAGCGGATCTCCCTGGCCGAGCTGCTGCCGGTGCTGCGGCGCGACTGGCGCCACACGCTGCCGCAGGCGCCGGACGAGGTGATCGACAGGCTCGCCCTGCGGGTGGAGGGCCGGCTGCGCGGCGCCGACGCGGTGAGCTTCTGGGGGGTACGCGCCCCGGACGGGGAGATCGCCGCCAGGGCCGACCTGTACGAGCACGGCGGCGTGGCCCAGATCGAGAGCGTCTTCACCGGCGCGGATCATCGGGGCAAGGGGCACGCGCGCGCCCTCATGACCGCGCTGCTCGCCAAGGCGGCGGAGGCCGAGCTGATCTTCCTGGTGGCCGACGCGGCCGACTGGCCGAAGGACTTCTACGCCGAGCTCGGCTTCGAGGAGCTGGGCCGCACCCACGCCTTCTTGCGCACCTGACCTCACTCCGGGGTGGGCGGGAAGGGCGGAAATGTGAGCGCCCCATGCGGGACCGCTGTGTCAGAGTTCCACGCAGTAGGGTCTGCTCGTGAGCGAAACTTCCGCCGAGGACCGTATCTGGACGGTTCCCAACCTGCTGAGCTTCCTGCGACTCCTCGGCGTCCCCGTCTTCCTCTGGCTGGTTCTCGGGCCCAAGGCGGACGGATGGGCCATCGCGATCCTCGCGGTGGCCGGTTTCACGGACTGGCTCGACGGAAAGATCGCGCGCGCCTTCAACCAGACCAGCAGGCTCGGCCGGATCATCGACCCCGCCGCCGACAAGCTCTACGTCTTCGCCACCATCATCGGCCTGCTGCTACGCGACGTGATCCCGTGGTGGCTGGTCGTGGTCATCCTGGGGCGCGAACTCTTCGTCGCCTGTTTCATCCCCGTACTTCGCAAACATGGCTACAAGGCACTTCAGGTGCATTACCTGGGCAAGGCTGCCATGTTCAACCTCATGTACGCCTTCCCTCTCCTCTTCCTTGCCTCCCATACGGGGTGGTATGCCGATATAGCACGAATTGTCGGGTGGGCGTTCGCGCTTTGGGGAACGGGCCTGTACTGGTGGGCAGGCGTGTTGTATGTGGTACAGGTGCTGCAACTCGTAACCTCGGCCAAAAAGGAGTGATCGGGTGAAGGCGGTCGTCATGGCAGGCGGAGAGGGAACTCGGCTGCGTCCCATGACCGCCAACCAGCCCAAGCCCCTGCTGCCCGTGGTCAACCGCCCGATCATGGAGCACGTGCTGCGCCTGCTGAAGCGCCACGGCATCACCGAGACGGTGGTCACGCTCCAGTTCCTGGCGGCGCTCGTACGCAACTACTTCGGCGACGGCGACGAGCTCGGCATGAGCCTCCAGTACGCCACCGAGGACGTGCCCCTCGGCACGGCGGGCAGCGTCAAGAACGCCGAGGACCGGCTCCGCGACGACCGTTTCCTGGTGATCTCCGGCGACGCCCTGACAGATATCGATTTAACCGACATGATCCGGTTTCATCGTGAAAATTCGGCACTTGTGACAATCGGCCTCAAGCGCGTCCCGAACCCCCTCGAATTCGGGATCATCATCGTGGACGACGGGGGACGCGTTCAGCGCTTTCTCGAGAAGCCCACCTGGGGCCAGGTCTTCTCCGACACCGTCAACACCGGCATCTACATCATGGAGCCCGAGGTCCTCGCCACCGTCGCCGCGGGCGAGCCCGTCGACTGGTCCTCGGACGTCTTCCCCGCCCTCCTCGACAGCGGCGCCGCCATCTACGGCTACGTGGCCGACGGCTACTGGGAGGACGTCGGCACCCACGACAGCTACCTCAAGGCCCAGGCCGACGCCCTGTCCGGCCGGGTCAACCTGGAGATCGGCGGTTTCGAGCTCTCGCCGGGCGTCTGGGTCGCCGACTCGGCCTCGGTCGACCCCGACGCCGTGCTCAAGGGCCCCCTGCTCATCGGCGACTACGCCAAGGTCGAGGCGGGCGCCGAGCTGCGCGAGTACACCGTGCTCGGCAACAACGCGGTCGTCCGCGAGGGCGCCTTCCTGCACCGCGCGGTCGTCCACGACAACGTCTACCTCGGCCCCGGCGCCCACCTGCGCGGCTGCGTCATCGGCAAGAGCACCGACATCATGGCCGGCGCCCGCATCGAGGAGAACGCCGTCATCGGCGACGAGTGCGTCATCGAGCCCGAGGCGTACGTCTCCAGCGGCGTCAAGGTCTACCCGTTCAAGACCATCGAGGCCGGCGCGGTCGTCAACACCAGCGTCATCTGGGAGTCGCGCGGCCAGCGCAACCTGTTCGGCCCGAGGGGCGTCAGCGGCCTGGTCAACGTCGAGATCACCGCCGAGCTGTGCGTCCGGCTGGCCAGCGCGTACGCCACCACCCTCAAGAAGGGCGAGTACGTCGTCACCTCCCGCGACTGCTCCCTGGCCGCCAGGGCGCTCAAGCGGGCCGTCATCGGCGCGCTCACCGCGGGCGCGATCAACGTCCTGGACCTGGAGGCCGCCCCGCTGCCGGTCACGCGCTTCCACACGGCCCGCGAGTCGGCCGCGGGCGGCATCACCCTGCGCACCACCCCGGGCGATCCGCAGAGCGTGGACATCGTGATCATGGACGGCCGCGGCGCGGACCTGCCCCCGGCCGCGCAGCGCAAGCTGGAGCGGGTCTTCTCCCGGCAGGAGTTCCGGCGCGCGTTCCCGGGGGAGATCGCCGAGCTCACGTATCCGGCCAGGGCCGTCGAGGACTACACCCACGAGCTCCTGCGGCACGTGGACGTGGGCGACGTCAGGGACATGAAGGTCGTCGTGGACTGCGCGGGGGGCACCTCCTCGCTGGTGCTGCCCACGCTCCTCGGCCGCGTCGGGGTCGAGGTGCTCACCGTCAACGCCCGCCTCGACGACGTCTCGCCCACCGAGACGCTCGCCGAGCGCCGCCGCGACCTGCAGCGCCTGTCGGAGCTGGTCAGCTCGTCGCGGGCGGCGTTCGGGGTCCGCTTCGACCCGGTCGGCGAGCGCATCGCCCTCGTGGACGAGATGGGCCAGCTCATCAACGACGAACGCTCCCTGCTCGTCGTCCTCGACCTCGTCGCCGCCGAGCGCAGGGGCGGCCAGGTGGCCCTGCCGGTCACCACGACCAGAGTCGCCGAGCAGGTCTGCCGCTTCCACGGCGTACAGGTGCAGTGGACCTCCACCGCGCTCGACGCCCTCACCTCGGCCGCCGCCGGCCCCGACATGATCTTCGCGGCGGACGGGCGCGGCGGCTTCGTGGTGCCGGAGTTCAGCCCGGCCATCGACGGGCTGGCCTCGTTCATGCGCCTGCTCGGGCTGGTGGCCCGCACCCGCCTGTCGCTCAGCCAGATCGACGCCAGGATCCCCGAGGTCAAGATGCTCAAGCGCACGATCCCCACGCCGTGGGCGGCCAAGGGCGCCGTCATGCGCTCGGTCATCGAGGCGGCGGAGGCCGAGCACGAGGGCCGGCGCATCGACACCACCGACGGCGTGCGGGTGGCCCACGACGACGGGAGCTGGGTGCTCGTGCTGCCCGCGGCCACCGAGCCCGTGACCGATCTGTGGGCCGAGGCGGGCGACATGGACGGCGCCCAGGCCCTGCTCGAACGGTGGGCCCGCATCGTGGAGCAGGCCGCCATGTGAACAATCGTCGCGGAGGGTGAGGAAAAAAGCCATTAGGGTTGACGTGCCCAGACAGTGCCGCAAGATCGTAATGTAGAAACGCGCGGCGGCATGGACCAAGGGGCGGAAGCGGCGGTAACTTTGTCTGCGTCCAAACCACAGTCCAGTGCCCCGCCTTGACCTTTGCCGCTGATCAGCGTATCTTGCGGCATTCGCAAACTTGAAAAAGCGAAGCGAGGCGCGTCTTTGAGCACCGTCGCCGCGTCTTCGCGGTAGGAGGCCGAGCCGATCGATGCCGAGCGTCTACTGCACGCAGTGCGGGCACGCCAACCCCGAGGATGCCCGTTTCTGTTCCCGCTGTGGGTCACCGCTGACCAGACCCGAGGTCTCCGGGGACACCACGTCGACGATCTCCATCGCGGGAATCGAGGCATACGAGGCTGAGGCAGGCGACATGCTCCTGGCGGAGCGGGCTCTGGTCGAGCAGCTGCCGCCCGGCACGGCGCTGCTCACGGTGACCAGGGGCCCCAACCAGGGGAGCCGTTTCCGGCTGGACAAAAACCTCACCACGACCGGGCGCCACCCGGAGAGCGACATCTTCCTCGACGACATCACGGTCTCCCGCCGCCACGTCGAGTTCTACCGCCACCCCGGCGGTCAGTTCTCCGTGCGCGACGTGGGCAGCCTCAACGGCACCTACGTCAACAGGGAACGCATCGAGGAGGTTCCCCTGCACTCCGGAGACGAGGTGCAGATCGGCAAGTTCCGCCTCGTCTTCCTGATGCGGACCCACGCCGGCGCATGATCGAGCCGAGCGAGCGACTCGTGGACGCGCCGTCCCGGGAGGTCACATGACCTCCCAGGCGGCACGCTCTCACATGAGCATCGGGGAGGTGCTCGCGCTCCTGCAGGGCGAGTTCCCCGATGTGACGATCTCCAAGATCCGCTTCCTGGAGGGTGAGGGGCTGATCGAGCCGGAGCGCAGCCCGTCCGGCTACCGCAAGTTCACTCACCTGCACGTGGAGCAGCTGCGCTTCATCCTGCGCGAGCAGCGCGACCATTACCTGCCGCTGCGGGTGATCAAGGACAGGATGGCCGAGAGCTTCGGCCGTCCGCGCGCCGTCCAGGAGAAGACGGAGGTCCGGCTCAGCCGGGCCGAGCTGCTCGAGGCGGCGGAGATCGACGACGAGACGCTCACCGAGCTCGAGGACTACGGGCTGCTCGCCCCGGTGGCCAGGCGCTACGACGAAGAGGCGCTCAACGTGGCCCGCAGCATCGGCGCGCTGGCCCGCTTCGGCCTGCGCGCCCGCCACCTGCGGGCGGTCAAGGCCGCGGCCGAGCGCGAGTGCGGGCTCGTCGAGCAGGCGGTCGCGCCCATACTCAAACGGCGGGCCCCCGGCGCCATCGGGGAGGCCGACGAGGTCGCCAGGGAGCTTTCCACACTCCTGCTCGACCTGCACGCATCCCTTGTGCGGTCGGGGATCCGGTCCGTACTGGGGCGTTGAGACCCTGGCGAGCTGGGAGGCGGAGGCGCATTCCATGCCCGCCGGGTGTTACGTTGAATTGCAGTAGCCAGTCAGCAGTAGCGACCCGCAAATAGCTGTGCCGGGTGACCGGTCAGGAATACGGAGCAGCCCGTGTTGCAGATGGAGGTCGTGGGCGTTCGAGTCGAAATGCCCACAAATCAGCCGATCGTCTTGCTCAAGGAGGCACACGGGGAGCGGTTCCTTCCTATATGGATTGGCATGACCGAGGCGACGGCCATCGCGCTGGCCCAAGCGGAGGAGCCACCGCCGCGTCCGCTCACCCACGACCTCTTCCGAGACGTGCTGAGCGCTCTGGGCGTCGGCCTGCGAGCGGTCAACATCGTCGCCTTGCGCGACGGCATCTTCTTCGCCGACCTGGTCTTCTCCAACGGCGTGGAGGTGAGCGCGCGGCCGTCCGACTCGATCGCGCTCGCCCTGCGCACCGGAGCGCGCATCTTCGCCAGCGAGGAGGTCGTCCAGGAGGCCGGGGTGATCATCCCGGACGACCAGGAAGACGAGGTGGAGAAGTTCAGAGAGTTCCTTGACACGATCACTCCCGAAGACTTCGGCAGGGCGGGGTAGGTATTTCGGTGCATTTACGCTTCACGACGCGCCGAGCCGGATCGTTGACTGAGCATGGTCACGGTCCTACGGTGCAAGTGAAACCCGTGGTCGCCCTTTACGAACCCCCAGATCAGGCCGCGGGATGAGAGAAAGCCGGAGGTCCGCGTGGCGGTCAGCAGCGGCGAGGGAAAGACGGCCGGCCAGGAAGATCCGGTTCGGCGCGAGAGCGCGCGGCAGCGTGCCGGAGAGCAGGGCCTGCTCTTCGACGAACAGCCGGCGTCGCTGCCGGCGGACATCGGATACCGCGGGCCGACGGCCTGCGCGGCGGCCGGCATCACCTACAGGCAGCTCGACTACTGGGCGCGCACGGGCCTCGTGGAGCCCACGATAAGAGCCGCGCAGGGCTCGGGCTCCCAGCGGCTCTACAGCTTCCGGGACATCCTGGTGCTCAAGGTCGTCAAGCGGCTCCTCGACACCGGGGTGTCGCTGCAGCAGATCCGTACGGCCGTCCAGCATCTGCGTGACCGCGGGGTCGCCGACCTCGCGCAGATCACGCTCATGAGCGACGGCGTCAGCGTCTACGAGTGCACCTCGGCCGACGAGGTGATAGACCTGCTCCAAGGCGGTCAGGGCGTGTTCGGCATCGCGCTCGGCCGGGTCTGGCGAGAGGTCGAGGGCTCCCTCGCGGAGCTGCCGGGGGAACGAGCGGCGGTCGAGGACAGCGTCCCGGCCGACCACCCCGCTGACGAGCTCGCCCGCCGTCGCCGCGCGCGGCGCCTCAGCTAGCACACCCCCTTCTGCCGTGGGCCGCCGGACGCGGCCCACCGGGCAATCCGCACATAACGCATCGACGGGGAAATTCATGCGTAACGCGGAGGGTTGTAATCTAGGACAGCAAGGCTGACGACCCCGTGCGGGAGAGTCCCTGGGACCCGCCGGTCTCAGGGCGCCGAAGGAGCAACCCTCCCCGGAATCTCTCAGGCACCCTGTACCGCTCGGGTGAGGCAACTCTGGAAAGCAGGCGCGCCCGCCAGGCGTGCCTCACCGACGGTGCAAGCCCCGTTCCCGGGGTGAAGCTCTCAGGTCGCGGCGTCGCCGCGCTGACAGAGGGGGAGACCCGGCATTCGCCCGCGCCACGGCGCCGGTCTCCATAGCCTCGGGAGGCACTGTCCATGACCGACCTGTCAGCTCCGCCGTTTTCGTCCAGGCACATCGGCCCATCCGCGACCGAGCAGCAGCGCATGCTCGAGGCCGTGGGCTTCGAGTCCGTGGCGGATCTGGTGGCCGTGGCCGTCCCCGAGGCCATCAGGGCCAAGGACCGGCTCCAGCTGCCCGCCGCCGTCGGCGAGGCCGAGGCCATCGCCGAGCTGCGCGCCCTGGCCGGGCGCAACCGCGTGCTCACCTCCATGATCGGCCTGGGCTACCACGACACGATCACCCCCGCCGTCATCCGGCGCAACCTGCTGGAGAACCCGGGCTGGTACACCGCCTACACCCCGTACCAGCCGGAGATCTCGCAGGGCCGCCTCGAGGCGCTGCTGAACTTCCAGACCGTCGTCTCCGACCTGACGGGCCTGCCCGTCGCGGGCGCCTCCCTCCTCGACGAGGCCACGGCCGCCGCCGAGGCGATGACCCTGGCCCGCCGCTCGGGCAAGTCCAAGAGCAGCGTGTTCGTGGTGGACGCCGACGCGCTGCCGCAGACCAAGGCCGTGCTCGCCACCAGGGCCGAGCCCCTGGGCATCACGCTGGTGGAGCACTCCCTCGAGGGTGGGCTGCCCGAGTGTTTCGGCGTGCTCGTCCAGTACCCGGGCGCGTCCGGGCGGCTGCGCGACTTCCGCGCCGTGGCCGCCGCCGCGCACGAGGCGGGCGCGCTCGTCGTGGCCGCCGCCGACCTGCTGGCCCTCACCCTCGTGGCCGCGCCCGGCGAGCTGGGCGCCGACATCGCGATCGGCTCCTCGCAGCGGTTCGGGGTGCCGTTCGGGTTCGGCGGGCCGCACGCGGCCTACATGTCCGTACGCGAGGGCCTGCAGCGCCAGCTTCCCGGCCGCCTGGTGGGCGTGTCGGTGGACGCCGACGGCGACCCCGCGTACCGGCTGGCCCTGCAGACCCGCGAGCAGCACATCCGCCGCGAGAAGGCCACCAGCAACATCTGCACCGCGCAGGTCCTGCTCGCCGTCATCGCGAGCATGTACGCCGTCTACCACGGCCCCGAGGGGCTGCGCCGGATCGCCCACCGGGCGCACCGGCACGCCGTGGCCCTGGCCGGCGGGCTGCGCCAGGCGGGCCTGGAGGTCGTGCACCGCGAGTTCTTCGACACCGTGCTCGTACGCGTGCCCGGCCGGGCCGCCGAGGTGGTCGCCGCCGCCGTCGAGCAGGGCGTGAACCTCTGGCGCGTCGACGACGACCACGTGTCGATCTCCTGCGACGAGAAGACCGGCGCCGCCGAGGTCGCCAAGGTGTGGGCCGCCTTCGGCGTCGAGCGGGCCGGCGTGGCCCTGGACGCGGACGCGCTGCCCGCCTCGCTGGCGCGCGAGTCCGGCTACCTCACCCACCCGGTCTTCCACAGCCACCGCTCCGAGACCGCCATGCTGCGCTACCTGCGCAAGCTGCAGGACAAGGACATCGCGCTCGACCGCTCCATGATCCCGCTCGGCTCCTGCACGATGAAGCTGAACGCGACCACCGAGATGGAGCCGATCACCTGGCCCGAGTTCGCCGCGATCCACCCGTACGCGCCGGACGACCAGGCCGAGGGCTACCGCGAGCTGATCGGCACGCTGGAGGGCTGGCTGGCCGAGGTGACCGGCTACGACCGCGTCTCCATCCAGCCGAACGCCGGCTCGCAGGGCGAGTTCGCCGGACTGCTGGCCATCCGCGCCTACCACCGCGCCAACGGCCACGGCGAGCGCGACGTCTGCCTCATCCCGTCCTCCGCCCACGGCACCAACGCCGCCAGCGCGATCATGGCGGGCATGCGGGTCGTGGTCGTGGCCTGCGACTCCGACGGCAACGTGGACCTGGCCGACCTCGACGCCAAGATCGACAAGCACCGTGACGCGCTGGCCGCGATCATGGTGACGTACCCCTCGACGCACGGCGTGTACGAGGAGACGATCACCGAGGTGTGCGCCAAGGTGCACGAGGCCGGCGGCCAGGTCTACGTGGACGGGGCCAACCTCAACGCGCTGGTCGGGCTGGCCAAGCCGGGCGAGTTCGGGGCCGACGTGTCCCACCTCAACCTGCACAAGACGTTCTGCATCCCGCACGGCGGCGGCGGACCGGGTGTCGGCCCCGTCGCGGTCCGCGGCCACCTGGCGGCCTTCCTGCCCGGCCACCCGCTGCACGACGGCACGCCGGTGGGCCCCGTCTCGGCGGCCCCGTACGGCTCGGCCGGGATCCTGCCGATCTCGTGGGCGTACATCAGGATGATGGGCTCCGAGGGCCTCACGGCGGCCACCGAGCAGGCCATCCTGTCGGCCAACTACCTGGCCAGGCGGCTCGCCCCGCACTTCCCCGTGCTCTACACGGGGCGCGGCGGGCTGGTGGCCCACGAGTGCATCGTCGACCTGCGGCAGATCACCAAGGAGACCGGGGTCACCGTGGACGACGTCGCCAAGCGGCTCATCGACTACGGCTTCCACGCGCCGACCATGTCGTTCCCCGTGGCGGGGACGCTGATGATCGAGCCGACCGAGAGCGAGGACCTCGGGGAGCTCGACCGGTTCGTGGACGCGCTGATCGCGATCCGCGGCGAGATCGACAAGGTGGCGTCGGGGGCCTACGACCCGGCGGACAACCCGCTGCGGAACGCGCCCCACACGGCCGAGTCGGTCAGCGCCGACGAGTGGAACCACCCGTACACGCGCGGCGAGGCCGCCTATCCGCTGCCGTCGGTGCGGGACGGGAAGTACTGGGTGCCGGTGCGCCGGATCGACCAGGCCTACGGGGACCGGAACCTGGTCTGCTCCTGCCCGCCGCTGGAGGCTTACGAGGACTAGGAGCCTTGGGCGTGGGTCCTCGTCGCTTCGCGTAGGAGGACTAGGAGCTCACCGCGGGCGCGGCTTCACCACCGCGCCCGCGCCGATCACGGGCTCCCCTGGCGGGCGTCCGTCACCCCGTGGGGGGCATCGCGGGGGCCGGGTTGGCGTGGGATCATCGGCTGGGAGGCCGGTGATGGGCGACGGCGTGGTGGGCGACCTGGCCAAAGGGCAGGTATGCCTGTTATCCGGGCTGGCCGTCTGCCTGGTGATCATGCCTGGATGCCTCTCCTTCAACTGCGGGATGAGCGACTTCGGCGTCCACTGGCGCACGGTCGTCCCGTACGCCGTCGGGTTCCTCGGCGCGGCCCTCTACACCCGGAGAGCGCTGCGGGCCGCCGCGCCCGCCCTCCCCGCGCCGCGGTTCGTGGCGGTGGCCGGGGACTCGTTCGCGGTGCTTCTGCTGGGGATCCTGCTCACGCCTTACACCCTCGGGAGCGGCGTGCATTGGGTACACAGGTCGTTCGGGGCGGCGTTGTTCCTGCACGAGCTGGTGCTGGCGGTGCGCATGGTGTCGTGGGCGTCCACCGGGGCGGCGCTGGTCGGCTTACAAGTGGCCGCCGGGGTGGCCTCCGGCGTGTCGGTCGTGCTGGCCGAAGGGCCGCTGGTGGTGGGGCAGGCGGTGTTCCAGCTCGCGTTCGGGCTGGTCATGATCAGGACCGTACGCCTGCTGCTGCGCAGGGGTCCGAAGCCGGTCAGTCCTTCCGCGTCAACTGAGCAGACATGATCGACAGAAATGGTTAGGCTCGGTGCGACCGTCGCCAGAAGGAGCTCTCTTGACGTCCTCAGAGCTGGAGACCCCGCCCCTCGACGCCGCCCGCCGCCTGGCCGAACGCGGTGATCTCGACGGCGCCGCCGCCATACTCGCCGAGCTGGCCGCCGACCCCCACGGCCCGGACCGGGCCCAGGCCGCGGTGGGGCTCGCCGTGGTGCTGGAGGAGCGCGGCGACGTGGAGGCCGCCAGGGCCGCCGCCAGGACCGCGCTGGCCACCGGGCATCCCGAGTACGCCGCCCAGGCCGCCTGTCACCTGGCCCAGGGGTTCGAACGGGAGGGCCGTGCCGAGCAGGCCAGGGCCGCCTGGCAGGCCGTCCTGGGGGTCGGAACGGCCGCATATGTGCCGCTTGCTCACCTCGCGCTGGCCCGGCTCGCGACGGCCGTCGGCGACCTGGACGAGGCCGAGAAGGAGCTGCGGGCCGCCATCGAGGGCGGCGACCCGGGCGTCGGCGCGCGGGCGGCCCAGGAGCTGGCCGACCTGCTGCTGGAGCACGGGGAGCCGGGGGCGGCGGCCGACGTGCTCCTGGACGCGCTGGAATACGCACCGGCCGAGGAGGTGCCGGGGCTGCGGGTCCAGCTCGGGATCACGCATCTGGAGCTGGCCTGCGCGGAGTTCGCGGAGACCGTCGAGTACGGGGCGGACCCGCAGACCGGCGCCCTGGCCATCGAGCTCCTGGCCCGGACGCTGCCGCTGCGGGGGCGCGCCGACGACGCGGGACGGGTGTGGTCGTACGGGCTGGAGCACGAGGACGAGACCCTCGCCGCCGAGGTCCGCCTCCGCTACCACCGCGACGCCTGACGCGCTGGCCGGCTGTGCCCGCCTGACGCACGCCCGACTGCCGAGCCCGTTCGGCGCGCCCGACCGGAGAGAGGCGTCCGGGCGGGGGAAAGGGCGGGGGCGCTCCCGTAGGCCTCCGCCGGGTTTCCGCCGTGCTTCCGCCGGGGTCAGTTGCGGCGCATGATGGCCGCGGCCGAGGCCACGTTGATGACCACGATCGCGATCCACGTGATCGTCAGCCCCACCAGCCCCGCGTTGCCGGCCGCGATGGCCGTCAAGGGGATGCCGATGCCCATCGAGCCCAGCGCGATCGGGATCATCGCCGCGCCCGGAGGGCTCTTCTGCCGGTGCGGCGTGGCGCCGTGGTGGTCCAGCTCGGAACGTACGCGGGCGGAGATCGTGGCGTCGAGCCGCTCCACGAACGACTCGACGAGCGCGGCTTCGTACTCGGGACCGAGGTCCCGGCGGGCGTCCAGGGTCGCCTGGAGATCATCCCGGATGGGGCGCTTATCTGGCATGACAGCAATCATCCATCGCCGGCGCCACGCCGTCATCCAACCTGAGGGCTAGGGCGCGATCCTCCCCAGGTACGGTGCTGGCATGGAGGTCATGACCCCGCGAGGGCCCGCGCTCGTCCAGGTGGACGAGGTGGCGGACCCGCGGCTGCTGCTGGTGCTCACCCACGGTTCGGCCGGGGGAGTGGACGCTCCCGACCTGCTCGCCGTACGGGACGCCGCGCTCGAGTCCGGGGCCGTCGTGGCCAGGGTGACGCAGGCGTTCAGGGTGGCGGGGGCGCGGGCGCCGGGGTCGGCGGTCAAACAGGACGAGGCGTGGGAGATCGTCCTCAAGGAGGTGCGTACGCTCTGGCCGGGGCTGCCGCTGGTGCAGGGAGGGCGGAGCAACGGGGCGCGGGTCGCCTGCCGTACGGCCGGGGCGGTCGGCGCGGCGGCCGTGGTGGCGCTGGCCTTTCCGCTGCACCCGCCCGGGAAGCCGGAACGCTCCAGGGCCGACGAGCTACGCGGCGCCGGAGTGGACGTGCTGGTGGTCAACGGGGACCGGGATCCGTTCGGCGTGCCGGACGCCGCTGACGCGGCACGCCTGGTGGTGCTGCCGGGGGAGGGACACGACCTCAAGAAGGACCCCGCCCGAGTGGGCGAGGTCGTGGCGGAGTGGATAGTCCACTACGCCTAGTTCACGCCGCGCCGACCACGGGTCGGTGTGGTGCGATGGCGGCGCCGCTGGGCAGCAGTTCCCCGGTGTCCTCGAACAGGACGACACCGTTGCAGAGCAGGCTCCACCCCTGTTCGGGGTGGCAGGCCAGAGTGCGTGCCTTCTCGCGGTCGGGCGCCTCGGCATCCGGACAGGCCGGGTCGTGCGGGCACATCGGCGTGCCTCCGATATCTCGTGGGATGCTCCCGTTGGGAGGGGCGGGAGCCGGCTCGGGTAATTGTTCTGGCAAGTGTGCGACGGATGTCACGCTCCCGGACATAGTCCATCAGGACTGTTACAGAAGGGATCCCCGTTCGTGTGACCTTCGACACAGCGTGCCGTATGCAGGATAACGGTCCAAGCGCGACACGCGCACTACGTTTGCAATCCCTTGAGCAGAGCGTCGAGTCCGCGCTCGAAATCGATATCGGCCCTTTCGTCCCGCCTGACCCATTCATCAACCTCAGGATCGGCCCAGCCCGACTGCTGCACCTCGACGGCCACGCTGCCGAAGACGAAGGCTCTCAGCGCCCGTACGGCCTCCGCGGCGTCGGTCAGCCCGCCGTCGGCGAGTTGCTCCGTCTGCTCCCTGATGGCGATGGCCGTGGCGCCCTTGGGGGGCTTGGTCAGGGCCAGCGCCAGCACGCCCGGATGCTCGCGCAGCAGCTCCCGCCCCGCCCGGCACCAGGCCTTGGCCGTCTCCTGCCAGGTGGCCGCCTGCTCGACGCGGACCGCGGTGACGTGCTCGGCCAGGGCGTCCATCAGCGCCTCCTTGCCCCTGGGCAGGTGGTGGTAGATGGCCATGGCCTCCACCTCCAGGGCGTCGCCCAGGCGGCGCATGGTGAGCCGGCGCAGGCCCTGGCTGTCGGCGATGTGGAGTGCGGCCTCGATGATGCGCTCGCGGGAGAGCGGGACGGGCGGTCTCTTGGCGGGCATGGAGATCATCTTACTTCGTAAAGCCGGTCGCGCCGGGTCGATTTCCCGCTGTGTCGTATCACGGCGTACCCTTGGCGGTTGAACGAGTGCCGGCTGTGTGAAAGGGCAGGGTCGATGGCGTTTTTCCGTCCGCGGGTGAGCCGGGAGGCCGAGGTTCGCTACCACGCGGACCAGGAGATCTCCAAGAGCTTCCCCGAGTTGCTCGACAAGGCCCGGGAAGCCGAGGAGACGCTGCGTGTGCTGCGCGCCGCGGCGGCCGATGAGATCGAGCTGATGGCAGCCGGGCGGGCCTTCGACCGCGCGCTGACCGACGCCCTGCGCGCCGCCGAGGCGGGGCAGCGGGCCACGTTCGGGGTGAAGGCCTACGACGACCGGATCGCGCGCCGCAAGGCCAAGGCGACGCCCGCCGGGTCGATGTGGACGGCCGAGGTCGACCGGTTGCGCACGCTGCGCGAGGACAACCGGATGTGGGGGATCCCGCGCGTGCCGCGCCCGGTGCCCGCGACCCTCTGACGCTCCGCCCGTCCCACGGGCATAAAACCCACGGGCATAAACCCACGGGCATGAACACGGGCATGAAGAAGCCCCGGCGCAGCCTCCCTCGTTGTGCCGGGGCTTCGGTTTTCAGCTCGCCCAGTCCAGCAGCGGGCGGGTGTTGCTGGGGTGGCGGAGCTTGGAGAGCGACTCCTTCTCCAGCTGGCGGATCCGCTCCCGGGTCAGCCCCAGGTGCTTGCCGATCTCGTCCAGCGTGTGGGGCTTGCCGTCCACCAGGCCGAAGCGGAGCGCCATGATCCTCGCCTCCCGGGGCGAGAGGTTGTCGAGCACGCCGCGCAGCTGGTCACCCAGCAGCTGACGGTCGACGATCTCCGAAGCCTCAGGCGAGTCCACGTCCTCGATGAGGTCGCCGATCGTGGTCTCCCCGTCCTCGCCGATCGTGGCGTTGAGCGAGATCGGCTGGCGGCTGGTACGCAGCAGCTCCTCGATCTGGTCGGGCGTCCTGTCCAGCTCGACGGCCAGCTCCTCGGGCGTGGGCTCGCGCCCCAGGCGCTGGTGCATGTCACGCTCGACGCGCGACAGCTTGGACAGCATCTCCAGCACGTGCACGGGCAGCCGGATCGTACGGGCGGAGTCGGCGAAACCACGCTGGATGGCCTGCCTGATCCACCACATGGCGTACGTGGAGAACTTGAAGCCCTTGGTGTAGTCGAACTTCTCCACGGCCCTGATCAGCCCCAGGTTGCCCTCCTGGACCACGTCCAGCAGCGACATGCCGCGGTCGGTGTACTTCTTGGCGACCGACACCACGAGCCGGAGGTTGGCCTCCAGCATGTGGTCCTTGGCCCGCTTGCCGTCCTCGATCACCAGGAGAAGGTCGTCCTGGGCGGAGACGGACAGGTCGGGCTCTGTCTCCATCTTGTACTCGGCGTACAGGCCCGCCTCGATCCGCCGGGCCAGCTCGACCTCCTGCGCCGCGGTGAGCAGCGTGCGGCGGCCGATGGACTTGAGGTAGGTGTGCACGGAGTCGCCCATGGCCGACTGTGTGTCGTCCAGGTCGATCTGCTCGTTCTCGATCTCGGAGTCCTCGGGGCTCAGCTCGAGGTCCTCCGGCACGTCCTCCTCGTGCTCCGGCTTGGGCTCGGGGCGGGTCACGGCCTTGGCGGCCGCCTCGGTGGAGTTGGCCGGGGCGCTCTTCACCGTGCCGTTCCTGGACGGGGCGGTTTTTGCCTCCGCCGCCTTGCGGCCGGTAGTCTTTGCACGCGCGGGCTTCCTGGGGGTCTTCCTCGGGGCGGTCTTGCTGAGAGACGGCTCGTTCTCGGCGGCCAGGCTCACACCGCTCTCCGAGAGCTCACGCAGGATCGTGCGGCCTTCAGAGGGGCTGATGCCGGCGTCGGCGAACGCGTCACGCAGCTCCGCGAGAGAAAGGTGACCCTGGGCTCGCCCTCGTTCAATGAGTTGGTCGAGAGTCGCAGATGGGGTCGCTACGGCGGTTCTGGGCATGAGGACACCTCCTCCGTACGGAGTCGAAGCGATCAGGCAGGTTGTGGTGGGGCGGCTTCGGTCCGCACGGCGCACCAGTATCAATAACGCCAATCGCTGTCATTTGTTCCCGGTGGGACGAAAAAGGGGCGGATCGCCCGATAGACGAACCGCCCCTCCCGTCAGTCCTATTCCCGGATCTTGATCTCCCCGGCCGACACCTCGGGCATGGGCATCGGCTGGGCGTCCTGCAGACGCTGGTCCGTCCAGTAGTCGACGACCGCGTCGGGGTCCGGGTTGACATCGCGGGAGACCACGATGCCGCCGTCGCTGGTCGTGGGCGTCGGGCTCGAAGTCGGCGGTGCCTTCTCCACCACGGCTCGGGTCTCCTTCGCGACCTGGTCGAGCTTGCCCGCCGAGGCGGCCGCCGCGACTGAGGCGCCTCCGACGACGATGACGCCGACGACGGCCGCGGATGCCCACATCTTGCGGGTCTGATCCATGAAGGCTCCCTCCCTCTCCCCAACTAAGACGCAGCCGCAACTCATCAGGTTCCTGCCCGGAGCCGGACGAAGTCGGTCTTCCCGTTCGGCAACAGCGGCAGCTGGGGCACCAGGCGCAGGCTGCGCGGGGCGGCATGAGGGGGAAGCCTATCGCGGCAGAACGCCCTCAATTGAGGAAGCGTGAGTGGCGTGTCGGGATTGGCGGGCACCACGATGGCGGTGACCAGTTCGCCCCACTCGGCGTCAGGCGTGCCGATCACGGCCACATCGGCCACCTCCGGGTGGGTGCCGAGCACCTGGGCCACGGCGGCGGCCACCACCTTCTCGCCGCCGGTGTTGATCACGTCGTCGGCCCGGCCCAGCACGCGCAGCCGGCCGCCGGCCATTTCGCCCAGGTCGGAGGTGCGGAACCAGTCGCCGTCGAACGGGTCGGCGGCGCCGAAGCGGTAGCCGGAGAACAGCACCGCGCCGGCGATCCTGATCAGCCCGTCCTCACCGATCTTGACCTCCACGTTGTGAAGGGGCCGGCCGTCGTAGACGCAGCCGCCGCACGTCTCGCTCATCCCGTACGTCGTCACGATCCGGGCGCCGAGGCCCCGGGCCCGCTCCAGCAGTCCCGGCCGGGGCGCGGCGCCGCCGAGCAGGATCGTGCGGAACACCGACAGGTCCGCCCCCAGCTCGACCAGCCGGTGCAGCTGGGTGGGGACGAGGGAGACGTGGTCGGCCCCCGAGCCGAGCACCTCGTGCGGGTCGAACCGGGCGTGGATGATCGGCTCGCTCTCCGACAGCAGGGCGCGTACCAGGATCTGGAGGCCGGCGATGTGGGAGACGGGCAGGCAGCACAGCCAGCGCTCCCCCTTGGAGGCCGCCACGTGGCGCAGGGAGGCGGCGGCCGAGGCGCGCAGGGCGGTGGCCGAGAGCATCACGCCCTTGGGGGCGCCGGTGCTGCCGCTGGTGGCGATCACGACCGCCACGTCGGAGGGGACGCCCTCGCCGTCGCTCTGGAGCGCGCCGTCGGCGTGCGTGGGGCGCAGCGCGGCCAGCGCGGCCTCGGACTGGCCCGGCGCCAGGGGGAGCACGGCGGGTCCCTCGCCGCTCAGCGCGTCGCGGATCGCCGCGTACAGGGCGGGTCCGGGAGGCTGCACAATGGCATGCAGCGGACGGTCCGGATGCGACGGGTTCCTCCACATGCTCGTAAGGTTAGTGGCGACAGGTCGGACAGAGGCGCAGGGAGGGTCGTGACGCGTTCTCCCGTGGTCTTCCGCATCCCCATGCGCACCCGGTTCCGTGGACAGACCGTCAGGGAAGGCGTGCTGCTGCACGGTCCCGCCGGGTGGGGGGAGTTCTCCCCGTTCCCCGAGTACGGCCCGCGCGAGTGCGCCCGCTGGCTGGCGTGCGCCCGCGAGGCGGCCTTCGAGGGATGGCCGGAGCCGGTGCGCGACAGCGTCCCCGTCAACGCGACCGTGCCCGCCGTGGGGCCCGAGCAGGCCCATGACATCGTCCGGCGCTCGGGCTGCGGCACGGCCAAGGTCAAGGTGGCCGAGCGGGGCCAGACCTTCGACGACGACGTGGCCAGGGTGGAGGCCGTACGCGACGCGCTCGGGCCGGGCGGCCGGCTGCGGATCGACGCCAACGGCGCGTGGGACGTGGACGAGGCGGTGCGGCGGCTGAAGCGGCTCGACCGGTTCGACCTGGAATACGCGGAGCAGCCGTGCGCCACGCTGGAGGAGCTGGCGGCGGTGCGGCGGGCCTGCGACGTGCCGATCGCGGCCGACGAGTCCATTCGCAGGGCGGAGGACCCGCTGCGGGTGCGGGCGGCCGAGGCTGCCGACATCGCGGTGGTCAAGGTGCAGCCGCTCGGCGGGGTGCGCGAGGCGCTCAAGGTGGTGGAGGCGTGCGGGCTGCCCGCCGTGGTCTCCAGCGCCGTGGAGACGTCCGTCGGGCTGGCCGCGGGGCTGGCGCTGGCGGCGGCGCTGCCGGCGTTGCCGTACGCGTGCGGGCTGGGCACGATGGCGTTGCTGGCGGGCGACGTCGTGGACGACTCCCTGGTGCCGGTGGAGGGATCTCTGACGGTACGACGCCCCCCGGTGGATTTTCAGCATTTGTCGGCTTTTGAGATTGAATCTCCCCAGTGGCTTCGCCGGATGCAGGAGGCGTCACTTTGAACCCCGCTACCGCACTGGCCACAGTCCTGGTCGACGAGCTGGTGCGCTGCGGCCTCACCGACGTGGTGCTGGCCCCCGGCTCGCGCTCCGCCCCGCTGGCGCTGGCGCTGCACGCCGAGTCGCGGGTGCGCCTGCACGTGCGCATCGACGAGCGGTCGGCGTCGTACCTGGCGCTGGGGCTGGCCAAGCGCGGCGAGCGGCCGGTGGCGCTGATCTGCTCGTCCGGCACCGCCGTCGCGAACTTCCACCCCGCCGTGATCGAGGCGAGCGAGTCGGGCGTGCCGCTGCTGCTGCTGACCGCCGACCGGCCGCCCGAGCTGCGCGGCACGGGCGCCAACCAGACGATCGACCAGATCAAGCTGTTCGGCTCGTCGACCCGCTGGTTCGCCGAGGTAGGGGTGCCGGAGGACCGTCCCGGGCAGGTCGCCTACTGGCGCTCGCTGGCCTGCCGCGCCTACCAGCGCGCGTCGGGCCCGTCCGACCCCGGTCCCGTGCACCTCAACCTGGCCTTCAGGGAGCCGCTGATCCCCGACGGCGACACCGCCTGGTCCGAGCCGCTCGACGGCGGCGGCAACGGCCCGTGGGTGCGCGCCAGGGTCGCGCCCCCGCCCGTCGCCCTGCACATCGCGCCGACCAGGCGCGGCGTGCTGGTGGTCGGCGACGGCGCGGCCAACGTGCGCCGGTACGTGGCGGCGGCGGGCATGGCGGGCTGGCCGGTGCTCTCGGAGCCCAACGGCGGCGGCCGCTACGGCGACCACGCGATCTCCACCTACCACTACCTGCTGGGCATGCCGGAGTTCGCGGACACCCACCGGCCCGACGTGATCGTGACGCTGGGGCGGCCGGGGCTGTCGAGGCCGCTGCTGTCGTGGCTGAAGCGGGCCGGCGAGCACATCGTGGTGGCGCCCGACCTGGGCCGCTGGCCCGACCCCACCCGCTCGGCCACGCAGGTGGCGCAGGCCGTGGAGATCCCGGTGGCGGCCGGCGACGACTCGTGGCTGCACGCCTGGCGGCAGGCGGACGCGGTGGTCAGGTCGGCCACGGACGCGGTGCTGGACGCCTCGGGCACGAGCGAGCCGCGCCTGGCCAGGGACCTGGTGGACGCGCTGCCCAACGGCGCGCTGCTGTTCTGCGGCTCCTCGATGCCGATCCGCGACCTGGACCAGGCGATGCGGCCGCGGCGCGGCATCAGGCTGATGGCCAGCAGGGGCGCCTCCGGCATCGACGGCGTGGTGTCCGCGGCGATGGGGGCGGCGCTGGCGCACAACGGCCCCTCCTACGCGCTGATCGGCGACCTGTCGTTCCTGCACGACCAGAACGGGCTGATCCTCGGGCCCCGCGAGCCCCGGCCCGACCTGTGCTTCGTGGTCGTCAACAACGACGGGGGCGGGATCTTCTCGCTGCTGCCCCAGGCGGCGGTGCGCGACCCGTTCGAGCGGGTGTTCGGCACGCCGCACGGGGTGGACCTCGCCTACGTGGCGGCGGCCACGCGGACGCCGTACACGCTGGTGGAGGACATCTCCGACCTTTCCAAGGCGATGCGCGGCGAGGGACCGCGCATCGTCGAGGTGCGCACCGACCGCGAGCAGAACGTCATCATGCACGCCCGCCTGCGCGAGGCCGCGCAGGAGGCCGTCCGTTCCTACCTGGAGAGCTAGCGGCTCAGCACGTCGAGCAGGCGGTTGAGCGGGCCGTCGATGCCGTGGCGGTCGGCGAGGGCCACGAGGGCCTCGGGGTCGCGCGGCTTGGCCGGCAGGGTGAGGTCCACGTCGGGCAGCGGCGCGTCGGGGGCCACCTTGACGACGGCGGGGGCGGCGCTCAGGTAGTCGCGGGCGGCGCCCAGCTTGGTGCGGGCGCCCGCGGGGAAGCCGTCGGTGACGCCCGCGTCGAGGGCCTGCAGCAGCGCGTCGAGCGAGCCGAAGCGGGTGATGAGGGCGGCGGCGGTCTTCTCGCCGACGCCGGACACGCCGGGCAGGCCGTCGCTGGGGTCGCCGCGCAGGGTGGCGAAGTCGGCGTAGGCGCGCCCGGGGATGCCGTACTTGGCGGTGACGAACGCCTCGTCCACGATCTGCAGGTTGCGGATGCCACGGGCGGTGTAGAGCACGCGTACGGGGCGGACGTCGTCGACGAGCTGGAACAGGTCGCGGTCGCCGGTCACGATGTCCACGGCGCCCGGGGCCCGGTGGGTGAGGGTGCCGATGACGTCGTCGGCCTCGTAGCCGGCCGACTCCAGGCGGGCGATGCCGAGCGCGTCGAGCACGTCCTGGATGACGGCGATCTGCGGGACGAGCGCCTCGGGGACCTCCTCGGTGTCGCCGTGGGCGACGCGGTGGGCCTTGTACGTCGGGATCGCCTGGACGCGGAAGGCGGGCCGCCAGTCGGCGTCCATCGTGGCCGCGAGCTCGGTGGGGGAGTGCTGGCGGACAAGGGTGGCGATCATGTCGATGAGTCCGCGCACGGCGTTGACCGGAGAGCCGTCCGGGCCCTTGATCGACTCCGGTATGCCGAAGAAGGCGCGGAAGTAGAGCGACGGGGTGTCGAGAAGCATCAGCACGGGTCTATGGTCGCACTCTTGACGAGCGGTTCCGTGCTCTGTGCCGGTATGGAGACCGCCAGCAGGCAGGCGTCGTCCTCGGGGTTCGGGCCGCCGATGTCGGCCAGGAGGTGGTCGAGCCCGGCGTCCAGGTCGCGGGCGGGCACGTCGCGGGCGGCGGCCAGGACCAGGTCGAGGCCGACGTCGATGTCGCGGGTGCGCCTCTCGACCAGCCCGTCGGTGAACAGCAGCAGCAGGTCCCCGGGCAGCAGCCGGGTGGTGGCCAGCTCGTACGGGCGGCCCGAGGCGGCGCCGAGCAGCACGCCGCGCGGCTGGTCGAGCTGGCGGGCGACGCCGTCGCGCACGAGGATGGGCGCCAGGTTGCCCGCCTGGCCCCAGGCGAACACCCGGGTCTCCGGATCCAGGTGGCCGATGATCGCGGTGGCGGTGGTCTCCTTGAGCTGGTGCATGGCGAGGTCGTTCAGCCAGGCGAGCAGCCGGTGGGCGGGCTGGCCGGTCATGGCCAGGCCGACGAGGGCGTGGCGGAGCTGGGCCATGTGGGCGATGGCGGGCAGGCCGTGGCCGGAGACGTCGCCGATGGCCAGCAGCAGCCGGCCGTCGGGGGCGGGGGCGGCCTCGAACCAGTCGCCGCCCAGGCTCGCGGTCTTCTCGGCGGGCACGTAGCGGACCGCGATGGTGGCGTACGGCAGGTCGAGGCATCCGGGGTGCTCGGGGAGGATGGCCTCGCGCAGGGCGAGCATGACGTGGAGCTCCTCGGCGGCCTGCTCGCGGGCCTCGAGGAGCTGGCGGCGCGACTCCGACATCAGGCGCTCGGCGCGGCGGCGGCCGGTGATGTCCTGGATGACGCCGTGCAGGCCGATGGGGCCGCCGGGGGCCATGAGGGGTTCGAGGACGACGCGCAGGTCGCGCAGCTCGCCGCGGCGGCGGATGCGGAACTCGGCCTGGACCGGCTCGACGCTCTCGACGGCCGACCACAGGAGCCGGTCGAGCGTGCCCATGTCCGCCTGCTCGACGTGCTTGGCCAGGTCGGGCAGGGCGATCGGGCCGTCGGCCGGGTCGCGGCCGAAGATCAGGTAGACCTGGTCGGACCAGATCGTCTCGCCGCTGTGCATGTGCCATTCCGCCCAGCCCATGTTGCCGAGCCGCTGGGCGTGCGCCAGCCGTACGGCGAGCATCTCGGCGTCGTTCTCGGAGCCCGGGTGGTCAGTGTGGCCTTTGTTGCTCTTGTGGCCGAGCGGCTCGGCCGCGCCTGCGACGTCGACCATGGTCCCACTTTCAAAGATGGACAATTGACCCTACACTACGTGATCAATCTTGAACGGAGTGTAGTGGGCCCTTGCTGTGTTGTGAGAGCTTTTCGCGGATTTTAGGCGGCGCGGTCCGAGTAGATTATGGGCTGTGACGTCCTCAGATCTGTATCCCGTGTCCCGTCTCACCGCCGTCCAGGAGGCCACCGCCAAGGCCGGTCTCGACGCCCTTTTGCTGACGCCCGGCCCCGACTTGCGCTATGTGAGCGGATACGAGGCCAAGCCGCTGGAGCGGCTGACGTGTCTCGTGGTGCCCGCCTCCGGCGAGCCGTACATGATGGTGCCCCGGCTGGAGCTGCCCGCGGCGCAGGCGTCGCCCGCCTCGCGGCTGGGGCTGGAGTTCGTGGCGTGGGACGAGACCGACGACCCGTACGCCATCGCGGCGGCGCGGCTGGGCCACGTCGAGAAGGTGGGCCTGGCCGACCGGATGTGGGCCATGTCGTCGCTGCGCTTCCGCGAGGTGCTGCCGGGCGCGGAGCAGGTGCTGGCCGGGACCGTGCTGCGTGAGCTGCGCATGCGCAAGTCGGCCGCCGAGGTGGCGGCGCTGCGCGAGGCGGGGGAGGCGATCGACGCGGTGCACCGGCGGGTGCCGGAGTTCCTGCGCGCCGGGCGCACCGAGCGCGAGGTGGGCCGGGACATCGCGGAGGCGATCCTGGCGACGGGCCACGCGACCGTCGACTTCGTCATCGTCGCCTCCGGGCCCAACGGGGCCAGCCCCCACCACGACGTCTCCGACCGGGTGATCCAGGCCGGCGAGCCGGTCGTGGTGGACATCGGCGGGCAGCTGCACAACGGCTACTGCTCCGACTCGACGCGCACGTACAGCGTCGGCGAGCCGCCCGCGGACTTCGCCGCGTACTACGAGGTGCTGCGGCGGGCCCAGGACGCGGCCTGCGCGGCGGTGTGGCCGGGCGTCTCCTGCGAGTCGATCGACGCCGCCGCCCGCGACATCATCGCCGAGGCGGGATACGGCGACTACTTCATCCACCGCACCGGTCACGGCATCGGGATCGAGACGCACGAGGAGCCGTACATCGTCTCCGGCAACGGCGAGCCGATGGAGGCCGGCTTCGCGTTCTCCGTGGAGCCCGGGATCTACCTGCCCGGCAGCCACGGGGCGCGGATCGAGGACATCGTGGTCTGCACCGACACGGGCGCCGAGCGGCTCAACAACACCCCGCGCGACCTCGTCATCGTGTAGGAGGCCGTGTTCGCGGAGGTCGCCTGCGCCAGCAGGCCCGGGTCCGGGCGGCCCAACGAGGACCTGGTGATCGCGGGGCCGTCGTGGATCGTCGTGCTCGACGGGGCGACGGCCCTTCCCGGGGTCGCCGGCGGGTGCGCGCACGACGTGCCGTGGCTGGTGCGGCGGCTCGGGGACGCGCTGGCGGCGGGGCTGAGCGCCGATCATGACTCGCCGCTGGCGGAGATCCTGGAGGCGGCCATCGGGACGACGATGGCCGCCCACTCCGGCACCTGTGACCTGGACGATCCCGACTCGCCGTCCTCGACGGTGGCCATGGTGCGGACCGGCCGGAACGGGGTCGAATATCTCGTGCTGGGCGATTCGCCCGTCGTCTTCTCGCTGGCGGACGGCGGCGTCCGGGTGGTGAGCGACGACCGGGTCGAGGGCCTGCCGGGCGGGCGGCCGTACACGGTGGAGCTGGTGCGGCGGATGCGCAACGCGCCCGGCGGGTTCTGGGTGGCCGGCAGCCGCCCGGAGGCGGCCCGGCAGGGGCTGTGCGGCGTCGTGGCCGACGCGCGCGGCGTGGGCGCGCTCACCGACGGGGTGTCGCGGCTCGTCGACTGGTACGGGTGGAGCTGGCGCGACCTCGTGGCGGCGCTGGACGGGCAGGGGCCCGAAGCGGTGATCGCGGCGGTCAGGGAGCTGGAGCGGGACCGTGGGCCCGTGCACGGGAAACGGCACGACGACGCCACCGCCGCCTGGACCCGGGTCGGCGCCCGGCCCTGAGGTGTATCAGGGCCCGCCGCCCGCCCTCTGGGAATGCGAGGGCGGCGGAGGGAGTGCTCATGTTCGTCGGCAGGACAGCGGAGCTCGCCCTGCTGGGCGCGGAACTGCGCGCGGCGGACGGGGGATCCGCCCGGAGAGCGGTCGTCGAGGGACCCGAGGGGATCGGCAAGACGGCCCTCATCCACCGGCTCGTCGCGTCCGGGGGCGCGCGGGTGCTGGCGGCCAGCGGCGAGGAGAGCGAACGGAAGCTCCACCTCGGCGTCGTGCGCCAGCTCCTGGACGAGGCGGCATATCTGGGGGCGCCCGCGGCGGCGGGGCCGGACCCGTGTGCCGCCGGGCAGGCGCTCTGCGAGGCGATCGACGCGCTCCAGGCGCAGGGTCCCCTGGTGGTGCTGGTCGACGACGCGCAGTGGGCGGACGGCCCCTCGTTACGGGCCCTGTCCTCGACGGTCAGATGAGGATCCAGGTGGTCACCACCGGGCCGCCGCAGTCGGGGCTGACCCGCAGCCGCAGCGGGCCGGGCGCGAGCTCGCCCGTGCTGAACCGGCC
This sequence comes from Nonomuraea sp. NPDC049625, assembly GCF_040675285.1. Lineage (NCBI taxonomy): Bacteria > Bacillati > Actinomycetota > Actinomycetes > Streptosporangiales > Streptosporangiaceae > Nonomuraea > Nonomuraea sp. NPDC049625. Next base: position 501,535 of record NZ_JBFAOQ010000005.1, on the reverse strand, counting down.
CAGCTCGTCCGCGCACACCGGCGTGCCACCGTCCCGCCGCTGCACCACGATCTCGGCGGGCGTACCGCCCGACACCCGCCCCACCAGCCGCCGGCCGGTCACCTCCAGCTCCACGACGACCTCCCCGGCGGCGAACGACAGCAGCCGCGCCCGCCCCCCGCCGCGCACCCGGGTGGCCGACAGCTCCTCCCACGAGTCGAACGTCAGCTCGGCCAGCTCCGCGTCCAGGGACCTGAGCGCGTAGGCCAGCATCGCCTCCTCGAACAGCCCCGCCGGGACCGGGTCGAGCCGCTCGGCCGCCGCCCGCAGCCGTTCCTCCAGCTCCAGGTCCCCATCATCCATGGCGTCGTCCATCGCGTCGTCCATGGCGTCGTCCACGCCGTTCACCCCCTGATGCCGTTCACGCCTCGCCGGTTCATCAGGGCGGCCAGCCGTTTGAGGCAGCGCCCCCTGTTCGGGCCGATGCTGCCGACCGGCATGTCCAGCCCGTCCGCGATCTCCTGGTAACTCGGCCGCGGCTCGGCGATGAGGACGCGCAGCAGCCGCCTGCAGCGCTCCGGCAGCTCCTCGAACGCGCTCCACAGCTCCTGCTCGCGCTCGGCCTGCTCGTTCGCCTCCTCCGCCTCCAGCAGCAGGAACTCGGGCGAGCGATCGTCGGCGTCGAGGCCCATCAGCTCCAGGTCGCCGACCGGCAGGGCCCGGCCGCTGGTGCGCAGGACCCGCAGCGCCTCGTGCCTGGCGGTGCTGGCCAGCCAGGAGCCGGCCCGCTCGGGCTCCCGGAGCCTGGTCAGGTGCTCGGCGAAGCGGTACCACGTCGTCTGGCACACGTCCTGGGCGTCGGAGTCGTTCACGAGGTAGCCTCGCGCCACGGCCCACACCAGCCCGCTGTAGCGCTGGTAGAGCTCCTTCCACGCCCCGGCGTCGCCGTCCGCGGCAGCCGCGACCAGGGTTGCGGTGTCGTCCACTGCGGCGGCTCCCTATATCTGGGCGGGAAGCCCAATATATTTCGCATACCGCCGCCGGGCGGGTAACTCGCCATCATCGGAGGAAACCGCTCAGATCCGGTACGGCCAGCCGCCCCGCGAGAAGCTGCGCCGCGGCCACCCGCGCCGACACCTGCTCCTGCGCCATGCGGGCCGCGATCATCCCGGCCACGATCGGCGTGGCGAACGACGTGCCGCTCCAGGCCGCCAGGCCGGTGAAAGTGGCCTTGTCGCCCTCCTGCAGCGTGGCCATGCAGGTGCAGCCGGGGTAGTGGGCCGGGTCGGCGAAGCGGCAGGTGGTGCGGTGCGGGTAGCCGTACTGGTAGGGGCCGGAGGTGAAGGCGTTGATCAGGCGCTCGCCCGGCGCGTACACCGTCACCCAGTCGCCGTGGTTGCTGAAGCAGGCCCGGCCGAGCCCGTCCTCGCGCAGCGCGCCCACCGACAGCACCACGTCGCCGGAGGCGTTGACCGGCTCCGTGGCGAACGCGGCCGGCCAGAACGGCAGCGTCTCGCCGTCGTTGCCGGCCGCGGCCACCAGGAGCGTGCCGGGGTGGGCGGCCAGCTCGTCCACGAAGTCGGCCAGGCCGAGCAGTGCGCTCGCGTCGGCGGTCCTGGTGCCGGCCGACAGGGAGACGATGTCCGGCCAGCCGTGCTCGTCCAGGATGTGCAGCAGGGTCTGGCCCAGCTCGTCCTCCAGGGCGGCGCCCGCGTACGGGAAGGCGTTGTAGACGCGCACGTCGGCGGCGGGCGCCACGCAGCGCAGCACGCCGGCGATGAACGTGCCGTGGCCCACGTACGGCTTGATCAGGCCGTCGGGGTCGAGTTCGTCGCCCGGGGCGGTGACGTCGCCGTCCACCTTGGGGATGTTCGGGATGCCCGAGCTCTCGGCCAGCCACTGGTGGTCGAGGTAGTCGTGGACGAGGCCGGTGTCGAGGACGGCGACGCTCACCCCCGCGCCCCGGTCGCGGCCGGACAGGGGCGGGTTGAGCGGCCCGGCGCTCGGGACGGGCTCGTCGCCGGGGCACAGGTTGACGCCCGCGACGGTGACGAAGTGGACCAGGCTCGACGCGATGTCCTCGCGGGCCAGGTGCTCGACGGTCCGGTGCAGGTTCCTGGAGCCGACGGAGAGCCGGCGCATGGAGGTCCGGCCGACGGTCCTGGCCCCGGCCACGCGGACCGTGTCGGGGCCCGGCTGCAGGCGCTGGACGGTCGCGGCGGCCCGGCCCGCGTCGGCGTCGCGCACCAGGACGTGCCCGGCGAGGTGGGCGAACCGCGGCTGCACCGCGGATCCCGGCGCGGCCCCTTCGGGGCCCGCGACCGCGCGCATGCCGTCCGGCAGCGCCGCGTTGAGTATCTCCAACTGCTCCCAGAACCGGCTGTCCGATGGGGTCATTCTTTGTGTCCCTCCCTGCGATGTACGTATGTAGGAGCCATCACCGGAGCCGCTGATACAGCAGGGGTCTACGATCGTTCCGTGTCCCGGGAAGATCCGCATGACCTGCTGGCCATGGTCTTCGCGAGACCCCGGGAGGCCCTGGCGGCAGCCAGGGCGCTGCTGGCCGACGGGAGGGGCCCGTACGAGTCCTCGATCGCCAGGCAGGCGCTCGGGATCCTGCACCGTGAGTTCGGCGACCTCGAGGCGGCCATCGGGGAGCTGCGCCATGCCGTGCGCCTGGCGCGGCGCTCCGGCTCGCCCGACCGCGAGACCGACGTGCTGGCCACGCTGGGCATCGCGCTGCTGCAGTCAGGACGTACGCGGGCGGGCCTGTCGGCGCTCGACCAGGCCGCCACCCGTGCGGACGGCACGACGCGGGCGCGGGTGCTGTTCCGCCGCGCGGGCGCCCGGTGGATCCTGGGCCGGCACGGGCCGGCCCTCGACGACCTGCGCGACGCGGTGCCCGCCCTGCTGGCGGCGCGCGACACGGTGTGGGCGGCGCGGGCGCTGACCCTGCGCGGGCACGTCCAGCTCGCCCTGGGCGCCGTCCAGGCCGCAGACGCGGACTTCCGCACGGCGCAGGACATGCTGGGCCCCACCCGGCAGGAGCACGACTCGGCGGTGGCCGTGCAGAACCGGGGGGTGGCGGCGTTCCGCACGGGCGATCTGCCCGCGGCGCTCGCCCTGCTGGACGAGGCGGAGCGGAGCTTCCACTCACTCGGCACGCCGATGTTCGACCTGGTCGGCGACCGGTGCGCGGTCCTGCTGGCCGCCGGGCTGGCCCGGGACGCGCTGGAGCATGCGGACGGAGGGCTGCGGCTGCTGGCCCGGCTGCGCGGCCAGGCGACCCGGCGTGCCGAGCTGCTGCTCATCGCCGCCCGCGCCGCCCTCCAGAGCGGCGACCCGGCCACCGCCGGCGAACGGGCGGGGGAGGCCCGGCGGCTGTTCGCCCGCCAGCACCGCGCGTGGTGGTCCGAGCACGCCCGCCTGATCGTCCTCCAGGCCGAACACGCCACCCCGGACGTCCCGGCGCGGCGGACCGCGCTGGGCGAGGCCCGGCGGCTCGCCGCGCGGCTGGCCGCGCTGGGGTCACCGGAGGTGTGGCAGGCCCACCTGGTGGCGGGACGGATCGCCCTCGCCCTGGGCGAACCGGGCGTGGCCGAGCGGCACCTCGCCAGGGCCGCCGACGTCCGGCACAAGGGGCCCGCCACGTCCCGGGCGGGCGGCTGGCTGGCCGAGGCGCTCCGGGCGGAGGCGGCCGGGGAGCCGCGCCGCCTGCTGCACGCCTGCCGGGCCGGTCTGGCGCTCATCGAGGAGCACCGGCTCACGTTCGGCTCGTCCGAGCTGCACGCGCTGGCCACCGCCCAGGGCGCGGAGCTGGTCACGCTCGCCCAGCGGCACCTGCTGCGCGAAGGTCGGCCCCGCCGGCTCCTGGCCTGGACGGAGCGGTGGCGGGCCACCTCGCTCGCCGTGCCCGCCGTGAGCCCGCCCGAGGACGGCGAGCTCCTGGCCAGGCTCGCCGCCCTGCGGCAGGCCGAGCACCTGCTGGCCCAGGCCCGCCAGGACGGCGCCGCCTCGGCCGCGGCCCTGGAGCGCGACCGCAGCCGCCTGGAATCCCGCGTACGCTCCGCCACGCTCCATGCCAAGGGGCAATCGAGCGGCGGGCGCGAGCGCCGCGACGACGATCGGACCGGGCGGCTCCTGGACGCCCTCGGCGGGGGCCGGCTGGCGGAGCTGGTCGCCGTGGACGGCACGCTGCACGTCCTGCTCTGCGGCGGCGGGACCGTGCGCCGCCACACCGCCGGGCCCATGGAGCGGGCCGTCGCGGAGGTCGAGTTCGCCCGCTCCAGGCTGCGCCGCCTGGCCTACGAACGCGACCCCGACCAGGGTGAGCTCCACGACCTGGGCGCCCGGCTGGAGCGTGCGGTGCTCGGCCCGGTGGCGGGCCTGCTCGGCGAGGAGGGGCCGCTGGTCGTGGTGCCCCCCAGCACCCTGCACACCACCCCCTGGGGCCTGCTGCCGTCCCTGCGCCGCCGGCCCTTCACCGTCGCCCCCTCCGCCGGGGCGTGGCTGCGCGCCAGGTCGGCGCCGCGCCCCGACGGCGGCCGCATCGTCCTCGTCCGCGGCCCGGGTGTCGCCCACGCCGACCGCGAGGTACGCGAGATCGCCGGCCTGTACGCCCAGGCCGACCGTGACGTGCGCTGGGACGTGCCCTGGGACGTGTCCCTCCTCGAGGCGGGGCGGTCCACCGCGCCCGCGGTGCTGGCGGCCATCGACGGCAGCCTGCTCGCCCACCTGGCCGCGCACGGCACGTTCAGGGCCGACAGCCCGCTGTTCTCCTCGCTCCACCTCGACGACGGCCCCCTGACCGGCTACGACCTCGAACGCCTGCGCCGCGCCCCCCACCACCTGGTCCTGTCGAGCTGCGACTCCGGCCAGATGGCGGCCGTCGGCGCCGACGAGCTGCTGGGCCTGGCCACCGCCCTGCTCCGCCTCGGCACCGCCGGGATCGTCGCCAGCGTCGTCCCCGTGAACGACGAGACCGCCGTGCCCGTCATGCTCGGCCTGCACGACGGCCTGCGCCGTGGCCTCGGCCTGGCCGAGGCGCTCTGCCGGGCCAGGGGCGACGACGTGTCGTTCATCGCCATCGGGGCAGGCTGATCGGGCCATTGATGGGAAGCGCGCGATCATGAAACAATTCCCTAACAGATGGATATCGGGGTTTGGGGGACGGTCGCCCATGATCCGCGAGCTGATCGAGCGGCCCTAGGATGCCGGACGACGAGCTGGACGAGGCGTTCGAGCTCGGCAGGACGTGCGCGCTGGCCGCCGAATGCGGCAGGGACCTGCGGCGCTGCGCCCAGATGTACAGCGGGCTGTTCCCCGTGGCGGCCTTCGGCGCGGAGTTCTACGCCGCCCTGACCCTGTCCACGGCCTTCAGCGCCCCCTGGGCCAGCGCCGAGCACCTGAAGGTGGCCAACCGGGCCGCCCTGTGGGTCCTGGCCGTGGACCGTCTCGTGGACCACACCGCCACCACCCGCGAGCAGGTCGACCGGCTGATCCGCGAATGCCTGTCGGTCGCCGACGGCGCCGTGCCCCGCTCGGCGGCGACCCGGTTCCTGGCCGACCTGCGGGACGAGCTGGGCACCGTCAAGGAGTTCGACGACCTGCGGTGGATCTGGCGCGACCAGCTCGCCGAGACGCTGACCGGCATGGGCAGGGCGTGGGTGTGGCGGGACACGCGGGCCGTCCTGACGCTGGAGCGCTTCCTCGACAACGCCGACAGCCGCGGCTCGTGCTTCGTGGACGTCTCGCACTGGATCTACACCGCCGACGACTGGGCCAGGACCCATCTGGACGACCTGCGGGCGGTCAGCAGGCAGGTCCAGCGCTACCTGCACCTGCTCGGCGACCTGGCCTCCTACCGCAGGGACATGAGCTGGGGCGACCTGAACGTCCTGGCCCTCGGCGTCAGCCGCGCCGAGGTCACCGGGGCGATGGCCGCCCTGGCCCGCGAGGCCGCCGGGCTCATCGAGCCGGTACGGGCCGGCAGCCCCCGCACCGCCGCCTACCTGCGCAGACAGATCGGGTTCAACGCAGGTTTCGTCGGTATTTCGGGCTGAGGACCGGTCCGTTAAAGTGCTTGTCGGATTACCTGACACATTGGCTTGACACTTTGACCGTCAGATCCGCGAATAAGGGCGCGTCGCGCGACAAACCGTGACATTTTGATTCTTGTAAAAGATTGCGGCTTGAGTGGAAAATGTGGCGTTGCTAGGGTGTCTGGATGCCAGGCATGTGGAGCGACCTTCTCAATGCACCTTGACAGGTACCACTGACCACGGCACCTCAGGGGCGGGGTTGTGCATGCGCGGGAGAGGTACAGGCGGTGCTGGATGGAATTCGGTCGCTCTGACCGTTGGCGGCTGCCGACAGCGATCAAGATCCTGATCGCGGGTGGTTTCGGTGCGGGCAAGACCACCATGGTCGGCGCCGTGTCCGAAACCCGGCCATTGCGTACGGAAGAGGCGCTCACCCAGGTAGGGACCCACGTCGACGACCTGTCGGGCGTCGAGAGGAAGCTCACCACCACCGTGGCCATGGATTTCGGCCGCATCACCATCGCCAACGACTACATGCTCTACCTGTTCGGGACGCCCGGCCAGGAGCGGTTCTGGTTCGTGTGGGACGAGCTGGCCATGGGCGCCCTCGGCGCCGTCGTGCTGGCCGACACCCGCCGCCTCGACGACTGCTTCCCGGCCGTCGACTACTTCGAGAAGCGCGAGCAGCCGTTCATCGTGGCGCTCAACTGCTTCGAGGGCTCGAGGCCGTTCACGGTCGGCGAGGTGCGCTCGGCGATCGGCCTGGAGCCGGACATCCCCATCGTGCGCTGCGACGCCCGCAAGAAGGACTCGGGCCGGGAAGTGCTCATCACGCTCGTCGAGCACGCGATGCGCATGGGGGCCTCGCCCGTCGGGACCATGTCGTGACCATGACCGGCTAACCTTTTGGCGATGGAGGAGATCGACCGCCGGATCGTCACGCTGCTCGCCCGCGACGGCCGCATGAGCTTCACCGACCTGGCCAGGGAGACCGGGCTCTCGGTCTCGGCGGTGCACCAGCGCGTACGCCGCCTGGAAAAGCGCGGGGTCGTGCGCGGATACGCCGCGATCATCGACCATGAGGCGGTCGGGCTGCCGCTGACCGCGTTCGTGTCGATCAAGCCGATCGACCCGGCCGCGCCCGACGACGCCCCCGAGCGGCTGGCCCACCTGACGGCCATCGAGGCGTGCCACAGCGTGGCGGGCGACGAGAGCTACATCCTCAAGGTCCGGGTGGGCTCGCCGACGGCGCTGGAGGACCTGCTGCAGCAGATCCGCGCCTCGGCCAACGTCTCGACCCGCACCACGGTCGTGCTGAGCACCCCGTACGAGCATCGGGCCCCCGAGGTGGCCGGCGAGCTCCCCGCCGGCCCGGACGCCTGACCACCCGCCCCGGAGCGGCCGCCAGGGTGCTCAACCACCCTTGAGCGCTCAGCCCCGGCCAGGCGGCTCGTAGCGGGCGCGCAGGCGGGCCTTGGCGCTCTCCGCCGCCCCGAGGTGCTCAAGGCCGAGCAGCCCCGCGCCCACGATCGGGGGCACGTCGGCCAGCACCGGCTTCGCCCGCGGCGTCCGTACCGCGAAGGAGGAGTCCAGCAGCGACGTCAGCAGCGGATCCCGGGCCGTCAGCAGGCCCCCGCCCAGCACCACCTCGGTCGGCGTCTCCAGCAGGCCGAGGCGGCGCAGGCACACCTCCGCCATCACCGTCACCTCCTCCGCCTGCCGCTCCACCAGCGACCTGGCCACCGCGTCCCCGTCCCCGGCCGCCGCGAGCACGCCCGGCGACAGCTCGTGCAGGCGTTCCTCGCTCAGCCGGCCGAAGTGCACCTCCAGCACGAGCTCCTCGACCGTCGCCGTGCCGAAGTAGGACGTGATCAGCCCGGTCAGCGCGGTCGGCAGGCCGCGCCCGTCCTCGGCGCGGACCGCGTGCCACAGCGCCTCCTCCGCCAGGCCCTGGCCGCCGCCCCAGTCGCCGCTGATCCGCCCGAGAGCGGGGAAGCGGGCCACCGCGCCCGCGGGGGAGACGCCGACCGCGTTGATGCCGGCCCCGCACACCACCGCCACCCCCCACGCGGCCGACGCCCCGGCCCGCAGGAGCGCGAACGTGTCGTTGCGCACCGCCACGTCCCGGCCGAACCCCCTGGCCGCGAACTCCCGCGCCAGCGCCTCCTCCTCGACCGGCAGGTCCGCCCCCGCCAGGCAGGCCGACACGTGGTCGAACCCGCCCTCAGGCCCGCCCTCAGGCCCCAGGGCGGCGAGCGCGTCCCGGACCACGCCCACCGCCGCCGCCACCCCGTCGCGCTGCGGCGCGAACGGCCCCGAGCGGCCCGTGGCGAGCACCTCGCCGTGCTCGGAGATCACCGCCACGTCGGTCTTGCTGTTGCCGCCGTCCACCGCCAGCACGAGCCGCGGGCGCCCCACTAGCCCACCGCCCACGGCAGATGCGCGCGGTTCGCCTCGAGGAGCAGGCCCGTCAGCTCCTCGGCGATCTCGTCCTGCCCGACCAGCGGATGGGCGAGCAGGGCGTCCCGCACCCGGTCCGCGCCGCCGTGCAGCGCCGCGTCCAGGGCCAGGCGCTCGTACGCGGAGACGTGCGCGATCAGCCCGGCGTACAGCGGCTCGACCGGCGGCACCGGCAGCGGCACCGCGCCCCGGGCCCCGACGGCCGCGGGCACCTCGATCACCGCCGCGTCGTCGAGGAACGGCAGCGTGCCGCCGTTCCGGACGTTCACCACCTGAGTGTCCCCCCGGTCCCCGAGCAGCGAGGCGATCAGCGCCACCGCCGCCTCCGAGTAGAACGCCCCGCCGCGCTCCGACAGCAGCTCCGGCTTGGTCACCACGGCCGGGTCGGCGTACATCTCCAGCAGCCGCCGCTCCAGCGCCGCCACCTCGGCCGCCCGCGACGGCTTGGCGCGCTGCTCGCGCACCACGGCGTCGTGCGCGTAGAAGTAGCGCAGGTAGTAGGAGGGGACCGAGCGCAGCCGCTCCAGCAGCTCCGGCCGCAGCCCGAGGCTGTCGGCGATCTCCTGCCCGTGCGAGCGCAGGATGGCCGGCAGGACGTCCTCGCCGTCCAGGTGGACGGACCGCTCCCAGGTCAGGTGGTTCAGCCCCACGTGGCCGAGCGAGACCCGCGAGGGCTCCACCCCCAGCCACCCGGCGAAGCCGCGCTGGAAGCCGATCGCCACGTTGCACAGCCCGATCGCCCGGTGCCCGGCGTCCAGGAGGGCCCGGGTGACGATGCCGACGGGGTTCGTGAAGTCCACGATCCACGCCTGCGGCGCCAGCGCGCGTACCACCGAGGCGATCTCCAGCACGACCGGCACCGTGCGCAGCGCCTTGGCCAGCCCGCCCGCGCCCGTCGTCTCCTGCCCCACGCACCCGCAGCGCAGCGGCAGCGTCTCGTCCACCTCCCGAGCCGCCTGCCCGCCCACCCTGAGCTGGAACAGCACCACCTGCGCCCCCGCGACCCCCTCCTCCACCGAGGAGGTGGCCAGCACGCGCGCCGGGTGCCCCGCGTGCGCCAGCATCCGCCGCGACACGCCCGCCACCAGCTCCAGGCGCGCGGCGTCGGGGTCTATCAGTGCGATCTCCGTCACCGGCAGCTCGTCGCGCAACCGCGCGAAGCCGTCGACCAGCTCAGGCGTATATGTCGAGCCGCCCCCGACCACGGCCAGTTTCAACCCTTCACTCCCGTCAAAGTCACGCCCTCGATGAACACTCGCTGGGCGAAGAAGAACACGATGATCACCGGTGCGGTCACCAGCAGCGTGGCGGCCATGGTGAGGTTCCACTGCACGCTGTGGAACGCCTTGAACGTGGCCAGGCCGAGCGACAGCGTCAGGTGGTCCTGTTCGACGCCGGCGTACAGCAGCGGCCCGTAGTAGTCGTTCCAGCAGTAGAAGAACTGGAACAGGGCGACCGCCGCGATGGCCGGGCGGGCCATCGGCAGGACCACCCTGACGAGGGTCGTGAAGTCGGAGCAGCCGTCCACCTTGGCCGCGTCGGTGTAGTCGCGCGGGATCGTGACCAGGAACTGCCGCAGCAGGAAGATCGAGAACGCGTCCCCGAGCAGCATCGGCAGGATCAGCGGCCACAGGCTGTCCGTCAGCCCCAGCCGCGCCCACACCAGGTAGATCGGCACCGCGATGACCTGCGGCGGCAGCATCATCGCGGTGATCACCAGCAGGAACGCCAGCCGCCGCCCGCGAAAGCGGAACTTGGCCAGCGCGTACGCCACCGGCACCGACGACACCACCGTGAACACCGTCCCGAGCACCGCGTACATGAGCGTGTTGGCCGCCCACCGCAGCAGCATCGACTTCTCGAACACCACGGCGAAGTTGTCCCAGTTCCAGCTGTGCGGCCACAGGTCGCTGGTCAGCGCCTGCTGGTCGGTCATCAGCGCGGTCAGCGCGATGAACACCACCGGCGCCAGGAACATCAGCGCCAGCGCGACGGCCAGCGCGTGCGTGGCGATCCACACCAGCACCCGCCGCCTGCGGGCCCGGACGCCGTCCCGCCGGGCGTGCGCGGCCACCGGACGGGGCGCGGTGCCCGGGTCGGCGATCGTGGCACTCATGACGCCTCCTCGGCCTTGCGGAACTGCCGCAGCAGGATCAGCGTGAAGATCATCGAGGTGGCGAACAGGAGCAGCGCGAGCACGCACGCGTACCCCATGGAGTAGTCGCGGAAGCCGACCTGGAACAGCCACTGCGGCAGCGTCAGCAGCGATTCGTCCGGATAGCCGGGCGAGAACGAGCTGCCCGGCGAGTCCGTCTCGCCCGAGGCCACCCGCGAGGCGATCATCGCCTGCGTGAAGTACTGCAGGGCGTAGATGACGTTCGTGACCAGGGAGAACATCAGCACGGGCGCGATCGCGGGCAGCGTCACGCTGCGGAACTGCCGCCACGCTCCCGCCCCGTCGATGGCCGCGGCCTCGTACAGGTGCCGGGGCACGTCCAGCAGCGCCGCCATGAAGATCACGACGAGCTGGCCGCAGCTCCACAGCGACAGCAGCGTCAGGCTCGGCTTCGACCAGGCCGGATCGCCGAACCAGTCGGGCCCCCGCACGCCGAACAGCGCCAGGAACTGGTTCCACGGCCCGGTCGCCGGGTTCATCAGGAAGACGAACGTGATCGTGCCGGCCGCCAGCGGCACCAGCGACGGCAGGTAGAAGATCGTGCGGAACAGCCCGACGCCGGCCTTGAGCCGCACCACGAGCTGCGCCAGCGCCAGCGAGCACAGCACGGTCGCCGGCACCATGATGAGCACCAGCCACAGCGTGTTCTTCGCCGAGGTCAGCACCCTGGGGTCCTCGAACAGGTAGCGGTAGTTGTCCAGGCCGGCGAACTCGAGGGTGTACATGTCGTAGCGGTGGAAGGAGAAGTACACCGTGGACAGCAACGGGTAGACGAAGAAGATCGACACCCCGGCGATCCACGGCGACAGCCACACGAGGGCCCGCAGGCCCTCGCGGCGCCGCCACACGTCAGCGAGCGCGGCCACCTCAGCCCCCGGACAGCTTCAGCTTGTCGTCGATCTGCTTGTCCACGCCTTTCAGCCCGGCGTCCAGATCGGGTACGCCGCCCTTCTCCCACTTGGTCACGAACGTGCCCATGACCTCCTGGTTGAAGACGCTGTTCACGCTGGCGGGGATGGTCGAGGTCTTCGGGTGGGCGAAGATGTTCAGGAACGTCGTGAAATTGGCGTCCTTGGCCAGCTCGGGTGACTCCATCGATGCCTTCGTCGTCGGCACGTTGCGCAGCGCGTTCGACAGCGTCACCAGCGAGGCGGTGTCCGTGGTGAGGTGCTTGACCAGCTCCCACGCCTGCTGCGGATGCTTGGCGCCCTTCGGCACGCCGATCACGGTGCCCGCGGTGAACCCGCTGCCGTACAGGTCGGGCCGGTCGTCGGCGACGGGCAGGGGAGCGGTGCCGTAGTCGAGGTCCTTCGCCTCGTTGGCGATCATGGCGTTACGCCACTCGCCGTCCAGGACCATGGCCACCTTGCCCTGGTAGAACGGGTGCTTGGCGCTCCACTCGTCGCCCAGGCTCTTGCGGAACTTCTCCAGGTTGGCGTAGCCGTACCAGTCGACGAGCTCCTTCTGCCAGGTCAGCAGCCGCTTCCAGGCCGGGTCGGAGCCGATGGCCGAGGTGCCGTCGTCGTTGTACCACTTGGCGCCCACCATGGGGGCCAGGTGGGTGGGGCTGTTCTCGTAGTACTGGACACTCGGGATGAACCCGGCCACCTTGATCGTGCCGTCGGCGTCGCGCACGGTGAGCTTCTTGGCCAGCGCGGTCAGCTCGCTCAGCGTCTTGGGCGGCTGGCTGCCCTTCATCAGCGCCTTGTTGTAGTAGAGCCCGTACGCGTCCGCCAGCAGCGGCAGCGTGCACTGCTTGCCCTCGAAGCCCGAGTACGAGCGCGCCACCTCGGGCAGCACCGACAGGTCGATCCCGTCCTGCTTGATCACCGGGGTGAGATCCTGGAACGCTCCCGACTTGCACCATTGGGCCACGGTGTCGGTGGTGAACGAGGCCGCCACGTCGGGCGCGTTCCCGCCCCGGATGGCCTGGGTGATCTGGTCGTCCTGCACGTTCTTGACGGCCTTGACGGTGATCTGCGGGAATTTCTTGTTGAAGCCCGCGATGGCCTCCTCGAACGCCTTGACCTCGGCGTCCGTGTTGAACCCGTGCCACAGCTCCAGCGTGGCCGCCGGGAGCGCCTGCGAGGCCGAGCCCGAAGGTTTGGGCTGGGCGCCGAGCGACGGCCCTGCCTGTTTGTTCGCGGTGCACCCGCTCAGAGTGCAGGCGGTCAGCGCGAGAGCCGCGGCGACCGACAGAGGGACGAAGCGCACGGGGGGTGCCTCCTGCCATGGTGGATCATGTCGGAACGGTTGAGCTGAAAACCTCTTCGCGTACGGTGGCAAGAGCCAGATCGAGGGCGCCGGCGAGGACGGGGTTGCCCTCGACGCTCGACAGCCGGACCCGGGGCTGCGGGATGGTGAGCGCGTGCAGCTCGTGTTCGACCAGCTCGCGCAGGGTCTCGCCGCCCGACAGCACGACGCCGCCGGTCAGCACGATCAGCCCGGGGTCCACGACGGACGTGATCGCGGCCAGGCCCACGGCCAGCCGGGCGGCGATGTCGCGCAGCCCCGCCCTGGCGTCGTCGGCCTTCTGGCCCTTCCCCTCGGCCGCCCGCACGGCGTTGGCGACCGCGTGCGGGAAGTCGCCGCCGCGCACGCCGTACGAGCGCAGCAGCTTCAGCACCGCCGGGCCGCCGGTGAGCGCCTGGTAGCCGTGGTTGGCGTAGCGCCCCGCCTCGCGGGCCGTCGGCGCGCCCGGGGTCGGCATGTAGCCCACCTCGCCCGCGCCGCCCGTGGCGCCCCGGTGTATCCGGCCGCCCAGCACGATGGCCGAGCCGATGCCCTCGTCGGCCCACAGCAGCACGAAGTCCTGATGGCCCTGGGCCGCCCCGTGCGCCTGCTCGGCCACCGCGACCAGGTTGACGTTGTTCTCCACGTCCACCGGCACGCCCAGGCCCGCACTGAGGGTCGGCACCAGGTCGGGGAGCTGCCAGCCGGGCACGTCCTTGGCGGCCGCGTACCCCAGCCTGCCCGTGGACGGGTCGATCGCGGCCTGCACGCCGATCACGACCCGGCGCAGCTTGTCCGGCGGGCTCGCGCCCCCCAGGGCCGCGTTCAGGCGGTCCACCAGCTCGCCGGGGGGCCGGCGCGGGGTCGGGAGCGTGTGCTCGCCGACGATCGTGCCGGTGATGTCGGCCACCTTGGCCTCGATCCGGTCGGGCGTGACGTCCAGCGCGGCCACGTACGCCGCCGCCGGGTTGATCCGGTAGACCTCCGCCGTACGCCCCGGCAGGCCCTCCCTGATGCCGTCGAGCACCACCAGCCCGGCCTCCTGCAGCCGGGCGAGGAGCTGGGACGCCGTCGGCTTGGACAGCCCGGTGAGGGTGCCGATCTCGGGGCGGGTCAGCGGACCGCGTTCGAGGAGTGCCTGCAGGGCGGCGCGATCATTGATGGCACGTAGCAGACTGGGGGTCCCCGGTACCGGACCGCTCACGGATGGACTCCTTGCGAGTTAGGAAACTTTCCTAACTCGGAACATAGGGAGTCCGGCCCCGTGGGTCAAGAGCCGGATGCAGGTGAAACCAAGCCGTAACAAGGAAAGAGATCGGAGAGAGAAAGCAAGTGGGAGTGCCTCAACAGGCGTGCTAATGTCGTCGTTTGTCGTAACAACAAGCAGAATGGCCCGGAGTGTCTCATTAACCACAATAACGGTCAGGCGGCAACTCGTCAAACAGAGCTCGCCAGGGAGCAGGCATACGTCACCCGACTCTACGACCGCCTCGACGAGCTGCGCGAGCGTACCCAGCGGCAGCTCAAGGAGGTGCTGGCCACGGGCGCCGTCGGCACGATGCAGAACAGGTCGGAGCGCGACACGTTCGCCGAGATGTACGCCTCCAGGCTCGCCCGGCTCTGGGCGGTCGAGCGCGGCCTGATTTTCGGTCGCCTCGATCATGTCGACGAGGGCCGGCTGTACATCGGCAAGCTCGGCATGACCGACGACGAGCAGGTACGCCTGCTCATCGACTGGCGCGCGCCGGTCGCGCAGCCGTTCTACCGTGCCACCCCGGCCGCTCCCATGGGCCTGACCAGGCGCCGCCACCTGCAGACCAAGGGCCGCGCCGTGATCGGCGTCGACGACGACCTGCTCGACCTCGACTCGCTCACCGACGACGACCGCGCCACGCTCAACGGCGAGGCGGCCCTGCTGGCCGCGCTCGACGAGCGGCGCACCGGCCGCATGCGCGACATCGTGGCGACCATCCAGGGCGAGCAGGACCGCGTCATCCGCAGCGACCTGAACGGCGTGCTGGTCGTCCAGGGCGGGCCCGGCACCGGCAAGACGGTCGTCGCGCTGCACCGCGCCGCGTACCTGCTCTACACCCACCGCGAACGGCTCGAGCGGCGCGGCGTGCTCATCCTCGGGCCCAACCTCACCTTCCTGCGCTACATCGAGCAGGTGCTGCCCTCGCTCGGCGAGACCGACGTGCTGCTGTCCACGGTCGGGGAGCTGTACCCGGGCGTGACCGCCACCGCCAGGGAGCGGCCCGAGGTGGCCGCGCTCAAGGGCGACGCGCGCATGGCCGAGGTGATCGCCAAGGCCGTACGCGACCGGCAGCGGGTGCCGCGCAAGCCCGTCGAGCTCACCATCGGGCGCATCACGCTCACCATCGACCGTTCCATGCTCGACGGCGCGCGCAACAAGGCCACCCGCTCCCGCCGGCCGCACAACCAGGCGCGCGCCGTGTTCGTCCGGTCGCTGCTGAACGCCCTGGCCAGGCAGCAGGCCCGCAAGATCGGCAAGGGGCTCATCGACGACGACGAGCTGGCCGACCTGCGTGAGGAGCTGCGTACCGAGCCGGTGGTCAAGTCCGCGCTCAACAGGCTGTGGCCGTACCTGACGCCGCAGCGGCTGCTGCTCGGCCTGTACGGCTCCCCGGAGCGCCTCGGCTACGCCGCCTCCGAGCTGAGCCCGCAGGAACGCGCACTGCTGCGGCGCGACGGCGGGGAGTGGACCGAGTCGGACGTCCCGCTGCTGGACGAGGCCGCCGAGCTGCTCGGCGAGATCGACGAGCAGGTGCTGCGGGCCAGCGCGATGCAGGCCGAGGAGGAGCTGGCCGCCGCCAGGCAGGCCGAGGAGAGCGAGCGCGAGGCCGAGCTCGCCTACGCGCGCGAGGTCCTGGAGCTGACCGGGCTGTCCGACGTCATGGAGGCCGAGCGCCTGGCCGAGCGCCAGCGCGGTCAGGGCCCCTACCTCACCACCGCCGAGCGCGCGGCGGCCGACCGCACCTGGGCCTACGGGCACGTGATCGTGGACGAGGCGCAGGAGCTGTCGCACATGGCGTGGCGGGCGGTCATGCGGCGGTGCCCGACGCGGTCGATGACGATCGTCGGGGACATCGCGCAGACCGGGTCGGCGGCCGGGGCGCGGTCGTGGGAGGAGGTCCTCGACCCGTACGTGGCCGGGCGGTGGCGCCAGGAGAGGCTCACCGTCAACTACCGCACGCCGGTGGAGCTGATGGCGGTGGCCGCCCGGGTGCTGGCCACCATCGACCCCGCCCTTCAAGCGCCCACGTCCGTGCGCGAGCTCGGCGTGGAGCCGTGGTCGGCGCCGCTGCCGGCGCTGGCGGAGCTGGTCAAGGCCGAGGTGGGGGAGGGTGGCAAGGTCGCCGTGGTGGTGCCGGACGCGCTGCTGGAGTCGCTGGGGGCGGAGGTGGCCGCCACGGTGACGGGCGCGGTGGTGGTGACGCCCGGCCCGGGCCGCGCCGGGAACCCAGGATCCGGGGCGGGACGCGCGGCGGCGCGGTCCGGCACGGACCCGGCCGGGGCGGTGGCGACGGGCGTGGGGCGGGCCGGGGCGGCGGCGGCCCTCGACGCGCCGGTGGCCGTGATGGGGGTGGCGGACGCGAAGGGGCTGGAGTTCGACTCGGTGATCGTGGCCGAGCCCGACCTCATCGCCGCCCAGTCGCCACGGGGTCCGAGCGACCTGTATGTTGCTCTCACCCGCGCCACGCAAAGGCTCGGAGTGGTGCACGAGCGGCCGCTGTCGCAGGCTCTGAGGGGCTTGCCGAGCCGCTCCCAGGCGTCCGCTAATGACCTTTGACCGGCTTACGCCCCCATGTCCTACCTGCGAAAACTTGATGTTTCTGCTGATCGGGACACGGTTGACATCTGAGGTGGAGTCGGTAGTTTGCTGCGCAGTCCAGCACGGGACTTGGCCGGTTGGCCGTCTCTGACATCGTCGGATCCTGCGTCCGTGACGGAGTGTGACTCCGTCCACACAGCCAGGTGCAGGGCCGTCGGTCCGTCGAGTCGGGGCACCCCAACCGGGCGGGGGGTTGGACCCGGGACGGGTCCGGGAGCCCAGTAGACAACGGAATTCCGAGCTCGCCGCCGACGAGACGGGTCCGGTCCGAAGGGTTTCCGGGCCCTCTTCCCGCTCTCGTGCGCAGGACCGACATGTGCGCCGGGTGGTCCCGTAGGTCGCGGGATCACCCTGCCGCCTCCCGGCGTGAAACGCCGATTCTTTCGATCTTCCGGTGCTGCGCTGGCTTCGACCGCCCCTGTGGGGCGGTAGCGTTTTCGCAAGCAGGCGTGCGATTCGGCGGAGGAGACCCCGGAGTGGTTCAGGAGAGAACGAGCCTACCGCCCACCCCCGGGCGTGAGCCGGCTCGCGCCGACGCCCCGGACGCGGCCCTCACGGACGCAGCCCTCGCGGACGCGACGCTCGCCGACGCAGCTCTCACGGACGCGGCGCCTGCGGCCGGACCCGAGCCCACGCCACCGCCCACCGCCGCTCCTGCCCGCGAGGGCTCGCCCGAAGAGGCACCTTCGCCTGACACCGCATCACCCACCGCCTCCGCTCCCGACCCCGCTACGCCATCCGACGCCGACGCCGCGCCTGCGCTCGACGCCGCACCCGCGTCGGAAGGGGCGTCCGGGTCCGACGCGACGCCTGCGTCCGAGCACGCGCCTGAGGGGGCGTCGCCCGCCGCCGGTGGCCCTGTGCCGCAATCCGTGCCCGCCGCCGCGCCCGACGCCGCATCCGCGTCCAAGGGGCCGGCTGCGTCCGAGACGGTGAGTCCGGGTGGCGGGGGGCGGGTGCTGTGGGCCCGCGTCGTGGCGGGTGTGGTCGGCGGGGTGGCGTTGTACACCGCGTTCCCGTCGCTCAACTGGTGGGCGGCCGCCCCGATCGGCGTCGGGCTGATCGTCGCGTCCCTCTACGGCACCCGGCCCAGGAGGGCCGCCTGGCTCGGCTACGTGATCGCCCTGGTGTTCCTGCTGCCCACCCTCGCCTGGGTGCGGCCCATCGGCGACGACGTCTGGCTGATGCTGGTCGCCACGGAGAGCGTGTTCTACGCCGTCATGGCCGCCCTGGCCGCGCTGGTGTTCAGGCTGCGCGCGTGGCCGCTGTGGTTCGGCGGGCTGTGGGTGGCCATGGAGTGGGCCCGCAGCCAGGTGCCCATCGGCGGGTTCCCGTGGGCGCGGCTGGCGTTCAGCCAGAGCGAGTCCCTGTTCACGCAGTACGCCGCGCTGGGCGGCGCGCCCCTGGTGTCGTTCGCCGTGGCCTTGTGCGGCGCCCTGCTGGCCTACGCGGCCCTGGCCCGGCCCAAGGTCGAGGGTGGGTGGCGCAGGGCCGTGCCGGCGATCCTGGCGCTGGCCGTGCCGGTGCTGACGCTGGCGCTCCTCAGGCCGGGCGACGAGGGGCGGACGGTCAACGTCGGCATCGTCCAGGGGAACGTCCCGGGAAGGGGCATGGGCTTCCTGGGGGACGAACCCGCCGTTGTCCTGAAAAATCATGCCAACGAGACGAAACGCCTGGCCCAGGCCGTACGCGAAGGAAAACTCCCCAAACCCGACGCGGTCGTCCTCCCCGAGAACTCCACCGACATCGACCCCTACCAGGACCCGTACGCCCGCGAGATCATCCAGGACTCCGTCCGCGACGTCGGCGTCCCGACGCTGATCGGAGCGGTGGTCGCGATCGGCGAGGATTCCCGCGCCACCCGCAGCCTCGTCTGGGACCCGGTGACCGGCCCCGGCGCCTATTACGACAAGCAGCATCTGGTCCCGTTCGGGGAGTACACGCCGTTCAAGGACCTCGTCCTGGCCCTGTGGGAGCGGGCGAGCCTGGTCGGACGGCAGTCGGTCCCGGGGGACAAGCCGGGCGACCTGAAGCTGGGCCCGATCACGATCGGCGCGGTCAACTGCTACGAGGTGGCCTACGACGACACCGTGCGCGGCACCGTGCGCGCCGGAGGCACGGTCCTGGCGATGCAGGCCAACAACGCCACGTACGCGCTGTCGAATCTGCCGACGCAGCAGCTGGCCATGTACAAGCTGCGCGCCGTCGAGCACAACCGGGCGGTCGTGGCCGCCGCCACCACGGGGATCTCCGCCTACATCCGGCCTGACGGTAAGGTCTCCTGGCAGGCCCGCGAACTGGTCGCGGACATGAACGTGGTCAAGGTGCCCGTACGCACCCAGGAAACGATCGCCACCACGGTGGGCGCGGTTCCTGAGTGGGCATTGATGGTGATGGGAGCGGCGGCGGCAGGAGTCGCCGCGTGGCGGGGCAGGCGGCGAGGCGATCGGATGAGGAACGACTGATGATGGAGACTCTCGGCCGGGTGCTCGTCGTCGTACCGACCTACAACGAGCGCGACAACTTGCCCATGATCGTGGAGCGGATCCGGGCGGCGCTGCCGGAGGTCCACGTGCTCGTGGCCGACGACAACAGCCCCGACGGCACCGGCGAGGTGGCCGACGGGCTGGCCGACGGCGACGACCACGTCCACGTCCTGCACCGGGAGACCAAGCAGGGCCTCGGCGCGGCGTACATCGCCGGGTTCCGCTGGGGGCTGCGGGAGGGCTACGACGTCCTGGTCGAGATGGACGCCGACGGCTCCCACCAGCCCGAGGAGCTGCCCAAGCTGCTCGAGGCGCTGGCCGACGGCGCCGACCTGGCGATCGGGTCGCGTTACGTGCCCGGCGGCAAGGTCGTCAACTGGCCGCACCGGCGCGAGCTGCTGTCCAAGGGCGCCAACCTCTACACCCGGGTGATGCTCGGCCTGCCCGTGCGTGACGCGACCGCCGGGTTCCGCGCCTACCGCGCCGCCACCCTGGAGAAGGTGGGCCTGTCCGGCGTGGAGTCGCAGGGCTACTGCTTCCAGGTCGACCTCACGCTGCGCACGTCCAGGAACGGGCTACGGGTGGTGGAGGTGCCCATCACGTTCGTGGAGCGTACGGTGGGCAAGAGCAAGATGAGCGGCAAGGTCATGTCCGAGGCGCTGTGGCGCATCGGCCTGTGGGGCGTCACGGGCCTGCCCAAGCGGCTGCGCGGCGGCCCCCACTAGCGGCCCCTTCTAGCGGAAACGCGGGCCGAGCAGCTGCTCGCGCAGCGCGTTGAGCTGGTGGGAGTGCTCGACGGATCGCGGCTCGTCTAGCGAGTCGAGCGCCAGCAGCAGCGCGTCGGCCACGAGGATGCCGGCCAGCGGCTCGCCGGTGATGCCGGTGGGGGTGTGCGGCGCGGCCAGCACCGCGTCCACGCGTTCGGCGAACTCGCCGCCGAGCTCATCGGAGATCAGCACGATGCCCGCGCCCACCGCGTGGGCCCGCTCGATCAGCACGGTGATCTCCTTGAGCCGTCGGCCGGGCTGGAAGATGACGAGCACCTCGTCGTGGGCCAGCGAGAGCAGGTCGTCGGCGAGCGCGAAGCCGGTGGCCGAGGTGGCGCGGGCGCGGTGGCCCCGGCGGCCCAGCTTGAGCGCCAGGTGGCGGGCCGCCGGGTCGGATGCGCCGGCGCCGTAGACGAGCACTCCTGGCGCGTTGACCAGCAGCTCCACGGCCTTCTTGTACGCCTCGGGGTCGAGCAGGCGGCGGCAGTGGTCGATCCGTTCGCGGGCCTCGTCGAAGACCCGCTCCCAGATGGCCGACAGGTCCTGGCCCACGTGGCCGATGCGCCGCTTGAGCCGGACGTCGGGCGCCACGGACGAGGTGAACTCGGCCGCCAGCGCCCGCTTGAGCCCGGGCAGGCCGCCGAAGCCCAGCCGCTGCATGGTGCGCACCACGGTGGCGTTGCTGGTGCCGGTCGCGCTGCCCAGCTCCTGGGCGCTGGCGAAGAGGATCTGCTCGGGCGAGGCCGAGATCAAATAGTGGCACACGGCCCGCTCGGCCGGTGACAGCTCGTCCCACAGCTGCCTGACCATGGCCCTGAGCTGCTCGATTGGGCTGTGTGTATTTTCCATTACGACTCTTGACTCCCGTGTAGCGCTCATTACTCTGTCTTTGGAAACGACCGCTACAGACTTGCCGTCCCTTGAAATGAACGTTACAGGACGCCGGCCGGTCCAAGGAGCACCATTGAGCCTCACATCCCTGCCCCTCGTCGAGATCTCCGGCGCTCCGCGTGAGCGCGGGCGCCAGTACGGAGAGCAGGCCCGCGACCGCGTGCACCGCGCGCTGGCCTACTACGCCGAGGCGTTCGCGCACTCCAGCGGCCTGTCGTGGGAGCAGGTCGGCGCGCGTGCGGCGCGCTGGGTCGAGCCCAGCAAGGAGTTCGCGCCGGAGCTGGTCGAGGAGATGGAGGGCATCGCCGAGGGCGCCGGCGTCGGCTTCCTCGACATCCTGGCGCTCAACGCCCGCGGCGAGATCATCTACGACACCACGTTCGGCTCCATGGAGCCCGACGGGTGCACGTCGTTCGCGCTGATGCCGGAGGCCTCCGGCGACGGCCACGTCTACGCGGGCCAGAACTGGGACTGGCGCGACGGCGTCTCCGACACGGTGATGGTGCTGAGGGTGGTGCAGCCCGGCCGGCCGACGGTCATCATGCACGTGGAGGCGGGGCAGGTCGGGCGGCAGGGGGCCAACTCGGCGGGCATCGCGCTCAACGCCAACGGGCTCGGCGGGCGCTTCGACGACTCGGTGGGCGTGCCGCAGACGCTGATCAGGCGCAAGGTGCTCGACAGCGGCAACCTCAACTCCGCGCTGGAGGCGCTGACCAAGTCGCGGGCCCACATCGCCAGCAACGCGCTGGTCACCCATCGCGACGGGTTCGCCATCGATCTGGAGACCACCCCCGGCGCGATCGGCTGGATGTACCCGACCGGCGGGCTGCTCGTGCACGGCAACCACTACCAGGCGTTCGTGCCGCCGCAGCTGGCCGCGACCTACCGGCCCGGCTCGGCCGACTCGCTGTTCCGGGTGCCCAGGGCCGAGGGCGGGCTGCGTACCGTGGCCGAGGCGTCCGGCACCGACGAGGCCCGCAAGCGCATCAGGCTCGCCATGTCCGACCACCTGGGCTACCCCGAGTCCCTCTGCACCCACCCCGACGAGACCCAGCCCGCCGTCAAACGGTGGGCGACCCTGCTGTCGAGCTGCGTCGACCTCACCACGGGCGACTACCTGATCGCGGCCGGCACGCCCTGTGACCACGAGTACGAGCGCGTGCCCTGGAACCTCTACGACGGACCGCATGGAGAAGTGACCCCGTGAAGAAGACCCTCGCCCTGCTCGGGCTCGCCGCTCTCACCGCGGCCTGCGGCGGACCGGCGGCCACCACCAAGGCGCCCGACCCGGCCACGCTCACGCTGGTCGACCGCACGCCGAAGGCGGCAGGCCCGCTCGACAACGCCGTCTGGCTGCTCGGCCAGGAGCCCGGCACCCTCGACCTCGACCTCGACGGCGGCACCGACAACCGCACGGTCATGGCCAACGTCTGCGAGCGCCTCATGCAGACCCAGCCCGACATGACGGTCAAGCCGTGGCTGGCCGAGAAGGCCGAGCAACCCGACCCCAAGACCATGGTCCTCACGCTGCGCCAGGACGCCACGTTCCACGACGGCTCGCCGGTCACCGCCGACGACGTCGTGTGGAGCCTCAAGCGGCACTCGGGTGAGGGCAAGGACGAGTCCGACGAGTTCGAGGACGTGCAGTCGGTCACCAAGACCGGCGATCACGAGGTCACGATCGCGTTCAAGCGGCCCAACGCGCTGTTCGTGCAGGCCCTCGCGGGCGGCGCGGGCATCGTGCTGAACCAGAAGGTCGTGGACGAGCTCGGCAAGGACTTCGGCACACCCGGGCACGAAGACGCCTGCAGTGGGCCCTACCGGCTCAAGGAGTGGAAGTCCGGCAGCCAGCTGACGATCGAGCGCTATGACGCGTACTGGAACAAGGACGTCAAGCCGCTCACCAAGAGCGTCACCTTCCAGTGGGCCGACGACACGGCGCTGGTCAACAGCCTGGTCACGGGGGCGGCGCAGGGGGCCTACCTGTCGGACACCGGGCCCGCGGTGGCGCTGCAGAGCAACCAGGCGGTGAGCGTGGCCTACGGCGCGACCACCCGCGTGTTCGTGCTGCTGCCGACCGACCGCGGCGTGATGAAGGACGCGCGGATCCGGCGGGCGCTGTCGCTGGCGGTCGACCGGGCGGGCATCGCCAAGTCCGGGTTCGCGGGGCTGGCCAGGCCGTGGAAGGTGCCGGTCGGGGCGGGGGCGTGGTCCTACGAGAAGGAGGCGTTCCAGGCGGCCTACGACGAGCTGCAGGGGTCGCCGGAGACGCCGCGGCTGGAGGAGGCCAAGAAGCTCGTGCAGGAGGCCGGGTCGCCGAAGGAGCCGATCATCGTGGCGACCAACGGCGAGCAGGCCCGTACGGTGATCGCCAACGCGGTGGTCGACGCGGCGAAGAAGATCGGGCTGACCGCGCAGATCAAGACCGTCCCCGCCTCGGAGTTCGGCAGCTTCTACACCGACAAGTCGCTGCGCGCGCAGGTGGACCTGGTGCCCGACGACTGGTACATCACCAAGTCCGACCCGATCGGCTTCTACGACAACGGCCTGACCGGCTCGTCGAACAACTGGGTCAAGTTCAGCTCGCCCGAGTACGACGAGCTCGTCGCCAAGGCGCTGAGCGCCACCGACGACGCGGCCCGCGCCAAGGACGTCATCGAGCTGCAGCGCCGCTTCACCGCCGACATGGTGTGGATCTCGCTGGTCGAGGTGCCCAACGCGGTCGTGCTCGGCAGCAAGGTGACCGGGCCCCCGGCCTCGCAGGTGAACATGGGCTACCCGTGGGCGGCCGACCTCGGGGCCAAGGGCTGAGTCCATGGTGCGCAAGCTGGCCGGGCTGCTCGTCACGCTGCTCGCCACCTCGTTCGTGATCTTCGGGGCGTCCTACGCGGCGCCCGGCGACCCGGTCACGTTCCTGGCGGGCGGCAAGGAGAACCTCACGCCCGAATACCTGGCCGCCGTCCGGGCCGAATACCACCTGGACGACCCGTTCCTGGTGCAGTACGCACGATGGCTCGGTGACGCGGCGACCGGTGACCTCGGGCGTTCGACCCAGTACAACGACCAGGTCTTCGACCTGCTGATGGCGCGGCTGCCGAGCACGCTCGGGCTGGTGGCGTACGCCGCGGTGCTGTTCGTGGTGTTCGGGGTCGCGCTCGGGGTGCTGGCCGCGGTGCGCGGCGGGCGCACCGACTCGGCGGTGGTGGCGGGCACGACGTTCGCCACCTCGGTGCCGCCCTTCGTGGTGGCCACGGCGCTGATCTCGCTGTTCGGCGTGCAGCTCGGCTGGTTCCCCGTCATGGGCGGCCAGTCGCTGTGGCACCTGACACTGCCCGCCGTGACGCTGGCGCTCGGCGCGCTGGCCATCATCAGCCGGGTCACCCGGCAGTCCATGGTGGAGCAGCGCGAGCTCGACCACGTGACCGTGGCCCGCGCATCCGGGCTGTCCGAGCGGCTGATCGTGGTCAGACACGTGCTCAGGGGCGCGCTGGGGCCGATCGTGACCATGTGCGGGCTGGTCACGGCGGGCATGCTGGCGGGCACGGTGACCGTGGAGACCGCGTTCGGGCTCAACGGCGTCGGCTCGCTGCTGGTCAACGCGATCAACACGCACGACTTCCCGGTGACGCAGGCGGTGATGTTGCTCATGGTGAGCGCGTACATCCTCGTGACCACGCTCGTCGATCTCGCCCAGCCGCTGATCGACCCCAGGGTGCGGAGGCCCGCATGACCACGATGGTCGCCACACTCTCTCCGAAGGCCGCCCGGCCGCTCGGTTACCGGCTGGCCGGCGCCTTCCTGGTGCTGGTCGTGGTGGCGGCGGTGTTCGCGCCGCTGGTGGCCCCGTACGAGCCGGACGGGGTCGACTTCGCCGCCACGCTCGCGCCGATGTCGCCCGAGCACCCGCTCGGCGCCGACCAGTCGGGCCGCGACCTGTTCACCAGGGTCCTGTACGGCGCCCGCACCTCCCTGATCGGCCCCCTGGCGCTGCTGGCCATCGCCTCCGTGCTCGGCGTCGCGCTCGGCACGCTGGCTGCCTGGCACCGCGGCTGGGTGGACGCCGTCGTGTCCAGGCTGACCGACGTCATGTACGCCTTCCCGGGGCT
Organism: Nonomuraea sp. NPDC049625; assembly: GCF_040675285.1. Taxonomy (NCBI): domain Bacteria; kingdom Bacillati; phylum Actinomycetota; class Actinomycetes; order Streptosporangiales; family Streptosporangiaceae; genus Nonomuraea; species Nonomuraea sp. NPDC049625. Next base: position 476,544 of record NZ_JBFAOQ010000005.1, on the reverse strand, counting down.
GCTGTTCGTGGTGCTGGTCGTCGCGGTGTTCGGCAACGGGATGACCACGGCCGTGGTCGCGCTCGGGCTGGCGTACACGCCGACGATCGCCCGCTACACCAGGAGCGTGGCGCTGGGCGAGTGCGGCAAGCCGTACATCGACGCCTACCGGGTCCAGGGCATGGGCGGGTTCGCGATCTGCGTGCGGCACCTGGTGCCCAACATGGCGCGCTCGATCGTGGGCTACCTGGTCGTGCTGTTCGGTGAGGGGCTGATGAGCCTGGCCACGCTGAGCTTCCTCGGGTTCGGGGCTCAGCCGCCGTCGTCCGACTGGGGGCTCATGGTCAAGGAAGGGCAACCGGCGATCGTGCAGGGCGCGTTCCTGCCGGTGCTGGTGCCGGGCGCGGCCATCGCGCTGGTGGTCGTGTCGTTCAACGTGATCGGCGTACGCCTGGCCGACCGCATGGGCGTGAGGGGGACCTGATGCTGCTCTCCGTGGAGGAGTTGACGATCACGGCGGGCGGCCGGCGGCCGATCCTGCGCGAGGTGTCGCTGGCCGTCGGCAAGGGCGAGATCGTGGGCCTGGTCGGCGAGTCGGGATCGGGCAAGTCCACGCTGGCCCGGGCGGTGCTGCGGCTGCTGCCCGCCGGGGCGGCGGCCTCCGGCAGGGTGCTGGTCTCGGGCGAGGACGTGCTCGCGATGGACCCGGGCCGGCTCAGGGACCTGCGGGCCTCGCAAGTGTCGATGATCTACCAGGACCCGCGCTCCTCGCTCAACCCGGTCCGCCGGGTCGGCGACTTCCTGACCGAGCGCATGGTGCACACGCTGGGCCGCCCCAAGGCCGAGGCACGCGCCCGGGCGGTGGAGCTGCTGGCCGCCGTCGGCCTGCGCGATCCCGAGCTGCGCATGCGGCAATACCCGCACGAGTTGTCCGGCGGCATGCTGCAACGGGTGGTCGTCGCCGCCGCGCTGGCCGCCCACCCCGCGCTGCTGCTGGCCGACGAGGCGACGAGCGCGCTCGACGTCACCACCCAGGCCGAGACCCTCGCCCTGCTGCGCGAGGTCCAGGCGGAGCGGGAGCTCGGCATGCTGTTCATCACCCACGACCTGCACCTCGCGGCGTCCTTCTGCGACCGGGTGCACGTGCTGTACGCGGGCACGGTGGTCGAGTCGCGACCGGCCAAGGAGCTGTTCGAGGACCCCCGGCACCCGTACACGGCCGGGTTGCTGGCCTGCACGCCGGAGCTGGACGATCCCCGTCCCCTCCGGCCCATCCCCGGCCGCCCGCCCTCGCTGGACGACGCGTTCGCCGGCTGCCCGTTCGCGCCGCGGTGCCCGCGGGCCGCGGACGCCTGCGAGGAGTGGTCGCCGCGGCCCGTGACCGTGTCCGGCGGCTCCGCCGCCTGCCGTCTGGTGGAGGCGTGATGCTCGGCGTACACGATCTGTGCAAGTCCTTCCACGGCTCGGTGGCCGCCGACCAGGTGTCCTTCGAGCTGCCGCCGGGCGGCTCGCTGGGCCTGGTCGGGGAGTCCGGGTCGGGGAAGACGACGATCGCGCGCATGCTCGTCGGCCTCGTCACCCCCGACTCCGGCACGATCACCGTGGACGGGCGGGCGCGCTCGGCCAGGGAACGCGGCCGGGCGGCGCGGCTCCGGCGGGCCCGCGAGATCCAGATGGTGTTCCAGGACCCCTACCTGTCGCTCGACCCGCGGCTCACCGCCGCCGAGTGCCTTCAGGTGGCGCTCCGGCTGCACGGCGGGGACCGCTCGCGCGTCCCCGAACTGCTCGACCAGGTCGGGCTGGGCACCCGCGAGGCCGGGGCCCGGCCCCACCAGCTCAGCGGCGGGCAGCGGCAGCGCCTGGCCATCGCCAGGGCGCTGGCCGTGGAACCGTCGGTGCTCGTGCTCGACGAGGCCGTGGCCGCGCTGGACGTCTCCATCCAGGCGCAGATCCTCGAACTGCTCAACCGGGTGCGCGCCGAATCCGGCGTCGCGCTGCTGTTCGTCAGCCACGACCTGGCCGTGGTACGCCACCTGTGCGAGGACACGCTGGTGCTGCACAGAGGGGTGGTCGTCGAGCGTGGGCCCGTCGCGAGGGTGCTGGCGGAGCCCGAGCATCCCTACACCAGGCTGCTGCTCGACTCGGTGCCCAGGGCGCGCTAGCAGCCAGGAACGCTTTGGGGCCCTCGGCCGTTGTTCCTGGTGTAACGCGCTGGTGCGGAATCGAGGAAACGATGCGGCTGCTGCTCTTCCTGGCCTTCCTGGTCGTCCCCGTCCTGGAGATCTGGCTGCTCATCCAGGTGGGTTCGGTGATCGGCGGGCCCGCCACCGTGGCCCTGCTCATCGCCGACAGCCTGCTCGGCGCCTGGCTGGTACGCCGCGAGGGCCGCAGGGCCTGGCGGGCGCTCCAGGAGGCGATCGGGTCCGGCCGGATGCCCGAGCGCGAGCTCGCCGACGGCGGCCTGGTCCTGGTGGGCGGCGCGCTGCTGCTGACGCCGGGCTTCTTCACCGACGTCTTCGGGTTCCTGTGCATCCTGCCGTTCACGCGGCCTCTGATGCGCCGCCTGGGCGCCTGGTTCTTCGACCGCCGGGTCAAGCGGCTGGCCGCGAGCTCCCCGTACGCGAACCTCTTCCCGCCCCACCAGGACGTGAGAGTGCCGGACAGCGGCCGGGTGGTGCACGGCGAGGTCATCCGCGAGGACCGCGACTGATCGTCCCGGTGGGGCCTGCGTTCGAGGTCTATCGGCCCCCGGGAGGACGCATGCCGCAGGCTCGCCGAGCCGTGGGGGACGCGGACGCAGTCCGGGCCCGGAGGTAGAGCCCTGGCGGGTCCGCGTCGGCTCCTTGCCCGAGAGCGGTCTGCGCGCAGGACGGGGAGTGCAGAGCGCGACGCTCCTGCACGGCAATGACGGCCTGGACCTCGCGGTCAAGGACGGACGCGTCGTCGGGATGCGCGGGCGCGCCGGATCGCGTCAACCACGGCCGCCTCGGGCCGAGGGCCTGTACGGCTGACAGGCCGCCAACGCGCCCCCTCATCCACGAGAACGGGCGGCTGGTCGAGACCGACTGGGCCACCGCGATGGGCGGGCCGCGCCCGGCGGCTCCTCGACGAGCACGGCCCCAGCGCGATCGGCTTCTGCACCACGGGCCGGCTGTTCCTGGGGGAGCCCTACACGCTCGCTCTGATCGCGCACGGGGGTATCGGCACCAACCACCTGGACCACGTCCGCGAACACGCCGAGGCGGGCAACCCCTCCCATGAGATCTCCGCGGCGGAACGCCTGCGCGAGAAGGCCCCGGAGCGGCCCGTCCGCCACTCCGAGCCGGCCTGCTCCTGCTGGCCGACTTGCGTTCACCTGTACCTGGCGGAGTGGAAGGTGTCCCTGGACGGGGAGCTCCTGGCGCAGGCCGCCGCCCAGGCGGCGAAACAGAGAAAACTGACGCAACTCCTCCACCCGCAGACACTCCGGCAACTGCGTGGGCAAATGCCAGCGTGTCCTGACCTGACCCTGGCACCATCTTCGTGGTGTGGGCATCTTCGTGGTGTGGGCATGAAGAAACCCCCGGGCGGGTAGCCCGGGGGTTTCACCGTGAGAGGAGGTCAGGCGCTCTTACGACGCTGGGCCCGCAGAACCGCGAGCCGCTCGTTGAGCACCTCCTCAAGATCTTCGATCGACCGCCGCTCCAGGAGCATGTCCCAGTGTGTCCGCGGGGGCTTGACCTTCTTGGACTCCGGCTGCTCGCCGTCCACCCGCACCGCGGTCGCGCCGCACATGCGGCACTCCCAGGTAGCGGGGATCTCAGCCTCGGCTGCAAGCGGAACCTCGAAGCGATGGCCCTTAGGACAGGTGTAGGACACCTCCTGGCGCGGGGCCAGATCCGTGTTACGGTCGTTCTCGTAGCTGGTTGCCCCGAGCCGGGTGCCACGAAGCGCGCGCTCGCCCATGTCTAAATGCCTCCTACAGGGCCCCCTTGCGTGGGGGGATCTGTCTCCCACGGTGTCTAACGCTTGGTACCGTGATGGGATTCCCACCCGCGGGGTGATCCAATCGCGCTTGGGGCGTCGGTTCTTCACACAGTCGCCGATCGGGCCCGCGTTCCGGCCCTGACCAGGGCCGCCGCCAGCCAGACCCCGCCAATCATGATCAGCGCGCCGTGCGTGATCCGCAGCGGATACGGGCCGAAGAACTGCGGAATGAACAGCACGAACCCCAGCGCCAGAGCCGTCCCGCTCCACTTGGGCAGCATTCCGGACCGCCAGACGGCGATCGCCGCCATCACCGCGCCGACGGCCAGAACAAGGAGCCCCACGGCGAACATGGTGATCGCGACGGGCCCGTACCTGAACTCCTCGGCCAGTTCCATCAGCGCGGGCGCCTGGTCGTGGAGGGAACGCCGGGCGATCACGTTCAGGCCGAAGTCCTCGGCACCGTAGTACGGGAGCGTCAGGCCCGCGCCCACCCAGGTCACGGCGGCGGCGCGCAGGGAGAGGCGGTCGCCGAGCACCTGGTGCAGCCCGAGCACGGCCAGGCCGAGCAGCACGAAACCGAGCATGGCGGCCGCGTGCCCGGCGACCCACGCCGTGGAGGCCATGGCCGTGGCGTCGTCGCCGGAGGGGCGGATGGCGGGATAAGCGAGGAAGAGGATGCCGGCGGCGGCGAAGGCCAGGGAGGTGAGCCTGGGGGCCATCAATGCTCCTTGAAGAGGGCGTTGCTCTTTAGTGAGAGCAATGCTCTCGCTTCGGGGAGGCGCTGTCAAGAGCACCGCTCTCCCTTTGGATCAGTGAACCTCCTTGGTTGGTGTGAGACCGGCGGGGCGTGGGCTCTCAAACGGCCTGGCCGGGTGTCTTGAACCCGGCGAGCGCGACCATCCTCCGGGCGAGCAGGGCAGGGCAGGGCAGGGCGGGCGGGGCGGAACTGGGCATGATGGCGAACCGGGGCGGAGTGGCATGAGACGGGCGCCCTTGTTGGGCTCTAGCGGGGACGCCTGCGGGTCAGGAGCGGGACCAGGGTCCTGTCACCGAAACGGGTCATTACCGCCAGCGGCTTGACGGCGGCGGCAACGAGCCAAGGGAGGCCCGGTGTGCCGGTGGTGCGCGCCATGCCGGGGCCGAGTGCGGCCATCATCGCCGTCAGCCCCGGCAGGGGCCGGATCCACATGGTGATCTCCTTGATCAGCCCGTCCTCGCCCACCTCGACCAGCGCCGCCTCGTGAATCTCCTGGCGCCCCAGCCGGGCGGTCGCGGTCAGGGCTCGCGTACGTTCGTCGCCGATGTCCCTCTGATAGCGCAGGTCCGACAGCACGCCGAACACGACCGAGAACAGCTCCCGTACCTGCTCCTTGCCCTGAAAGGCGGCATTGGCGCTGAGCGGCGAGCGGAAGACCACGTCGTCGGCCAGCGTGGCGACGAGGGCGTCGACGTCGTGTGCCTCACCGGCCCGGCGGTAGGCGGCGGCAGGTGAGTCCTGAATGTGAACTGTCATAGGTTCACTTTATCAACCCACTATCCTGGGTCCATGAACAGGTTCGGTGAGATGCACTGCTCCATCGCCCAGGCCGTCGGCGTGGTCGCCGAGCCGTGGACACCGCTGATCCTGCGTGACCTGTTCCTGGGCCTGTGCAGGTTCGACGACCTGGCGGAGGACCTGGGCATCTCGCGCAACCTCCTGACCCGCCGCCTGGAGCATCTGGTGGCGGCCGGCGTGGTGGAGAAGCGGCCGTACCAGGAGCGTCCTGTGCGCCACGAGTACGTCCTCACCGAGGCAGGCCGCGACATCGTGCCGGCCCTGCTGACGTTGATGGCTTGGGGCGATCGCTGGTCCACGCCGCCGGGCGGCCCGCCCGCTCTCCTGGTGCACTCCTGCGGCGAGCGCTTCACCCCCGTCGTCACCTGCCCACACTGCGGCGACGAGGCCACCGCGGACACGGTCTCAGCCGTACGCGGCCCGGGCGCGGCCCAGGGCCCCGGCACCATGCTCCTCGCAGCACAGTCATGACCAGGCACGCAGCCGTCCGCCGCGACCATCCCACCGGCCGTACTGTGGTGATCGGGCAAACCGCCGTCCGCTGCGGCCGGCCCCCCACCGCACTGCCGACCGGGCACTCCGCCCTCTGCCGTGACCAGCCCACCGATCGCACCGCCGTGCCTGCAGTCAGTCCCTGGCTGTAGCGATCAGAGCCGCCCGGACTGCCGTGACTGGCGTGCCGCCTTGGACGGCTTCCGGGATCGGGCGTCCGCCTGTCGATGAGAGACCTCTCATCCGCCGCTAACGCAGGCGCCATCGTAGGCCCGCAGGCTGAGAACCGGCAGCGTACGGGACCTACCGACGGGAGACGCCGATGAGACGGGGACCACGATGGCTCCTGCTGGCCGTCACCGTCGCGCTCGTCCTGGGCGCCACGGCGGCGCTACCAGGGCGGCGGGAGGCCCGGGCGGCGTCGCCGCTCGGCGCGGTCCAGGTCGCCGCCGCCTCCGCGGATGGCGACGGGGGCGATGACGATGACGGGGAGGGCGATGGTGGGGACGGCAAAGCGGTGCGTACGGGTCCGGCGAGGGACCACCCAGGCGCCGGATCGGGCGGGAGCTCAAGACCGGGCAAGGGCTCGCAGCCTCGCTCGGACGACGGACGATCACAGGGTGGGGCGGAGGCGCAACCGTCCCCCTCCAGCGGTTTGGGGGGCGGCGAGGGGCAGGGTGCCTCGCACGGCCCCGGGCCCGCCGGCACCGGTGACGGGACACGCACCTTCCGGGGCGTCGCAGGTCCGTCAGCACCGCGTGCCGGCGGAGGGCCGCAGAAGCGCGACGGACGCTCACCGGCGCGAGGCGGGCCGGATTTACACCCCCGAGGCGGACCGGATTCACAGGCGTCGGGCGGCGCCACTTCACCGACCTGGAAAGGGGGGAGCGGACCCGTGCAACGCGGCGCCGGCAGCTCAGAGACGCCGCCAAACGGGGTTCCGCCCTCCGGCGTTAACTCGCCGTCTCGAGACGCCACCATGCTTCCCCGAGGATCCGGCCACTCCGACAGTTCGACCGCGCAGCCCGGCACAGGCTCGCCGCCTGCCGCCGCAGGCTGGTCGCCTGGTGGTGCCGGTTCGCCGTCTGGCGGCGTGGGCCAGTCTCCGGGTGGTGTCGGCTCGGAGGCAGGTGCCGCTGGTCGGTCTCCGGGTGGTGTCGGTTCGCCGTCTGGCGGTGTGGGCCAGCCGTCGGGTGGTGCCGGTTCGGAGGCAGGTGCCGCTGGTCGGTCGCCGGGTGGTGTCGGTTCGCCGCCTGGCGCGGTGGGCCTGTCGGCTGACGGGTCAGGTTCGCAGTCTGGTGCCGCAGGCTGGTCGCCTGGTGGGGGAGGCTCGCTGCCTGTCAGCGGGGGCCGGTCGCCTGGCGGCGGGGGCTGGTCGTCGGACGCTGGGGCTTGGGGGTCGCTTGAGGGCCATGGAAGCTGGTCGTCCCTCGATGGAGCCGAGGGGTGGCCGCCCTCGCACGACGTTGACGACGCGGCGACTCGACCCGGCGACGGCGGCTCGTCCGTTCTGCCCGATACCGGCGGCCCATCAACCTCACCTGGCGACGGCGCCTCGTCGCTCCCGGGCGGATCCCCGCCGCGCGGTACGGGCGCGCCAGGCGGTACTGGCACGCCGGATGGTGCAGGCGTGCCGGGATCCGATGCCGGGCGCACCACCGGCGATTCGTACGGCAACGGTCATCGGGGGTGGTGGGTGCTGTTCGCCATCGTGGGCACGGCTGCCCTCGCAGGGACGGCGTTCTGGATCGCCCACAAGCTCGGCCCGTGCCCTGACGCTCCGGCCGACTCGAGCTCTGAACCCCTGCCTGACTCCAGCCCCGATCCACCACACAGCCCAAACGACTGAACCCTCCTGCCTGGCCGCCCGCTGGAAGCCTGCGGCGAGTTGTCGTGATCGGCGCGAGCGCTTGAATGAGCCGCCTAGCTGCTCGTTTCGTCGCGAGCACGTGGACGATCCGCCCGGCTCGTTTCGTCGCGAGCGCTTGGTTGTGCCGTCTGGTGGTCCGTTCCGGGTGCGAGCGCCTCACGATCCGCGCGGCTGCTCACTTCGGCACGAGCGCTTGGATGTGCTGTCTGGCGGTCTGTCCTGGTGTGAGTGCCTGGACGATCCGCGCGGCTGCTCGCCTCGGCACGAGCGCCTGGATATGCCGTCTGGCGGTCCGTCCCGGCACGCGCGCTTCATGTGCCGTCAGGTGGTGCGTCTCGGTGTGAGCGCTTGGATGTGGCGTCTGGTTGCTCGTCTCGGTGCGGGCACCTGGGCGAGCCGCCTGTGTGCTCGTCCAGGAAACCGCTGGGAGGGCAGCCGCCGAACGCCAGGAACGCGCCAGGAACGCGCCGGGAGTTAAGCTGCCGAACGCCGGGGACAACCCCGGAGGCCGGTCGCCCACGGCGGCGGGAGGCTGCGGACCGGACCACCAGCGCGTGTCCACGTGGGATGGCGCCGCGTGTCCACGTGGGATGGCGCCTTATGCGGCTGCTCTCCCGGTGAACGGGCGCGAGGGGTTTGCCCGGGGGATGGGGTCAGATGCGGTCGGGGACCTCGTTGCCGGCTTGGCGGATCGCCCTGGGGAGGTTGGTCAGGGCCAGGAGGACGAAGCCGATGATGAAGAAGATGATCATGGAGACGATGGCGATCCGGTAGCTGTTGCTCAGATTGAGCGCGATCGTGACCGTCAAGGAGCCGATGAACGCCGAGCCCTTGTCGCTGATCTGCAGCAGGCTGAAATACTCGGCCTCCCGCCCCTTCGGGATCACCTGCGAGAACAGCGAGCGCGACAGCGCCTGCGTGCCCCCCAGCACGATCGCGATCGCGAACGCCATCAGGTAGAACTGCAGCTCCTGCCCCTCCTGGACGAACAGCGCCGCCACCACGATCGCCGTCCACAGCACCAGGCTGGCCAGCACCGCGCGCTTGGTGCCGATGCTGCGGGCCAGCCGGCCCAGCAGCAGCGCGCCGAAGAACGCCACGAACTGCACCATCAGGATGGCCGTGATCTGCACCGTCTTGTCGAGCTTGAGAGCCTCGGAGGCGAAGGCCGCGCTGTTGCCGATCACCGTCTGCACGCCGTCGTTGTAGATCAGGTACGCCACCAGGAACAGCAGCGTCAGCGGATAGCGGCGCAGCTCGGCCAGGGTGCGGCCGAGCTGGCGGAAGCTGCCGCCGACCGAGCGCAGCGCCGTGGTCTCGTGGGCGGGCACGGGACGGTTGCGCAGCCGCAGCAGCGGGATGATCGTGAAGATCGCCCACCACAGGCCGGCCGACATCATGCTGATGCGCACCGCCATGCCCTCGGCAACTCCCAGGGCCTCATGCTGGGTGTAGAGGACGAGGTTGAGGGCCAGCAGCAGGCCGCCGCCCAGATAGCCGATGGCCCAGCCGCGCGAGGACACCCTGTCGCGCTCGGCCGGGGTGGAGATCTGCGGCAGGAAGGAGTCGTAGACCACGACCGAGGAGCCGTAGGCGAGGTTGGCCAGGATGAACAGCACCCCGCCCAGCATGTAGCGGTCGCCCTCGACGAAGTACAGGGCCATCGTGGCCAGCGCCCCGACGTAGGCGAAGCCGCCGAGCAGCTCCCGCTTGCGCCCGGTGTGGTCGGCCAGCGCGCCCACCACGGGCAGCACCACGATCTGCAGGAACACCGCGATCGTCAGCGTCAGCGCGAAGAACGCGGCCGGCCTGATGTCGGCGCCGAGCACGTCGACGTACCCCAGGCCCGGGTTGCTCTTGACCAGCTTGTCGAAGTCGGCTACGCACGTGCCGGAGACGATGTTCGGGAAGTCCTTGGCGCAGGCCGCGGTCTTGGCGACCGGGATGAGGTACGGGCCGAGGAAGACCGAGATGATCGTGGTGTAGAAGGCGGAGTTGGCCCAGTCGTAGAAGTACCAGCCGCGCTGCTCGCGCCTGCGGGCTGCGGGGGAGTCGTCGAGGGCCGCGGGGGGTGCGGGTACGGGCATGGTGTCGAGTCGCTCCTATGCGGCCGGGCGGCCCGGCCTGCAGGCTTATGGGGCTTTCTTGGCTTCTTGGGGCTGGTACGCCGTGCTCTGGATGCTCGCTCGTGCCGCAGAGCCCGGGCCGTCCGGCCGGATCACGCGGCCAGGCTGCCGGGATGCCATTGGCCGCGGCGCTCCAGGACGGTACGCAGGCCTGTGACGTTGTCGGTCATGAGGCCGTCCACGCCCAGGTCGAGCAGGTGTTCCATGCGTACGGGGTCGTTGACGGTCCATACGTGCACCTGCATGCCGATGGCGTGCGCCGTACGTACCAGACTCCGGGTGGTCACCCGCAGCCCGCGGAAGCCCACCGGCACCTGCGCGCACGGGACGCCGGCGCGCGACAGGCGGGCCAGCAGGCGGCCGTAGCCGGAGGTGGACGCGGCGGCGCGCAGCGCGGCGACGCCGCGCGGGCCGAGCGCCGAGCACACCTCCCTGCCCATCGCCGCCCTGGCCAGCGTCAACCGCTCGTCGGAGAAGGAGGTCAGGCAGATGCGGTCATAGGAGTTGGTACGCCGGATCGCCTCGGCCAGCGGCGCGATGGCGGCGGCCTCCTTGACGTCGATGTTGAAGCGGACCTCGGGCCAGGTGCCCAGCAGGTCCTCCAGCAGCGGGATCTCGTGAAGCCCGCCGATGCGGGCCTGCCTGACCGCCCGGTAGGGCAGCTCCGAGATGCGGCCCCGCTGGTCGGTCACCCGGTCGAGCGTGTGGTCGTGGAAGGCGAGCAGCACGCCGTCGGAGGTGGCGTGCGCGTCGGTCTCCAGATAGGTGTAGCCGAGCCCGACCGCCCGTTCGAAGGCCGCGATGGAGTTCTCCGCGCCCTCGGCGGCGCCTCCGCGATGCGCGAACGCCAGCGGGCCCGGATGGTCGAGAAAGGCGAATCGACGGCTCAGCACGTCCTGAGTATGCCTTCCGTGGGTGAACGGGTCGGTTACGGTTCGAGGAGATTCTCCCACTCTTGGCGGCGAGCCTCGGACAGCGCGATGGCGGCGGCCACCGCCACGTTGAACGACCCGACCCGCCCGACCTGCGGGATGTAGCAGACGCCGTCCACGGCCTCGAGCAGTGCGGGGGAGCAGCCGTGATCCTCGCTGCCGACCACCAGGCACACGTCGCGGCCCAGGTCGGCGCGGTGCAATGGCACGGCCTCGGCGGTCAGCTCGATGGCGTGCACGGTGTAGCCCCCCGCCTTGGCGGCCTTGACCGCCTCGGTGGCCAGGATCGGCTCGTGCCAGGTGACCAGGCGTTCGGTGCCGAGCGCGGTCTTGCCCGCTTTGGGGTTGGTCGGCGGGGTGGCGTTGCCGGCGAGCCAGATCTCGTCCACGCCGAACGCGGCGGCGCTGCGGAAGATCGAGCCGATGTTGAACGGGCCGGTGACCGACTCGATGATCATGGCGAGGCGGTTCTGGGTGTTCCTGCGCCAGGTGCGGTTGAGCCGCTTGACGTCGGTGGGGCGCAGTTGCCTTCTCATCGGGTCACCTTCAGGATGCGGTAGGCGGCCCGGCTGGCCTCGCGGGAGGCGTGCCAGCCCTGCTCGCCGAGCCAGCGCTGCAGGGAGTCCGAGCCGAGGTGTTTCTGGACGACCAGGTAGGCGACGCCGTCGGGAGTGAGCCGCGTCAGCCACCTGGTGAGCATGTCGTGCAGGGCCTGCTTCCCAATACGGATCGCAGGATTAGACCAGATTGCCCGAAATTTCACTTCATCTGGTACTTCGTCGATATGTGCTGACCGTACTTTGTAAAGGCCCGCGGCTTGGGCGTTCCTGGCGGTCAGCTCCAGGCTGCGCCGGTTCACGTCGACGGCCCATACGGTCGCCTCGGGCGCCCGGGAGGCCAGGGTCAGCGCGATCGGCCCGTACCCGCAGCCCAGGTCGAGCAGATCGCCCTCCTGCGGTGGCGGCGGGACGGTCTCCAGCAGGATGCGCGTGCCCACGTCGACCCGTTCCGGCGAGAACACGCCGCTGTCGGTCTCCAGCCGCAGGTGCAGATCGGGCAGGACCAGGTCGACGGAGCCCGGCTTGCTCGCTGCCTTCGGCTGTTCGGAGAAGTAGTGGGCCACGTCGCAAAACGTTACCGGACCGGCCCGGATCCCCGACGCACGCGGCCGACCGGGCCCGGCCGTCGCGGCTGCCACGGGTGGGGCTGGTTCGTGGCCGGCGTGGGTCAGGCGTCCGTGGTGCGGGGCTGGTTCGTGGCCGGCGTGGGTCAGGCGTCCGTGGTGCGGGGCTGGTTCGTGGCCGGCGTGGGTCAGGCGTCTGTGGTGCGGGGCTGGTCGCTTTCGCGGGCTGGTTCGGTCTGTTCGAGCGTGGAGGCCCAGCTGGCGAGGAGGGTGAGCGCGTCGTGGGCCGGGGTGCCGGGTTCGGCGCTGAAGGCGGTGAGGGTCAGGCCGGGGTCGGCGGGCAGGGGCATGGCTTCGAAGGGGAGGCTGAGGTCGCCGACGACGGGGTGGTGGAAGTTCTTGACGCCGGTGTGGTGCAGGCGGACGTTGTGGGCGGCCCACAGGGCGCGGAATTCCTCGCTGCGGGTGGCGAGCTCGCCGACGAGGTCGGTCAGCGCCCGGTCGTAGGGGTCGCGGCCTGCTTCGGTACGCAGCAGGGCCACGGTCGTGTGGGCGGATTCGTCCCAGTCGGGGTAGAAGTCGTGGGCGCGGGGGTTGAGGAAGCGGAACCGGGCGAGGTTGACGGGCCGGACCGGATCGTCGAAGACGGGTGCGTAGAGGGCCCGCCCGAGCCGGTTGGCGGCCACGATGTCCAGGCGTCCGTTGCGGACATAGGCGGCCGCGTCGGTCATGGAGTCCAGGAGGCGCTGGATGCCGGGCCGGATCTGCTGCTGGGTGGGGCGACGGCGGGTGCGGGGGCCGGCGTTGGCTGTTCGGGCCAGGTCGAACAGGTGGGCGCGTTCGGCTTCGTCCAGCTTCAGGGCACGGGAGAGGGATTCCAGGACGCTTTCGGAGACGCCGCTGAGATTGCCCCGCTCCAGGCGGGCGTAGTATTCGGCGCTGACGCCGGCGAGCATGGCGACCTCCTCGCGGCGCAGCCCGGGGACGCGCCGATGGCCGCCGTAGGCGGGCAGCCCGGCCTGCCGCGGGGTGATCTTGGCTCGCCGCGAGATCAGGAACTCGCGGACCTCACTGCGGTTGTCCATGTCTTCGCAGGGTAGGCCGGATCTCGACGCTGTGGGGTGTTCTGCCAGTACAGGGAACAGCAGGAACTCTTTGCGGCCATCTCACCAGCGCTTTCCCGGCTGGTGCCGGTCGTACGTGCTGCCCGCCGCCACGGTGGACACGACGGTGAAGACCTTGCTGGACGCGGCGTTCGACAACGCTGGCACCCAGAAGCGCGGCGGCCGTCCCGAGGCCGGGTGTTCGTCGTGGGAGCGGTGCAGGGCTTGCCGTCGTACGGGATGCATCCGGCCGGTTCAAACCCGGCATGGGGTGTTCTGCCAGTACAGGCAACGACAGGGACTCCCTCACCACGCCCACCTGCGGTTTCGTGGTTGATGCCCAGGTCCTGAGGAGCGGGTGCCCGCTTGGCCCCACCTTTCCGCCAGGCCGCGCCATCAATGTACGGCTCGCCCGCCACGGTGTGGCCGCAGCCCTGAGCAGCCCGTCCGTTTGCCCACTCCGCATTGCGAAGAGATCACCGCTGATGTCCACCACGCGCACCGCCTGCCCGGCCATCGCCGCCGGCTCCGACCGGCCGCGTGCCGTTGCCGGCCGCGCGCTGGCCGCCGCCGTGCTCGGCTTCTTCGTCATCACCCTCGACGCGGTCATCGTCAACGTCGCTCTGCCGTCGATCCGGTACGACGTCGGCGGTGGCATCACCGGGCTGCAGTGGGTCGTCGACGGCTACACGCTGATGTTCGCCGCGCTGCTGCTGTCCTCGGGTTCTCTGACCGACCGCGTCGGAGCGCGCCGCGCCTTCGGCATCGGGGTGACGATCTTCGCCCTGGCCTCGGCGGCCTGCGGTCTGGCGCCGAACCTGGGCGCGCTGGTGGCCGCCCGCCTCGTCCAGGGCGCGGCGGCCGCCGTGATGATGCCCTCCTCGATGGCGCTGATCGGCCACGCCTACCCGGACCCGGTCCGGCGAGGACGGGCGGTCGCGGTGTGGGCGATGGGCGGCGCCGTCGCCTCCTCGTGCGGCCCCGTCCTGGGCGGACTGCTGACCATGCTCAGCTGGCGGCTGATCTTCTTCATCAACCTGCCCGTCGCCGCGGCGGCCCTGATCCTGCTCGTCCGCACCCAGCGCTCGCCCCACCGGCGCGTCCCCTTCGACTGGCCGGGCCAGGTCAGCGCGGTCCTGGCGATGGGCGGGCTGACCTACGGCGCGATCGAGGCCGGTGCCGCCGGGTTCGCCGAGCCCCGGGTGATCGCCGCGCTCGCGGTCGCGGGCGTGGCGCTCGCCGCCTTCCTCGCGGCCCAGGCGCTCCGCACCCACCCGATGGTGCCGCTGGACCTGTTCGCCTCCCGGACCGCGACGGTCAGCGTCGTCGTCGGTTTCGCGTTCGTCGTCGGCTACTACGGGCTGCCGTTCGTGATGAGCCTGTACCTCCAGCAGTTGCGCGGCCTGTCCGCCCTGGCCGCCGGAGCGGCGTTCGCTCCGATGATGCTCGTCGGCGCCGTCCTGACCCCCTTCAGCGCGCGCATCACCGAAAGGATCGGCACGCGGGCACTCATCACCACCGGCCTGGCCCTCATGACGGCGGGCCTGACGATCCTCGCCCTCGCGCCCGCCTCGACCCCGGTCTGGGCCCTGGCCGTCCTGATGGTCCCGATCGGACTGAGCGGTCCGCTCGTGATGCCGCCGATGACCGCCGCCCTGCTGGACGCCGTCCCGCCCCACCGTGCCGGGGTCGCCGGCGGCGTGTTCAACACCAGCCGGCAGGTCGGCGGTGCCCTGGCCGTCGCGGTCTTCGGCGCGCTGCTCGCCCAACCGGCCGGCTTCCTGCATGGCCTGCGTACCAGCCTGCTCATCGCCGCCGCGGCCACGCTGGCCGCCGCAGCCGCAAGCCGGCTGCTCGGACCCGCCCTCACAGCGACGACGGGACGTACGCGCCCGGACGGCGATGCGACAGACGATCATGATCAGCGGTGAAACGATCGACGAAGGAGCCGACCATGGACAAGCGAACTCTCGGCCGTGATCTCGAGGTCTCGGCGATCGGCCTCGGCTGCATGGGCATGAGCCAGAGCTACGGCCCCAACCCCGGCAGCCGGCAGGAGATGATCGCGCTCATCCGGGCAGCGGTGGAGCGCGGCGTCACGTTCTTCGACACCGCCGAGGTCTACGGGCCGTTCCGCAACGAGCGACTGGTCGGCGAGGCCCTCGCCCCCGTCCGCGATCAGGTCGTGATCGCCACCAAGTTCGGATTCGCGTTCGACGCCGAGGGCCGCCAGGCCGGGTTGTCCAGCCGGCCCGAGCACATCCGGCAGGCCGTCGACGGCTCGCTCCAGCGGCTCGGCATCGACGTGATCGACCTGTACTACCAGCACCGCGTCGACCCGCAGGTGCCGATCGAGGACGTCGCCGGAGCGGTCAAAACGCTCATCCAGGACGGCAAGGTCCGGCACTTCGGCATGTCCGAGGCAGCCGCCGGCACCATCCGCCGCGCCCACGCCGTCCAGCCCGTGACCGCCGTGCAGAGCGAGTACTCCCTGTGGTGGCGCAGGCCCGAACAGGAGGTCCTGCCGGTCCTGGCAGAACTCGGCATCGGCTTCGTCCCCTACAGCCCGCTCGGCAAAGGATTCCTCACCGGCACCGTCGATGCGGCCACCACCTTCGACCGCGCCGACATCCGCGCGAGCATCCCGCGCTTCACCGCCGAGGCGAGGAAGGCGAACCAGGCGCTCGTCGATCTCCTGGGCGCCATCGCCCGGCGCAAGGGCGCCACACCCGCACAGATCGCGCTGGCCTGGCTGCTGGCCCAGCAGCCCTGGATCGTCCCGATCCCCGGCACCCGCAGGCCGGAGCGACTGGCGGAGAACATCGCCGCCGCCCACGTCGAGCTCGCCGCCGACGACCCCGAACACATCGACGCCGCCGCCGCGAAGATCGACATCCAGGGCGCCCGCTATCCCGAACACCTGGAACGCATGACCGGCCTGTGACCGGCCGGCACCACAGGAAAGGACATCCGCCATGACTTCATGGACCAGCGACGAGCTCGCCCGTATCGGCACCGCGGAGGAGCTGCGGATCGCGCCCGTCCGCGACGACGGCACGCCGCGCACACCGGTGCCCATCTGGGTCGTCCGTGACGGTGACGATCTTTACATCCGCTCCTACCGAGGCAGCGACGGGGCCTGGTACCGGACCGCCCGGGCCGGCCACCACGCCCACATCACCGCCGGCGGCATCGACAAGGACGTCGCCCTGGCCGAGGAGAACGATCCCGGCGTCAACGACCGGATCGATGCGGCGTACCGCACCAAGTACCGCCGTTACGGCAGCACCTACGTCGTCCCCATGGTCGCCGCCCAGGCCCGAGCCACGACCCTGAAGCTCCTGCCGCGACCATGACCGCCGCCGTGGGGCACCCGCCTCACGGCGCGCCGGCCGGAGGTGTGGGGTGTTTGGACGCCGGGCCCTCGGAGGCGACCCCGCCGCCCACCATCACCCCGCTCCCGGTCTCGGGCCCTACCTCCGGCCCGGACCCCTGCCCCCGGCTCCAGCCTTGGTTGGTTGTGCGCCTGTGGCCGGGCCGGGGGAGGGGTGGCGGTCAGCGGGTGGGGGTCAGGGTGCGCTTTCTGGAGGCGTAGATGTCGTCCACCAGCCTGTACGTGCGCGCCTGCTCCGCCGTGAAGATCCGATCCCGCTCGATGTCCTTCCTGATCTCCAGGATCCCCCGCCCCGTGTGCCGGGAAAGGATCTCCTCCTGCTGGTCGCGCATGCGCAGGATCTCCCTGGCGTGGATCTCCAGGTCGCTGCCCTGCCCGCGACCGCCCTCCGTGTGGGGCTCGTGCAGCAGGACGCGGGCGTGCGGCAGGGCGGCGCGTTTACCGGGCGAGCCCGCCGCCAGCAGGACCGCCGCGGCCGAGGACGCCTCGCCGATGCAGACGGTGTGGATCTCCGGCCGCATGTACTGCATGGTGTCGTAAATGGCCATCATGGCGGTGAACGAGCCGCCGGGGGAGTTGATGTAGAGGCTCACGTCCTGGTCCGGATCGAGCGATTCGAGCGTGAGCAGCTGCGCCATCACGTCGTTGGCCACGGTGTCGTCGATGGGGGCGCCGATGAAGACGATCCGGTCCTCGAAGAGCTTGTTGTACGGGTTCATCTCCCTCATGCCGTACGACGTGCGCTCCGTGAACGAGGGCAGCACATAGCGGCCGCTCATATCAGTTCATCCCTTCTGCGATGTGGTCGACGATGCCGTAGTCCAGCGCCTCCTGGGCGGTGAACCAGCGGTCGCGGTCGGAGTCGGCCTGGATGCGCTCCAGCGGCTGGCCCGTGTGGTGGGCGATGATCTCGGCCATCCGGCGCTTGGTGTAGAGCATGTTGTCGGCCTGGATCTGGATGTCGCTGGCCGAGCCGCCGATGCCGCCGAGCGGCTGGTGCATGACGACGCGGGAGTTGGGCAGGGCGTAGCGCTTGCCCTTGGCGCCCGCCGTCAGCAGCACCTGCCCCATGGAGGCGGCGAACCCCATCGCCACCGTCGCCACATCACACGGAATGAACTGCATCATGTCGTAGAGTGCCATCCCGGCGGTCACGGACCCGCCCGGCGAATTGATGTAAAGCGTTATGTCGCGGTGTGGGTCTTCGGCCGCCAGCAATAGGAGCTCCCCGCAGAGCCGGTTGCAAATCTCGTCGTCGACCTCCTGGCCGAGGACGACGATCCGCTCTTTCAGCAGGCGCTGGCTGAGCTGGTCTGGCCAGGCCGCACGCTGGGTCTCCGTCATGACCGGTCGCCTTTCTGTGCTGGGTATTTCCGAGAAAAACGCTAGACCCGGCAGGTGTGAATTCTGGAATTATTTCGCTGGGGGCGCATTTCTCTAAGGGCGCATTCCACCGAGAGCGAATATCCATCGACATACAATCGCGGATGTGAGAAGGAACCTGCCCCGCCGATGGGCGTGCCTCATCCTGGGCGGCGCGCTGCTGATGCCGTACATGATGACCGGCGTCCTGATCGCGGCCCAGTGGCAGGGCCAGAACGCCAACCTGCTGCTGCCCATCCAGATCGGCGTGTTCGTGGCGGTGCTGCCGGTGGTGGCCGTCACCGGGCTGTTCCTGCCGATCCGGGCCCTGGAGGTGAACGCGGCGCAGGGGCTGCTCGGGGCGCACGTCGAGACCCCGCCCAGGCAGGCGGGCCGCACCTGGCAGGAGCGACGCAGGACCGCCGCCTGGTTCACCCTGCACCTGGCGATCGGCGGGCTGCTCAGCGGCTCCACGCTGGCCATCGTGCCGTTCACGCTGGTCACGCTCGCGCTGCCGTTCGCCGGGCGGGCGACCCCGGTCATCGGCGTCGTCGTGGAGCCGGGATGGCCCGCGGGGCTGTGGCCGCTGGGCGGGCTGGCGCTGCTGGGGGCGCTGGTGGCGACGGTGGCGGGCGCGGGCGAGCTGCTGGCCAGGCTGGCTCCCGTCCTGCTCGGCCCCACCCCGGCCGAACGCCTGGCCGCCGCCGAAGAGCACGCCCGTACGCTCGCCGAACGCAACCGTCTCGCCCGCGAGCTGCACGACTCGGTCGGACACGCGCTGAGCGTCGTCACCCTGCAGGCCGCCGCCGCGGGCCGGGTCCTCGACCGTGACCCGGAGATCGCCAGAAAGGCCCTGGCCGCGATCGAGCAGTCGGCCCGCACCGCCCTGGAGGACCTCGACCACGTCCTGGGAGTGCTCCGCGACGACGACCGGGCCGGCGGCTCTCGCAGTGATGGCGATCCGGGGCGGGGCAGGGCGCCGCAGGCCACGCTGGCCGACCTCGACGAGCTCGTCGCCGCCTCGGGCGCTCAGGTGCGGCAGGAGGTGGGTGACCTGTCCGCCGTGCCCGCCGTGGTCTCCCGGGAGGCGTACCGCATCCTCCAGGAGGCGCTCACCAACGCCATCAAGCACGGCCACGGCCCCGTACGCCTGGCCGCCGCCGTACAGGACGACGACCTGAGGCTCGAGGTCACCAACCCGGGACGGGGGACCGGCGGCGGTCCCGGAGGCAGGGGCGTGACGGGGATGCGCGAGCGTGTCCGGCTGCTGCGCGGCGAGCTGGACGCGGGCCCCACGGAGGCCGGATGGAGCGTCACGGTGCGTCTGCCGCTACGGTCGAGCCCATGACGCTCAGAGTCGTGATCGCCGACGACGAGGACCTCATCCGCGCCGGACTGCGGATCATCATCGACGCCGAGCCGGACCTGACCGTGGTCGGCGAGGCCGCGGACGGCGCCGCCGTCCTGCCCCTGGTTCGCCGTGAGCGGCCCGACGTCGTCCTCATGGACGTCCGGATGCCCGCGCTCGACGGCATCCAGGCCACCGAGCGCCTGCTGGCCCTGGACGCGCCGCCGAAGGTGCTGGTGGTGACCACGTTCGAGAACGACGACCATGTCTACGACGCGCTGCGGGCCGGGGCCAGCGGGTTCCTGCTCAAGCGCACCAGGCCGGACGATCTGATCAAGGCGGTCAAGCTGGTCGCGGCGGGGGAGTCGCTGCTGTTCCCGGCCGCGATCCGGGCGCTGGCCGGACGCCGGTCCCAGGGCCCGGGACGGGTGGCCGGGATCGACCGGCTGACCGGCCGTGAGGGCGATGTGCTGCGGCTGATGACCAAGGGGCTGTCCAACAACGAGATCGCCGCCGAGCTGGTCGTCAGCCAGGAGACGGTCAAGACGCACGTGGGGAACGTGCTGGCCAAGCTGGGTGCCCGGGACCGGACCCAGGCCGTGATCGCCGCGTACGAGTCGGGCTTCGTCTCGCCGAGCTGAGACGGCGTCCCCCCGAGGGGCCCCGTGGGGTCCTTCGGGGGCGGGCGAGGAGGTCAGGGGTGGATGGCGGCGCGGCGCAGGAGCTCGGCCGCGGGCAGCACGGTCGCCTCCGTGGCCGTGAGGCCGGTGGCGGCCAGGGCCCGGTCGACCAGGTGCAGTCCCACCGCGTACCCCGCCATGTCGGCGATGCCGCGCGGTTCCTGCCCGAACATGCGCGCCACGCTGTCCCCCACCACGTACTTCGACGTGTGCTGCATCCCGGCCAGCGAGAAGTCCGCCATGATCAGCTCGTACGCCCGCTCGTACGCCTCCCCGCTCACCATCGACGACCACGGCCCCATGGCCTCGGCCCCCGACAGCTCCCGTACGAACGCCTCGGCCAGCCCTTCGGCCACCACGTGCTCGCCCACGGTCACGGTCACCGGGTTCCACTCGACGTTGGTGTAGCGGACGTTGTGGTGGAACTCGTGCACCGCCAGGTGCCCGATCCGGCCGATCACCTCGTCCGACGGCCAGGCCAGCAGGTAGAGCCAGCCGGGCGAGCCGCCCATGCCGTAGTAGCCGCCGCCCACCTTCATCAAATGCTCGTTATCCGGATTGCCCAACATGAGCATGACCTGCACCGACTCCCGCTGCTTGGCGTCACGCAGCCGGTCGGAGGCGCGCTCCAGCTCCCGCCGCACCTGCCCGAGCACGTCGGCGTCGATCATGCGCTGGACGGCGGGCAGGTAGCGCGGATCGTCGGCGTCGACCCGGAAGCCGCCGCCCTGGTGGTGGATGTCGACGATGTCGCCGGGCATCGGGATCTCCGAGCGCGTCGGCTCCAGGATGTCCCGCAGCGCGCCGGGCCGCCGTTCGAGCGGCTCGCGCAGCAGGGCGGCCATCGGCGTGAGGGTGTCGTGAACGATGAATTCCATGCCGCGGAAGCTAAAGCCTCCTGTTACGTCAGGCTCAAACTAATGGAACAGCGGGGACTCCTCACCCAGCTCGTCGCCCGGTGTCTGACCGGGCGTGACCTGCCCGCTCTCCGACGGGGAGGGCGACGTCGACGGCGATGGCCGCGGCTCGGGGCTGGCCGGCGTCGGCGGCGGCGTCGGCACGAACACCGTCGGCGGCAGCTGCCGGGGCTGCGGCTCGCTGTCGCGCCGGCCCAGCAACAGCAGCAGCAGGATCGCCGTCACCAGCATCAGCAGCAACACCAGCGCCAGCGCGGCCATCAGGACCCGCTTGCGGGTCTCGGTGAGCGGCCTGCGCTGCCGCGTCGGGCCGGGCAGCGCCGGCGCGCGGTCGGTCAGCCAGTACGGCACGAAGTCGGGCCCGTGCGCCTCGCCGATGAACGTCCCGCCCACCATGACGGGATCGAGGAAACGCTCGGCCCCGGGCCGGCCGGGCACGTACGGGACCGCCACCCAGGGCGCGTGCCCGCCGTCGAAGGCGAGCACGTCGGGCGTGTCGTCCAGCACCGCGCTCCGCGACCGCCCGGAACGTCCGAGCCAGCCGCGGAATCCGGACCGTTCGCCCCTGGCCTCCCTGATCGCGGTCACGAACCGGTCACGGGCGGCGGCGTCGAGCGCGGCCCCTCGGGTGAGCACGGCGACGGACACCGCGCGCCCGTCGGGTGCCTGGCCGAGGTACACGAAGCCGGCCGGGGCAGTGTGCAGGCGGGCCTGGACCACGTAAGGTCCCAGCCGGGGTGGATCGCCGTACTGCAGGGGACTTGCCACGTTTGCCATGAAAGCACAGACGTGGCGTCGTGCACGTTTGCGGCGCGTTTGGTGGAATGGCGTCATGAGCGTCGCCGAAGAGTTGCCAGGCGGAAACGACGCGGCACTGCTGCGTCAAAGTCTCGACGAGGTCCGGCGTGTCATCGTCGGCCAGGACCACATGGTCGAAAGACTCATCGTGGCCCTGCTGGCCCGCGGGCACTGCCTGCTCGAAGGAGTCCCAGGCGTCGCCAAGACCCTCGCCGCCTCCACCCTGGCCACTGTCGTGGGCGGCACGTTCGCCCGGATCCAGTTCACCCCCGACCTCGTGCCGAGCGACATCATCGGCACCCGGGTCTTCCACCCCTCCAACGAGAAGTTCGATGTCGAGCTCGGCCCCGTGTTCGTCAACTTCCTGCTGGCCGACGAGATCAACCGCGCCCCGGCCAAGGTCCAGTCCGCGCTGCTGGAGGTGATGGCCGAGCGGCAGGTCACCCTCGCCGGCGTCACCCACCCGCTGCCCAGGCCGTTCATCGTGCTCGCCACCCAGAACCCGATCGAGTCCGAGGGCGTCTATCCGCTGCCGGAGGTGCAGCGCGACCGGTTCCTGTTCCGGGTACGGGTGCCGCACCCCAGCGCGCACGAGGAGCTGGAGATCCTCCACCGGATGAGCGTCAAGCCGCCGGTCCCCGAGCGGGTGCTCGACCCCGACAAGCTGCTGGCCCTGCAGGAGGCGGCCGAGCAGGTCTCGGTGCACCAGCTCGTCGCCGACTACGTGGTGCGGCTGGTCATGTCCACCCGCAGCCCGGCCGACTACGGCCTGCCCGACCTCATCGACACCATCGAGATCGGCGTCAGCCCCCGCGCCACGCTGGGCCTGGTCTCGGCCGGGCGGGCGCTGGCCCTGCTGCGCGGCCGCGACTACATGCTGCCCGACGACGTACGCGACGTGGCGGTGGACGTGATGTCGCACCGGCTCATGCTCACCTTCGACGCCCTGGCCGACGGCGTCGACCCGGAGCAGGTCGTCAAACAGATCCTGCAGGCCGTGCCCCCGCCCCTCGTCGTCTGGAACCAGAACCGGTGAGCGGCCTGTGAACACGGCCGAACAGGCGCTCAGGCGGCTGGAGCTGACGGTCACCCGGCGGCTGGACGGGCTGCTGCACGGCGCCCACCAGGGGCTGCTGCCGGGGCCGGGCAGCGAGGCCGGCGACAGCCGCGTGTACGTGCCCGGCGAGGACGACGTGCGCCGCATGGACTGGGCGGTCACCGCGCGCACGACCGTCCCGCACGTACGCGACCTGATCGCCGACCGCGAGCTGGAGACCTGGGCGCTGGCCGACCTGTCGCCCAGCATGGACTTCGGCACCGCCGACACCGACAAACGCGACCTGGTGGTCGCGGCGGTCGGCGCGATCGGGTTCCTGTCGAGCAGGCTGGGCGACAGGTTCGGCGCGCTGGTGCTGCACGACGAGTACGTGCACCGCATGCCCGCCCGCACCGGCCGCCCGGCCCTCTACGGGCTGCTGCACTCGCTCATGGACGCCCCGCGCGGCCGGATCGTGCCCGACGCCCCCGATCTGGCCGAGGGCATCGAGGTGCTGTCGGCCAGCCGCAGGCGGCGCGGCGTGCGGCTGATCGTCTCCGACTTCCTCGACGCCCGCCCCAGCCTCGACCCCGACGCCGAACGCCCCTGGGAGCGCCCCATCAGGCGGCTGGCCGCCCGTCACCAGGTGCTGGCGGTCGAGGTGATCGACCCGCGCGAGCTGGAGCTGCCCGACGTGGGGCGGGTCGCGTTCACCGACCCCGAGAGCGGGAAGGTACGCGAAGTGCATCTTTCGCCCAAGGTTCGGCAAGCGTACGCGGAGGCGGCCGCCCTGCAGCGCGAGGGCACGCGCGTGGCGCTGCGCCGCGCCGGCATCGCGCACCTCGTGCTGCGTACCGACCGGGACTGGGTGTTCGATATCGCGCAGTTCGTCCTCCGCCAGCGCCGCATGAGCCATCTCGCCCACAGGAGACCTACGTGACTTTCTTGGCCCCCGGCTGGCTTTGGCTGTTCCTGCTGGTGGGGCTGCTGGTGGCCGGGTACATCGTGTCGATGTTCGCCCGGCGCCGCTACACCGTGCGCTTCACGAACCTGGCTCTGCTCGATCTCGTCGCCCCCGCCGGCCCCGGCTGGCGCCGCCACGTCGGCCCCGCGCTGTTCCTCCTCATGATGGCGCTCCTGGTCGTCGGCGCCGCCAAGCCCGCCGACCAGGTACGCGTGCCGCGCGACCGCGCCACCATCATGATCGCGCTGGACGTGTCGCTGTCCATGGACGCCGACGACGTCCAGCCCGACCGGATCAACGCCGCCAAGGCCGCGGCCCAGGCGTTCGTCAGGGAGCTGCCGGACCGCTTCAACGTCGGCGTGGTGTCCTTCGCCCGCTCCGCCAACGTCGTCATCTCGCCCACCACCGACCACCAGGCCGTGGTCACCTCCATCGGCACCCTCACCACCCGCCCGGGCACCGCGATCGGCGAGGCCGTCTTCAACTCGCTCGACTCGCTGCGCTCGTTCGACCAGCAGGCCGCCACCGACCCGCCGCCGGCCGCGATCGTGCTGCTGTCCGACGGCGACAACACCTCGGGCAGGTCCGTGAACGAGGCCATCGACGCCGCCCAGCAGGCCCGCGTGCCGGTCTCCACGATCGCGTACGGCACCCAGGAGGGCACCGTCAACATCGACGGCCGCCCGGTGAACGTGCCGGTCAACAAGCAGACCCTGCAGTCGTTGTCCGACGGGACCAGCGGGCGGGCCTACACCGCCGAGTCCGGCAGCGAGCTGCGCGAGGTCTACGAGCAGATCGGCACCTCGCTCGGCTACAAGCTGGTCAACCAGGAGATCACCCAGTGGTTCATCGTGGCCGCGATCCTGGCCGGGCTGCTGGTGGCGGGCGCGGCGGTGCTGTTCGGCTCCCGGATCCCCTGACGTCACCCCTCCCTCAAGGCCGCTTGCTGTGTGACTTGTACACTCTTGGGGTTTCTTGGGGGAAATCGGGGGAGTGGCGTGCCGCTGGAGCAGGTCCTGGTGTTGCTGGTCGCGGCGGCAGGGGCGGGGTGGGTCGACGCCGTCGTGGGCGGGGGCGGGCTGGTGCAGCTCCCCGCGATCTTGATGACGGGGCTGCCCACGGTCGAGGCGATGGCCACCAACAAGCTGTCGTCGATCTTCGGCACCACCTCGGCGGCCGTCGCGTACGCCCGCTCCACCAAGATCGACCGGCAGGTGGCGCTCCCCGGCGCCGGGCTGGCCGTGCTGAGCGCCGGGCTCGGGGCGTCGGCGGCGGCGGCGATCTCGGCCGAGGTGCTGCGGCCCGTCGTCATGGTGGTCCTGCTCGGGGTGGCCGCGTTCGTGACGCTGCGGCCCGCGCTCGGGGCCGTGCCGGTGCCGCACCTGCGGACCCGCGGCCGGGTGCTGGCCGCGGTGGCGGTGGCCGGGGTCGGGATCGCCTTCTACGACGGCATCATGGGGCCGGGCACGGGAACGTTCCTCATCATCGCCTTCACCACCATCCTCGGCCTGGACTTCGTCTCGGCCTCCGCGTCCGCCAAGATCATCAACGTGGGGACGAACCTCGGAGCGCTGATGGTCTTCGGGCTCCAGGGACACCTGAACTGGGGGCTCGGGCTGGGCATGGCCGTGTGCAACGTGGCCGGCGCCCAGCTCGGCGCGCGGATGGCGCTCAAGCGGGGCACCGGCTTCGTGCGGATCGTGCTGCTGTGCGTCGTGGTGGCCCTGGTGGCCAGGCTGGCGTGGCAGCAGTTCGGCGGCTGACGGCGCGCCGCGGGGTCAGGCCAGGAGGGAGCGGACGTACTCGCCGATCGGCTGGGTGGGGCGGCCGATGAGGTCGCGCAGCGTGCCGGGGGTGTGCGAGAGCCAGCCGCGGGCGATGTTGACGTCCACGTCCGCCATCATCTCGGCGAACGGCACCGGCAGGCCGGCGCCGGCCAGCACGCCCGCGTACTCGTCCTTCGGCAGGTCCTGGTAGACGACCTCCTTGCCGGTGGCCGCGGCGATCTCGGCGGCCAGGTCGGCCCGGGTCCAGGTCGTGTCGCCGGACAGCTCGTACACCTGGCCGTCGTGGCCCTCGCCGGTCAGCACGGCGGCCGCGGCGGCGGCGTAGTCGGCTCGGGAGGCGGAGGCCACCCGGCCGTCGCCGGCGGCGCCGTGCACGGCGCCGAGCTGCGGGGCGGCCGTGATCGCCGGCGCGTAGACCTCGTTGTACCAGTTGTTGCGCAGGATCGTGTACGTCACCCCGGACGCCTTGATGTACTCCTCGGTCGCCCGGTGGTCGGCGGCCAGGAGGGCCTCGGTGGTGTCGGCGCCGGGCGCGCTGGTGTAGACGAGCGTGGCCCCGGCCTCCTTGGCGGCGTCCACGACGGTCGAGTGCTGCTGCAGGCGGTTGGGGTCCAGACCGGAGACGAGCAGCACCTTGGTGGCGCCCCGCAGCGCGCTCCTGACCGTCTCGGGCCGGTCGTAGTCGGCCTGGCGCACCTCGACGCCGAGGTCGGCGCCCTTCTCCGGGGTACGCGCGGCGGCGACGACCTGCTCGGCGGGGACGCGCTTCTTGAGCTCCTCGATCACCAGCCGGCCCAGCTGTCCGGTGGCTCCGGTCACCACGATCATGATTTCTCCCATTCAGTACCAGCGCTTTGGTTAGTACTTTCTATCAGAAAGTACCCACGAACGCGTACGCTGGTTTCCATGGACGAGTTCGAAGAGCTGGTGGCCGATGTCTTCTCGCGCCGGTGCACCTCGCGCTCGGTGCTGGAGACGATCACCGGTCGCTGGGCGATCCTGGCGCTGGTGGCCCTGTACGAGGGCCCCTACCGCTTCAACGCGCTGCGCCGCCGGGTCGACGGGGTGAGCGAGAAGATGTTGTCCCAGACCCTCCACGCGCTCGAACGCGACGGCATGGTGCTGCGCGTGGCCGAGTCCTCGATCCCGCCCAAGGTCGAGTACAGCCTCACCGAGCTGGGCCGGGAGGCCGCCGAGCGGCTCGTCCCGCTCCTGGAGTGGGTGGAGGGGCGCATGCCCCAGGTGATGTCCTCCAGAGAGGAGTACGCCGCCCGCTGAACGGCCGCTTTCCCGCGGGCGGCTTTCCTACAATGGGGCCATGCGTGCCAGCCGCCTGCTCTCGCTGCTCCTGCTCCTGCAGTCGCGCGGCCGCATGACCGCGCCGGAGCTGGCCGAGGAGCTGGAGGTGTCGGTCCGCACGGTCTACCGCGACGTGGAGGCGCTGTCGGCGGCCGGCGTGCCGGTCTACGCCGACCGGGGGCCCGTGGGCGGCTACCAGCTGCTCGACGGCTACCGCACCAGGCTCAACGGGCTGACCGCCGAGGAGGCCTCCTCGCTGTTCCTGGCGGGGCTGCCCGGCCCGGCGGCCGAGCTGGGGCTGGCCGAGGTGGCCGCCACCGCGGAGCTGAAGCTGCTGGCCGCGCTGCCGCCCGAGCCGCGCTCGCAGGCCTCGCGGATGCGCGAGCGGTTCCTGCTCGACGTGCCGAGCTGGTATCGCTCGGCCGACGACGTGCCGCATCTGAGCGAGGTGGCCGAGGCGGTGTGGGACCGGCGGCCGCTGCACATGACCTATCGGCGCTGGGGGCAGCAGGAGGTCGACCGGGTGATCCACCCGTACGGGCTGGTGCTCAAGGGCGGGTCCTGGTACATGGTGGCCGCGCCGCCGGGCGGCAGCGCCCGCACCTACCGGGTGGCGCGGATCCTGACCGTGGAGACGCTGCCCGGCCGCTTCCCCCGGCCCGAGGGGTTCGACCTGGGCGAGTTCTGGCAGGGCTACGCCAAGGAGTTCCGCGAGCGGATGTACACCGCCGAGGCCGTCATCAGGCTCGCCCCCGGCCGGGGTGAGCTGCTGGCGTACACGATGGGCTCCGACGTGGTCGGCGCCGCGCTGGCCGCGGCCGGCGAGCCCGATCCGGAGGGCTGGCTGACGCTGACGGTGCCGATCGAGTCGATCACGCACGCGCGCTGGCTGCTGCTGCGGATGGGGGCCGACGTGGAGGTGCTGGGGCCGCCGGAGCTGCGGGCGCTGATGGGAGAGGCGGTCGCCGAACTGCGCAAACTGTACGAGTAGGCCGATAATCAGGCGACTTCCCGGCGCGGTTTCTGGGAGCATGCCACGCATGTATCTACTCGCTTTCGTAGGCGCGTGCGTTCTGGTGGCCATGGCGCCAGGGGTCAGCACGGCCATCATCCTGCGCCAGACGCTGCGCGCGGGCCGCGGCTCCGGCATGGCCGCCACGCTGGGCAACGAGACCGGCATCCTGCTGTGGGGGCTGGCGGCCGCCTTCGGCCTGTCGGCGTTGCTGGTGGCCTCGCAGCTGGCCTATGACGTGATGCGCGTGGTCGGCGCCGTGGTGTTGGTCGTGATGGGCGCGCAGGCGCTGTGGCAGGCCCGTAAGGGCGCCCCGGCGACCGAGGTCGAGGGGCAGGTGGTGCCGGGTCTGCGGGGGCCGTACCTGGCGGGCCTCGGGACGTGCCTGGCCAACCCGAAGGCGGCGGTGTTCGCGATGTCGTTCCTGCCGCAGTTCGTCGCGCCGGGGCAGAACGTGCCGGTCACGCTCGCGACGCTGGCCGTCGTGTGGGTGCTGGTCGACCTGGCCTGGTACGGGCTGCTCATCTGGACGGTTGCCAAGGCCAAGGCGGTGCTGGGACGGCCCGCGGTGCGCCGGCGGCTGGAGCAGATCTCCGGCGTGGTGCTGATCGGGCTGGGCGTGCGGCTGGCGGTGGAGTCACGATGACGATCTGGCATTCCGAGCGGGGCACGGGCGAGCCCGTCGTGCTGCTGCATTCGCCGGCGGTCGACTCGGGCATGTGGGACGCGCAGGTGGAGGCCCTGTCCGAGCGCTTCCGGGTGATCACGGTGGACTTCCGGGGGTACGGGCGCAGCCCCTACCGGTCGGACGGCCCGTACAGCGACTGCGACGACGTGGCGCGGCTGCTGGCCGCGCTGGAGGTGAGCCGGGCGGCGCTGGTCGGCGCGTCGGGCGGGGGCCGGGTCGCGCTGGAGCTGGCGGCGGCCGGGCTCGCCGGCCGGCTGGTGCTGCTCAACCCTCTTTCCGACCTGGCGCCCACGCCGGACCTGCGGGCGTACTGGGACGAGGAGGGGCGCCTGCTGGAGGCGGGCGACGTCGAGGGCGCGGCGGAGCTGAACGCGCGCACCCTGCTCGGGCCCGAGGCGTCGAGAGAGACGTTCGGGCGCGTGGTGGAGATGCAGCGGCACGCGTTCGAGGTGCAGCTGGCCGCCGATCCGGAGCCGTCGCAGGTCGAGAAGGAGTTCGCGCCGGCGGAGATCGACGTGCCGGCGCTGGTCGTGGCCGGCGCGCACGACCTGCCGTACTTCCAGGAGAGCGCCCGCCACCTGGCCGGCGAGCTGCCCCGGGCGCGGCTGGTCGAGCTGGACTGGGCCGGGCACCTGCCCGCCCTCGAACGTCCCGAGGAGATCAACCGGCTGCTCCTGGACTACCTTTAGGACATGACGAACGACCTGGCGACCCTCCTTCGGCAGGCGCAGGACGACGACCCGCTGCTGGCACTGCACGCCACGACCGCCCTGCGCCGCGAGATCGAGCGTCTGGAGGCGGTCCAGGTGCGCCGGGCCAGGGTGGCGGGGCTGGCCTGGGCGCAGATCGCCGACGCGATCGGGGTGAGCAAGCAGGCCGTGCACAAGAAGTACGGCCGCCGCTAGCCCGCCCACGTGCCGGCGAACCAGCGCAGCGCGATGTTCCAGGAGTAGCCGCGCCGGATGCGTCCGGCCACGTCCGAGGGCAGCGTGTCCAGGCCGCGGTGCTCCAGCAGCACCTCGGTGCCGCCCTCGACCGGGCTGAAGGCCACCTCGATCTCCATCCGGCCGCCCTCGTTGAGCAGGTCGGCCCAGACGAGGCGGCGCGGCGGCTCCCAGGCGAGGATCCTGCCGGTGTCGACGTGGCCGCCGTCGGACCACAGCTCGCGCAGGAAGCCGTCCTGGAAGCGGATGGCGACCGCGCGGGCCGGGTCGACCCAGCTGTGGCGGCCGCGCACGTACCAGCTGTCGATCTCGTCGGTGAAGATCCGGAACGCGGTCGCCGGGTCGACGGGCACGGTGACGCTGGCCTGGACGGAGTTCACCGGCTGCGCTCCACGTGATCCTTGAACGAGCCGAGCTGCTCGGCCCAGAACGCCTGCACCTGGTCCAGCCAGGCCTGCAGCGCCGTGAACGGCTCCTGGCGCAGCGTGTAGAGGCGCAGGCGGGCGTCGGCGCCGCCGGCCTCCGCCTGGACGAGACCGCCCGCCCGCAGCACGCGCAGATGCCTGCTGAGGGCGGGGGCGCTCATCTGGACGGCCTGCGCGAGCTCGCCGGCCGGTCGCGGGCCTTCGCGCAGCAGGTCGATGACCTTGCGCCGGGTGGGATCGGCGAGCGCGGCCAGTGTCGCGTCGATTTCGTTAACGTTGGTGTTAATTGTTGCCTGCTTCCGTTAGGCTGTTAACCCTTAACGCTAGCGGCAATTATTGCGGAGGTTCGTACATGAGTGTCGAGCTGGGTTACTACACGCTGTCCGTGGCGGACCTGGATCGGGCGGCCGCCTTCTACGGGGCGCTGTTCGGCTGGGAGTTCAGGCGCGAGCACGAGACGTACCTGCACGTCACGAACACGGCCGTGCCGATGGGCTTCGTCGCGCGCGGGCCCTCCTCGCAGCCGAACATCTACTACCACGTCACCGACATCGACGCGGCCGTCAAGCGGGTGCGGGAGCTGGGCGGCGACACCGGCGAGCTGTACGACAGCAAGTCGGGGCGCGGCTGCACCTGCACCGACGACCAGGGCACGGAGATCAGCCTCTGGCAGCCCGCCCCCGGCTTCGACTAGTCGGGGGCTTTGACGGTGGCGATGCCGAGGGTGCTGGTCATCGGCAGCAGCCCGGCCTCGAAGACCGCGCCGAGGAACGGCGAGGCCAGCCGGGCCAGCCGCTCGGCGCGCTCCTCCCCGAGCAGCCGCCACGGCTCCGCGGCCAGCTGGTCGGTCATCCGCTCGACCTGGTCGCGCAGCGCCCGCCCCCGCTCGGTGGCCTGCCCGTCGGGGCCGGCCAGCCCGCGGGCGGCCAGCCGCTCCTGGGCCGCGTCCCACTCCTGCTCGCTCCAGCCGCGCCCGGCGAAGTTCGCCGCGGGGGCGGCGCCGATCGCGGCGAACGACACCAGCGACTCGCAACCGTCCAGCTCCGCGGCCTGCAGCGCCGCCAGGTGGCCGTCACCGCGGTGCTCGCGCAGCACGGTGGCGGCCTGCCACAGCACCAGGTGCGGCTCGTCGGCCCAGGGCAGGTCCAGGTTGGCCGCGGCCAACGGCCGCCCGGCCACGCTCACGCTCTCGGCGGCCCGCCTGGCCAGCTCCGCCGCCTCCGCCGCCGCGTCCGCCGTCACCTTGTCACCCAGCAGAGCGCGGTACGTGCGGTCGACGGCGGTCATCCGGGCCTCCAGCACCCGCTCGGGCGAGGCGACCTCCCACGCGGCGGGCACGTGCTCGGCGATCATCCGCGGGCTGAAGCTGTAGTACGCGGCGGTGGCCAGCCGGCTGCCGGCCCGCCCGAGCGGGGCCGTGCGGTAGGCGAAATAGCTCGGCCAGCGCGACTCCACGTCATAACCGAGCGCGCCCGCCTCCTCGAACGCCTGGGGCGAGAAGTACAGCACCGCGTGGATCGGCTCAAGCTGGTGCCACATGCGGCGGGCAAGTCTGGACGATGCGCTCATCGCAATCCCTCACTGTCTAGGTAAGCTATGCCAGTGACGATAGAGGCTTGGCGCATCACTGGTCAATCGCAAATAGACAGTTATGTCGGGAGGTGGGCTGAGCTGGCCGTCCTGCTGGTGAACGAGCTGGCCGTCACCCAGGCCCGCGGCCGCCCCGTGGACCCGCCCGCCGACCGCCGGGCCGCGCTGGAGGCGGCGTTCGACCGGCAGGGCCGGCCGGCCGGCCGCGCGCTGACCGGCGCGGACGCCGACCGGCTCGCGGACGTGGCCGCCGAGCTCCACCCGGCCTTCAGTGGCGACGTCGCCGCCCTCAACGCGGCCCTGGTGCGCCACGCGGCCGTGCCCAACCTGCACGGCGACCCGCCCGTCCTGGCCTTCCACGGCCCCGGTGCGGACCTGGTCGACGCCTGGGCCGCCGACGCCGGCACGGCCCTGGCCATGGTGATCGGCGTCGGCCAGGGCCGGCGGCTGCGGACCTGCGAGGCGGGCGGGTGCGAGCTGGTCTTCTTCGACGTCACCAGGAACGCCTCGCGCCGGTTCTGCGGCCTGTCCTGCCAGAACCGCGCCAAGGCCAGCGCCTACCGCGCCCGCCGCCGCGCCTGAGCGCGGGATCCTGGGCACGCGCTCGGCGTCGCCCGTTCTGTCGGTGGCGGCGGGCATGATGGTGGCCATGGCTTCATGGCAGGAGTTCGAGCAGCAGGCGGCGGAGCTGGCCGGGGTGGCGCGGCGGTTGCTGGAGGCGTACCGGCACAAGGTGCTGGCCACGCTGCGCAAGGACGGCTCGCCCCGGGTCAGCGGCATCGAGACCAGCTTCCGGGACGGCGAGCTGTGGACGGGGTCGATGCCGGGGGCGGTCAAGGCGTCCGACCTGCGCCGTGACCCGCGGATGGCGATCCACGTCACCTCCAGCGCGCCTGAGGGGGACGATCCGTCGTCGTGGGAGGGCGATGTGAAGCTGGCCGGGCGGGCCGTGGAGATCACCGATCGGGAGGTGCTGGCGTCGTTCGGGCTGCCGAGCGAGGAGTCGCACCTGTTCCGGATCGAGCTGACGGAGGTGGTGTGGACGCGGGTGGAGGGCGACGAGATCGTCATGGACTCCTGGCGCGAAGGGGTGGGGCTGCGCCAGATCCGCCGCAAGTAAAGACCCACGGCCGACCACCAAGCCCTCGCCCCCAGCCGCACCTCCGGAGCCCACCGGCCTTCCGAAGTCCGCCGGACTTCGCCACCGCCACCGCCACCGCCACCACCGCCGCCACCGCGGCAGCGGTTGCCGGATGGGGCTAGTGGACGGAGAAGCCGCCGTCCACGAAGAGCATCTGCCCGGTGACGAACGCGGAGGCGTCCCCGGCCAGGAAGACGGCCGCGCCCGCGAAGTCTCCGGGCACGCCGTTGCGGCCGACCATGTGGCGGGCGGCGAGCGTTTCGACGCGGCCCGGGATGGCCTGGGCAGGCTCGGTCAGCGGAGTCAGCACGAAGCCGGGGATGATCGTGTTGACGCATACCCCGCGACCCGACCACGCCTCGGCCTGGGAGCGGGTCAGGCCGGCGATGGCGGCCTTGGCCGTGCCGTACGCGCCGCTGTCGCCGAAGGCGCTGATGGACTGCTGGGAGCCGAGGTTGATGATGCGGCCCCAGCCACGGGCGGCCATCCTCGGGCCGAAGTGCTGGCCGAGGAGGTAGGGGGCGGTGAGGTTGACGGCGATGGTGCGCTCGTAGTCCTCGACGGTGAGGTCGGCCATGGGCTTGCGGATGTTGTTGCCGGCGTCGTTGACGAGGATGTCGGCATCGCCCGCCGTGGCGCACACGCGCCGGACGTCGTCGCGGTCGGCGAGGTCGGCGCTGATCCACGAGGCGGTGACGCCGTGCTCGCGCAGGCGGGCGGCGGCCTTGTCGAGCTCGCCCTCCCTGCGGGCCACCAGCACGACCTCGGCTCCGGCCCGGCCGATCGCCTCGGCGATGGCGTACCCGATGCCGGAGCTGCCGCCGGTCACCAGAGCGCGCCGGCCGTCGAGGGAGAACAGCTCCCGCAGATAGTCAGACATGATCGGCCAAGCTAGCACCCGAGGGGTACGACCGCGTCGAGCGGGCCATGGAGACCACCACCTGGCCCCCGCCGGCACATCGTCCGGCAAAGGATTGCGCGGGGGCGGCTCTCAGGCGGAATGGCCGTGCGGCCATGACCACCACCGACGCGCCCGCGATCAGCCGGCTCCCGTTGACGATGCTGACGGCCATGGTCGCCGGCTCGACGGTCGGCGCCGGGGTCTTCTCGTTACCGGGCAACTTCGGGCAGGCCGGGGTGGTGGTCGCGTGGGCGGTGGCCGGCACGGGGATGCTCATGCCGGCGTTCGTGTTCCAGTCCCTGACGGTAGGCAAACCGGATCTCAACGCCGGCGTATACGTCTATGCCAAGGCCGGGTTTGGGGAGTTCCCCGGCTTCCTCTCCAGCTTCGGCCGGCCTGTGATCCAGCAACCTGATCAACCCAGGAGCCAGGCCATGCGCCGCCCTTCCACAGAAGCGATGTCCGCCGAAGCGCACCCGGCGATTCTTCGTCAACCTCTTCCCATCCGATCGCGAGGACACCGCGCCGATCGCCCGCAAGCCCGCCCGACGTCGGCACAGGCCGACTCGGAGACCGGGTCGTCCTCGGCTTCGCAGGGCACCGTCTCCCGCCGCCGCTGAGTCATCCCACTGTCAGCTCAGCGACCTGCCCCTCTCCGGGGTCGGCGGGCGGCCAGCTCGACTCGGGCGAACAGGACGGCCAGCACGGCCAGGACGGCCGATGGGGCCAGGAGCCATAGCCAGCGCTGGGCCCACCAGCCGACGGTTGGCTCCGCAAGCAGGGTGCCACCCAGCCCTTCAAAGGCCCACAGCACCACCAGGTACGCGGTCATGTGCCAGAGAAAGACGGTCAACGCGACCACGTTGAGGGCCACCACCGGCTTCCAGGCGGTCGGTCGGCGCAGCAGGCGCTCGGCGGCCGGCGTGACCAGGGCCAGCAGCCCGAGTTGAAAGACGGCCAGGGCGGCGATGGCGGCGTTGGTCGGGAAGATGTTGGATTCGGCGCCGGTGGTGGACACCATCGAGAGGGGGTAGCCCGCTCCTGCCGTCAGCCCGATAAGCCCGGCCATCCCGGCCCCGACAACCGCCAGACGCTGCGCCAGCGGGCGCCGCCCCAGCTCCCAAGTGCGCCAGGCGTAGCCGAGCTGGTGGCAGAACAGCCACACCAGGGGGGCGGTCACCCAGGCAGCCCAGGCCAGGCCGGCGCCGCGGTGGGCCACGCTGCCGAGGGCGATCAGCAGCACGAGCGCTACCAGGACCCTTGCTCCGTAGCGGGCGTTCAGGCTCGCGGTGATCGGCACTGCGGCGATCACCAGGCCGTACACGCCCAGGAACCACAGCGGCGTCAGATAGCCGGGGAACCACTCCCACATCCATCGGTGCGGGCCGGGCAGGGCGGCCGCGATCAGCTCGCCGGCGAGCCAGACCAGGGCCCAGACGGCAGTCGGCCAGAGCAGCCGGCGCAGCCGGCCTCGGACGAACTGGCCGGCGGTCGTCCCGCCCGCCTGAGCCCGCTGCCAGCCGACCAGGTTGGCGTACCCACCGACCAGAAAGAACACCGGCATGATCTGCAGCACCCAGGTGGCCAGCCAGCCACCGGGCACGGCATGGATCGGGTTGGGCATGGCCAGGCTGCCGTCGGCGGTGCGGTGGTTGACCGACAATGTCCAGTGCCAGAGGGTGACGACCAGGATGCACAGCGCGCGGGCGGCGTCGACCACCCGGTCGCGGGACGTCGGCGTGGCCACCACCAGCCGGTCCAGTGTCGATCGCTCGCCCGCGACGCGGCGGGTCTGCCGGTCTTGGCGTCTGGTGCTCAGCGGTACAGCTCCTCGATGTCGGCCGCGAAGTCCTTGTGGACCAAGGCACGCTTGACCTTCAGGGTCGGGGTCAGATATCCGTTCTGCTCGGTCAGGTCGACCGGAAGGATCCGGAACCTGCGGATCGACTCGGCCCGGCTCACCGCCGTGTTGGCCTCGTCCACGGCCGTCTGCAGCCTGGCCAGCAGATCCGGATCGTCGCGAAGCTCGGCCGGGCCGGCCTGCTCGGGCCTGCCGACGGCCCGCTTCCATGACGACAGCGCCGCGGCGTCCAGGGTGATCAGCGCGGCGATGTACGGCCGCCGGTCGCCGACGACTACCGCCTGGCTGATGAGCGGGTGGGTGCGCAGGCGGTCCTCGAGTGCCTCCGGGGCGAGGTTCTTGCCGCACCGGACGCCAGCCGCCGGCCGACCGGTGCTGGACCAGGACCATGTCACCGTTCACCCGGTCGTCGGCGAACCCCACGTCGGCGAGCTGGGCATCGGGGGCAACGGTTCTCGGGGCCGGGACCGCGTAGACACGCATTGTCCATCTCCCTGTACGGAAAAGGCCAACCAGGCGGCGTCGGCAGACTGCGGCACCGGGCGCCGCATGTACGGCGGTGAGAAGCAGCCAATTAGCCTGATTCCCCAGGTCACCAGGCACACACCTGACAGGCGAAGGCTGCACGACGGCGCAGGCCACCATCAACGGGGTGGACAAGAGTCTCTCGGGTGTCGTCCCCAGCGGGAAGACGAGCGGCAAGGGTGCGACTCGATCCGCTTGTCGTAGATCCCCGAGTACGTGAACAGCAGTGTCACCTTCACGTTCTTCAAGGCGTTGAGCCGCTCGCAGTCGCGGACGTCCACATGAGAGCGGGTGATCACCAGCACAGGGTTCGTGAGCCCGCGTTGGTCGAGGTCGTCCAGCACCGCGAACAGGTGGTCCCGTACGCCCGGCAGGAACGGGTCGGTGGCCCGGTTGAAGACCTGCAACGGGGTGTCGTGCGGCCGGAAGTACCGGTGGCCGGCGAGCTGCTCGACCGCCGCACTGTCGCTCATCAAGGCGCGCGGCCGGCGTGCGTCCGGAGCCCGTAGGTGTGCCGGATGCAGTACGCGCACCCGAGCGGGCAGCCCTGCAGGTTGCCAGTGATCGTAGGATCGTCCGCGTGGATCTGGATGACACCGCCGCCCGGCTCGGGGTACCCGTTGAGGACGTCGACCGCGTGCACCGGCTCGCCGGCGACCGGCCGTCGGCTCCGCTGCCCGCCAAGGCCGACGCGCGCGCGATCCTCGACCGGCTCGCGGTGCGGCCGGACGACGCCGACGAGATCATGGCGGGCTGGCCCGACCCCGACTCTCCCCTGTGGACTCCGGAGCTGCGCTGGCTGCTCGACCGCTCGATCGCCCTGGTCCGCGCCGATCTCGGGGGCCACGGCTGGCTGCCGCCCGGCCCGGAGCTACCGCGCGAACGGGGCCCCGCCTGGCGGCATCTCTACGTGTACGCGTACCTGGCCCTGGTCGACGTCGTCATGAGGTACCATCGCGACCACGGCATCGCCGATGCCGTGTCGTGGGTGACCCTGGCGGATCTCGGCCGCAACCTCGCGATCGACCGGCGGATGCACCGCGAGGGCTGGCCGGTCATGCAGAGCTGGCTGACGCTGCACGCGCGCGGCGGCATCTACGAGCTGGGCCGGCTGCAGCACCAACGCGGCGGCACCACCATCGACCTGCACATCCCCGAGTCGGGGCCGATGACCCCCGAGGCGGTCGCGGCGTCGCTCGACGAGGCCCGCGCGTTCTTCCCCCGCCACTTTCCCGACGAGCGCTACACGGCGTTCTCCTGCGGCTCGTGGCTGCTCGACCCGCAACTACTGGAGTACCTGCCCGAGGACTCCAACATCGTCCGGTTCCAGCAGAGGTTCGAGCTGGAGCCCTACGAGGAGCCGGAAGGGCAGGACGCCGACGTCGAGGTGCTGCGGTTCGTGTTCCGCACCCTGACCACGCCGCTCCACCAGCTACCATGCCGCACCGTGCTCCAGCGCGCGATCGTCGACCACCTCAAGGCCGGACGCCACTGGCAGATCCGCCGCGGCCGCTTCCCGATCTAGCCGGGCCGAGACATCCACAGATCTGCCTCACGATCAATACGGTTCGGGTGCGAAGCCGTCAGGCTGGGGAGGACGTAAATGCTCCACCTGGGGGAAGGCGGCATTACGAGGCGAGTGCCGAGTCAGGAGTGGACGCTATGCGATTGAGCGCACGTAACAAGATCCCGGCCCGGGTGACTGGGCTCACCAAAGGCGAAGCGACAGCGAATGTGGAACTGGACGCCGGTGGGATGCGGTTGGTCGCCTCCGTCACCGTAGAGGCCGCCAATGAGTTGGGACTGGTGGAGGGCAGTGAGGTTATCGCCGTGATCAAGGCGTCCGACGTGATGCTGGGGCTTGAGAGCTAGCGCGGCGTCATCTCGGGGCTCCGGGTCGATTGAGAGGCGAGCGCCTCGAACCTGGCAAATGCGGTGGTCCCCGATCGGTTCCGTGACCACCCTGGCTGGCGAGCGCAAGGCCGGCCAGGCCCACAAGTACGCCCAACGCGCTGATGCGCGCAGCCGGCGTGGCATCCTGCCCGCTCAGGGTGAGCAGGATGCCGGTGCGGACAGAGGTCGCGTCAGGCGGGGTCGAGGGTGGAGGCGTAGGACGCCGCTGACGTAGCGGCCGCCCTTGACGTCGCCGGGTGCGACCAGGCGCGGACCTTCCTTGGATCCGGTGGTCGTGACGAACAGGCGCAGCTGGGCGTTCTTGACGTCTGGGTCGATGCGCGGCCCGGCCAGTTTGAGGACGTCGGCGAGCAGAGGACCAGTGACGGTGTGCTTCTCCGCGCCGTGGGAGGTCTGGTAGCGCACACGTACGGTGTGCTGCGGCAGGCCGCGCAGTCGCGCCATGCTGAACGAGCGCGGATGGTCGACCTGGCCGCGCACCTTGACCGCACCGACGGCGTTCTGCTGGGCGGAGGAGGGGCCGGCCGCCGCACGGCGAGGTGGGGAAGGCGCTGGCTGGAGTTTCGCGCTCGGACAGGTCCGAGATGTCCGTCCGGTCCGAAACTGCTGCCGGACGAGGCCATCGCCCTGCCAATGGGACATGCCGGCCCGGACATCGGTCCGGCCGGTCACATGCTGGCGATGAGTTTGTCCACCCTCTCGTCGACGCTGCGGAACGGGTCCTTGCACAGCACGGTGCGCTGCGCCTGGTCGTTGAGCTTCAGGTGTACCCAGTCGACGGTGAAGTCGCGCCGCTTCTCCTGCGCCTTGCGGATGAACTCGCCACGCAGCCGCGCCCGGGTGGTCTGCGGCGGCACCGACTTGGCCTCGAAGATCTTGATGTCGGAGGTCACCCGCTCCACCGCGCCGCGCCGCTGCAGCAGGTAGAACAGCCCGCGCTTACGGTGCACGTCGTGGTAGGCAAGGTCGAGCTGGGCCACCCGGGGCGAGGACAGCGGCAGGTCGTACTTCTTCCGGTACCGCTCGATGAGCTGGTACTTGGTGACCCAGTCGATCTCCCGGGAGACCAGGTCGAGGTTGCCGGTCTCCACCGCCCGCAGGGTGCGCTCCCACAGCTCCAGCACCCTCCGCGCGATCACGTCGCCGCCCCGCTGGTCCACGAAGTCCTTGGCCTTGCCCAGGTACTCCTGCTGGATCTCCAGCGACGACGCCTCACGCCCGTTGGCCAGCCGGATCCGCCGCCGCCCGGTCATGTCGTGCGAGACCTCGCGGATCGCCCGAATCGGGTTCTCCAGGCTCATGTCGCGCATCACGATCCCGGCCTCCACCATGCGCAGCACCAGATCGGTCGCGCCGACCTTGAGCAACATCGTGGTCTCGCTCATGTTCGAGTCGCCGACGATGACGTGCAGGCGGCGGAACCGCTCGGCGTCGCCGTGCGGCTCGTCGCGGGTGTTGATGATCGGGCGGGACCGGGTCGTCGCCGACGACACGCCCTCCCAGATGTGCTCGGCGCGCTGCGACACGCAGTACACCGCCCCCCGCGGGGTCTGCAGCACCTTCCCCGCGCCGCAGATGATCTGCCGGGTGACCAGGAACGGGATCAGCACATCGGCCAGCCGCCCGAACTCCCCGTGCCGGCCCACACAGTAGTTCTCATGGCAGCCGTAGGAGTTGCCGGCCGAGTCGGTGTTGTTCTTGAACAGGTAGATGTCGCCGGCGATGCCCTCCTCGCGCAACCGCTTCTCGGCGTCGACGAGCAGCCCCTCCAGGATCCGCTCACCGGCCTTGTCATGGGTGACCAGCTCCACGACGTTGTCGCACTCGGGGGTGGCGTACTCGGGATGGCTGCCCACGTCCAGATACAGCCGGGCGCCGTTGGGCAGGAACACGTTGCTCGACCGGCCCCAGGACACGACCCGCCGGAACAGGTAGCGCGCCACCTCGTCCGGAGACAGCCTGCGCTGACCCCGGAAGGTGCACGTGACGCCGTACTCGTTCTCCAGACCGAAGATGCGTCGATCCATTACCTCACAACTATTCTCCCCGCCCGCGCGACGGGGGAGATCGTCTTTCGCCGGCCCCGGCCGGGGATTGATGTGTGGGTACCCGGAAAGCCGACGACACATGCGCCACGAGGCCGGCTTGCAACGGAGTCTGGCTGGAGCACACCGCGGCCCTTGCCGGACGATCAAGGACCATGACCGCGAATCAAGCCGCGCTGATCGACTGGGACGAGTCGCACGTCGACGTCCCCGCCTCGTGCTGCCCGACAACGCCGCCGGGCTGGACGACGGCGCGTACGACATCGCCGCGCAAGCGTCGGCCGCAAGGGAAGCCGCCATCCGCTGGGACGACGAGTTCGCGGTCAAGCGGCTCGCCGAAGTTCGAGCGGTCTGAGAACGCGTTCGAGGAGTGTTGGCGGTCGAGTGCGTACATCGCTTGGCCAACCCGTGGTCCTTCGTGTTGGCCAAGCGAGGGACGCTACTGTTCGCCAATGCTGCGGTGCGCCGCAATGGAACCGGTCGTGCAGGCTCGCGACGAGCTGCCGGTGCGGGCAGCTCAGCACGGCAACAAGGGTCCGCCGTTGACCCTCAGGCCGCCGCCGTGGCCGTCGCTGACGCCGGTGGCCAGAAAGCCGAAGCTCACCCGGCCGTAAGGCGGGATATAGCCGTTGTACGACTGGTTGCCGGCCGACACGCTCTGGCCTGGTTGGGTCACGATCGCATCCCACGCGTTGGTGACCTTGGTGCCGTCGTCCCACGTCCAGGTGGCCGTCCAGCCGTCGACCGGTATCGGGTCGTTGATGAGGGTGACCTTGATCTGAAAACCGTTGGTCCACGAGCTGACTTTCTCCCACTCGCAGGCGATGATCGTCGCTTGCGCGGGGGAGGCGTACGTGGCGATCAATACCATCGCTCCGGCGAGAGCCGCCGTCACCCGAGCCAACCGCGATGTACGTCGTCTCGTCATGACCAACCCTTCGGCAGGAGCGGGCACGGCCCGGCACCGAGGAACGCTTCCCCTCGGAGGTACCTCTCTTGGAAGACCGGGGTCAATGCGGGAACCGGCCTGCGCCAGAGCCTGCGCACCGACCACGGCTTCACCTGCCGCCATTCCGGATCAGGGGCTCATCCTGGGATTTTCGAACTGAAACTTTCACGTGTCATCCCGCCGGAGCGCTTGCCGCCAAGTGCGAACGGTCCGGGTCATCCGGGCCCGGCGGCGCGGGCCTCGGGCGGGACGGCGAGAATGCGGACCAGCAAGCCGGCTGCCGTGATGCCTCGCATCAAACCTCGAGCTCTCATGCCCAGAATCTGCGCCGCCGCGCCCGGTATGAGAACAGGTTTGCGGTATAGCGCAATCAGCTCGTTCCCGGTCATACCGGACGTGACGTCTTTCAGTCGTGCCCCGACCTCGTGGTCGCTGGCCCCGCGAGCTCAAGCACCGCGGCGGCGGAGGCGAGCGGTGCGGCCACAATCGTCGCAAGCGGGCTGAGCATCGGCTCCAACGCGACCACCGGTGATGGCGTCAAACTCCTCGCGTTCCTCGAATGGTCTGGCATGGCTGCCGATGGACCACAATGGGCGGCCGAGAGGGTTGTAGCCGCCGGCAGTGGCGCGGCGCACCCTGGCAACGAGCTCGTCCCGCGCCTTACCGGCGTCCGTGCCGCGCAGGGAGCAGTCGGTGCAGCGGGCGCACCAGTCGCGGAAGCGGGTGAGATGGCCCTCTTGAGTGCGCAAGAGGTGGGCCCGCTGCGACACATCGCTCATCTACGGAAGGCCCCGGCCCGATCAGCGGAACAACTAGGAACCCGCGTTAGTGGTCACCGTCTCCGGGTCCGGCGCCTTGATCGACACCTTGCCTCCCCACCCGGTGAAGCGGCTGTCGATCGTGATCGTCTTGCCGTCGAAGCCGCTGTTGTCCAACACTCCTGTTGCCGCGTACGAGCTCCTCACCCTGCTCACGAGCCCGGCCGAGGTGAGGCTGAGGGTGTAGGTGACTTTCGTGTCGTCGTGCATGCGCAGCGGGATCGACGCGTCGAACCAGCGCGACACCTTCTCCAGTTCCTTGAACGTGATCTTTCCTGTGATGGTGCTTCCGCTCAGCTTGCCTTTCTTGATCAGCGCGGCTAACGTTCCCGACTCCGCGGGGTTGATGACCTGCCCGTAGAAACCGCCGGCACCGCCGGGCATGCCGCCGGTCTTGAGCCACGTCTTGCCATCTGGAAGGCGCTCTTTCCAGATGCCGCCCGAGGTATAGCTGACCTTGCCGACGCTGATGGTCCGCTCAGGCTCGGCGGGGCCCGTCTTGCAGGTGATGTCTGAGGCGGCGATGCCCTTGGCGTTGAACTGGAACGTTCCCTTGCGGCTCTGCAGCTTGACCTTGCCGTCTCCGATGAGAGTGGTGGTCTCGGTGAACCGTACGCCGTGCCCGGAAACCAGCTTGCTCTTCAGAGCTCGGACGGGATCCTTGGGCGCAGCCTGCGCGGGAGCGGCGGTCACCAGAAAAGCACAGCCGGTAACCAGAACGGTGATCGTCTTCTTCATGGAATGTGATCATTCCGGGAGCGGGTAACGAATGGGCCACGGTCCCGCGGTACACGGTTGGCAAGAGGTCAACGACCAGCTCGGCAAGCAGTGCGGCACGGTGGCCGCCAGGCAAGGGCGGCCGTCATCGGCCAGTAAAGTGATCACGATGACGGACACGCGGCTGATCACCCACCGTGACGTTTCCACGGCCATGGCTCGTTACGACGACCGGGAACTGGCCGAGCTGCTGGAGCGCGAGGCCGTACGCCTCGGCACCGGCATCGGCGGGGCGTCCGCTCGGCTCGCGGTCGGCGGCACCTCGGTCTTCGTCAAACGCGTGCCCCTCACCGAGCCCGAACTGCGCCACCCGCACTCGACGGCCAACCTGTTCGGGCTGCCGCCCTTCTGCTAGTACGGCATCGGCTCGCCCGGCTTCGGCGCCTGGCGCGAGCTGGCCGCGCACACGATGACCACCGAGTGGGTGCTGACCGGCCGGTTCCCCGGCTTCCCGCTGCTGTATCACTGGCGGGTGCTGCCCAACGCCGAGCCCGCCCCGCTGTACGGAGAGCTGGCCGACATCGATCGGGCAGTCACCTTCTGGGAGAGCGCGCCCGGCGTGCGCCGCCGCCTCGAAGCGCTGGCAGAGGCTCCGGCGAGCCTGACGCTCTTCCTGGAGTACTTCCCCTACAACCTGCACCAGTGGCTGGACGAGCGGGTACGCGCGGGCGACGCCGACCGCGCCTGCGCCCTGGCGGACCACGGGCTGCGTGAGGCCGTGTCCTTCATGAACGCGGGCGGCCTCCTGCACTTCGACGCGCATTTCGACAACATCCTCACCGACGGGCACCACTTCTACCTGACCGACTTCGGGCTGGCCGTGTCGACCCGGTTCGACCTGTCAGAGGAGGAACAGGCCTTCTATCGCCGGCACCTCACCTTCGACCGCACCTACACGCTGACGTACCTGGTGAACTGGCTGGCCGGCGCCTTCCACGGCGCCGACTGGCCGGGGCGTCGCGAACTGGTGCGGGAATGGGCGGCAGGAGAGCGGCCGGCCGGCGTGCCCGGCGGGGTCGCGACCCTGCTGTCGCGGCACAGCCCGCTGGCCACCGTGCTGAACGGCTTCTACCACGATCTGCAGAGTGAGAGCAGGAAGACGCCGTACCCGCTGGAGGAGATCCGCCAGGTTGCCGAACTGCACTCCCTGCCGCTCGAGTGAAGGGTCACCCACCGCTTGAGGAGACGCACGCCGAACAGGGAGGACGCTCTGCTTGGGTGAGGTTCACTCGCCGCGATGGTCCTCGCCTCAACGTCCACGACCTCGACCTGGCCAACCGGCCCGCGCCCATCCGCGATCGCCGGGCTCAATAGGCTGATGGGCGCGGGGTTGCACGTACGGGCCGTCCTGAGCATGCCGCCTCAGGGCTCCGGCAGGCCATCGTCGGCGAACCGCGCCGTCGCCCGATCCCAGAGGGGGCGTTCACTTTCGGGAATCCAGCCGCCGGTGGTGCGGGAAGAAGCGGTTGAAGCCTCTTGGATGAGCACCGCACAGGTCACCGACCGGACATCTACCGAGCTTGTTGATGGCGAGGCGCCGGGCCGAACTCGTCCTCCAGGCGGGCCAGCAGTTGGGCGAGCAGTCGATTGAGCTGATCGAGGTCGTCGGACGCCAATGCGTCGGTGAGCAGGCGCCGTTCGCGAGTGGTGCGGTCACGGGTGGCCTGGCTCCAGCGCCGCCGGCCCAGCTCGGTGAGGCGGACCGGGCGGCTGCGGCCGTCGACGGCGGGGACGGGCTCGACCAGCCCGGCCTTGCTGAGGCGGTCGATGCGCACGCTCATGGTCCCGGCGGTGACGCCGAGTTCGTCGGCGAGTTGCTTGGGGGTGCGCTCGTAGGGCGGGCCGGAGCGTTGCAGGGCCGACAGGGCGGTCCAGTCTCCGGGGGTGAGGTCGTTGGCGGTGGCGACGTCGGCCAGGAGGTGTTCGAACAGGCGGGAGATGCGGCCGATGCGCTGCCGGGCGGCCTCGGTGACGGGGTCGGCGTCGGCCATCTGGGAGATCCAGGCGTCGATCTCGGCGGCGACCGAGTCGCCTGCGGGTGCGGGGTCAGGTCTCACGTTTGACGTCCTTTGAGTATCAAGCTACTTTGCTTTGAGTCTCAAACTTTGAGTCCCAAAGCAAAGTCTACCGGGATGCTCACTCCGCCCATCACGACCTGGAAAGGACCCTCACATGACCACCTCAGCCTCTTCCGGCAAGGTGTGGTTCATCACCGGCACCAGCACCGGGCTGGGCCGAGCGCTCGCCCACGTCGTGCTGGAGCACGGTGACCGGCTGGTGGCCACCGCGCGTGACCGCGCCACCCTCACCGGCCTGACCGCGCAGGCGGGCGACCGGGTCCTCGCCCTGGACCTGGACGTCACCGATCCGGTCGCCGTCCGCCGTGCCGTCGATGCCGCGCTGGAGGCGTTCGGCCGGATCGACGTGCTCGTCAACAACGCCGGATACGCCATGCGCGGCGCCCTGGAAGAGATCACCGATCAGGAGCTGCGGCGCCAGTTCGACACCAACGTCTTCGGCGCCATCGACGTGACCCGCGCGGTGCTGCCGGCCATGCGCTCCCAGCGATC
This sequence comes from Nonomuraea sp. NPDC049625, assembly GCF_040675285.1. Classification (NCBI taxonomy): domain Bacteria; kingdom Bacillati; phylum Actinomycetota; class Actinomycetes; order Streptosporangiales; family Streptosporangiaceae; genus Nonomuraea; species Nonomuraea sp. NPDC049625. Next base: position 431,650 of record NZ_JBFAOQ010000005.1, on the reverse strand, counting down.
CGGGCACATCGTGCAGATGTCCTCGGTCGGCGGGGTGACCACCATGCTGGGCGGTACCGCCTACGGCGGGACCAAGTTCGCGCTGGAGGGACTTTCCGAGGGGCTCGCCGCCGAGCTGGAGCATCTGGGGATCGGCGTCACCATCGTCGAACCCGGCCCGTTCCGCACCGACTTCGCCGGCCGCTCGTTCCGCTGGGCCACTCCCATCGACGACTACCGGCCCGTCATCGAACCGGCCAAGGCGACCTTCGTCGCCCAGCACGGCGCTCAGCCGGGCGACCCGGTTCGCGCCGCCCGTGCGATCGTCGCCGCCGTCAACCTGGACACCCCGCCGCTGCGGCTTCCCCTCGGTGCCCGTTCCTTCGACCGCATCCGCGCCAAGCTCCGCGCCCGCCTCGACGAACTCGACCGCCTGGAGCCCCTCGGCCGCGACACCGATTTCCCCACGTGACCACTCACCACTTGGCGCTCACCGTCGAGGACGGCGACGTCACCACGGTCGAAGGGCCCGCCTCCGGGCGGACGTGGAACCGGCGTGCGACCAGCGCGCGCCCGGCCGGCTCAATGCGAGGGCAGATCGATCATGCCCTTTCCGAAGAATCGCACCAGCCCGCTCACCATGATCTCACCGGAGACGTCCACGATGATCTGACTGGGGAATCCCATCTCCATGCCTTGATCAATCGTCATCCGAGCCTGGCCGGTGTGCTCGCGAAGATACGCGCCGAACGCCCCCGCGGCTGATCCCGTGGCCGGATCCTCGCCGGTCGTGAAGTCCAAGGCGAAGCAGCGGGAGCGCCACCGGCCGGGACCTTCTTCCGCCACCAGATAGCAGTTCAGGCTGTCCGGCTCGGCGAATTCCTCAAGCGCCTTGTACAGGGAATCGCGATCCAAAGTCGCGTGAGCCAGTGCGGAGACTTCGCGCAGCGGCAGAATCAATGCGGGCAGCCCGGTCGACACTATTTGCGCCGGCAGTTCGGGGTGGGCGTCCTCCGGTGCGACTCCGAGCGCCGCGAGAACGTGTGAAGGCGATACGGTCGCCCCGAGGACCGGTGAATTCTGGGCAATGGCCACCATGGCTTCATCGCCTGCCGACTCGACGATGAGTCGCTGGCGGCCGCTCATGGTCTGCTGTGTCAGCTCGGTCGAACCGAGGCCGGAATGCCAGACATGAGCGGCCGCGGCGCCGAGCGACGGATGCCCGGCGAAGGGAACCTCGCGCGCGATCGTGAAGATTCGATGCGTGTAGTCGCACCAGGGGTCATCGGAGGCCACGAGAAACGACGTCTCGGGCTGCAGGAATCGGCGGGCGATCAGGGCCATCGTCGATGTGTCGACAGCGTCCGCTCCGTGTATCACCGGCAGCAGGTTTCCGCTCATCGGCGTGCGGCTGAAGACCTCTACCAAGCTGAAGGCGAATTCGGCCATATTCCTGTCCGATCGTCAGCGTCTGCGGCTCATTCTGAACGGGGGAGTCGGGACCGGAGGCTATCACCGCCGACGCCGAGCATGCGGCTCGCGACGTGCTGCCACATGAGTCCAGCGCCACCAATGCGGACGACCACGGACGGTGACCAGGCCCAGGCCGATGACCTGATCGCCGTCCTTCCGAGTGGCGCATATCGTTCCGATCAGGATCGGAATCCGGCAGGACCGGGACTCGTGCGGCGGTCAGAATCCCGGCTCTGACCGCCGCACTTGGTCGGCGCTACCTCGCCAGAAATCGAAGAACCCGATCGTTGACCTCTACGGGCGCCTCCAGGAAGGGGAAGTGGCCCACGCCCCGCGGGAGAACACCGTCCGAGCCTTCGGGGAGGACCTCGACGATGTCGGCCATGATCTCCTCATCGACCACGGTCGGCCGGCAGCTTGCCCACCTCCCACTGATCGGTTCCGAACGTCGCGGCGGGAAAGCTCTCGCGGTAGAGCCCGGGGGTCGCGCGTACGTCGGGCCTCGTGCACGGAACGGACACGACGCCTTCGCCCGACCGCGGATGGATCAGGCACATGCCGCCTTGGCCCCTATCTCACGCGGCCATGACCGGCGGCTGACCTGCCTCTCGGTAACGTGAGGGGTCAAACTACGACCCGACCCACTTCAGAGGCCCCATGTCCACCTTCTGGGATCTCAAACACCAGCTGGCCGACGCGGTCAATGCGCACGACCTGCCGAAGGTGCTCGCCTGCTACAGTCCGGACGCCGTGTACGTCTCGCCTGCGGGCGTCGCGGAAGGACATGACCAGATCGCGTGGCTCCACGAGCAGATTCTCGAGGCGTTCCCCGACTTCCACATGACGGCCTGGTACGAACTCGGCGACTGCGATAACCCCGCCATCACGGAATGGACGTACACCGGCACCCACAAGGGCCCCCTGCTGCTGCCCGACGGGCGAGAGATCGCGGGAACGGGCCGCCGCATCACCGTCCGGGCCACCTGCGCCACGTTCGTCGAGAACGGGAAGATCATCTCGCACCGCGAGTACTACGACCAGCTGGAGCTGTACAGCCACCTCGGCTTCGGCCTGGCGGAGCTCCACCCCACGTAGACAGGCCTGGAGCAGCCGGCCCGCCCGTGAACAGTCCGCCCGTGGCCCCGCCAGGCGAACGGACCGATCAACCGGCCGGCTCCAGGCTCTGGGCCTCGCGCCACACCGCATCCAGGCAGCCGAACTGTTCACCGGTCAGCCTGATGTCCAAGGCCGCCATGTTCTCCTCCAGGTGCGCGACGGAGCTGGTGCCGGGGATCGGCAAGGTGACGGGTGAGCGGGCCAGCAGCCAGGCGAGTGCCACCTGCGCGGGGGTGCCACCGATCTGCTGTGCGACCTGGGCAAGCGGTCCTCCCGCGAGGGCGTGCGCTCCGCCGGCCACCGGAAACCAGGGGATGAAGGCGATGCCCGCGGCCTCGCAGTAGTCGAGCACGTCCTCGTGCCGCCTGTCGGCGAGGTTGTAGAGGTTCTGCACGCTGGCGATGGGCACCATCTGGCGGGCCTCCTCAAGCTGGGCGACGCCGACCTCCGACAGTCCGATGTGGCGGATCTTGCCGTCGTCCCGCAGTTGCTTGAGCGCCCCCAGCTGTTCGGCGAAGGGGACCTGGGGGTCCACACGATGAAGCTGGAAGAGCTCGATCCGCTCCAGCCGGAGGCGGCGAAGGCTCAGCTCGGCCTGCTGGATGAGGTACTCCGGGCGGCCCAGCGGCTTCCAACGGTCGCGCCCCGGGCGACTTTGCCCCGCCTTGGTAGCGATGACCAGGCCGGATGGGTACGGGTGCAATGCCTCGGCGAGCAGCTCCTCATTGGCGCCCAGGGCGTACGCGTCGGCGGTGTCGACAAGGGTGACGCCGAGCTCGACGGCTCGCCGCGCCACCGCGATCGCGGCGGGCCTGTCCCTGGGCGGCCCCCAGTCCGTCAGCCGCATCGCGCCGAACCCCAGCCGGCGCACAGACAGGTCTCCACCGATGTCAATGGTCTCGTCAGCCATAGCCAGCACCTTGCCGTACGCAATTACAAAGGACAAGCGACTCTTTCTGCGACATATTGCGTAGCATTTCTAAGATGTTGAATCTGGATCGGCTTCGTACTCTGTACGCGATCGCCACCCACGGGTCGGTCACCGCAGCCGCGGACATCCTGCATGTCACCACCTCGGCGATCTCCCAGCAGATGGCGAAACTGGAGCAAGAGGTCGGGCAGCGCCTGCTGGAGCGCAAGGGCCGCGGCGTGCGTCTCACCGAGGCCGCCGAGTTGCTCGCCGTCCACGCGGGGCAGATATTGGCGCTGGCCGAACGGGCCGAGGCGGATCTGGAGGCCTGCCGTGGCGTCGTCGCCGGGCAGCTGACGATTGCCGCCTTTGCGACGGCCGCGCGCGGGTTGGTCCCGCCCGCGCTGCGGGATCTCCGTCGTGATCACCCGCGGCTGCGGATCATGTTGCAGGAGTGCGAGCCGCACGAAGCGGTGCCGGGGGTGAGCCGCGGCGATCTGGACATGGCCATCGTCCAGGATTGGTGGGACTCTCCCTTGTCCCTGCCCGGCAACTTGAGCAGGGCCAGGCTGCTCGACGACGTCGCCGACATCGCGGTGCCGGAGGGGCACCCCTTGGCCTCGCGGACCACCGTGGAGATCGAGCAATTCGCCGGCGAGCCATGGATCACCTGGAGTGACGGCTGGATCTGCAACTCCTGGCTGGTGGAAACGCTGCGTTCTCGCGGGGCCGAACCGGATATCGCCTACACCGCCGGCGAACACCACACCCAACTGGCCCTCGTCGCCGCCGGCCTGGGCGTGGCGATCATTCCCAGACTCGGCCGTGACCCCGTCCCGGACGGGGTCCGTTTCGTCGAGGTGCGGCCACGCCTGACCCGCCACATCTACGCGGTGTGGCGCACCGATGCCGACCGGCGGCCGTCCATCCATGCGGTGCTCCGATCCCTGCGACAGGATCGCGGAAGCGCAGGGCCGAAGTAGCCGGCTCAGGATGGCGACGTTCTCCGGGGGAACAGCGCCGCGGGGACGAGGGCGAGCACCGCCAGGGCCAGCGCCCAGCCGAACGTGACGCCGAACGCGGGCTCGGGACCGGCGTGGGCGCCGGCGAGCTGATTCTCCAGCACGATCAGGAAGATCGCGGTGCCCAGTGATCCGCCGATCCGGTTGAGGACGTTCAAGGCGCTCGCGGCGCGCGGCGTTTCCCGCTCGTCGACAGACGCGTAGGCGGCTCCCATCGTCGGGCCCATCACGCTTCCGAGACCGAGCCCCTGGACCACCAGCGACACGCTCAGTGACCACGCCGCCGGTCCCGCGCCCGCCTGGGTGAACACGGCCGTTCCGGCGGCCATGAGCAGGAGGCCGGTGAGTACGACGGCGCGCGCGCCGTAACGGTGGGCGAGCCGCCCCGCGGCGAACGCGCCGACGGCGGCGCCGAGCGCCTGCGGGATGAGGAGCAGGCCGGTACGGAACGCGTCCGTGTGATGAATCTGCTGGTAGAAGAGCGGCAGCAGGACCATGGAGCTGTAGAGCGCGGCGCCGAGCAGGAACGAGGTCGCGGTCGCCGCCGCGAAGCCACGGCGGGCGAACAGCCGCACGTCGATCATCGCCGCGTCGCCGGCCCGCAGCGCGTGGATGACGTAACCGCCGACCAGCAACAGCCCGGCTCCGAGGACGGCGGTGGCGACGGACGATCCTGGTCCGCCGCGTTCGCCCGCCAGGGACAAGCCGTAGATCAGGGCCGTCGCCCCCGGGCACAGCAGGAGCAGGCCGAGAACGTCGAGCGGACGGCCGGTGTCCCGTTCGGCGCCGTCGGCGGGCAGCAGGCGCGCGGCGAGCGGGAGGACGGTCAGGCAGATGGGCAGGTTGACGTAGAAGATCCAACGCCAGTCCAGGCTCTGTACGACCAGCCCGCCGACGACCGGCCCGAGGACCGGCGCGAACATCGCCGGGATCGACAGCAGCCCGAGGACCCGGCCGGCTTGGGACGGCCCGGCCGCTCGGGCCACGATCGCCTGGGAGATGGGGTTCATCAGACCGCCGCCCAGCGCCTGGAGCAGCCGGAAGCCGATGAGCGCGGGCAGCGACCAGGCGAGGCCGCACAGGGCCGAGCCCGCCGTGAACAGCGCCACGGCGATGATCCACATGCGCTTGGCGCCGTAACGCTCGCTCAGCCAGCCCGACAACGGCATCACCATCGCGATCGCCAGCAGGTATCCGGTCGCCACCCACTGGACGTCGGCCAGCGAGGTGCGGAAGTGGGCGGCCATCGCCTGCGTCGCGACCCCGACGGCCGTCGCGTCCACGGTGGCCAGGATGGGGGCGGCGATCAGGACGAGCCCCATGCGCGTCAACCGGGGATCGAGCCTTTCGCGCGCCGACGCGAGCGTGTCCGCGGCCATGGTCACCCTCTCACGGTCATCGGTTAGGTCGAACCCAAATCTAGGTCGGACACTTTATTAGGTCAAACCTAATTTTGGGTTCGTCCTTGTGACCGCGGGTAACATGAGGCCGTGAGTGTGCGAGCCGAGGGGTTGCGGGAGGCCAAGAAGCGCCGGACGCGTCAGATGATCTCCGACGTCGCCACCCAGCTGTTCAAGGAGCGCGGCTTCGACAAGGTGACGATCGCCGACATCGCGAGCGCCGCGGGCGTGGCCAAGATGACGGTCACCAACTACTTCCCCCTCAAGGAGGACCTCGTCCTCGACATGGGCGAGGAACACGTCACCACGCTCACCCGGGCGGTCGGACAGCGCGAGCCGGGCGAGTCCGCCCTGGCCGCCCTGCGCCGCGACTATCTCGAACGGGTGCGCCGACGTGACCCGCTCATCCCCGACGACGACATCGCCTGGCAGCGCCTGGTGCGCGACACCCCGGCGCTCCGCGCCCGCCTCCGGCAGATCCACGAGCAGGCCGAGCACGCTCTGGCGGCCGTGCTGGCCGACGAGACCGGCGATGCGGGAATCACGACGAAACTCGCCGCCGCCCAGCTCGCCGCCGTGGACCGGCTGCTGTTCTTCGAGGGGCAGCGACTGGTCCTCGAAGGCAGGACCTCCGACGAGATCTTCGCGATACTCGCCGTCACCGCCGACCGCGCATTCGGCCTGCTGGAACCTGCCTTGGGCGGCTACGCCCGCCGTTGACGGCGCTGAAGCGCCGCGACGTTACGCGCGCGCGTATCTGGCGGCCATGGCATGGAAGATTTCCTTGGGCGTCCACCGGGTCTCGTCGAGCATTTTCACCACGCCGTAAGAGCTGAGGTCCTGCTCGCCTTGCAGAGTGAATGCCGCGAACGTGAACCAGAGCGCCGTGTCGATGCCCTCGTCGTGGAAGAGGTCGAGCAGTTCGGTGAAGTAACGCACCTGCTCGCCCTCGTCTCGCACGGCCGCGTTCGGCGGCTGCCACGCCATCGCGCCGAGCTCGCTCGCGCCGGTGTAGGCGCAGGTCCCGAATTCGGTGACGACGACCGGCTTGCCGTGCGCGAAATGCCGGCGCAGGTCCTCACGGAATCGACCGGCGTTGTACGCCGCCCGGTAGCCCCCGACACTGACCAGGTCGAACGGGGACCAGTCGACGAGCTCCCATTGCCCGGACGCGTAGGTGACGCGGCCCCCGAACCGTTTCCGCACGGCCTCGGCCACCTCGCCCAGCCGGCCGTTGAGCCGCTGCATGATCGGACCGAGAGACGCCCAGAATTCCGGCCCGCCCCGCATGGCTTCGAATCGATCGAGGAAGGTGTCACCGGGCAGGTAACCGCCGCAGTACGCGCTCATCTCGCACCCGGCCACGAAGATCACCTCGGCGCCGTTCCCGCGCAGTGCCTCGGCCCGCTCCGCGCACTCGATCAGACAGTCCATGGTCTCTTCGGGCGTGAGGTCAACCGGGAACGGCGAGAACCACACCTCCAGACCGGCCGCGGCCGCTTCCTCGGCGGCCACGCTCAGCCGCTCAGGATCCCTGCCTGAGACGCGGACCACGGAGCAATGTAAGTCATCGGCCATCGTGCGCATGTCGCGCCTGACGGCCTCCACGTCGAACGTCTTACGCGACAGCTGCTCTCCAGGCAGGAATCCGGTGTCGTAGTTGATGCCGTGTTTCATGGATGACCTTTCTGCTTATCGAGGTCCGCAGATCCCCAGCGCCTTGCCGATGAGATCGGCGTTTTCGACGGTGTCGAGCAGCGCCATCGCATAGTCGGCGCGGGACAGCTGCATCGCGCCACCGGTCGCGTTGGCCTCGAAGTCGACGTGCACCCGCCCGGACGGCGGCTTGTCATTGAGCATGGTGGCGCGTGCGATGCTCCAGCCCAGGCCGCTGACCTGCAGCATGCCCTCGGCCCGCGCGAGGTCCACGTACGCCTCGCGGAAGAACAGCCAGGCCAGGGCGACCGCGAGACGCGGACGGGTGGCGGGCACCGAGCGGCTGCTGGTCATCACCAGCCGCGACACGCCGCGCTCCCGCATGGCCGTGATGAGGTTGCTCGCGATGCGACTCCCGCCGACGGCGGCGATCACCGCGTCCTGGCCCTGTACGGCCGTGCGCACGGTGTCGAGGTCGTGGGCGTCGCCCTGGTGTACGCCGGTCAGCCCCGGAAGGTCGGGCAACGAGTCCGGACGGCGGGCGAAGGCCGTGATCTCGTGCCCGCGCTCGATGCCCTGCGCCAGGACGTGCTTGCCGGTGCGACCGGCCGCGCCGATCACTAAGAGCTTCATCTTATTGCTCCTTTCTATATTGCAGTTTGCACTATAGCAGAGAGCCGTAGAGGCGGTCGGTTCGATGGGGATAGGCAGTGCGCTTCGAATCCCACGACGGCATCGCGTTCGTCGCGGGCGATCGCGGGGCCGGGCAGTGGTTCTACACGCGTACGGACGAGGGCGGGCGGGTGCACCGGGTGGACGGCTGCGACCTGGACGAGTTCGGCGGAGACCGGATCCGGATCAAGGACGCCTACCGCAGGGTCCACGGCGCGAGCGGTGGGACTCGGGCGGCAACTTCCTCGCCCTCGAGCCCGGCGTCGTGGTGGGGTACCACAAGAACCAGTACGCCAATCGAGGGGTTCGAGCGCCGATTGGCCGGCGGGGTGGGATGGGGGAGAATTGAGGTCGTTCACTGATCGGGAAGAGCCCTCGGGTGCGTCATGAGCCTGGATCCGACCCGCGCGTCCGCCGGAGCCCCGCTGCGTGCCGCGATCGGGGCCGCGCGGTGGATCAGGACGGCGGCCGCGGGCGACGCGCGGGCGCGGCACTGGGTGGGCAACCCTGACCCGCGGGGCCGCTCCGCGCTGACGCCTGAGCCCGCCTCCCTGTACGGCGGCGCGGCCGGCATCGTGCTGTTCTTCCTGGAGCTGGCCGCCGCGACCGGGCGGGAGGAGTACCTGGAGGACGCCCGGTCGGGCGTGCGCTACCTGGTCGAAGCCGGGCCCCGGGTCGGAGACGTGACGTTCCACCACGGGCTGGGCGGGATCGCGGTCGCCTTGTGCGAGGCCGGGTGGGTGCTGGGCGACGGCGTGGCCGAGGAGGCGGCCGTGGCGGCGCTGGACCGGGTGGCGCGGGTGGCGCGGCCGATGGACGGCGGTCCCGGCTGGTCGGGGGATCCGGCGCAGCGGGGCGACGGCGGTGTCGTGCTGGCGCTGCTGCACGGCGCCTCGATGCTGGGGGTGCCGTCGTACGCGGAGCTCGCGGCCGAGGCGGGGCTGCGGGCGGCGCGGCTGGCGGTGCCGGGGCACCGCTTCGGCGACTGCGAGGGCCTGCCGGCGGACGCGGTCACGCCGGGCTTCCTGGCCGGTACGGCGGGGACGGCGTTCCTGCTGGCCCGCCTTTACGGGGTGAGCGGGGATGCCCGGTTCCTGGAGGCGGCGCGCAGGGGCGCGGATTTCGTGCGCTCGGTCAGCGTGCTGAGCGGCCGGCGCGCGCTGGTGCCGCACCATCTGCCGCAGGGGCGAGGGCTGCACTACCTGGGGTTCTGCTCGGGCTCCGCCGGAGTGGCGCGGATGTTCGTGGAGTTGTACCGGGCCGGGGGCGACCCGGCCGACCTGGAGTGGGCCGAGCGGCTGGCCACGGGGATCGTGACGAGCGGCGTGCCGGGACGGCGGGTGCCCGGGCTGTGGGACACGGCCTGCCAGTGCTGCGGGCTGGCGGGGCTGGTGGAGCTGTTCGTCGGATTGTGGGCGGTGACGGGGCGGGAGGCGTACCTGGGCTTCGCCCGGACGCTGGGCGAGCACCTGGCGGGCAGGGCGAGCGGCGACGGCGGGGGCCTGCGGTGGTACCAGGCCTTCGAGCGGGTACGCCCCGGCGTGGTGAGCGCGGACACCGGGTACATGGCGGGCGCGGCGGGCATCGGCACGGCGCTGCTGCACCTGGAGGCGGTGGGGCGGGGACGGCGGGTGATCCTGCTGCCGGACAACCCGTTCCCGGCGATCCCGGCGCCTTCCGAAATGCTGCCCGAATAACGCAACAAGGAGATTGCGCGCACGCGCGTGCGGCGTTAAGCTCGATTGCCCAATTTAGGCAAAGGCTTCACAATCCTCCGGTTAGGAGTATACCAGCGAATGGCTAATCGTCAAGATGGTCTTGCGGAAGCCCTTGACAGCGAACAGCGTACTGTGTCGTGGCTGTACGGCCGGCTCGACGTCGCCAGAGGGCGGGCGCAGGCGGCGCTGCGAGACGTGTACGCCAGGGCCGGCGGCACCCGCCAGGCGATGGTCGAACGCGAGGCGATGGCCTCGGAGCAGGCCAGGAGGCTGGCCCAGCTGAACGCGGTCGAGCGGGGCCTGTGCTTCGGCCGCATCGACGACGGCACGGGGCAGAGCACGTACGTCGGCAGGATCGGGCTGCGCGACGAGGAGCACGAGTCGGTCCTCATCGACTGGCGGGCCCCTGCCGCGCGGCCGTTCTACGTGGCCACGGCCACCGACCCGGGCGGGCTGGTACGCCGTAGGCACCTGCACCTGAAGGACCGCACGGTGGTCGGCATCGACGACGAGGTGTTCGACCTGGAGGGGATGAGCGACGGCGACCGGCGCGCGCTCGTCGGCGAGGCGGCGCTGCTGGCGGCGCTGCGCCGGGGCAGGACGGGCCGGATGGGCGACGTGGTGGCCACCATCCAGACCGAGCAGGACCGGGTGATCCGCGCCTCGCTGCAGGGGGCGCTGGTGGTGCAGGGCGGCCCGGGCACCGGCAAGACCGTGGCGGCGCTGCACCGGGCGGCGTACCTGCTCTACACCCACCGCGACACCCTTGAGCGGCGCGGCGTGCTGGTGGTGGGCCCCAACTCGATGTTCCTGCGCTACATCAGCCAGGTGCTGCCGGCGCTGGGGGAGACGCAGGTGGTGATGACCACGGTCGGGGAGATGTTCCCGGGGGTGCGGGCGAGCGCGGCCGACGGGCCGGCGACGGCGGTGGTCAAGGGCGACGCGCGGATGGCCGACGTGGTCGCCCGCGCGCTGGAGCTGCGCCAGCGCGCGCCCGAGGGCGATCTGGTGGTCGAGCTGGACGGGCTCAACCTGCGGGTGCCGCACGCGACGTGCGTGCGGCTGCGCGACCGGGCGCGGGCGGTGCGGCTGCCGCACAACATGGCGCGCAAGCTGTACGTCACCGAGCTGCTCAAGGAGCTGGCCAAGGCCGAGGCGCGGGCGCTGGAGGAGTCGCTGCACATCGAGGAACTGGTCATCGAGGACGAACCGGAGCTCGCGCAGCCGCTCGACCTGGAAGGCGACCTGGACGAGCTGGATCTGGAGCTGGCCTCGCGGCGGCTGTGGGGCGAGCCGGGGATCCGGCGGGCGGTGGACGACCTGTGGCCGGAGCTGACGCCTCAGCGGCTGATCTCGGAGGTGCTGGCCTCGCCGGAGACGCTGTGGTCGGTGGCGCCGTCGGGGCTGGACTGGCAGGAGCTGGTCCGCCCGGTGGACGCGCCGTGGACGGCCGGGGACGTGCCGCTGCTGGACGAGGCGGCCGAGCTGCTGGGCGAGGACGACTCGGAGCGCCGGGTGGCGACCAGGCGGGAGTCCGAGGAGCAGGCGTCGGAGGAGCTGTACGCGCTGGAGGTGCTGCAGAGCACGGGGGTGCTGGAGGAGGGCATCTTCGACCGGGCCGACGTACTGGCCGAGCGGCACGCGGACGACGGGCTCGGGCTGACGACGGCCGACCGGGCGGCGGCGGACCGGACGTGGGCGTACGGCCACGTGATCGTGGACGAGGCGCAGGAGCTGTCGGCGATGGCCTGGCGGATGATCATGCGGCGGGTGCCGGCGAAGTCGCTGACCGTCGTCGGCGACCTGGCCCAGACGGGGTCGGCGGCCGGGGCGCGGTCGTGGGGGGAGGTGCTGGACCCGTACCTCGAGGGGCGCTGGCGCGAGGAGCGGCTGCTGGTCAACTACCGCACGCCGGTGGAGATCATGACGGTGGCGGCGGACGTGCTGCGGGCCTTCGCGCCCGAGCAGGAGCCGCCCGAGTCGGTGCGCGAGGGCGGCTCACGGCCGCTCGCGGTGCGCCTGCCGGTGGCCGGGCTGCCGGGGCTGGTGGACGGGGAGCTGGCCTTGATCGGCGAGGGCCGGGTGGGCGTGGTGACCTCGGACGCGCGGCACGCGGAGGTGGCCGGCCTGTTCCCGGAGGGTGACCTGGACGCGCCGGTGGTGGTGCTGACGGTGGGGCAGGCCAAGGGGCTGGAGTTCGACGCGGTCGTGGTGGTGGATCCGGCGGGGATCATGGGGCAGTCGCCGATGGGAGGTCAGGACCTGTACGTGGCGGTGACGCGGGCCACCCGGCGGCTGACCGTCGTGTACGAGGGGGAGCTGCCGGAGGTCCTGTCCGGGCTGGCTTCCGAATCTACAACGTAAAGGCGCCGGCCTGACGTACAGGTCATTCGTTGTAGAGCTTGTCGGCCACCGCGCGGATGGTGCGCGTGATGTGGTCGAGGGAGCGCAGGGTCTCGGTGTCGAGGTGGTCCAGGATGCGCCGATAGTGTTCGAACCCGGAGTCCTGGATCTCCTCGATCAGGGCGGTGCCTGCGGGGGAGAGCTCGGCGCGGCGGACGCGGCGGTCGTGGGGGTCCTCGTGGCGGGTGACGAGGCCGTGGGCGACGAGCCGATCGACGAGCCCGGTGACGGTGCCGAGACTGACGCCGAGGTGGTGCGCGAGCTCCTGGCCGGAGGCGGAGCCGTTGAGGGCCAGGAGCATGATGACGTGGAGTTGTCGCATGGTCAGGTTGGAGGTGAACAGCGGGGACTGATGCTGCTGGGCGAACAGCCGCCCCATGCCACGCTGTGTTTCGCTGATTCGACGGATCAGGTCTTCGCGTTCGTCGCTCACACTCACCTCTCGCTTCCTGAGAAGGTTATCAGGAAAGCTCAATCTGTCTAAATATTCGTTCAAGGCGAAGTGTTAGTCTGGGGCGAACTCTTGGAGGGGACGCCTATGACCGCATTCGCCCGGTTGAGCCTGGTCAACCGCAGCCTCGTGATATTGCTCGCGCTCGTGCTCAGCGCGTTCGGCGCGTTCACGATTCCGCAGTTGAAGCAGCAGTTGCTGCCGTCTTTGAGCTTCCCTGGCGCGTTCGTGGTCGCGGCGTATCCGGGTGCCTCGCCCGAGATCGTCGAGGACCAGGTGACGAAGCCGATCGAGGACTCGTTCCAGGGTCTGGACGGCATGGAGCAGATGACCTCGACGTCGAAGGAGGGCCTGGCGCAGATCCAGGTGGCCTTCGAGTACGGCACGGACGTCGAGTCCTCGCTGAACAAGATGCAGCAGGCCATCACCCGCGTCTCCCTCCCGGATGGGGTGGATCCGCAGGTCGTGGCGGGCAACACCGACGACATCCCGGTGGTGGTGCTCGCGGTGGGCGATGGCGGCGACGAGCGGGCGATGGCCGACAAGCTGCGCCGGATCATGGTGCCGGAGCTGCAGAGCGTGGAGGGCGTACGGGAGGCGTCGGTCACGGGCACCCGTGACGAGGTCGTCACGATCGAGCCGGACACCAAGAAGATGGCGAAGGCCGGCGTGTCGGCCTCGCAGATCCCCGATGTGCTGAAGGCGAACGGCACGCCGATCCCGGCGGGCACCCTGACCGCTGACGGCAAGTCCCTCACGGTGCAGGTGGGTGCGCGGGTCGACTCGGTGGCCAAGCTGAAGGACCTGTACCTGACCCCGGCGCAGCCGGCGGCCACCCAGCAGCAGCAGCCGAGCCAGGCCCAGGCCCGCCCGCAGACCGGGCAGCCCGGCCGGCCCGGCCAGTCCCCGGCGGCCCTCGCGCAGCAGCAGGCGCCCAAGCCCAAGCCGCTCAAGCCGGTCAAGCTGGGCGATGTCGCCGAGATCAAGCAGGGGCTGGCGGACGCGACGACGATCACCCGTACGGACGGCAAGACGAGCCTGGGCGTGTCGGTGACGATGGTGCCCGACGGCAACGCGGTGTCGATCTCGCACGACATCCGGGAGAAGCTGCCCGAGCTGACCAGGTCGCTGGGCGACAGCTCGGACACGGCGGTGTCGGTGGTGTTCGACCAGGCGCCGTACGTGGAGGAGTCGATCCGGAGCCTGACCACGGAGGGCCTGCTGGGCCTGGCGTTCGCGGTGCTGGTCATCCTGGTGTTCCTGCTGTCGGTGCGTTCGACGCTGGTGACGGCGGTGTCGATCCCGCTGTCGGTGGTGATCGCGCTGATCGTGTTGTGGGCGGGCGACTATTCGCTGAACATGCTGACCCTGGGCGCGCTGACGATCGCGGTGGGCCGGGTGGTCGACGACTCCATCGTGGTGCTGGAGAACATCAAGCGACATCTCGCGTACGGCGAGGCCAAGCTGCAGGCGATCCTGACGGCGGTGCGCGAGGTGTCAGGCGCGGTGACGGCCTCGACGCTGACGACGGTGGCGGTGTTCGCGCCGATCGCGATCGTGGGCGGCATGGTGGGCGAGCTGTTCAGCCCGTTCGCGATCACGGTGGCGGTGGCGCTGCTGGCCTCGCTGGTCGTGTCGCTGACGGTGGTGCCGGTGCTGGCGTACTGGTTCCTGAAGGCGCCGGACCTGACGCCGGAGCAGGCGCGCAAGCAGCGCGAGGAGGCCGAGGCCAAGGAGCTGCGCTCGCCGCTGCAGCGGGCCTACCTGCCGGTGCTGCGGTTCGCGACCCGGTTCAAGCTGGTGACGATCCTCATCGGCGTGGCGGTGTTCATCGGCACGATGGGCCTGGCCGGCGGGCTGCAGACGAACTTCCTGGACTCCTCGGGCCAGAACACGATCTCCCTGTCGCAGAAGATGCCGGTCGGTACGGACCTGGCGACCACGGACAAGGCCGCCCAGCAGGTCGAGGGCGTGCTGAAGGACCTGGACGGCGTGGAGACGTACCAGGTGAACGTGGGTGGCGGCAACGCCATGCAGGGCGGCGCGGTCGGCGGTGGCGCGGACCGGGCGTCGTACTCGGTGACGGTCAAGGAGGGCGCCGACCCCGACAAGGTGCAGCAGGCGCTGCGCGAGCGGATCGACGGCCTGTCGGGCGTCGGCGAGGTCACGGTGGGCGGCGCCGGCGGGGGCGGGTTCTCCTCCGACACGATCGACGTGATCGTGCAGGCGCCCGACGCCGAGACGCTGCGTACGGCGACCGACACGGTCAAGACCGCGATGGGCGAGGTGTCGGGCCTCACCGAGGTGTCCTCCAACATGGAGACCAGCGCGCCGCGGGTCGAGGTCGCGGTGGACCGGCAGGAGGCCGCGGAGCGGGGCCTGTCGGAGGCACAGGTGGGGCAGGCGGTGGCGCAGGCCTTCCGCGGCGCGCCGCTGGGCCAGATCACCCTGGACGGCCGCTCCAGCGACCTGGTGCTGCGCGGCGCGGACGCGCCGGACGACATCAAGGCGATCAAGGACCTGAAGCTGCCGACGGCGGTGGGCATGATCAAGCTGTCGACGGTCGCGGACGTCAAGGAGGTGGCCGGGCCGACGCAGGTGACGCGGATCGACGGCGAGCGTTCGGCCACGGTGTCGGCCAAGGCGGCCGACTCCGGGAACCTGGGCGCCGTGACGCAGACGCTGACGACCAAGCTGAACGGCCTGTCGCTGTCCGCGGGCGCCACCTATGAGATCGGCGGCGCGTCGGCCCAGCAGTCGGACGCGTTCTCCGACCTGGGGCTGGCGATGCTGGCGGCGATCGCGATCGTCTTCCTGATCATGGTGGCGACGTTCCGCAGCTTCGTCCAGCCGCTGATCCTGCTGGTGTCGATCCCGTTCGCGGCCACGGGCGCGATCGGGCTGCTGGTCGCCACCGACACCGCCCTGGGTGTGCCGGCGCTGATCGGCATGCTGATGCTGATCGGCATCGTGGTGACCAACGCCATCGTGCTCATCGACCTGATCAACCAGTATCGCGAGCAGGGCATGGGCGTGGTGGAAGCGGTCATCGAGGGCGGGCGGCGCAGGCTGCGGCCGATCCTGATGACGGCGGTGGCCACGATCTGCGCGCTGACGCCGATGGCGCTGGGGGTGACCGGCTCCGGCGGGTTCATCTCGCAGCCGCTGGCGATCGTGGTGATCGGTGGTCTGATCAGCTCGACGCTGCTGACCCTGGTGCTGGTCCCGACGCTGTACACGATGGTGGAGCGGGCGAAGGAGCGGATGCGGCGCAAGCCGGCCGAGCCCAAGCACGAGGCGAAGGTCCTCACCCCGACCTCCTGACAGAGGCGGCGCCGTTTGCCCGGTGGGGTCACCGCACCCCGCCGGGCAAACGGCTTTCCAATCATCTGTCGAAGCCTCAAGGGTGCGGGCGGTGGCCGGGCCTGTCGCTACGGGTGAGCGCACACGCCTTCAGCCTGACTGCACTGTCGCGGACTGCTCGCGGAATTGGCGCGGCGGCAGGCCGTAGGCGTTGCGGAAGGCCTGGCTGAAATGCGCGGCGTTGGTGAATCCCCATCGGGCTGCGATCGCGTTGATCGGGCGGGTGGCCAGCTGGGGGTCGGCGAGATCGCGCCGGCATTGTTCCAGGCGGCGTTCACGGATCCAGCCGGCGACCGTGTGTCCCTCCTGCTGGAACAGTTTGTGCAGGTAGCGCAGGGAAATGTGGTGGGCGGCGGCGATCGCGTCCGGGTTCAGATGGGGGTCGCCAAGGTGGTCCCGGATGAAGGCGTGGATCTGGGCCATCATCGCGCGCCGCCGGTTGTGGGGTGGCACCCCGTTCTCGGCGTCGAGCACGTTCGCCAGCACCAGGGTCAGCACATCGAGGGTGAGGGTGGACAGCCGGGAGGTCTCCACCGGACTGAGGTCGGGCATGTGCCGGGCGAGTTGCAGCAGGAACTGTGACGACAGCGCACCGATGGCCTGGGTGCCGGGGATGCGCATGGCACTGAGGCGCCGCAGGTCCTGGGAAGGCAACGGCAGCAGCGAGCGGTGGAAGTGCAGGATCATCACCCGGCTCACCGGAATATGCGCCGCATGCTCGACCTGGTAGGGACGCGAGGTGTCGACCAGGACCAGATCCCCCGGGCCGAGATCCGTGCGCCGGCCGTTCTGCGTCACCGTGCTGCCGCCGCTGACGGTGCAGGCCAGCTCGAACAATTCAGGGTCGGCCCGCCGGATGAGCCTGGGTGTGCGGTGGGCCGAATGCGGCACTACGGTCGCCAGCGTCGCCTGCACCGGGCCGAACTCGCTGAAACCGACGTGCGCCCGGAATCCGCTCTCCATCCGCGGGTCGCAGCGTAAGTCGTAGGGCACGTGGAGCTTTGAGTTCATCTCCCGCCAGTAGGCGAACCGCTCTTCCGCCGGGATCTCGGCGGTGCTGATCACGTCCATATTCCCCACCACAGGATCGGGGGCACGGGCCGGATCAGCATTGCTCGGGCGAGGTCGCCGACGCAACCTGTTACCCGCCCGACCAGGTCACCGCCTCGGTCGTGCGGATGGGCACGGCCGTCGTGGTCGCCGCCGCCCGCGGTGTCGTCTCGCCGGGGACGGCGCTCGCTCCCACTGCCTGCCCGGGGCGGCCGGCTGTCAATGGTCCTGTACGGGGTGCAGGCCGCTCTCCGGGAGGCTCGAGAACGCGATCGGAGAGGAGGGCGGATATGGGGGTGCCGACCGGATCATGACCGGAGCTCTACCGCTGAGCTTTGCGCGCCAAAAGGCGCGCAGCGGGGACTTGAACCCTGCGACCGCCGGTGCCGGAGATAACCGAACGACTTCGACCCGCCCTCCCCTGATCGTCAGCTTTACCGGAGGCACGGATATGGGGCTCCGGCCGGGTGCCCAACCGATCTGGGCGCCGGCCGCACGAGAGAGCGGCCGGAAGGAGTCGAACCTCAGGTAACCGACCAGATTCGACCCGTGCCCTCACCGAACCACACCGGTGGCCGCCGAGCTGAGAACGAGTACGGATATGAGAAGCGCACCGGATGTGATCTTTTTTGCAGAAAGAGATAACCGATGCAGTTCGACCCGTACTCGCACCAGGCCCAACGGATGTGAGGGACCAGCGAGGTAAGACGCTAGCGCACTCGCCGGCGGGTCTCGATCGATTTTCGTGCGATCGTGATCACCCGTCGGAGAGCGCGGCGTAACGGCAGCACACCCTCATGGCTTCGCCGGGTGGCGGTGCAACGGGGCCGCGACCGTGAATGACGATCGCTAGGGTTGGTCGTCATGGCGCTGCTGTCTCACCTCGACCGTTTCAACAAGCGGCACCCGTGGAGCCACAACGACCACTACGGCGGCTGGGTCGTCGGCCAGGTGGCCGCGTCCGGGGCCGGCCACGTCCTTGACGTCGGGTGCGGCACGGGCAACCTCGTCGCCCTGCTCCGCAGCCGCGCCGCCACCGTCACCGGGCTCGAACCCGACCCCGCGACCGCCGGGGCCGCGGCGGAGCGCTTCGCCGACGACCCCGCGGTCACCATCGTCCAGAGCGACTTCGCCGGGCGTGACCCGCAGCGGCGCTGGGACGCCGTCACCCTCGTCGCCGTCCTGCACCATCTCCCGCTGGTGCCCACGCTGCGGGAACTGCGCGGCTGTCTCGCCCCGGGCGGTCGCCTCGTGGTCGTCGGCTGTTACCGCGAGGCGGGGCCCGCCGATCTGCTCGCGGCCCTGCCTGCCATGGTCGCCAACCCGATCATGGGGCTGGTCAAGCATCCTGCCCGCGCCGACGCGCCGCCCCCGCACATGACGGCGACCACCGCCGAGGCGCAGGAGACCCTGGCCGACATCAGGGCCGCGGCCGCGCAGGAGTTGCCCGGCGCCCGGGTCCGGCGTCGCCTGTTCTGGCGGTACACCCTGGTCTACGACGCTCCCGCCGAGGCCTGAGGGCTTGGGGAGCACTCAGCGGAGGAGATCGAGGTGGTGGGAGACCGGGCCCAGGGTGAGGAGGCCGCTGCCCGCTCCGGCCAGCTCCGCCGCCGCGGGTGCGAGTGCGGTGCGGGCGCGCGCCATGGTCTCCCTGTCGCCGACGGCCGCGGCGGCCCGTGCGACCAGGCACCACATGGCCTCCAAGAGCAGGTCGCGCGGTGGGTCGGGTACGTCACGCAGCTTCGCCGCAGCCTCGTGGCGGTGTCCGAGCCTGAGGAGGACCAGCGGGCGCGTCCACGGATCGTAGGGGCCGAAGTCGGCGCCGTCGTCGGCCGAGGTGGGTGAGGTGTGCCGCAGGCGCAGGCACAGAAGGGCGAGCGGCAGGAGACCGTGTTCCAGGCCGGGCATGCCGGCGCCGTCCAGGCGGGCGGCGGCGGATCGGTAGGCCGCCTCGACCTCCTGCGGCGGGGCCTGGCCGGTCGCGTCGAGGCGCAGCGCTCGATACCACTGGGTGAACACGCCCACCAGCGGCAGCTCGTGCTGCGCGGCCAGGTGATCGGCGGCGGTCGCGTGGGTGTCGGCTCCTTCGAAGTCCGCGAGCGCGCTGCGGGCTTGGAGGCGGATGAGGTGGCCCAGGACCTCGTAGGTGACCAGGCCGTGCCGGGCCGACAGCGCGATCAGCTCGGCGCCGATGGCGTCCCGGTCGGGCGCCAGGCCCGTACGGTGGAACGTCTGCATGAAGACGCCGTTGAGCGCGAACGCCAGCAGGCCCGGGTCGTCCAGGCGGCGGGCGAGCACCTCCGCCTCACGGGCGGCGATGGGGCCTCGTGCCGCGTTCGTGCCGCGGGACTCCAGGGCGATGGTGGCCAGCAGGCGGGCTCGCACCGCGTCACGGGCCCCCAGCGGGGAACGCGTCCCGTCAGCGGGGGCGGCAGCGCCGCTGCTCTCTGAGGCCGCGGTCGCATGCTCCGGGAGCGGCGCCGTGCCCGCTGGGACAGCGGTCATCTCCGCTGGGGTAGCGGTCGTGTCCGGTGGGAGGGTGGTGGCCGGGCTCGGGGTGCTCGGTGGGAGGGTCGTCGGGGTGCTCGGTGGGAGGGTGGCGAGGGTGCGTTCGGCGGCTGCGATCACGTGGCTTGCCTGGTCGGGGTCGTCGAGGCGGGTCCAGATCGCGGGTACGTCGTAGGCGCCGATGACGCGGGCCGTCAGCTCCACGTCCCCCAGTTCCTCGGCCGCCGCGATGGCCGCCACCCGGTGTTCGCGGGCCGCTCGCAGGCCGCCGCCACCCGTCACCGCGAGGTCGCGCATCAGCCCCACCGTCGACTCCAGCCGGGCGCGCGCACCCGACGGCACGCTGCGGTCGTAGGCGGCGGCAGCCCGTGCCCACACCGTGTCCGCCGGGCCCTGACGGCCGGGGGCGAGGTGAGGGGCGTGGTGGAGGATGTCCGCCTCCAGGCGGCTCAACCCGGGACCGGGGTCCACGCCCAGGTGCTCGACCAGCAGCTCCCGCGCCCGGCGCAGCACCGCGAGCGCGTCGCCCTGGCGGCCGGTACGGTACAGCGCCAGAGCGAGCAGCCGCCAGCCCTCCTCCCGCCAGGGGTGTTCGGCGACGTGGGCGTCCAGGTCGGGGACCGCCTCCCCGGCCAGTCCGAGGTCCAGGCGGGCCTCGGCCTGGCGTTCGACGGCGTGCAGCCGCAGCTCCGTCAGGCGGGAGCGTTCGGCACGGGCCCAGGGCTCGTCGGAGAAGTCGGCGTAGGCGGGCCCGCGCCACCATCCCAGCGCCTCCTCGACGCGGGGGAGCACGTCCGCGGGCGACCCGGAGGCGGTCACCGCCCGTTCGAAGCGCCAGGCGTCTACCGCGTCCGGTTCCGCGCGCAACGCGTACCCCGGCCCTTCGGTGACCAGCAGCCGGGCCGGGGACCTGGGCGGGCGCTGCGGCTCCAGCGCCCGGCGCAGCGCCGCCACGAATGTACGCAGCGCGCCGACCGCGTCCGGCGGCGGGTCCTCCCACAGGTCCGTCACCAGGTGGGCGACCGGTACGACGCGCCGCCGGGCGACGATGAGCCGGGCCAGCACCGCGCGATGGCGCGGCCCCTTCAAGGCGATCGGGTCCCCTGCCCCGTCCCAGGCGGCCACCGGCCCCAGCACGCCGAACGTCACCTGCACTGCCCCCGTCACCCCCTTCTACCGGTCATGCCGGCCGACCGATCCGTCGGCCGCCACCAGTGCCCCCGCTGGTGGCGGGCGTCCTTTTGCGCCTCGGTGCCGAGCGGGCGGGCAGGCGCCTGAGCGGGGCCCGGCCGTGCCTGCCACTGGCCGTGCCCGCCGCCGGTCTCGGGTGCCGCCGGCCTCAGGCGCCGCAGCCCGATGGCAAGCCTGGCACACCGGTAGCCCCACTCCACGCAGGGTCAGCCGGCCTCAGGTCACGGTAGCGCGCTGATCGGATGCTCATTCGCGCCCGGCACGCTGGATCCCTCCCCCACCGGAACAAACTGACCGAAAGAGAGGGCCATCGTGGTCATCGAAGGCTTCACCTATCACCGCGTCCCCGTCGCCGACGGCGTGTCGCTCAGCGCGGCCGTCGCGGGGGAGGGCAGCCCGATCGTGCTGCTGCACGGCTTCCCGCAGACGCACCTCATGTGGCGGCACGTCGCCGCCGACCTGGCTGCCGACCACACGGTCATCTGCCCCGACCTGCGTGGTTACGGCGCCAGCGACAAACCCGCCGAGACCGGACCCGGCACCTACGCCAAGCGGACCATGGCGGCCGACGTCGTGGCGCTGGCCCGGGCGTTCGGGCACGAGCGGTTCGCCCTGGCCGGGCACGATCGCGGAGCCCTGGTGGCCTTCCGCGCCGGGCTCGACCACCCGGCGGCGATCACCCATCTGGCCTGCCTGGACGTGCTGCCGACCGTGGACATGTGGGACGTGATGCGCGGGGCGTCGGCGGCGGTCGGCTTCCACCTCTACCTGATGGCGCAGCCGCCCGGGCTGCCGGAGGCGATGATCGCGGCCTGCCCGGACGTGTTCTTCGGCCACTTCCTCGACGCCTGGACGGGCGACGCGCAGGCGATCCCCGCCGAGGTACGTGCCGCGTACCTGGAGGCCTGCCGCGAGGCGATCCCCTCGATCGTGGCCGACTACCGCGCCTCGGCCGGCATCGACGCCGAGCACGACCGGGCCGACCGGGAGGCGGGCAGGCGCCTGGAGATGCCGGTGACGGTGCTGCAGCAGGACTGGGGCGCCGCCCTCGGCTACGACGCGGCGGCGCTGTGGCGGGCGTGGGCGCCGCGGCTGCGGCACGACACCGTCGGCCACGGCCACTTCATGGCCGAGGAGGCGCCTGCCGAGATCGCCAAGGCCCTGCGGGAGCTGCTCACCCGCTGATACGAGGCCCTGGGTGAGCTGGACGCGACCACAACACCCGGACCGGCTCGACCCGCTGACCGGCTCCGCTCGCTCCGGGCCCGAAAGCAATAGACTTCTATCGTTTTCAGGCCACGGTCGATCCCCCGAGGAGCTGGCATGAGCGAGCCTGTAACCCTGCCCCTGTACATGCGCCGGAACGCGTTCGACCCGGATCCCGAGGTCGCGGTGGCACGCGACAAGGACGGCGTCCGGCGGGAGAAGTCCCCGTTCGGCCTCGACGTCTGGATGGTCAGCCGCTTCGCCGACGTCAGGGAGGTGCTCGGGGACTCCGGGCGCTTCAGCAACGCCCAGCGCAACGTCTTCAGGGCCCCCGGCATGCCGAAGGCGAGCCCCGAGGAGATCGAGCGGTTCCGGGCGGGCAACCTGCTCGCCTTCGACCCTCCCGAGCACACCCGGCTGCGCCGGATGCTGACGCCCGAGTTCACCATGCGCCGGATGCGCCGCCTGGAGCCGCGCATCCGGGACATCGTCACCGAGCACCTGGACGCCATGGAGGCCGCCGGGCCGCCCGCCGACCTGGTCTCGGCCTTCGCCCTGCCGGTCCCGTCCCTGGTGATCTGCGAGCTGCTCGGCGTCCCGTACGCCGACCGGGGCGACTTCCAGCAGCGTACGGGGAAGATGCTCGACGTCTCGCTGCCCATCCAGGAGCGGGGCGCCGCCCAGCTCGAGTCGCGCGCCTACATGGCCGAGCTGGTCGCCCGCACCCGGACCGAGCCGGGCGAGGACCTGCTCGGCATGCTCGTACGCGAGCACGGCGACGATCTGAGCACCGACGAGCTGGCCGGCATCGCCTCGCTGCTCCTGCTGGCCGGCCACGAGACCACCTCCAACATGCTCGGCATCGGCACCCTGGCCCTGCTGCGCCACCCCGGACAGCTGGAGCTCCTCAGACGGGAGCCCGAGCGGATCAACGCCGCCGTGGAGGAGCTGCTGCGCTGGCTCAGCATCGTCCACACGGGCACGTTCAAGGTCGCCACCGCCGACACCGAGCTGGCCGGGCAGCCGATCGCGGCGGGTGACCTGGTGGTGTGCGCCCTGCCCGCGGCCAACCGCGACCCGGCCTACATCGCCGACCCCGACCGGCTCGACATCGGCCGCGGCGACATGGGGCACGTGGCCTTCGGCCACGGCGTGCACCACTGCCTGGGCGCGCCGCTGGCCAGGATGGAGATGCAGATCGCCTTCCCCGCCCTCTTCGAGCGCTTCCCAGGCCTGCGCGAGGCCGGGGAGCCGGCCGAGTTCCGCGCCTTCAACGTGGTGTACGGGCTGCGCTCGTTCCCGGTGGCCTGGTGATGGGCTGCTAACGTGACGGATCGTGCACGAGCAGGGACAGCGAGCCGACGCGCTGCGTAACTCGGACAAGATCGTCCGGGCCGCGATCGCGAGTCTGCGTGAGAGCGGTCCGGCGCTGTCCCTGGACGAGATCGCCCGGCGCGCCGGGATCGGGATCGCGACCGTCTACCGGAGGTTCGGCGACCGGGACGGGGTGATCAGGGCCGCGTTCCAGACGTACTTCGCCGAGGAGATCGAACCGCTCGCCCTGGCCGCGCGCGACGCCGACGACGCCGGGAGCGCGCTGACCGAGGCGCTGGCGGCCACCGTGGACACCCTGGCCGCCCACCACGGGCTGCTGCGGGCGGCCCGGGAGTCGGGCGCGTTCACGGTCGACATCGCCGAGCGGTTCATGGGGCCGCTGGGCGCCGTGCTGGCCAGGGCGCAGCGGGAGGGGCGGGTGCGGGCGGACCTGATGGTGCGCGACCTGGCGGCGATCGTCGTGATGGCCCTGGCGACCGTGCATCCGCGCGACCCCGAGCACGCCGATCCGCGCCGCTACCTGGCCCTGCTGCTGTCCGGCGTGCGGCCCTCGCCCGACGAGCTGCCCGTCCCCGGCTGCCCGTCCGCACGCCTCCGAAAGCCTCGCTGAGGGCAGGGGGATAGGTCGAACGAGGATGTTCTCGTGCGGGAGTATGGGGCGATGGATCCTGTACGGGATGGCGACCCTCGGCGGATAGGGCCGTACCGGCTGATCGGGCAGTTGGGCAGCGGCGGGATGGGCCGGGTCTTCCTGGGCCGCTCCCGCGGCGGCCGGGCGGTCGCGGTGAAGGTCGTGCACGCCGAACTGGCCGGCGACGCGGAGTTCCGGCGCCGGTTCGCCGCCGAGGTCGAGGCCGCCCGCCGGGTCGGCGGCTTCTACACCGCCGAGGTGGTCGACGCCGATGCCGATGCCGACCCGCCCTGGCTGGCCACCGCCTACATCCCCGGCCCCTCCCTGGCCGAGGCCGTCACGAGGCACGGGCCGCTGCCGCCCGCGGCGGTCCGGGTGCTGGGGGCGGGCCTGGCCGAGGGGCTGGCCGCGATCCACTCGACGGGCCTGGTCCACCGCGATCTCACCCACCGCAACGTGATCCTCGCCGACGACGGGCCGCGCGTCATCGACTTCGGCATCGCCAAGGCCCTCGACACCGTGCACTTCTCGACGCGCGTCATCGGCACGCCCGGATTCATGTCCCCCGAGCAGGCCCGGGCCGGCCAGATCGGCCCGGAGAGCGATGTGTTCTCCCTCGGCTGCGTCCTCGCCTACGCCGCCACCGGCACCGGACCGTTCGGCGGCGGCAGGGCCGACCTGGTCGTCTACCGGGTCGTCCACGAAGAGCCCGACCTCGGCGGCGTCCCCGCCGACCTCGTGCCGCTGCTGCGTGCCTGCCTGGCCAAGACCCCGGCCGACCGGCCCCGGCTGGATGACCTCCTCGACCGGCTGGAGGGGCCCGACGCCGTCACCCGCTGGCTCCCACCGGACGTCACCGCCATGATCACCGAACGGGGCACGGCGATCCGCACCCTGACCCCGCCCGGCGACCCCGAACCGCCGGAGCCCCCTGCGCGGGACGCCGGCGAGGCGGAACGCCCGGCGGCGGCGACCGAGCCCGGTGGCGGCACCGCGACCGCCGCGGCGACGCTGGCTCTGCTGTGCCTTCCGGGGCTGCTGGCCATGGTCTTCCAGGCCGCCGCACTCCTCATCGACCCCGGTCCGCCGGTCTGGTTGATGCTGGCGAACCTGATGGTGGGCGTGGCGGAGGCGGCCGTGCTCGCGACGGGAGCGCTGCTGCTGTTCCGGCGCCACGAGGCCGGGCGCTGGATGATCGCGGTGACCGGCGGCGCGGTGGCTCTGCACGGCATGAGCGCCAGCGCGCAGTACCTGCTGACAGGTGGACGGCTGACGCTGGAGACACCTGTCTCCGTGCTCATCTTCGTCATCGCCCCGCTGACCGCCTTGGCGGCGGCCGGCGCCATGCTCATGGCCCTGCTCCCGTCCACCGGCCGCTGGTGCCTGCGCTCAAACCGGGCGGAGGGTCCGGCGCGTCAGGCGTTGGGGCAGCGGGGCGGGGCCGTGCCGTAGGCGTACTGGAGGAAGTCGGTCAGCATCGCGGGCCAGGAGTTCCAGTCGTGGCCGCCCGTGCCGTAGCAGTAGCGGTGGCCGACGCCCAGGCCGGTCAGGGTCTGGTCGAAGACGCTCGCGTACGAGCCGAGGATGGCCTCGTTCACCGCGAGGGCGTTGGTGTTCGCCGGGGACGTGGTGCTGTAGGCGCACTCCGCAGGCGCGGGGCCGCTGCCGTCGCCGAGGATGTACTGGCCAGACGGGTCGCGTGGCAGCGACTGGCAGCCGCCCGCGTACAGGCCGAGCCTGCCGCTGAAGGGCGCGTACCTGCCCTGCGTCACGAGCACCGCCGGGTTGGCGGCGGGCCAGTCGAGGTCTCCGGAGGCGCTGGTGGTGTGCGGCCCGAACAGGGTGTCCAGCCGGTAGACGAGCTGTTGCTGCTGGTCGAGCACGGGCAGCCACCCGTCGTACTTGTTGACCCGGTACGGCCCCGGGTCCAGCACGGTGATCGCGGCCCCGGACTGCCACATGGAGTCGGAGACCGTCCGCTGGGCGGGCTTGCCGCGCAGGTCGATGCCCGGCGAGAAGGCGCCGATGACGGAGAACACGTCGGGGTGCGCGGCGGCGTACTTCAGCGTGCCGAACCCGCCCATCGACAGCCCCGCCAGGCCCCGCCCCGACCGGTTGGCGATCGTGTTGAAGTTGGCGTCGATCCAGGGGATGAGCTGCGAGATGTGGTACGTCTCCCACTTCGGCGCGAAATATCCGTCTGTACGCCCGGCCCAGTCGCTGTACCAGCCGGTCATGCCACCGGTCGGCATCACCACGATCCCGTCGTACGGGTGGCCGGGCGTGGTGCGGATCAGGGACACGAGGTCGGTCTTGGTCGTCCACTCGTCGTAGTCGTCGCCGCCGCCGTTGATGAGGTAGAGGGAGCGGTAGCGGGTGCTCCTGGCGGGGTCGTACCCCGGGGGCAGGTAGACGCGCACGCTGATCTCGTGGGCGAGCGGGTCGATCGCGGGGGTGCCGCCGGCCGCCTGGAAGATCGCCGTCGACGTCATGACGACGTCGCGCAGCTCGGAGCCGTCGTTCTGGAGATGTCGCTCGACCCGCACGCAGGTGATGCCGTGGCCGTCCGGCTGGGGGAGCGTGGTCGAGCACGTCTCGGCGTACGCCGTCGTCGCGGGCGCCACGAGCGCCGCGGCGAACAGGAGCACGGCGGCCAATCGTCGCATCGCATCTCCTCTACGGACCGTCCCGATCATGGCACCAGGCTTCGGCGGCGGCGTCAACACCCGGCCGCATTGACAGTGAAAACAACCAAGCGCATGCTTGCCGTCATGGTCGAATCCAGCCTCACCCCCCAGGGCCAGAGCCGGCGCGCCCTGTTACGCGGGGCCGCCGTGGCGGGCGGCGCAATGGTCGCGGGCGCCGCGCTCGGCAGCGCGCCGGCCCGTGCCGAGGTCGAGTACGACGTCGTGGTGGTCGGCGCCGGAGCCGCCGGGATGACCGCGGCGCTGACGGCGGCCAAACGCGGGCTGCGCACCGTCGTGGTGGAGAAGGCCCCGACGTTCGGCGGCTCGGCCGCCCGATCGGGCGCGGGCATCTGGATCCCGTGCAACGAGGTCATCCTCGCCGCCGGAGTCCAGGACACCCCGGCCAAGGCCGCTGCCTACCTGGCCCGCGTCGTCGGCGACACCGTGCCGATCGAGCGGCAGCGGGCCTTCCTGTCGGCCGGGCCGGCGATGATCTCGTTCGTGATGCGCAACAGCCCGCTGCGCTTCCGGTTCATGGAGGGCTACTCCGACTACTATCCGGAGTTCACCGGCGGCATGCCGAACGGGCGCTCCATC
Source organism: Nonomuraea sp. NPDC049625 (assembly GCF_040675285.1). Classification (NCBI taxonomy): domain Bacteria; kingdom Bacillati; phylum Actinomycetota; class Actinomycetes; order Streptosporangiales; family Streptosporangiaceae; genus Nonomuraea; species Nonomuraea sp. NPDC049625. Next base: position 404,282 of record NZ_JBFAOQ010000005.1, on the reverse strand, counting down.
GAGCCCGCCCAGCTCGACGGCAACATCCTCGGCGCCGAGCTGGCCCACCTGAACGGCCCGTACATCCAGACCCCCGCGGGCCTGGTGGTCTACAGCGCCGACTACAAGTGGCTGACGCTCGCCGCCGTCAACGCCAAGGGCCTCGAGGTGAGCGCCGCGTGCCTGCTGCGCGGCACCGAGGCCGCGCTGCGCGGCGAGAAGCCGCTGACCATGGGCCAGTCCCTGGCCGCCGGCCTGCGCGCGGGGCTGCTCTCGGCCGGCGTGCCGGTGCTGCTGAACACCCCGCTGCTCGACCTCAAGGTCGAGTCCGGCCGCGTCACCGGCGTCGTCACGCCCGGCGGCCTGGTCAAGGCCAAGCGCGGCGTGATCGTCGGCTCGGGCGGGTTCGAGCACAGCGCGGCCATGCGCACGGAGTTCCAGCGCCAGCCCATCGGCACGAGCTGGACCGTCGGCGCCAAGGAGAACACCGGCGACGGCATCGAGGCCGGCGAGCGGGTCGGCGCCGCCCTGGACCTGATGGACGACGCCTGGTGGGGCCCCGCCATCCCGCTGCCCGGCCAGCCGTACTTCTGCCTGGCCGAACGCACCCTGCCGGGCTGCCTGCTGGTCAACGGCAACGGCGTGCGCTTCGTCAACGAGGGCGCCCCCTACAGCGACGTCGTCCACGTCATGTACGACCGCAACAGCGCGTCCGCGCCGCACATCCCCGCCTGGCTCGTCGTCGACCAGAACTACCGCAACAAGTACCTGTTCCGGGACGTCGCGCCGCTGCTGCCGCTGCCCGACGAATGGTTCGCCGGCGGCGCCGCGTTCAAGGCGTGGACGATCGAGCAGCTGGCCCAGAAGATCGGCGTCCCGCAGGCGGCGCTGCGCGGCACCATCGACCGCTTCAACGGGTTCGCCGCGACAGGCAAGGACCTCGACTTCCACCGCGGCGACAGCGCCTACGACCGCTACTACGCCGACCCGCTGGTCAAGCCGAACCCGTGCCTCGCGCCGCTGTGGCTGCCGCCCTTCTACGCGTTCAAGATCGTCCCAGGGGACCTCGGCACCAAGGGCGGGATGCGCACCGACGCCCGGTCGCGGGTGCTGCGGGCCGACGGGTCGGTCATCCCCGGCCTGTACGCCGCCGGCAACGCCAGCGGAGCCGTCATGGGCCACAGCTACGCCGGCTCCGGCTCGACCATCGGCCCCGCCATGACCTTCGGGTACGTGGCCGCCAACGACATCGCCGACACGCCTTAAAACGATTGCCGTCCCCCGCCGCGGGCCAGCAGCATGGCGGGATGCACTTCTCGATCAACATTCCGAACTTCGGCGACTTCGCCGACCCCAGGACCGTCGCCTCGGTGGCCGTCGCCGCGGAACAGGCGGGCTGGGACGCGCTGTTCGTCTGGGATCACGTCGTCCACGTCAAGAGCAGGCGGCGGGCGTTCGGCGACCCCTGGATGCTGCTGACGGCGGCGGCGCTGGCGACCACCCGGATCAGGCTCGGCACCCTGGTCACCCCGGTCGCCCGGCGCCGGCCGCAGCAGCTGGCCCGCCAGGTCGCCACGCTCGACGCGCTCAGCGGCGGCCGGGTGATCTTCGGCGCGGGCCTGGGCGGGCCGATCGAGGACGAGTACGGCAGCTTCGGCGAGCCCACCGACCCGGTCGTGCTCGCCGAGCTCCTCGACGAGGGCCTGGACCTGCTCGCCCGCTACTGGAGCGGCGAGCCGGTCACCCATCACGGGCGGCACTTCCGGGCCGAGGACGTGACCCTGCTGCCGCCGACCGTGCAACGCCCCCGCCCGCCGGTATGGGTCGCCGGGTTCTGGCCCAACCGCAGGCCGATGCGCCGGGCCGCCCGCTGGGACGGCGCCGTCCCGCTGTTCGGGCCGGGCTCGCACGGATACGGGCCGCCCGTCGACCAGGTGCGGGAGCTGGCCGCGTACGTACGTGAGCAGCGCGAGGACGACGGCCCCTTCGAGCTCGTCGTCGGCGGCGTCAGCCCCACCGGCGCCGCCCAGTCCCGCGACCTGCTCGGCCCGCTCATGGACGCGGGCGCCACCTGGTGGGACGAGCGCCAGCCGATCGACGGCGCCGACCTGGACCGGCTCGCGCCCGTGCTGCGCCGCATCGAGCAGGGCCCGCCCACCGTGGGGTGAATCGAGGAGTGTCTGCGGTCTGCCATGATTCAAACGCAGTTGGTGACCATTGCCCCCTGAGGAGTTCCCCCTTGGACCGCAGACATTTCCTCACCCTGACCGGCGCCGCGGGCCTGGCCGCCGTGGACTTCGCCCGGCCGGCGCTGGCGGCGGGCTACCCGTTCGCCGACGCGGGAGTTCCCGATGAGCTGCATGCCAAGATGGGGGAGCTGGCGCCGTACGGCGTCACCACGGTTGCGTTCACGCCGTCCGGCGGCTGGGTGATCGTCACCCAGGACGGCCGTTATTTCGCCCGCGGCGTGCCCGACGCGTGTTTCGCCGAGCTCGGAAAGATGGTCAAGGCCGGGGCGAAGATCCACTGCGTGGCCTTCCCGCCGGAGGGCGGCGACCGCTGGGTGATCACGAGTGACAAGGGGATGGCGGCGCGCGGCCTGCCCGAGGCGTGCCACCAGCGTGTAAGCGACTCCTACACCGCCGGTCGGCAGGTCGTGCACGTCTCGTTCCCGCCGGCCGGCGGCGACCGCTGGGCGGTGGCCGACACCACGGGCTTCTACGCCCGGGGCGTCGACGACGAGTGCTACCAGATGATGCGCAACCTGACGCAGGGCGGGCGCCGGCTGACCGGCGTCGCCTTCCCCAAGAGCGGCGGATGGGTGGTCGTGGCGCAGGACGAGTTCCACGCGCGCGCCATCGACGACGCCTGCTTCAAGAAGCTGAACGAGCTGGCCGCCGGCGGCTGGCAGCTGCACAACGTCGCCTTCTCCGCGGCCGGCGGCTGGGTGGCGAGCACGCGCGGCAAGGTGCCCGCGCTGCCCGCCGACCGGGTGCGGCAGGTCGAGAACGCGGTGGGCGGCGCGACCATCTGGCAGCGGATGAACGCGTGGAAGACGCCCGGGGTGGCCGTCGCGGTGGTGGTCGGCAACAAGATCGCCTGGTCCACCGGGTACGGCTGGCTGGAGGCCGGCAGCGGCGCCGCCGCGCATCCCGAGACCGCCTTCCAGGCCGCCTCCATCAGCAAGGCCGTGTCCGCGGTCGGCGTCATGCGCCTGGCGCAGACGCTCAAGCTGCCCCTGACCGGCGACATCCGGCCCCACCTGGGCTGGACCCTGCCGCGCCGCGACTGCGTCACCTCGACGGCGGTGCCGACCATCGACCGCGTGCTCACGCACCGGGCCGGCCTCGTCGGCCGCGGCTCCACCTCCCCGGCCGACGCCTGCACCGGCTTCGACACCGGCGGCGGCGGCTTCGCCGGCTACGGCCCCGGCGCGACCGTGCCCTCGCTGCTGCAGGTCATGAACGGCGAGGGCAACTCGCCGAAGATCGAGCTCACCACCGCCCCGGGGGCCGAGTTCCACTACTCCGGCGCCGGGTTCGTGCTGCTGCAGCGGATGGTGGAGCAGAAGAGCGGGCTGTCGCTGGCGTCGTACATGGACAAGGAGGTGTTCGGGCCGCTCGGCATGAAGAACAGCTCCTACGCGCTGTCACCGGGCTTCGAGCTGGCCGCCGGCCACACCGCCACCGGCACGGTGATCTCCGGCAAGCGCAACCGCTACCCGGAGTCGGCCGCCGCCGGCCTCTACACGAACGTCCTCGACCTGTGCCGCCTGGTGTCCTACCTCAACAAGGCGTGGACCGCCTCCGGCGACATCGCCGGGCCGCTCACCAGGGCCTCGGTCCGCACGCTGCTCACCGCGGGGCCCGAGCCCACCATGGGGCGGGGCTTCTTCATCGCCGGCTCCGGAACGAAGAACTTCTCCTACACCCACGACGGCTCCAACTACGGCTTCAAGTCCGTGTTCAAGGGCTATCCGGAGCTCGGCGCCGGATACGCGATCCTGGCCAACGGCAACAACATGGGCCTGGTCAACGAGATCGCCGCCGCGGTCCGCTCGGTCTACGGCTGGGCCTGACGCGGCCTTCAGCGACCCTTGGGGCAAGACGGCTTCGTCTTGACGTTCAAGGTCTCGAGCCGGATCGAACCGTCGGCCGGCAGGGCGATGGCCCGGGCGCCGGGGGTGGTCCCCCAGCAGTCGGGCACCAAGAAGTAGTGCCCGTTGGACTCGAGCAGGAGGCGCAGGCCGGTGTACTGGTAGAGGAACTCCGCATTCGGGTGCTCGAGCTCGTTCTCCGTGATTCCCCAACGCTCCTCCAGATTCAACCGCTGCGGCGCGTAGACCACCACGGCCATCAGTATTTCTTCCGGGTGTTCCAAGATCTGGTTGGCATCCTCCTTCCCCTTTTCCTTCGCGCGGTCGTTCACGTACCACAGCATCGGGAGCAGCGCCAGCGCCACGAGGGCTGTGCGCTGGACGATCCGAGCGGTGGAGGAAATCCCCGGGCCAGAGCGGAGCGTGGTGAACAGGTAAATGCCGTAAAACACCAAGATCGCGCCAAGGCCCGCGAAGAGGGGCTTGAAGAAGAGTGGCTGATCCCAGCGTTTGGGCCAATCAGCTACAGCTGCCACGGCCACCGCGCCGCTGACGACTCCGAGCGTGAGAAGTGCCAGGATGGTCCACCCCAGAGCGGCGCGATGCCAGACGGTGAATCGGATCAGCGCCCCGTGCACAACGGGCGCCACCACGAGCAGCAGGAGGACTACCGTCAGTGGCTCGACGGCCACCATGATGCTACGCATCACGTACTCCTGGAAGGAGAAGCTCAGCATGCTGGGGTTTACCCCGAGTGCCGAGTACATGGCGTTGAGGCGGAGCGTCCCGATGTAGATCAGGAGCGACGTGATGACGGTGGTCGGCGCGACGATCTGGGCGAGGATGCGACCCACACGGACGATGTCCTGACCGGGCCCGTCGCCATCGCCCACATCCGCCACTGGACCCTCCCCCGATCCCTCGCCGACCTCCTCTTACCGCGCCGGACCCCGCCCCACTCCGGAGGGACCCGCCGCTGACCATGAACTGGCGAATCCTTGCCGTCGCAGGTCAGGCGTTGGCCGGGGCCTCCTCCTTGGCGGGCTCGGGCAGGTCCAGGCTGTCGCGGAGCTTGGCCGGCTTGAGGAAGGCCGCGGCGACGAGGCCGACGACGGCGATCGCGGCCGAGATGAGGAAGATGTGGCCGGTGGCGTCGCCGTACGCGGACCTGACGATCACCTTGATCGGCTCGGGCAGCGCGGCGAGGTTGAGGCTGCCGCCCGCCGCCTGCCCGCCCGCCGGGATGCCGGCCTTGGCCAGGCCCTCGGCGATGTTGGACGCCACCCGGTTGGCCAGGACGGCGCCGAGCACCGACACGCCGACGGTGCCGCCGAGCGAGCGGAAGAAGGTGATCGCGCCGCTGGCCGCGCCGATCTCGCGCAGCGGGACGGTGTTCTGGATGACGAGGACGAGGTTCTGCATCGACATGCCCACGCCGACGCCCACGGCCAGCATGTACGCGGAGATCAGCACCATCGAGGTCTGGTGGTCGATCGTGGCCAGCCCGGCGAAGCCCAGCGTCAGGACGACCAGGCCGGCCAGGATGTACGGCTTGGTCCGGCCGCTCCTGGAGACCATCCGGCCGCTGATCGTCGAGGAGAGCAGCACGCCGGCCATCATCGGGATGGTCAGCAGACCCGCGGCGGTCGGGCCGTACCCGCGCCCGATCTGGAAGTACTGGCCCAGGAAGACCGAGCCGCCGAACATCGCCATGCCGACCGCCAGGCTGGCCAGGATGGCCAGCGCGGGGGTGCGCCTGCTGATGACGTGCAGCGGCACGACCGGCTCCGTGACCCGGGACTCGACCCAGGTGGCCAGGGCGAGCAGGAGCACGCCGCCGCCCGCCATGGCCGCGGTCTGCCAGGACAGCCAGTCGAACTCGTTGCCGACGAAGGTGACCCAGATGAGCAGGACGCTGACGCCGGCGGCGATGAGGGTGGCTCCCCAGTAGTCGATGCTCACGTCCGAGCGCCGCACGGTCGCCACACGCAGGGTCTTGGTCAGCAGCGCGAAGGCGACGACGGTGAACGGCACGGCGATGAAGAAGCACCAGCGCCAGCCCAGCCAGGAGGTGTCGGAGATGAGGCCGCCGAGCAGCGGGCCGCCGACGGTGGCCACGGCCATGACCGCGCCGAGGTAGCCGTTGTAGCGGCCGCGCTCCTTGGGAGTGATCATCGCGGCGATGATCACCTGCGTGAGGATCTGCAGGGCGCCCATGCCCAGGCCCTGGATCGCGCGGAAGGCGATGAGCTGCCCGGTGTTCTGGGCGAAGCCGCAGGCCAGCGAGCTGACCATGAAGATCACGATGGAGATCTGCAGGAGCAGCTTCTTGTTGAACAGGTCGGCCAGCTTGCCCCAGATGGGGGTGGAGGCGGTCGAGGCCAGCAGGGAGGCCGTGACCACCCACGTGTACTGCGACTGGCTGCCGTCGAGCGCGCCGATGATCTGGGGGAGCGCGACCGAGACGACCGTGCCGCTGATCATCGCGACGAAGAGGACGAGCAACAGGCCGCTGAGGGCCTCCAGAACCTGGCGGTGGGCCATCGGCTCCGCCGCCGGCGACGGCGCCGCCGTCTGTGCGCTCATGCGCGAACCTCCAAATGAGTACGTGGGACCGGGACACCATACATGCTCAATGGGAAACTTTGCCCACTGGGCATCTATTCCCGCCGGGTAAGCTTGCCTGCGTCATGGACAGCACAATGGGGTTGCGCGAGCGCAAGAAGGCCGAGACCCGCAGAGCGGTGCACGAGGCCACGCTGCGGCTGGCGATCGAGCACGGCCTGGACAACGTCACGGTCGAGGCCATCGCCGACGCCGCCAACATCTCGCGCCGGACGTTCTCCAACTACTTCGACGGCAAGGAGGAGGCGCTGCTCTACGGCGACGAGCAGCGCCTGCTCGAACTGGTGCGGCGGGTGCGCGAGCAGCCGCCCGAGCTGTCGGCGTGGCGGGCGCTGCGCAGCGCGCTCGACATCTTCGAGGTCGAGACCGTCGCCCCCGACCGGGAGTGGCAGGTGCGCACGAGGCTGGTCATGCGCCACCCCTCGCTGCTGGCCAGGCAGCTGGCCAGCCGGATGCGCCTGGAGCGGGAGCTGGACGCGGCGGTGGCCGGGCGCGAGCAGGCCGGGGGCGTCGGTCCCGAGGTGATCGCCGCCGCCTTCCTGGTCGCGATGCGCATCGCGACGCAGAAGTGGCTCGACGACGAGACCCGGACGATGCGGGAGATCACGGAAGAGGTGCTGGACCAGATGGCTCAGCCGTTCGCCTGATCATGGGGCCGGGGAAGGGGCCGGCCCTCGTCTAGCCAGCTAACTCACTAGTACGTACATTAGGAGGCGTCCAACGCACCTGTCCCATCCGCCGGAGAGGAAGAACTGATGGCCTCGTTCCTGACCGGGCTGGTCGGCTCGGGCATCGGCCCCTCGCTCAGCCCGCCGCTGCACGAGCGGGAGGCCGTCCACCACGGGCTGCACTACGTCTACCGCCTGCTCGACACCGACGTGCTCGGGCTCGACGTGGGAGAGCTGGTACGCACCGCGCGCCGCTTCGGCTACGACGGGCTCAACATCACCCACCCGTGCAAGCAGAGCGTCATCCCGCACCTGGACGACCTGTCGCCGGACGCCCGCATGCTCGGCGCCGTCAACACCGTCGTGTTCGACGGCGAGCGCGCCATCGGGCACAACACGGACTGGACGGGGTTCGCCGAATCGTTCGCCCGCGGCCTGCCCGACGCGCCCACCCGCCGGATCGTGCAGCTCGGCGCGGGCGGCGCGGGGGCGGCGGTCGGGCACGCGCTGCTCACCCTGGGCGCCGACCGGGTCACGATCGTCGACGCCGACCCCGGCCGGGCGGTGCGGCTGGCGGCGGAGCTGAGCTCCCGGTTCGGCGCCGGCCGGGCCGGCGCCGCCACCCAGGACGAGCTGCCCGGACTGCTCGCCGAGGCGGACGGGCTGGCGCACGCCACACCCACCGGCATGGCCCACCACCCGGGGCTGCCGCTGCCCGCGGCGCTGCTGCGCCCCGGCCTGTGGGTGGCCGACATCGTGTACCGGCCGCTGGAGACGGAGCTGCTCAAGCAGGCCCGCGCGGCGGGCTGCCGGACGCTGGACGGCGGCGGCATGGTCGTCTTCCAGGCCGCGCACGCCTTCCGCCTGTTCACCGGCCGCGAACCCGACACCGAGCGCATGCTCGCCCACCTGACCGACCTGGTGACCGTCTGAGGAGAAGTCATGCGCAAGTCCATCGCCACCGTGTCGGTGAGCGGCACGCTGACCGAGAAGCTGGACGCCATCGCCGCCGCCGGGTTCGACGGCGTGGAGATCTTCGAGAACGACCTGCTGGTCTGCCCGCTGCCGCCCGAGGAGATCCGGGCCCGCGCCGCGGACCTGGGGCTCTCCATCGACCTCTACCAGCCCTTCCGCGACTTCGAGGCCGTGCCCGCCGACCTGCTGGCCCGCAACCTGCGCCGCGCCGAGCACAAGTTCCGGACCATGGAGCGGCTGGGCGCCGACCTGCTGCTGGTCTGCTCCAACGTCTCGCCCGAGGCGATCGGCGACGACGAGCTGGCCGCCTCCCAGCTGCGGCTGCTCGCCGAACGGGCGGCCGAGCACGGGATCCGCATCGCCTACGAGGCGCTGGCCTGGGGCCGGCACGTCAACGAGTATCTCCACGCCTGGCGCCTGGTGCGCATGGCCGACCACCCGAATCTGGGCACCTGCCTGGACAGCTTCCACATCCTGTCGCGCGGCTCCGACCCGATCGGCATCGAGGCGATCCCCGGCGAGAAGATCTTCTTCCTCCAGCTCGCCGACGCGCCGCTGCTGGCCATGGACGTGCTGCAGTGGAGCCGCCACCACCGTTGCTTCCCCGGCCAGGGCAACTTCGACGTGGCGGGGCTGGTGCGGCACGTCCTCGACGCCGGATATACCGGCCCGCTCTCGCTGGAGGTCTTCAACGACCACTTCCGCCAGGCCGGCACCGCCCGCACGGCCCGCGACGGCATGCGCTCGCTCATCGCCCTGGAGGACACCCTGTACGGGGCCGCGCATCCGGCCGTCCCCACCGGGTTCGCCTTCGCGGAGCTGGCCGCCCCTGAAGCGCTCGGCGGAGTGCTGAGCGCGCTCGGCTTCCAACGTACCGGGACGCATCCCACCAAACCCGTCGAGCTGTGGGAGCAGGGCGGCGCGCGGCTGCTGCTGAACGCCGCAGGCGGGGACCCTGCGCTGGTCGCCATCGGGCTGGACAGCCCCGACCCCGGCGCGGCGGTCAAGCACGCCGAGTCGCTGCTGTCGCCGGTCCTGCCGCGCGAGCGCGCGCCCAGGGAGGCGCGCCTGGACGCCGTCGCCGCCCCCGACGGCACCGAGATCTTCTTCTGCGACACGGCCTGGCTCGACGACTTCGACCCCGCGAGGCCGCTCTCTGGGCCGGTCGCCGGGGAGATCACCCGCATCGACCACGTGGCCCTCACCCAGCCGTTCCACTATTTCGACGAGGCTGAGCTGTTCTACCGCACCGTGCTCGGCCTGCGGCCCCAGGAGAGCCTGGAGCTGCCCGACCCGTACGGGCTGCTGCGCAGCAAGGCGATGTCGGCCGCCGAGGGCGCGGTCCGGATGGTCATCAACCTCACTCAGGTCGGCGCACGGGACCTGGCGTGGCAGCACGTCGCGCTCGCCTGCGACGACGTCGTGGCCGTCGCCCGCCGCCTGCGGGCCGAGCATCCGGAGCTGCTGCTGCCCATCCCCGCCAACTACTACGACGACCTGGAGGCCCGCCACGACAACGTCGACCCCGAGCTCAGGGAGCTGGGCGTGCTGTACGACCGGGACGCCCACGGCGAGTTCCTGCACCTGTACACCGTCACCGTGGGCCGCGTCTTCTTCGAGCTCGTCCAGCGCACGGGCGGCTACGAGGGGTACGGCGCCGGGAACGCCCCGATCCGGCTCTCCGTGCAGCACGCCGGACCTCACTAAGTTGACCTCCTCCCCCTTGTAAACGAGGGTGGTCCAACCGTCGCCGGTCGGTCTTCCTGCTTCACCGCCGGTCGCCCGCCCGAGAGGACTCTCGTTGAGGTCTTACACCAGCTCCACAGGCGTTTCAGCTCTCCGCCAGCCCGGCGGCGAGCACATTCTTCGCACCGTTGACGTCCCGGTCGTGGACCGCGCCGCAACCGCAGGTCCATTCCCGGACGTTCAACGGCAGCGCCTCTTGCAGGGCCCCGCAGGCTGAGCACAGCTTGGAGGAGGGGAACCAGCGGTCCACCGCCACCAGCGTGCGCCCGTACCAGGCGGCCTTGTACTCCAGCATCATCCGCAGGTCGCGCCAGGCCGCATCCGAGATGGCGCGGGCCAGCGAGCGGTTCTTGACCATGTTGCGAACCGTCAGGTCCTCCACGGCGATCACTTGATTCTCGCGAACAAGCCGTGTGGTGACCTTGTGCAGATGATCCCGGCGCCGGTCGGCGATCCGGGCGTACACCTTGCCCACGCGCAGCCGGGCCTTGGCCCGGTTGTTCGATCCCTTCTCCTTACGGGCCAGCGATCGCTGAGCCCGGGCCAGCCTGCGCCGGTCGGCACGCTCGTGACGCGGGTTGACGATCTTCTCGCCGGTCGACAGCGTGGCCAGCGCCGTGATGCCCGCGTCCACGCCCACCGACGCCTCGACCGGCGCCAGCGGCGAGATCTTCTCCTCGACCAGGATGGACACGAACCATCGCCCGGCCGCATCCCGGGAGACCGTGACCGTGGACGGCTCGGCCCCCTCGGGCAGCGGACGCGACCACACGATGTCCAACGGCCCGTCCATCTTCGCCAGAGTGAGCCGGCCATCCCGCCAGCGGAAGGCCGAGCGGGTGTACTCCGCGCTCGCGCGTGCCTTCTTCCTGCTCTTGAACGTCGGGTACTTGGCCCTGCGCGCGAAGAAGTTCGCGAACCCGGCTTGGAGGTGGCGCAGCGCCTGCTGCAACGGCACCGACGACACCTCACCCAGGAACGCCAGCTCGGGCGTCTTCTTCCACGCCGTCAGCGCCGCGGAGGACTCCACATAGGAGACCCGCCTGCCTTCCAGGATATAGGCACGGGTCCGCTCTTCCAGAGCCTTGTTGTAGACCAGACGCACACAGCCGAACGTCCGGGCAAGCTCGCCGGCCTGCTCAGGGGTCGGGTAGAAGCGGTACTTGTAGGCCCGCTTCACCAACTGCGCCACACCTCATATTCTGACAGAATGATCAGTTGACTGCTGCTCGGTTGCAGTAGATGACGGCGGTCCGCCCGGCGGCGAATCGCCTGCTCCTGCCCTGCTCCGCAGGAGTCCGATTCATTCCCCGCCTGAAGGCGGGGGTCTCCTCGGAGGTACCAGATGACCACGCAACCCGTCGCCTCCGAACGCCAGCGGGACGCCGAGCGCACCAAGGCGGAGATCCTCAAGGTCGCCCAGCAGGAGTTCGCCCGGCACGGGTACGCGGGCGCGCGCGTGGACGAGATCGCCGAGCGCATGCGCACGACCAAGCGCATGATCTACTACTACTTCGGCAGCAAGGAGCGCCTCTACATCGCGGTCCTGGAGAAGGCCTACACCGAGGTCCGGGCGATGGAGCGGACGATCGACGTCGAGCACCTGGCCCCGGTGGAGGCGATCCGCACCCTGGCGGAGCTGACCTTCGACCACCACGACCTGCACCGCGACTTCATCAAGCTCGTCGCCATCGAGAACGTCCACCAGGCCGAGCACATCCGCAAGTCCGAGGTGCTGGCCAACCTCGGCACGCCCGTGCTCGACGTCATCTCGCGCATCCTGGACGCGGGGCAGGCTTCGGGCGAGTTCGTGACCGACGCCGACGCGATCGACGTGCACATGATGATCAGCTCGTTCTGCTTCTTCCGGGTGGCCAACCAGCACACGTTCGGCGCGCTGTTCGGGCGCGACATGACGGCGCCGGAGCACCGCGACCGGCTGCGCCGGATGGTGGGCGAGATGGTCGTCGCCTACCTCCGCGGCCCTGCCTGATCACTGGGCCTGATCACTGGGCCTGATTACAGGGCCTGATTACAGGGCCTGATTACAGGGCCTGATTACAGGGCCTGTCAGGTAACCGATTGGCAACATCCTTGTAATGTACGAACCGGTGAGTTAGTTTCCTGCCACTGCGCTATGCCATTCCCCCGTGAGGAGCATAATCGTGACGGTGCAGGGCAAACCTCGCAAAGCGGCTATAGCTGCATGGATCGGTAGTGCCTTGGAGTACTACGACTTCTTCATCTACGGCACCGCGGCCGCGCTCGTCTTCAGCAAGATCTTCTTTCCGTCCAGCTCGCCCGCCACGGGTACGCTCCTGGCTCTGGCCACCTTCGGCGTCGGCTATCTGGCCAGGCCGGTCGGCGCGTTCGTGCTCGGGCACGTGGGCGACAAGTTCGGCCGCAAGAAGGTCCTGGTCACCACGCTGGTCATGATGGGCGCCTCGACGTTCCTGGTGGGCTGCCTGCCCACCTACGACCAGGTCGGCGTGCTCGCCCCGGTCCTGCTCGTGGTCCTGCGCCTGCTGCAGGGCTTCTCCGTCTCCGGCGAGCAGGCCGGCGCCAACTCGATGACGCTCGAACACGCCCCCGACAACCGCCGGGCCTACTACACCAGCTTCACGCTCAACGGCACCCAGGCCGGGCAGATCATCGCCACCGCGATCTTCCTGCCGATCGCCGCGCTGCCCGAGGACCAGCTGCTGAGCTGGGGCTGGCGGGTGCCGTTCTGGCTGAGCATCGGGGTGGCCGCCGTCGGGCTGGTCATCCGCCGCACGCTGGAGGAGACGCCCGCCTTCGAGCAGGAGGTCGCCACCAACAACGTGGCCAGGATGCCGCTGGCCGTGCTCTTCCGCGAGCAGCGGGGGGACGTGCTGCGCGTGGTCGTGGCCGCGGTCATCGCCTCGGTGAGCACGATCTTCACCGTCCACGCGCTGTCGTACGCCGTCAACACCATGCACCTGGAACGCGGCCCCATGCTGTGGGTCGGCGTGCTGGCCAACGTCGCCGCGGTGATCACGATCCCGCTGTGGGGACGGCTGTCGGACCGGATCGGCCGCAAGCCGGTCTTCATCGGCGGCTCGCTGGGCTGCGCGGCGCTGATGTTCGCCTACCTGTGGTCGATCTCCATCGGCAGCTACCCCCTGATCTTCGTCGTGGGCATCCTGATGTTCGGCATCGTGCACAGCGCCACCAGCGGCGTCTGGCCGTCGTTCTACGGTGAGATGTTCACCACCCGGGTCCGCCTGTCGGGCATGGCGATCGGCACCCAGATCGGCTTCGCGATCGCCGGCTTCGCGCCGACCGTGGCCACGGCGCTGGCAGGCACCGGCCAGGGCAGCTGGCTGGGCGTGTCGGTCATCACCGCCGTCGTGTGCCTGGTCAACGTGGCCGCCGTGGCCACCGCCCGGGAGACCTACCGCGTCCCCACCGAGCAGCTCGGGCTCAAGGAACCGGTGCGGGTGTGACCGGTTTCCGCGTGTACGCCCTGCGCTACGCCGAGCGCGACGCCCGGCGTGGCGAGCACTTCCACGGCTACGACACCCGGGGAGCCGAGCCGCACCCCACCGCGTACTACGTCTGGCTGGCCGTCAACGACGAGCACACCGTCGTCATCGACACCGGCATCGGCCGGGCGCGCGCCGAACGGGCCGCGGGGCTGCGCTACCTGGCCTCGCCGGTGGAGGCGCTGGCCCGGCTGGGCGTGGCGGCGGACGCCGTCGATCACGTGGTGCTGACCCACCTGCACTACGACCACACCGGCACCGCAGCCGAGTTCACCTCCGCCCGCTACGTCCTGCAGCAAGCCGAACTGGACTACTGGACGGGACCCTGGGCCGAGCGCGTCACGGGGGAGCGCTGGCTGCTGAACGACGACGACCTCGCCCACCTCCAGGCCGCCCGCCGGGACGGCCGCGTGTCCCTGCTCGACGGCGACGCGACCGTGGTGCCCGGGCTGAGCGCGCACCTGGTCGGCGGCCACACGGCGGGCATGCAGGTGGTGCGCGTGCGCACCGCCCGCGGGCACGTCGTGCTGGCCTCCGACGCGAGCCACTTCTACGAGAACATCGAGGGCGACCGGCCGTTCCCGATCCTGCACAGCATGACCGGCATGTACGGCGCCTTCGACCGGATCAACGAGCTGGCCGACGGGCCCCACCTGGTGGTCGCCGGCCACGACCCGGAGGTGCTCAAGCGCTTCCCCCTGCTGGAGCCGGACATCGCGGAGATCGCAGGCTGACCCGCCCCCCGGCCGCAGGGTGCCGCCGGGGGGTCACAGGCCGAGGTAGATGCGCCGGACCTGGGGGTCGTCGCGGAGCTCGGCCGAGGTGCCGGTGGCGGCGATCTCGCCGTTCTCCATCACCAGGCAGGTCGTGGTGACGTCGAAGGTGAGCTTGGCGTTCTGCTCGACGAGCAGGATGGCCAGGCCGTCGGCGTTGAGCCGCTTGAGCACGGCGGCGATCTCGGCGACGAGGATCGGCGACAGCCCCATCGAGGGCTCGTCCAGCAGCATCACCTTGGGGCGGCACATCAGCGCCCGTCCGACGGCCAGCATCTGCTGCTGGCCCCCGGACAGGGCCCCCGCCAGGCGGTGGCGCATCTCGCGCAGCACCGGGAAGACCTCGTACACCTCGTCGATGGGCGTGCGCTTCCAGCTCTGCGTGTAGGCCCCGAGCAGGAGGTTCTTCTCGACGCTCAGGCCGGGGAATACGTGCCGGCCCTCGGGGACGTAGCCGATGCCGTGCCGCACCAGGGTGTGCGCGGGCGTGCGCAGCAGGTCGTGCCCGCCGAAGCGGATCGCGCCGGCCTGCCGGGGCGCCAGGCCCATGACGGCCTTGAGCGTGGAGGTCTTGCCCGCGCCGTTGGCGCCGATGATCCCCAGCGACTGGCCGGGTTCGACGGTGAAGGAGACGTCGTGGGCGGCCCGTACGCCGCCGTAGTGGACGGAGAGGTTCTCGACGGTGAGCGTGCTCAACGGGTGGCCTCCTCGGCGGTGGGGGCGGTCATCGAGTCGCCGAGGTAGGCGGCCACGACGTCGGGGTGCACGGCCACCTCGGCCGGCGGGCCGTCCGCGATGACGCGGCCGCCCGACAGCACGGTGACCTGCTCGCACAGCGACATGACCAGGCCCATGTTGTGCTCGATGATCACGACGGTCACGCCGGAGTCCCTGATGGAGCGGACGATCTCGCCGAGCCGGCGCACCTCCTCACCATTCATCCCGGCGGCGGGCTCGTCCAGCAGGAGCAGGCCGGGCCGCATGGCCATGGCGCGGGCCAGCTCGATGCGCCGCTGGATCCCGTACGGCAGCGAGCGCGGCTCGGCGTCGGCGACCTCGCCCAGCCCGAACCGCTCGATGAGGTCCCCGGCCCGCTCGCGCAGCTCCCGCTCGTAGCCCAGCACCTTCCAGGGCAGGCTCGGGTAGCGCCAGATCCACGTGGTGGGAGTGCGGTCCAGGCCGACGAGCAGGTTCTCGCGCACGCTGAGGTCCTCGAACAGGCGCAGGTTCTGGAAGGTCCTGGCCACGCCGCGGTGCGACAGCCGGTACGGCGCCGCCCCCGTCACGTCGCGCCCGCGCAGCCGCACCGACCCCTGGGTGGGCGTGTAGAAGCCGCTGATGACGTTGAACAGCGTGGTCTTGCCCGAGCCGTTGGGCCCCACGATGCCGCGGATCTGCCCGGCGGGCACGGTGAGCGACACCCCGTCGAGCGCGACCAGGCCCTTGAACCGCTTGGTCACGTCCCGGACCTCCAGCACGTCGCCGTCCGAAGGGGCGGGCGCGGCGGCCTCGTACGGCCGGAAGGGGCCGAGCTGGGCACGCGAGCCGTCGCGGCGGCGCCGTAGGAGCTGGCGGGGCAGCCCGGCCAGGCCCTTGGGCGCGAACACCACCACGAGCACGACCACGAGGCCGTAACCGAGCTGGGCGTAGGCGGAGGCGTCCAGCAGCGCCTCCCTGACCAGGGAGAGCGCGACGGCGCCGACGACGCAGCCCAGGACGCTGCTCCGGCCGCCGATGATCACCATGGCGAGCAGGAGGAACATGTTGGCGATGTTGAACGACTCGGGAGCGACGAAACGGATGAGCCCGGCGTACAGGACGCCCGCGACGCCGCCGTACAGGCCGGACAGCACGAAGGCGGTCATGCGCAGCAGCGGGATCTCCGCGCCCAGCGCGCCCGCCGCGAGGTCGTCGTCGCGCATGGCGCGGAGTCTGCGGCCCAGCGGGGAGTGGGCGACCAGCAGGGCGAAGGCCAGGACGAGCGCGAAGACGATCAGCTCGACGTAGTAGAAGAGGTAGCCGCTGGACAGGTCGAGGCCGAACATCGGCGGTACCGGCACATCGCTGATGCCCTCGGCGCGGCCCGCGACGGTGGCATTGGTGACCCAGTTGGTGAAGGCCAGGGCCAGGCCGAGCGTCACGATGCCCAGGTAGTGCGACTGCATGCGCAGCGCGGGCACCCCCACGAGCGCGCCGAAGACCGCGGCGGCCACCACCGCCAGGACCGCGGCGGTCCAGAAGCCGAAGCCGGCCTGCGTGGTGAGGATGGCCACGGTGTAGGCGCCGACGCCGAAGAAGGCGACCTGGGCCAGGTTGATCTGCCCGGCCACGCCCATGGTCAGGCCGAGGCCGACGGCCAGGATCGCGAAGATGATCGCCACGTCGGCGACGTGCATCGAGTAGCCGCCGAGGCCGTAGGGGAGCAGCCAGGCGGCCACGGCGACGGGGACGAGCCAGGCCAGACGTCTCATGCGCGGTTCACCGTGGCCTCTCCGAAGATGCCGGTCGGGCGGATCATGACCACGGCGGCGAACACCAGGAACGTCACCAGCTCCGAGTACTCCTGGAAGTTGCCCGCGGCGAACGCGTCGAGCAGCCCGAAGGCCAGCCCGCCGACGATCGCCCCCGGCATGCTGCCGAAGCCGCCCAGCATGGCGGCCGCGAAGCCCTTGATGCCCAGGGTGCCGCCCATGGTCGGGTTGACGTACAGCATGGGCCCGACCAGGCTGCCCGCCAGCGCCGCCAGGCCCGCGCCGATGGCGAAGGCCATGGCGTTGCTGCGCCCGACGTGGATGCCGACCGCGGTGGCGGCCTGGTGGTCCATGGCGACCGCCTGCATGGCCGCGCCGCGCTTGGTGCGCTGCAGGAACAGCGCCAGCAGCCCGGTCGCCGCCGCCGCGACCGCGATCACGAGCACGTTGTACGTGGGGATGCGGACGCCGGCCAGGTCGATCGGCTCGGTGGCGACGGGGGAGGGCACCGCGTGGCCGGTGGCCCCCCAGACGAGGACCGCCCCCGCCTCCAGGACGGCGCCGAAGCCGATCGTGCCGATCAGCATCAGCGTGAAGTCCTTGTTCTCCAGGGGGCGCAGGAAGCGCTCGATCACCAGGCCGATGAGTCCGGTGACCGCGATGGCCACGACGATCGCGACGGCGAAGGGGAGCCGGCTGGCCAGGTAGAACGTGGAGGCGGCGTACGCGCCGATCATGACGACGCTGCCGTGGGCGAAGTTGACCAGCCCCATGGTGCGGTAGACGATCGAGAACCCCATCGCCACCAGCGCGTACACCGCTCCGAACGTGACCCCGCCGATCAGGGTCTGGAGGAATACCTGCACGTCAGCTCGCGGCCTCGGGCACGACCTTGCCGTCCTTGACCAGGCCGATCTTGGTGGTGTGGATGCCGACGCCGTTGGCGTCGTAGTCGTAGTCGCCCAGCAGCCCGGCGCGCTTGACGCCGCGGATGGCGTCGGCCAGCTTCTGCCCGCCCTCGCCCTTGGTCTGCTTGAGCGCCTCGATGAGGATCGACGCGCCGTCGTACGCCTTGGCGACGTGCATCCGGGCCTCCTCGTTATAGGCGGCCTTGTACTTGGCGGCGAACGCCTTGATGGCGTCGCTGGCGTCGTTGCTCAGGTAGGGCGAGCTGACGATCGAGCCCTCGGCGTTCTTCAGCCCGGCCGTGGTGGCGTACACGTCGGTGCCCATCGGGGCGCCGCCGGCGAAGACGGCCTTGAGCCCCAGCTCGCGGGCCTGCTTGGCGATCAGCCCCGACTGGACCTCCTCGGCGCCGATGAACAGCACCTCCGGGTCCTTCTCGCGGATCTTGGCGAGGTTGGCGTTGAAGTCCTTCTGGTCGGGGGTGACGACCTCGTCGGCCAGCGGGGTGACGCTCCTGGTCTTGAGGGCGTTGAGGAAGGCGTCGTGCTCGCCGCTGCCGTAGGCGCCGTTGTTGCTGATCAGCGCGATCTTCTTCTGCCCCTTCTCGTCGACCAGGTATTTGGCGAGCGTCTCGTCGAAGGTGACGCTGGTCGGCGCGTTGAGAAAGAGGAACGGGCTCTTCAGCTCGGCGAGCTTGGGCGACTGGCCCGAGGTGATGTTCGGGATCTTGGCGTCTTTGAGGATGGGCGCCATGGCCAGGGTGACCGCGCTCTCGGCGGTGCCGAGCATGGCGACGTAGCCCTCGCCGGCGATCTTCCTGGCCAGGTTGGTGCCCACGGTCGGGTCGCCCTGGCTGTCGAACAGGTCGAGCTGGATCTGCCGCCCGTCGACGCCGCCGGCCTTGTTGGCCTCGTCGATGGCCAGCTTCACGCCTTTGTGCTCCCACTGGCCGAGCGAGCTGAGCTGCCCGCTCTGGGCGTCGACGTTCGCGATCTTGATGGGTCCGGTGGCGCCGGCGCCTGACTGGTTCGACTGTCCGGGCGGGGCACAGGCGGCGAGCAGGATGAACGCGGCCGCGACGATCGGAAATCTCACGATTCACCTCTGGGGGTAGGTGAGAGAGTTAATTCACGGACTAGTACGTTCGTTATAGCGCCGCACGGAAGCGGAGGAAATATCGAACGCGCAACGGTTTCAGTCGGAGAACATCCCCTGATAGATGTCCTTGATGTTCCAGTGGCCGGGTGTCGGCACCGGTTCGTTCACCATCGGGACGTCGATGACCGCGGGACGCCGGTTCGCGACGGCCGCGCGCAGGGCCGCGCCGAGCTCGGCGGGCGTGGTGACGGTGTGGCCGTCGGCGCCGCACGCGACGGCGAGCGCGGCGAAGTCCGGGCTGTAGGGCCGCCCGGCCGGGTCGGTGAAGTCGCAGCCGTGGCTGCGGCCGAAGTGGGCCGCCTGCAGGTCCGAGATGGTCCCGTGCGACCTGTTGTTCATCACCACGAAGATCACGGGGGCGCCCTGCTCGACCGCGAGCGGCACGGCGGGCAGCTGCGCGCTCATGCCGCCGTCGCCGATGAGCGCGACCACCGTCCGCTCCGGCCGGGCCAGCTGCACGCCCACGGCCGCGGCCGGGCCGAACCCCATGGTGGAGGCGCCGCCGGGGGTGATGAACCGCCCCTGCGGCGGCAGCTCGTAGCACTGGGCGACGCCGTTCTTGTTCCAGCCCACGTCGGTGACCAGCACGGCGTCGGCGGGGATCGCCTCGCGCAGGTCCGCCAGGATGCGCTCGGGCCGCAGCGGGAAGTCCTCGCTCCGGCCGCGCTCCCTGCTCGCGGTGAACAGCCCGGACCTGGCCTCGCGGATCTGCTCCCTCAGCTCCGGCCTGTCGGCCGGGGGATGGGCCTTGGCGGCCTCGGCCAGCGCCCTGACCGCGAGCCCCACGTCGGCGACCGCGCCGATCGCCACCGGGTAGTTGCGGCCGAGCTCGGCCGGGTCGATGTCGATCTGGATCAGCGTGCTGCCGGCGGAGAAGTCCCAGGTGAAGCGGGGGTCCCAGGAGCTGGCGTCGGTCTCGGCGAAGCGGGTGGCCAGGGCGAGCACGACGTCGGCCTCCCTGGCGTACGCGTTCGTCAGCTCCAGCCCCCAGAATCCGGGCATGCCCAGCACGAGCGGGTGGGCGTCGGGCACGGTGCCCTTGGCCATGAGCGAGTGCGCGATGGGGAGGTCCAGATGCTCGGCCAGCGCGATCAGCGCGTCGGCATCCTCACGCAGGCCGCCGCCGACGTAGACGAGCGGTCGCTCGGCCGCCGCCAGGGTCGCGGCGATCAGCTCGGCGCCGGCCTCGGGCAGGTCGGGCGGCGCCGCGTGGCTGATCGGCGGGTACGGCGTCGCGGGCCGGGAGAAGACGTCCATCGGCACGTTGACGAGCGTGGCGCCCGGCCGTCCCGACAACGCCGTCCAGAAGGCCCGCTCCACGGCCCGGCCCAGGTCCTGGGCGCGGTGCACGTTCCAGGCCCGCTTGACGAAGGGGCGGAAGACCGACGCCTGGTCGCCGTCGGCGTGCAGGTTGATCTCCTGGTGCGGGTGGCGGCCCCGGTAGTAGGAGGGGATGTCGCCGGAGATCACGATGAGGGGCACGGAGTCGAGCGCGGCGGTCATGACGCCGGTGGCGGCGTTGGTCAGGCCGGGCCCCACGTGCACGAGCAGCACGCCGGGCTTGCCGCCGGCGCGGGCGTAGCCGTCGGCGGCGTGCGCGGCGGCCTGCTCGTGGCGGGCGATGACGAAGCGGATGGGACTGTCGGCCAGCGCGTCGAGCACCGCGATGTTGGTGTGCCCGCAGGTGCCGAAGACGTACTCGACGCCCAGCTCCTCCAGTTGCGCGACGAGCGCGTGGGCGGCGGTGGTCATTGATCTCCCCAGATCGTCAGCCCCTTGAGCATGAGGGTCTTGGTCACGGTGAAGTCCTCGATCATCCAGCGGGGCGACTCGCGGCCGATGCCGGAGTCCTTCACGCCGCCGAACGGGACGTGGTCGAGGCGGAAGTTGGAGGAGCCGTTGACGATCAGGCCGCCGACCTCCAGCTCCCGCCAGGCGGTGAGGATGCGGCGCACGTCGTGGGTGAAGATCCCGGCCTGAAGGCCGTACGAGCTGCGGTTGCACTCCTCGATCACCTCGTCGAAGCCGTCGTACGGGAGCACGGCCACCAGCGCGCCGAACACCTCCTCCCTGACCACCCGCGCGTCGCGGGGCGGCGCGACCACGACGGTGGGCGCCATCACCGCCCCGTCGCGGCTGCCGCCCGCGGTGATGCGGGCGCCCGCCCCGGCGGCCTCGGCGCTCCAGCGGACCACGCGCTCGGCCGCGGCGTCGTCCACCATCGAGCCCACGTCGGTCGCCGGGTCGAGGGGGTCGCCCACGGCCAGGGCCTTCACCTCGCCGGTCAGGGCGTCGGCGAAGGCCTCGAAGCGGGAGCGCTGGACGTAGACGCGCTGCACCGAGATGCAGCTCTGGCCGGAGTTGCTGTAGCCGGTGCGGGCGCAGACCCGGGCCGCCTCGGCGACGTCGGCGTCCTCGCACACGATGGTCGCGGCGTTGCCGCCGAGTTCGAGCAGCACCCGCTTCGGCCCGGCGGCGTGGGCGACGGCGTGCCCGGCCGCGACGCCGCCGGTGAAGCTCACCACGGCGATCTCCGGCGCCGCGCACAGCCGCGCGCCCACCTCGCCGCCGCCGTGCAGGACCTGTACGGCCTCGACCGGCATGCCGGCGTCGAGCAGCAACTCGACCAGCGCCGTGGAGACGGCCGGGGCCTGCGGCGGCGGCTTGACGATGGTGGTGTTGCCGGCGGCGAAGGAGGCGGCGAGCTTGTGGGCCAGCAGGTTCGCGGGCGCGTTGAACGGCGTGATCGCCAGCACCGGGCCCGCCGGGGCGCGCTGGGTGAGGGCGGTGTTGCCGACCCCGCGCGCCCAGCCCGCCACCGGCAGCACCTCGCCGCCGATCCGCCTGGCCTCGGCCGCCGCGACGGACAGCGTGTCGGCCACCCGCAGCACCTCGCCGCGCCCGTCCTTGAGCGGTTTGCCCAGTTCGAGCGCCAGGAGGCGAGCGAACTCCTCGCCGCGCTCGCTGATCGCGGCGGCGGCGCGCTCCAGGATGTCCGCGCGGGTGGCCGGGGCCAGCCGCGCGATCGTCCTGGCCGACCGCTGGGCGTAGCCGAGAGCTGTGGTGACGTCGTCGGCCTGCGCCGTTCTGGCCCGGCTGACGACCTGGCGGGCGTAGGGGCCGACGCGCTCGGCCCGCGGTCCTTCGGTGAGCCACTGGCCGGCGACCAGGCAGCCGGTGTCGTGGATTGCGTTCATGGCGGCTCCATGGATCCGCTAAGCGGTTCTCATGAACCGCACTGTGGATGGCCTCACGGTATGAGGACGGTACGGGTTCTGGCAAGACCCTGAACCACATAGCGGATCATATGGACCATCAAGCGGACCGGATGTTAGCCTGCGGACCGCATGAGAAGGTGGGCAGCAGGTTCACCTTCTACCCACAAGTGAGGACCCGTGCCTTCGAACCTTCCCGCAGAGTCCGGTGAGAGCGGCGGCGTGCGCAGCGTCCAGCGGGCGTTCGACATCCTGTCGCTGCTCACCGAGGAGCGGCGGACGCTGACCATCCGCGAGGTCGTCGAGGAGACGGGGCTGGCCAAGACGACGGCGCTGCGGCTGCTGCAGACCCTGGAGCACATGGGGCTGCTGTGGAGCACGCCGAAGGGCTACGCGGCCGGCCCCGCCCTGTGGCGGTGGGCGCACCTGGCCCGCACGGCGTGGGAGCTGCCGCCGGAGACCGTCCAGCTCATGCGCGAGCTCGGCGCGCGGCAGCGGGAGACCGTCAACCTGTACGTGCTGCGCGACGTCCACCGCGTCTGCATCGCCCAGCAGGAGAGCCCGCAGCCGCTGCGCCACGTCGTACGGGTCGGCGACGAGCTGCCGCTGTGGGCGGGGGCCTCCTCGAAGATCCTGCTCAAGGACGCCCCCGAGCGGCTGCTGTCCCGAGTCGCCCGCTCCTCCCCGTACGGCGAGTCCCACACGGCCACCCTGCGGGAGTGGATCGACCAGGCGGCGCGCGACGGCTACGCGGTCAGCCACGGCGAGCGCGAGCCCGGCCTGTCGGCGGTCGCCGTGCCCGTGACGAGCGGCTCGGGGGCGACCGTGGCGGCGCTGACGCTCAGCGGCCCGACGGTGCGCTTCGGCGACGACCGCGTCGCGGAGTTCGCCGCGGACCTGCGGGAGGTGGCCAAGCGCATGTCCGAACGCGGCTTCGACCACCCCCTCGCCTGAGCGCCGTCAGTAGACGACGATCTTGCCGGTGTTCTGCGGGAAGATCGCGTCGTTGTAGAAGTACTCGCCCGCCGTGTCGAACGTGTGGGTGAAGGACTGGCCGGGCATCAGCACGCCGCTGTCGAACTCGTACTCGAAGAACGACACGGCGGCGTGCGCGGACTTGTTGTCGGCCGGGTTGGCGAAGGTGACCGTCGTGCCCTTCGGCACCCGCAGGTGCTGGGGTGACATGGCGTTCTGGGCGACGGTGTTCTCGGTCGCGCCGGGCCGCTGGTTCGCGGCGTCCCAGATCCGGCCGAGCGTGACGGTGATGTCGGCGACGGCCGCCGCCCTGATGTCGTTGCGTTTCCTGGGCGGCGTGGGCGTGACCGCCGGGGCCACCTTGCCGCCCAGCTTGAACGCCCAAAGGTGGTCCCCGCGGGGGATGTCCGGATAAGGCAGCCCGTTGCCGCCGGCCAGGACCGCGAGATACTGCTCGCCGTCGATCTCGTAGCTGATCGGGCTGGTGTGCACGCCGGCGCCGCACTGGAAGCTCCACAGGATCCGGCCGTCGGTGTCGTCCATGGCGTGCAGCAGCCCGTCCGGCCCGCCCTGGAACATCACCCGGCCGCCGGTGGTCAGGATGCCGTTGCCGTGCGCCAGGGACCACTCGCGCTCGAGGGTCCACACCGGCTCGTTGGTGCGCGGGTCCACGGCCGCGATGCCGCCCGCGAAGTACTCGCCCAGCGGGCGCGAGGTGTTGACCCGGCCGTCGTGGGTGTTGGAGAAGCCGGAGTTGATCAGCCCGTACCCGACGTAGATCCAGCCCGTGTGCGGGTTGTACGACAGGTGCGCCCAGTCCGCGCCGCCGCCCGCGCCCGGGAAGATGATCGTGGCCCGGTCCCAGTGCGGCGTGTAGAGGCCGCCCCAGGCGTAGAACGGCACCGGCCTGGTCGCCTTGCCGAACTCGGGCGCCTGCGTGATGAACGGCTCGCCGCCGGGGAAGGGCTGCGTCGGCGCGGTCTTCTGCCGGGGGTCCTGCGGCACGGGGCGTTCCTCCACGCCGTGCAGCGGCTCGCCGCTCTCCCGGTCGAGGATGTAGAACATGCCGGCCTTGCTGCCGTAGACGACGGCCCTGCGCAGTCTGCCCTTGACCTTGATGTCCACGAGCACGGGCGCCATGACGTTGTCCAGGTCCCAGATGTCGTGGTGCACCGACTGGAAGTGCCACCTGCGCTTGCCGGTCTTGGCCTCGATGGCCACGATCGAGTTGGCGAACAGGTTGTCGCCGCCCCGGCCGGAGCCGTCCAGGCGCGGGTAGGAGCCGCCGAACGTCCAGTAGACCAGGCCCAGCTCCGGGTCGACGGCCGGGTGGATCCACGGCACCGCGCCGCCGGTCTTCCAGGACTCGCCCTCCCAGGTGTCGTTGCCGAACTGGCCCTCGCCGGGGCACGCCCAGAAGGTCCAGGCGACCTCGCCGGTGGCGGCCGTGAGCGCGTAGGCCCGGCCGCGCGCGCCGCCGGTGCTGCCCTGCATGCCGACGTAGATCAGGCCGTCGTGGTAGACGACGGCGCCGGCCAGGGTGCCGGTCAGGCCGCCGCACTGGCCGTTCTGCGGGTCGCAGCCGCCGGTGTCGCCGCCGCCCTCGTCGTCGGTGATGAGCCGGCGCTGCCAGACGACCTGGCCGGTGTCCTTCTTCAAGGCATAGACGATGTTGGCGCCCGAGGTGGAGAAGACCAGGCCCTCGCCGAGGGCGACGCCGCGCATGTTGGTCTGCCTGGTGCCGAGGCTGGTCTTCCACTTGATCGCGCCGGTCCGGCCGTCCACGGCGAAGACGTTCTGCTGCGTGGTCTGCACGTACAGGACGCCGTTCTCGACGACGCAGGTGCTCTGCTGGTGCGCCGCGGTGCTGCCGCCCTCGAGGTTGACGTGCCAGGCGCCGCCCAGGCGGCTCAGGTTCCTGGCGGTGATCTGCTTGAGCGGGGAGTGGTTGTGGTTGCCCAGGTTGCCGCAGACCTTGGGGAAGTCCTTGCCGGCGACGCCGAGGGAGGCGGGCTGGCGTTCCGTGGCGGCCGTGGCGGGTTCCGCGACCGTGGCGGCGGTGGTCAGCGTCGCGGCCGCGCCGATGAGGAAGTTACGTCGTTCCACTGGTACCACACACCTTCAGCGGTCCGCTACATGGACCTATTGATCCATATGACGGACGCACCATAAGCCTCGGCCGAACGTGAAGGCAAGAGCTTGTTCTCGTGCCGGGCCGTGGTTACGCTCGAACCTCTTAGTGGACCATCCGATCCATCTAGTGGATCGAGGCGCGAGGTGCCCATGCGTACCAGACTGTCGATCGCCGCCCTCACCGGCGCGGCGGCACTCCTGCTCACCGCCACCGCTCCCGGCTCCGCCGCCTCGCGCGAGGAGGCACAGAACCTCGGCGACCCCGACTACGGTGTCTGCCGCGGCACCGACCCGCGCTGCTACCACGACTGGGGCAACTTCGACCCCGCCAAGGGCTACCGGCTGCTCGTCTACAGCCGCACCGCCGGTCCCCGCCACGCGCACCTCGGCACCCCGCTCGGCCCCGGGCTCAACCCGCCGCTCAACGACGACAACGTCGCGATCAAGGCCGTGCTCAAGCTGGGCCGGGACGACGGCTTCGCCGTCGACTACACCGAGGACGTCGCTCAGCTGTCCTCGGCGGGGCGGCTGCTGCCGTACAACGCGGTGATGTTCCTCAGCACCACCCGGGACACCCTCGACGACGCCGCGCAGACCGCGCTGCGGCAGTACATCCGGGCCGGGGGCGGGTTCGTCGGCGTGCACAACGCCTTCGGCACCGAGTACAACTGGCCCTGGTACGAAGGGCTGCTCGGCAACGCCAACTTCTACGACCACGCCGCCAACCAGCCGGGCACCGTCGTCACCGCCGACCGGCGCGACGCCTCCACCCAGGGGCTGCCCCAGCGCTGGGCCTTCACCGACGAGTGGTACAACCTCGTCCCGTTCCCCACGCGCGTCCGCGTCCTGGCCAAGGTGGACGAGAGCACGCTGGCCCGCGGCGTGCGCGGCAACCTCGGACACCCCGGCCACGGCGGCGACCACCCGGTCAGCTGGTGCCAGTACTACGACGGCGGCAGGGCCTGGCTCACCACCCTCGGCCACGACGTCAAGGCGTGGACCGACGAGCCGCTCGACGGCGACCAGTACTTCGTCCAGCACCTGCTCGGCGGGGTGAAGTCCGTCATGGGCATGGCGCCCTTCTGCCGCTGAGCAGGTGCCGGCGGGTCACCAGGTGACGGGGAGCTCGTAGACGCCGTAGACCTGGCCGTCGTGCTTGAAGGGGATCTGGTCCAGGTCCGCCGCCAGGCGCAGGGACGGGATGCGCCGGTAGAGCGTGCTGTAGGCGACCTGCAGCTCCATCCGCGCCAGCGGCTGGCCCAGGCACTGGTGGACGCCGAAGCCGAAGGCCACGTGGCGGCGGGCGTCGCGGCGGATGTCCAGCTCGTCGGGGTCGGGGAAGATCGCGGGGTCGCGGTTGGCGATGTCGTTGGCCATGATCATCCCCTCGCCCGCGCGGATGACCTGGCCGCCGATCTCGATGTCCGCCAGCGCGACCCGGCGGCGCCCGCTGTGGGTGATGTTGAGGTAGCGCAGCAGCTCCTCCACCGCGCTGGCGACCAGCCGGGGGTCGTCGTTGTGGCGCAGGAGGGCGAGCTGGCCCGGGTGCCGCAGGAGGGCGAGCGTGCCCAGGGCGATCATGTTGGCGGTGGTCTCGTGCCCGGCGATCAGCAGCAGCACGCCCATCTGGGCGGCCTCCTGCCGGGTCATCTCGCCGGCCTTGACCCGCTCGGCCAGCTTCGACAGCAGGTCGTCCGCCGGGTCGGCGAGCTTCTCGCCCATCAGGGAGTCCAGGTACTCGAACAGCCTCGCGCCGGCGGCGGCCCGCTCCTCGGGCGGCGTGCTGCGCCTGATGACGGTCTTGCTGTTCTCCTGGAAGAAGTCGTGGTCGGCGTACGGCACGCCGAGCAGCGCGCAGATCACCAGCGAGGGCACCGGCAGCGCGAACGCCTCCACCAGGTCCACCGGATTGGGGCCGGCCAGCAGATCGTCGATCAGGTCGTCCACGATCTTCTGCACGGCCGGGCGCAGGGACTCCGTCCGCCTGACGGTGAACTGGGCCTGCACCATCCGCCGCAACCGGGAGTGCTCGGGGTCGTCCATCATGATGAAGCTGATCGTGCCGCCGGCGCCGATGCGGGGCGCCTGGATCGGGTAGCCGGGGCGGGTGACGTCAGCGCTGACCCTGGGGTCGGCCAGCAGCGCCCGCTGCTCGGCGTACGTGGTCACCAGCCACGGGGTGCTGCCGTCCCACAACCTGACCTTGGCCAGCGGCCCCTCCTTCTGCAGGTCGCGCAGGGGCGGCGGCGGGTCGAACGGGCAGCCCGCCGCTCTGGCCATGGGAAACTCGTGGATCTCGGTCATCGCCGGCTTCCTTTGCGTGAGGTGGTCCGGCCGCCGGGCCCCATGATGGGTGCTGTGACAGGTGCTGTCCACAGCCCGACGGTCGCGTCGATCAGCCCGGTCGCCGTGTCGTGCCAGTCGGCACGGGGCGTGGGCGTGTCCTCGGCCAGCGCGCGTTCGCGCTCGGCGCACACGTGCGCCATGAGGTGGCTCGTCATGTCCCTGCGCTCGGCCCGTACGTCGGGCGGCAGCTCGGGCAGGCACCGCTTCAGCTCGCCGAGGATCTCGACGAGCGTGGGGGAGCTCAGCGCGTCGTCGATCATGATGTCGCGCAGGACGGGGTCGGTCATCACCTGCGCGCCGAACCGGGCGAACCACGTGGGGTTGCCCATCTCGGCCAGATACTCGGTGACCGGGCGCACCAGGCACGCCACCCAGTCGCGTACCTCGCCGGACCCGGCCGTCTCGGCCAGCATGCGGCGGCGGACGCGCTCGATCCGCTCGATGTGCTTGCGCACGATCGCGCGTACCAGGTCGGTCTTCGTGCCGAAGTGGTAGCCGACGGCGGCGTTGTTGCCCTGCCCGGCGGCCTCGCTGACCTGCCGGTTGGAGACGGCGAACACCCCGTGCTCGGCGAACAGCCGCTCGGCCGCCGTAAGGATCTGCTCGCGGGTCGCGCAGGCCCGCTCGGCCCGCACCGTCATGGTCGCCACCGAGCCGGCCCGTACGGCCCCCGCGGCTCGAAGACGCGGCTCTCACCGCATCCTTGACCCACCATGACCTCCCCGAGTGGACCCCTTCCCGCCAGCCAACCAGGTGGGGATACGTAAGTCAAGCGACTGATTTAATCAGTGTGGCCAAAAGTGTCGGCGGCGGTGGTTAATGTCCCCGCTGTGGATCACTGCGGAGAGATCGAGAAGCTGATCGTCGCACGCCAGGCCGACCGGCTCGCCGAGCAGGTCAAGGCGCTGGACGAGCAGGGGCGCAAGGAGGTCGCCGCCCGGCTGCCGGAGCTGCTGAAGGAGCTGCGGGCCCGGTTCGACCGGTGGGACGACGGGCTGGTCGCCTACGGGAGCGCCTTGCGGGTGGCGGGGGCGGCCACCTTCGGCGGGGCGGCGGCCGTGGCGTCCTGGCTCTACCGGCGCGACTTCGCGCCGCAGTGGGACGGCCCCGACGCCGACGTCGGCCTCGTCCTCGCGGTGCTCGCCGACCGGCCCGCCGCCTGGCGCGCCGATCTGGCCGAGCGGCTGGTGCTGCGCCTGCGCGTGCCCGACGACCGCGGCATGGGGCTCGCCCTGGCCCTGCTCCGCGAGACCGGCATCGAGCCGCCGCCGCACGAGCCGCTGGTGGCCGGCTGGGTGAGCCGTGAGCCGTCGCTGTCCGACGACCCGCTGCTCGACCACCTGCTGCCGCGCCTGTTCGAGGCCCAGGGCGTGGGCCGGGCGCTCCAGTGGGACAAAGCATCGGAGAAGGGCTGGCTGCGGGCGCTGCTGGAGGCGGCCGAGTCGGGCCGGGTGCGGCGCGAGGCGCTGATCGACGGCTGCGTGCGCCGCTTCCTGCTCGGCGGCACGCCCATCGACCTGCGGTTCTTCGTACGCCTGCACGAGGCGCTGGATCCCTCGCCCGCCGAGGCCGCCGCCCGCGCCCGCGATTACCTGCGCCTGCTGCCCGCCTCCCCGGGCCCGGTCGCCGAGCTGGCCCTGAAGCGCCTGCGCGCCTGCGGCGAGCTCGCCGCCGACGACCTGGTCGAGGCGTGGGAGTCGCTGCTGTTCCGCCCCGAGCGCAAGCTGGTGCGCGCCGGGATGTCGTGGCTCGACCGTTCCGTGCGGCGCGCGCCCGAGCTGGCCGGCCTGGTCGCAGGGTCGCTGGCCAGCGCGTTCGCCGCCGACTCGGCCGAGTTGCAGGAGAAGGCCGTCGAGCTGGCCGTCGCCCATGCCGGCCGCATGACCGAGGAGGGTCGCGCCACCGTACGCGAGGCGATCGAGCTGCTCCCGCCCCACCTCGGCCTGCGGGCCTCCGCCGCCTTCGCGGGCGGCAGCGTCGCCGAGGCCGAGCCCGCGTTCGTGCCGCCGCCGCTGCCCGCGGCGCCCGAACGCGTCCACGCCTTCCCGGCCCCGATCGAGTCCATCGAGGAGCTGATGACGGAGGAGGCCCGCTCCTGGCAGGCCTGGGAACGGCGGCTCGCCGGGTTCGTCACGCTCGTCGGCCGCGACCGGGCGGGCATGGTGGCGGAGCTGCGCCCCCGGCTGATCGGCGGGCCCGGCTGGACGTACCGCGAGGAGGCTTGGGAGTGGGTCAGCCTGTGGTTCGACGGCGCCACGCATTCCCTGACCGGGACCGCGGCCGTCCGGCAGGCCTGGACGCGCTACATGCCGAAGACCCGGCTGGCCGCCCCGCTCCGGCTCCTGCTGCATCGCGCCGCCGAGATCCTGCGGGCCGTCGAGGAGGACACCCTCCCGCCGCTGCTGCTGGCCACGCCCACGCACAGCACCGGGCACGTGGCGGCGGCCGAGCTCGTCAGGCGGCTGGAGGTGATCGAGGCGGCCGGGGCCAAGCCGCTGGCAGCGGACCTCCAGCAGGCGCTGCTGCGCCTGCCGCGCACCCCGGATCCCGAGGCCATGCGGCGGGCCGCACGCCTGACGTCCGGCGCGGGCCGGATCGTCGCCGGGTGGACCTGCCCGGAGGTCGCGATCGAGGTCGAGTGGCGGTGCAACGGCGAAGGCGAAGGTCACGACTGGCACGATCGGAGCCACAGCCACGACATACGCCTGGTGCCGTCGGCCACCGTCGCGCCCACCGGGCTGCCGCTGGTCGACCTGATGCTCAGCGTCCCCGAGGACTCCGGCGGCGGCGAGCACCGCGAATGGTGGACCTCGACGCTGCCCTCCCACCGCGAGGTCGCCGCCGCGTACCTCATGCCGCACGCGCTCAGGCGCTACTGGGTGCACGACACCGTCGGGCCGGAGCAGGCCCGCGAGCTCGCCCGCGCGGAGGGGCCGGTCGGGGCGGCGTTCGCGGTCGTCCTCGCCCGGGTCCTGGGCGACCCGCGGGTGCCCGAGTCGGTCGACGTCCTGCTGGAGACCGCCGCGCGTGGCGAACTGCCGGCGGAGGAGGTCGGCCGCCAGGCCGGGCTCCTCGTGGCGAGCGGCGAGGTGCGGATGATCGACATGGTCGCCGCGCTGGACGCCGCGGCCCGGCGCGGCGCCCACGCGTACGTGTGGCGGATCGCCGCCACCGCCCTGCCCGCCCTGCTGCCCGCGCCGGGCGAGCGCCCCCGCAACGGCCTGGCCGGCTTCGTCACCCTCGCCGCGGCGGCGGCCGAGTGGTCCGGGGCGCGCGGCGAGATCCCCGAGATACGCGCCATGGCCGCCCGCAGGGGCGGCAGCGGCCTGCTGCGCGAGATCCGCCGGCTGCGCGACCTGCTCACCGGCGACAACGGCCAGGAAGGATGACCATGGCGGCCAGACGATCCCGAAAGAACAAGCACTGGCGGACCCGGCACGACGAGGGCCACGCCCTGCGGTTGGAGATCGGCGACCTCGCCCGCGACGCCGCCGAGCCGGGCTGGACGCGGCTGGAGGTCCGCCGCACCCAGGTCGGCTCGTACGCGCGGACCACGCTCACCCGCGACGGCCGAGAGATCGCCGCCGAGGGGCTGGACGAGCCGTTCCAGCGCCTGCGCGAGCTCTCCTACCAGGCCGATTCCGGCACCTGGTTCACCTGCGAGCTGGCGTTCCCGGTCGGCAGCCGGGGCTACACCGGGCGCGTCGACTCCTCCGCGCCGCCGTTCGAGGACGTGCCCGCGCCGGCGGCGCTGGCGGAGCTGACCGCGTTCCCCCGCACGGAGTCGCCCGGCTGGCTGCTGGCCGCGCTGCCGACCGCCGCGCCGATCGGCATGCCCACGACGTACGGCGAACACTACGACCGCCGCTACAACTCATGGGGCGACGACCGCTCCGATCGCCGCCCGCCGCCTCCGCCCCCGATCCACGGGGACGTCGCCTACGTCCCGGCCGCGGCCATGACCTGCCGCGACTTCGGCCGGCGCGACGAGCGTCGCCAGCGCGTGCTCTTCCTGGCCGAGTCCGCCGACGACGAGTCCGAGCACCTCTACGTGATGGGCTACGAGGAGGTCTACCTGGTGGCCCGGCACGGCACCCACGGCACCAGCGAGGGCGTGCGCTCCATCACCCTGGATGAGTCGGCGCTCCGGTTGGAGCTGACGCCCGAGGCCGCCGACGCCCTGGGGACCGAGACCACGTTCGAGGCCCGTCTCGAACTGCCGCCCGAGACGATCGGCGAACTGCGCACCGCCCTGGGCTTCGTGCTCGGCCCTGTCGCCCAGGCCCCGGAGCGCATCGGCTTCTGAGGCCGGGGTCAGCCGGCGAGAGGCTGGGCCGCGCGGGCCTCGGACGTGGTGAGGGCGGCGAGGAGGCCGGGGAACGCTTCGTCCATCTCCTCCCGGCGCAGGGTGTTCATCCGGGCTGTCCCGACGTAGTACTGCCGGATCAGGCCCGCCTCGCGCAGCACGTTGAAGTGGTGGGTGGCGGTGGACTTGCTGACCGGTATGTCGAAGTCGCCGCACTTGATGTCCTCGCCGGAGGCGTCGAGCTGCGTGACGATGCTCCGGCGTACCGGATCGACGAGGGCCTCCAGCACCTGCTGGAGGCCGAACTGTGACACCTCGGGGTGCGGTGGTGTACGTCCCATGGGCCAATAGTACGACAGACATCGAAGTTTGACGACGATCGTACTTCTCTCTACAGTGAGCCGCGTTCGAGCTGAGAGAGAAGGGCGTTGTCATGGCGAGGACTGTGCGGTTCCACGAGGTCGGCGGGCCCGAGGTGATGCGGCTGGAGGACCTGGAGCCAGGCGAGCCGGGGCCGGGCGAGGTCCGGATCCGGGTGGACGCGATCGGGGTCAACCGGGCGGAGGCGCTGTTCCGGAGCGGCCGGTACATCGAGCCGGTCAAGCGGTTCCCGGCCGGGCTCGGCTCCGAGGCCGCGGGTGTGATCGAGGCGGTCGGCCCGGAGGTGGCCGGGTTCGAGGAGGGCCAGGCGGTCAGCGTCGTGCCGAACTTCTCCTACAACGACTACGGCATGTACGCCGAACGGGCGATCGCGCCGGCGACCTCGCTCGTGCCGCGCCCCGACGGGGTGGACGCGGTCTCCGGCGCGGCGGTGTGGATGCCCTACCTGACGGCCTACGGCGCGATGGCGGAGGTCGGCGGGATGCGGGCGGGCGACGTGGCGGTGGTGAACGCGGCCTCCAGCAGCGTCGGCCTGGCCGCGATCCGCACGGCCGACCGCCTGGGCGCCACGCCGATCGCCGTCACCCGCACCGATGCCAAGAGGCGGCGGCTGATCGAGGAGGGCGCGGCCGAGGTGATCGTCTCGGACGAGGAGGACGTGGCGGGCCGCATCCTGGCGCTGACCGGCGGGCGGGGCGCCGAGTACGTCTTCGACGCCGTCGCCGGGCCGGGCGTGACGGAGCTGGCCAGAGCCGTGGCGGCCGGCGGGACGCTGTTCCTGTGGGGTGCGCAGAGCGGGCAGCCGACGCCCTATCCGGGGTTCGACCTGGGCATGCCGGCGCTGAACATGCGCACGTACACGGTGCATGAGATCACCAGGGATCCGCGGCGGATGCGCCGCGCCGCGGCGTTCGTCGCCTCGGGGCTGCGTACCGGGGCCTTCCGCGCGGTGGTGGACCGCCTGTTCCCGCTGGAGGAGATCGTGGGGGCGCACCGGCACATGGAGTCCAACACCCAGTTCGGCAAGATCGTCGTCACGACTTAGTTGCCTTCTGTACCTACTAGTATGTACGCTCGTGGCGTGGACATGAGGGAGCGGTTGATCGAGAGCACCCGCGAGCTGCTGTGGGAGCGCGGCTACGTGGGCACCTCGCCGAAGGCGATCCAGCAGCGGTCCGGGGCGGGCCAGGGCAGCATGTACCACCACTTCCGCGGCAAGCCCGACCTGGCGCTGGCCGCGATCGCCCGGAGCGCCGACGACATGCGTGGACGCGCGGAGGCGGAGCTGTCCGGCCCCGGCACCCCGCTCCAGCGGATCATCGCCTACCTGAGCCGGGAGCGCGACGCGCTGCGGGGCTGCCCGGTCGGCCGGCTGACCCAGGACCCGGACGTGATGGCCGATCCCGAGCTGCGCCGTCCGGTCGAGGAGACCTTCTCCTGGCTGCGGACCCGGCTCGCCGCCGTCCTCGCGGAAGCGCAGGCCGGCGGCGAGCTCGCCGCCGGGCCCGACCCGGCGGCCACCGCCACCGCGCTGGTCGCGGTGCTGCAGGGCGGATACGTGCTGGCCCGCGCCGCCGCCGACGCCGAGGTGTACGCGCAGGCCATCGACGGCGCGCTCGGCCTGCTCGCCGGACATGCCCAGTGAAGTGAGCACGTGAAGTGAGCACGTGAATTGAACACGTGAAGGGAGCACCCCCATGAGCGCCATCAGCCGCGAGCACCTGGTGACCGGCGACCTGGCCGGCCGGCCCGGGCGGATCGACCGGGTGGAGACGCACCGGGTCACCCTGCCGCCGGGGGCGGCGAGCGGCCCGCACACCCACCCCGGCGGCGTCGCCGGTTACGTCACCGCAGGCCGGATCGTGTACGAGCTCGACGGGCACCCCGCGCAGGAGCTCCGCGCCGGGAGCGCCTTCTTCGAGCCCGCCGGCGCCACCGTCCGCCGCTTCGACAACCTCTCCGCCACCGAGCCGGCCACGTTCGTGGCCAGTTACCTGCTCACCGGCGACCAGCCACTCATCGAATCGCTGTGAAAGAAGGAACCCATGCCCTTTGTTCGGATCGACGCGCTCCGTGCGGACCGGAAGCGGCTGGAGGCCCTGGGCCGGGCCGTGCACGACGCCCTGGTGGAGGCCATCGGCATCCCGCAGGACGACCTGTTCCAGGTGCTCACCAGCCATGACGGCACGCGGGGGACGTTCCGCTACGACGACGGCTACCTCGGCATCCACCGGGACGACGACCTCGTGTTCGTGGCCGTCACCATGCGCGCGGGACGCACCGCCGACCAGAAGCAGGCCCTCTACCGCCGGATCGCCGAGCTCGCCGAGGAGTATGCGGGGACCGAGCCGCGCAACGTGTTCGTCACGGTCAGCGAGAACTCGCTGCTCGACTGGTCGTTCGGCGAGGGCGTGGCACAGTACGCCGACGCTGCCCAGTGACGCTGCCCAGTGACGCTGCCCAGTGACGCTGCCCAGTGACGCTGCCCAGTGAGGCCGCCCGATAAGGCCGCTCACAGGTCGCCGCGGTAGGAGGCTTCGGTCCCGGCCGCCGGCGCGTTCTCGTCCGGGCGCGGGGGCCGGGCCCGGTCGGCCCAGTGGCGCAGTGCCCGCGCCAGCTCGGCGGTGTGCTCCGGCCGCACGGATCCGTGCATCGCGAAGTACGCGACGATCGGCCCGGCGACGGGATCGCCGGCGTCGCAGCGGGCGCACAGCAGGACCTCGCTGACGCCCCGGACCTCGTTCCCCGACGCGTTCGTCCAGGTGTGCGGCAGGCGCAGCACGGCGAGGACGCTGTCGGTGCGGCACCGGGGGCAGGGCGGGTCGCCGGTCATGCCCCGCCGATCGCGTCCGCGCCGAGCAGGGCCTTGACGTCGCCGTAGAGCGCCGGTTCGGCGGTGACCCGGAACGGCTGGAGGTCCAGCAGCACGCTTCTGGCGCCGGGGCGGTGCAGGCGCACGTGTACGGGGGCGCGGCCGGGATGGGTGGTCAGGATGTGCTTGAACTCCTGGACGAGCCGCGGGCTCAGCTGGGTCTCCTGGATCGAGATCACCACGGGAGGCTCGGTGTCCGTCCGGGAGACGTCGAGGAGGGTGATCTCCTCGCCGTACACGCTCATCGTCTCGTCGCGGACGTTGATCCGGCCCCGCACGGAGATCACGCGGTCCTGGGCCAGCGCCTCGCCGTACAGGATGTAGGTCTTGGGGAAGACGAGCACCTCCATGGCGGCGTCGTGGTCCTCGAGGGTGACGATCGCCCACGGGCTGCCCTGCTTGGTGACCTTGCGCTGCAGGCCGGAGACGATGCCGCTGATCCGGGTCGCCCCGTCCTGCCGACCGGAGGCCAGCAGGTCGGCGAGGGTGGTGTCGCGGTTGGCGTCCAGGACGCGTTCGGCGCCGTCGAGCGGGTGGCTGGAGACGTACAGGCCGAGCATCTCGCGCTCGAAGGCCAGCAGGGTGACGCCGTCCCACTCGCCCTCGGGGATCGCGATGGAGAAGGCGCCGCTCCGGCTCGGCTCCCCGAACAGCGAGTCCTGGCCGCGGGCCTCGTTCCGCTTGACGTCGATGATCGAGTCGACGGCCTGTTCGTGGACGGCGACCAGGGCCTTGCGGTGATGCCCGAGACTGTCGAACGCGCCGGCCTTGGCCAGCGACTCGATGACGCGCTTGTTGCAGACGGCCGTCGGGACCTTGCCGAGGAAGTCGTTGAAGTCGATGTAGGGCCCCTGGGCTTCCCGGGCGGCGACGATGGCGTCCACGACGCCGGCCCCGACGTTGCGTACGGCGCCCAGGCCGAAGCGGATGTCGGACCCGACGGCGGCGAAGTCCAGCCGGCTGGCGTTGACGTCCGGGGGCAGCACCTTGATGCCCAGGCGGCGGCAGTCCGACAGGTAGACGGCCATCTTGTCCTTGTCGTCGCCGACGGAGGTGAGCAGCGCGGCGAGGTACTCCTGGGGGTGGTTGGCCTTGAGGTAGGCGGTCCAGTAGGAGACCAGGCCGTACCCGGCGGTGTGCGACTTGTTGAAGCCGTAGCCGCTGAAGGGGACGAGGACGTCCCAGACCGCCTTGATCGCCTCGGCGGAGAAGCCGCGGCCGCTCATGCCGGCGGAGAAGCGGTCCCATTCGGCGTCCAGGACCTCTTTCTTCTTCTTGCCCATGGCCCGGCGCAGCATGTCGGCGGCGCCGAGCGAGTAGCCCGCCAGCTGCTGGGCGATGGCCATGACCTGCTCCTGGAAGACGACCAGGTGGTAGGTGTCGCCCAGGATGGGCTCCAGGGCCTCCTCCAGCTCGGGGTGGATCGGCTCGACCGGCTGCTTGCCGGTCTTGCGCAGGGCGTAGTTGGTGTGGGCGTTCATCTCCATCGGCCCGGGCCGGTACAGCGCGTTCACCGCGGCGATGTCGGTGAACGTGGTGGGCTGCATGAGTTTCAGCAGGACCCGCATGCCGCCGCCGTCCAGCTGGAAGACGCCGAGCGTGTCGCCGCGCGCCAGCAGCCGGTACGTGGTGGCGTCGTCGATGGGGATGTCGAGGATGTCGATGTCGACGCCCTTGTTGGCCCGGACGTTGGCGATCGCGTCGCCGATCACGGTGAGGTTGCGCAGGCCGAGGAAGTCCATCTTCAGCAGGCCCATGTCCTCGGCCTGGGTGAAGGGGAAACCGGTCACGATCGGGCCGCCGGCCTTGGGCTTGACCAGCGGGATCACGTCGATCAGGGGCTCGCTGGACAGGATCACGCCCGCGGCGTGGATGCCGGTGCCGCGGGTGAGGCCCTCGATGCCGGCCGCGGTGTCGAGCACCCGTTTGACGTCGGGGTCCTGCTCGTACATCTGGCGCAGCTCGGCCGCCTCGCCGTGCCGGGGGTGGCCCTTGTCGTGGACGGCGGCCAGCGGGATCTCCTTGCCGCCGACCGCCGCGGGGAACGCCTTGGTGATGCGGTCGCCCAAGGCGTACGGCAGGCCCAGCACGCGGCAGGAGTCCTTGACGGCGGCCTTGGCCTTGATGGTGCCGAAGGTGACGATCTGGCAGACGCGGTCGTCGCCGTATTTGCGGGTGACGTAGTCGATCATCTCGTCGCGCCGCCGGTCGTCGAAGTCGAGGTCGACGTCCGGCATGGAGA
The DNA here is from genome assembly GCF_040675285.1 of Nonomuraea sp. NPDC049625. Classification (NCBI taxonomy): domain Bacteria; kingdom Bacillati; phylum Actinomycetota; class Actinomycetes; order Streptosporangiales; family Streptosporangiaceae; genus Nonomuraea; species Nonomuraea sp. NPDC049625. Next base: position 366,909 of record NZ_JBFAOQ010000005.1, on the reverse strand, counting down.
TGCGCTCGGGGTTGAGGAAGCGTTCGAAGATCAATTTGTGCTCGATCGGGTCGAGCTGGGTGATTCCCGTGCAGTACGCGACGATCGAGCCCGTGGCCGAGCCGCGGCCGGGGCCCAGGCCGATGCCGCGCTCCCGGGCATGGCGGCAGATGTCGGCCACCACCAGGAAGTAGCCGGGGAAGCCCATGGCCTCGATGACCGACAGCTCGTAGTCGATGCGGTCGAGCACCTCCTGCGACGGCCGGCCGTAGCGGTGGCGGGCGCCTTCGAGGGTCTCCTTGCGCAGCCAGCTCGCCTCGCTCTCGTCCTCGGGCACGGGGAAGCGCGGCGTCAGGTCGCGGTGGGCGAACACCTCGCCGTAGTCGCCGACCCGCTCGGCGATCAGCAGCGTGTTGTCGCAGGCCCCCGGCACCTCGGCGTCCCACAGCGCGCGCATCTCGGCGGCGGACTTGACGTAGTAGCCGCTGCCGCCGAACCGGAACCGGTCGGCGTCGGCCAGCCGCTTGCCGGTGCCCACGCACAGCAGCGCGTCGTGCGCCGGGGCCTGGTTCTCGGTGACGTAGTGCGAGTCGTTGGTGGCCAGGGGCGGCAGGCCGAGCTCCTTGCCGAGCTTGAGCAGCTCCTCGCGGACCCGGCGCTCGATGGCCAGGCCGTGATCCATCAGCTCCAGGAAATAGTTGTCCCTGCCGAAGATGTCACGATAGCGGGCCGCCGCCTCGACGGCCTGGGCGTACTGGCCGAGCCGCAGCCTGGTCTGCACCTCGCCGGACGGGCAGCCGGTCGTGGCGACGATGCCCTGGCCGTACTCGGCGAGCAATTCATCATCCATACGCGGATATTTCTGGACGTGGCCTTCCAGCCAGGCCCGCGACTGCAGCCGGAACAGATTCCGCAGGCCCTGCGCCCCGGTCGCCCACATCGTCATGTGCGTGTACAGGCCGCGCCCGGAGACGTCGCCACCCTCGCCGGTCTCGTCGTTGGAGCGGCGCAGTGCGAGGTTGTCGCTGTAGTACACCGGCTGCCGGTGGTGCCGCGAGAGCGGGGCGACGTAGCTCTCGATGCCGATGATCGGTTTGGTCCCCGTCTTGCGCGCCGCCTGGTAGAACTCGTACGCCCCGTGCACGTTCCCGTGGTCGCTCATCGCCACCGCGGGCATCCCCTGCCGGGAGACCTCGTCCATCAACAGCCCGACCTTGGCCGCGCCGTCGAGCATGCTGTATTCCGTATGCACGTGGAGATGCACGAAAGATCCCACCGAGACCACGCCTCCTGGTTGTAGGCTCACCCGCGAACCCGAGCATTCGACCCGAGAGCAGGCCCGGTTGTCCAACAATCGACACACCGAAGAGCCACAACCACCAGTGGTGGAAGAGGTGGCGGCCGACCTGGACCTCGCCGCCGTCCGCGCCTTCGTCGTCATCACCGAGGACCGCTACTTCAGCGAGGCCGCCGCCAGACTGGGCATCAGCCAGCAGGCCGTCTCCAAGCGGATCGCCAAGCTCGAGTCCGACCTCGGCGTACGGCTGTTCTCCCGCACCCGCACGGGGGCCGACCTCACCGAGGACGGCAAGACGTTCCTGCACCACGCCCGCGCCCTCGTCGGCATCGCCGACCAGGCACGCGAAGTGCTGCAAGGCCGGCGCCGCTCGCTCCGGGTCGACGTCCTGGACACCCGGCTGCGCTCCAGCGACCTGATCCGGGAGTTCCACGAGACCGTCGAGGACGTGGACGTCGAGGTCATCACCTCGAACGGGCTCAGATCGGCCCGCGGCGCGCTCGTCCGCGGGTCCCTCGACGCCGCCTTCGTCCGTGTCAGCGGGACGCTGGAGGAGGACCTGCGGCACGTGCCGGCCTACATCGAGCCCGTACATCTGCTGGTCGGCCGCGACCATCCACTCGCCGGCCTGCGGGAGGTGGAGGTGGAACGCCTGTCCGGGACGACCGTGTGGATGCCCGGCAACGTCCCGGACAGTGAATGGGCCGAGTTCTACCGCCTCCTGAGCGCCGCGTTCGACATCCCGATCGACACCGCGGGGCCGGACTTCGGCTGGGAGTACTTCGTGGAGCAGATCGGCTCCGGCCAACGCATCGGGTTCGTGGGGGAGAGGCTCCGGATGCCCTGGCACCCGCGTACCGTCCAGATCCCGGTCGTCGCCCCCGCCCCCATGTACCCGTGCTCGCTGCTCTTCCACCGGCACAGCCACCATCCGGTGCTGGCCCGGCTCGTCCGGTACGTCACGGACAACTACCGGCCGTTCGACCCGCGCCGCCAGTGGCTGCCGGACCCCGACCGCGCCGCCTTCAGCGCATGACCGAGGTGGGTGCCCGGCCGGTCAGTCGCGGGTCGTGAGGGCGAAGATCTTGACGTTGGGCATCGCCGGGCTGGTGAACGAGACCGCCTCGCGGGCCGCGTCCACCGGCACCGACACCCGCCAGATGCTCACCTTGCGGCCGTCGGCAGTGTTGTTGACGTTGTAACGGGTGTCGGCCGTGATCGCCGCCTCCTCGCCGAAGCGCGGTGACGCGCTCGCCCAGTCGGTCACCTTCAGCGGGGCCGTGGAGGTCGTGCCGTCCGCGTAGGTGATCGTGAGCTCGGTCTGCTGGTCGCCGTTCACGGCCGTGACCAGCAGGTCGAGGGCCTGGTAGCGACCCGGCGTGAGGTAGGTGCGCTGGCCGCGCAGGCCGTGGAAGTTGCCCGCCGTTCCCTTGGTCTCCGGGATCAGGTAGGCGCCGCCCGACACGGTACGCAGGCCCGGTTCGGGCAGTTGCTCGGCCGGGAAGCTCCAGCCCTTGCCGTCCAGGTTGCCCTGGGGCTTGGCGTCCGTGGTGGCCACGCCGTCCACGTCGTACTGGAGTCTCTGGGCGCAGGAGGAGCCGGACGGCTCGCACGCGGCGGGCAGGTTCGGGATCGGGGCCTCGGCGGCGGGGACGCGGTCCACGGGGAGGTCCCCGGGTGCGGTCGCCCACGAGGTGTCGGGAGTGGCGCCGACGTTCACCACGACGTCGCCACCCTTGTCGAGCAGGGACTCGGGCAGCCAGGAGCGGGTGTACGCCTTGCCGTCGACCTTCACGTCCTGGACGTAGACGGCCTCGGGGGCGGCCTGCGGGGCGCTCACGGTGATCGTCCGGCCGTTGCCGCGCTTGATCCACGCCTTCGGGAACATGGGGCTGGACAGCAGCATCTCGGCCCGGCTCGGCGTCTGGGGGTACATGCCGAGCGCGGCGAAGACGTACCAGGCGGACATGGTGCCGAGGTCGTCGTTGCCGGGCAGGCCGCCGGGGCCGGTCTTGTAGACGAGGGACGCCATCGCGCGTACCGTGTCCTGGGTCTTCCACGGCTGCCCCAGCGCGTTGTAGAGCCACGGGACGTGGATGCCGGGCTCGTTCGTCGGGTCGTAGCGGAAGCCGTCGCCGCCGGTCGCCCACGAGCCGTCGGCGCGGTGGAAGAACGTGTCGAGCCGCTTGGCCGCCTGCTCCCGGCCGCCCATGGCGGCGGCCAGCCCCGAGACGTCGTGCTGGACCATCCAGGTGTAGGTGGCGCTGGTGCCCTGCGCGAAACCGGCGTCGGAGGTCGCCGAGAACGGCCACAGCCAGCTCCCGTCGGCCTTGCGCGCCTGCTGGTAGCCGCCCTCCGGCCCGGCCGACGGGTTGAACGTGTTGCGCCACCAGCTCGCCCGCGGCATCAGCAGGTCGCGCTCGGCGGTCCGGCCGAGCCGGCCCGCCCAGTCCGCGAGCGCGAAGTCGGCGGTCGCGTCCTCCAGCGTCTCCGCCGCGCCGCCCCAGCAGTGGCAGGTGTCCTGGGGCGCGTAGCCGAGCCGCAGGTATTCGGCCAGGTTCGGGCGCTGGCCCTCGCACTGCCCCGGGCACCCCTTGTCCGACAGGCCGGACGGGTGCGGCACGGTCGCCTGCGCGAGCAGGGAGTCGAAGGCCCCGCGCACGTCGAAGTTGCGCACGCCGAGCGCGTAGAAGCCGGCGAGCGCGGGGGCCGACGGGTCGCCGGTCATCACGTGGGTGGGGCCGTTGACGTGCACCCAGCGGTCCCAGACGCCGCCGTTCTGCCGCGCCAGGTTGTACAGGGACTGGGCGTAGTCGCCGGCGACCCGGGGTTCGAGCAGGGCCAGGAGCTGGGTGTGCGCGCGGTACTGGTCCCAGCCGGAGAAGTTGCCGTACTGGACGCCCTGGCCCCGGGCCAGCCGGTGCACCTGCCGGTCGCCGCCGAGGTAGGTGCCCGCGACGTCGCTGGTCACGTTGGGCTGCAGGTAGGCGTGGTACATCGCCGTGTAGAACGTGGTCAGCAGGTCCGCCGGGCCGCCGGCCACCTCGACCGAGCGCAGCCGCTCGTTCCAGGCGCGGGTGGCCCGGGCGGCCACGGACGCGACGTCGTCCCGCCCGGAGATCTCCTCGGCCAGGTTCTGCCTGGCCGCCGCCAGGCTGGTGTAGGAGATGCCGACCTTCATGCGGACGTCGGCGCCGTCGAAGGTGACGTACCCGCCGGAGCCGCGGCCCGCGCGGTCGGCGCCCGTGGCGTAGCCCTCGCCGCCGCTCGCCGTCGTGGTGCCGGGGCGCAGGTCGCCGTTCACCCAGGTGCCGGTGGCGGCGAAGGCGCGGTCGAACGAGGCGGCGAAGTGCAGCCGGTAGTAGCTCTTACGGTTGTTGACGCCGCCGTTGGCCCGGCGGCCGCAGAACGCGCCGGTCAGCACCGAGCCGGTGACCGTACGGGTGGCGGGGTCGATCGTGATCTCGGCGTCCTCGCTGCCGTTGAGCGAGTTGGACACCCGGAACAGCAGGCTGGCCGGCGAGCCCTCCGGGAAGCTGAACTCGCCCACGCCCGCGCGGGTCGTGACCGCGAGGTCGGTCCTGACGCCGGAGTCCAGCGTGACCGTGTACCGGCCGGGCCGCGCGCTCTCCTTGTCGTGGCTGAACGTGCTCGCGTAGATCGCGTCGGTCGTGTCCGCGGTCGGCGACGAGGTGATCTGGCCGGCGAACGGCATGATCGGGACGTCCCCGGCGGCCCCCGGATGGCAGCCCGCGCCGTTGACATGAGTGAGCGCGAAGCCCCGCACGCGGGGCGTGTTGTAGGAGTAGCCGTTGGCGCCCGCGGCGTTGGTCTGGTCGCCCGCCGTGTTGGTCGGGCTCCACGAGATCATCCCGAACGGCAGGACGGCGCCGGGATAGGTGTTGCCGCCGTTGGCCGATCCGATCAGCGGATCGACGTGGCGTACCGGATCGGTGACCTTGGCGGGATCGGTGACCTTGGCGGGGGAGTGGGCTGCGGCTGCCGGGACGGCGACGGCCGTGCTGAGCACCGCGCCGATGATCGCGGCGGCGAGCCACGAGCGGGAAGTGAACACCTCATGATCACACCGGCTCACACTAACTGAGCCATGAACGCCTACGTAAGGCCAAAAGTCCGGAAGTGGTCAGTATCCCCGCACCTGCGGCCAGGCCAGCTCGAAACCGTCGGCGACCAGCTCGGCCTGGAACCGTTCGAGCGCCGCGGGATCCTCGTGGACCTGCGCCGGTTCGAGCCGGTTGCCCAGGCAGTGCGCCGCCAGCGCGCCGGCCGCCTCGCCGGCGTTCCACTCCACCGGATGCAGGCGGTAGCAGCCGTTGGTGATGTGGGTGGTGCCGAGGTTCTTCCCGGCGGCCAGCACGTTGCGCACGCGGACGGGCAGCAGCGCGCCCAGGGGGATCTGGAACGGGCAGCTCGCCACGTCGATGTAGTTGTCGCCGCCGGTGGAGGGGTGCAGGTCGATGCGGTACATCCCGACGCCCACGGTGTCGTGGTAGGCGACCGCGCCGTGCTCGCCGCGCACCGCCAGCGACAGGTCGTGCTCCACGACCGTGCGGCGGGCGCGGATGCGCCGCGACTCGCGGATGTAGGGGCTCTTGGCCAGGCCGTCGGCGGTGCCCATGACGTCGGGGCGCAGCCGCAGCCCCGGCCAGCCGGTGCCGCCGTCGGGCCGGGGCGCCTCGGTCTGCAGCCAGTGGAGCATGCTGAGCGCCTGGTCCCTGGCGCCCTGGAGATGCCGGGCCCGCTCGTCCTCGGTGACGCCGATCAGCGGCCCGGGGAGGTAGTCGATCTGCGGCCAGTTGACCACGACGACGTCGCTGACCGCGAAGCCGGGCTCGAACACCTCGCGGCACAGGATGCGCCGGAACACCCACAGATCCGTGTCTCCCGGGTCGCGGCTCTGGTCGGCGACGACCGGGCCCGACGAGGCGTGCGGCACGAACCTGCGCGGCTTCGGCTCCAGCGTGCGCGGGTCGGGCGCGACGAGGCTGAGCAGCCGGTCCGGCCAGAACGGCGGCCGGTAGTCGCGCCAGAAGGAGTAGTCCTTGGGCCGGTCGACGGTGTGGTCCTCGCCGGCGCGGTGCTCGACGGCGAAGACCCAGGAGAACGCCTGCATGTTGGCCGGCTGGGCCTGCGCGGGCGCGCTGGGCTCGCCGGTCTCCGCGGCCGACTCGAAGCCGGTGACGTGCTCGATCCCCGCCAGGGGCAGCAGGTCGCCCAGCTCGGTGGCGTCGAGCACGTACGCCGCGCGCACGTGGAACGGCTCGCCGTCCGGGCCCGCGAAGGTCACCCCGGTCACCCGGTCGCCCTCCACGTCGGCGGCCACCGGCCGGTGCAGGTAGCGGATCGTCAGCCGCCCGGCGGCGAGGTACGGGCCGACCATGTCGGCCAGCACCGCGGCGGCCACCCGGGGCTCGCAGCAGAGCCTGCTGACCGTGCCGCGCCCCGGGTTGAGGTCGGGCGCCTCCCGGGACTCGCGGGTCAGCGGGTACCAGGTGCGGTAGTGGTCGCGGATGGCCGTGCGTAACCTGCGGTAGGAGCGGGTCGCGCCGAACTGCTCGATCCACGGATGCTCGTCCGGCGGCACGCCCTGGCTGGTGAGCTGCCCGCCCAGCCAGTCGGTCTCCTCGGTGAGCACGACGGTCCGGCCGCGCCGCAGCGCCGCCAGCGCCGCGGCGACCCCGCCCATCCCGCCCCCGACCACCAGGACGTCCGCCTCGGCGCCGCTCAAATCACATCACCTTTCTCGAAGAAGTCGACCTCGCCGCGTTCCATGAGGACGATGAGGCTCAGCAGCGCGCCCCAGGTCTGGAACGGCTCGCTGTTGGGCTTGTCGCACGCGCCGCCGTGCACGCTGGAGTAGTTCTCGTGCACGTGGCGATGCTCGTTCCATTCCTTCAGCACGAGCCGGGAGCTGCCTTCGGCCAGCCACGCGGCCGCAGGCCGTTCCCCGGCGCGCAGCAGTCCCAGGTAGACGAGGAAGTTCACCGGCGGCCACGCCCGTCCCGCCCAGTAGCTGCCCTCGCCGACGTCGACCGGCTCGTCGCGGGGTGAGGTGGGCAGCAGCCATTCGCCGCCGAAGCCGTCGTCGGTCATCAGGCGCCCGGACACCATGCGCCGGGTCCGTTCCCCCGCGCTGACGCCGGCCAGCAGGGGGTAGAAGCTCATCGTGGACAGCCGCTCGGTCGGCAGCCCGGTGTCGGTGCGCCTGCTGCGGTAGACGCCGCTCGGCTCGTCCCACAGGGACTCCATCGCCGCCACGACGGCCGCGTGCCGCTCGCGCAGCTCCGCCGCGGCTTCCTGGTCGCCGAGGACGTCGGCGATGTCGGCCAGCGCCTCGCAGTCGGCCGCGTACAGGCTGTTCAGGCCCACGTCGTGGGCGGCGAGCAGGCTCTTGGCCTGGTCGAAGGGCACGTCCTCGAAGACCGGGTGGTTGTCCCAGCCGGTCTCGCAGGTCGCGCCGAAATGCTGGTGGATGCGGGGGATGTCCTGCGGCGAGGGGAATTCGGGGTCGAAGTACGTCGAGCCGGCGCACAGCAGGTCACCGTCCCGGCGCACCCGCCACCACCAGCGGTTCCAGGACAGCAGCGGCTCGAAGCACTCCTCCAGGAACCAGCGGTCGCGGAACCTGCGATAGAGCTCCCGGACCACCAGTGAGCCCACCGGCGGCTGGGACCCGTCGTGGGTCGTGCGGCCGGTGCCCTGCTCGACGTTGGGCACGAAACCCTCCGGCGTCAGGGCCCGCAGCATCTCGACGGTGTTGACGTAGGCGAGCTCCTTGCTGGACACGGCCGCCAGCAGCGCGTTGAAGAACGCGTCCCAGCAGAACAGGGCGTAGCCGCCGCGCTTGCCGACGTTCCAGAGCCGGCTGACGGTCGTGATCACGCGGGAGCGTGCGGGCTCGTAGATGGTGTTCCAGGAGATGGCGTCCCTGACGATCTCGCGGTGCTGCGCCAGGGGGTCGGTGCCGGCCGCCCCGATCGCGGCCGAGGCGCGGGCGACGATCCGCGCGATCTCCGGCAGGTCGCGGGCGCGGCCGGTGCTGATCCCGACGGCGCCGGTCAGCTCCATCGCCAGGTACGGCCCGTCGACGTCGGTGTAGGGGTCGTCGACGTGCGGGGCCGTGCAGAAGACCGCGACCGTCCCGCCGGGCCCTTGGGCGGTGATCCGGTCGCCCCCGCGGGTGACGGAGCCGGGCCGGTTCCACAGGTAGGCGACGCCTATGGTCAGCAGCGCGCTCTTGTGCTGGTTGGCGGTGGGTGTCACCAGCACGACCAGGTCGTCGCCGGCGTGTGCGGTCTGCACCCGGATCGTGACGCCCGCCCATGTCACGGTCGTCTCGGTGTAGCCGCCGTCGTAGGCGTGCCGGCCCAGGGTGACCGTCTCCGCGCCCTCGGTGCGGCGGCCGATCTGGGCGGCGCGCAGCGACGTGCCCCGGTAGTACTCCTTCAGGCCGAGGGACAGGCCCAGGGCGTCGGGAAGGAGGACGTGGGTGAGCACGCTGCGCGTGTCCCAGGTGTTCCAGCCCCGGGCGAGCGAGGCCTGGACATGGCCGTAATGCGTCATGTTTTCCTTCATAGGGGGATCCACACCCGCATGGCGTGCGGGCCGCGGTTGGCCCAGGCGTAATAGGGGATCAGCGTGAGCTCCGTGGGCCGCGCCTCAGGGGCCGGCTGCCCATGGGGCCGGTACGGGGACTCGGCGGGCCCGCCTGCCAGCGCGCCGCCGGCTCGGAGCACGGTCACGCCGCCGAGGAGGTCCGGCCGGTGTTCGGGCCGCGGCGGCGTGGCGGCGTCGATGCGGAGATCCTCCAGGACGACGCCGGCCGGCTGGTCGGGCTGCTCGATCGCGTAGACCAGCGGCCCGCGGGTGACGGCGACGCACCCCCGCGTGGCGTCCATGCGATCGTCGGACACCATGAACCGGGCGGGCATGGGCATCCGCAGCACCACCCGATCGCCTGGCCGGAACACCCGGCGGACGCGGGCGTAGCCGCCGGGCTCCACCGGCTTGCCGTCCACGGTGGAGCCCTCGGCCCAGTCCGGTACGCGCAGCGCCAGCTCCATCTCGCGCGGCGGCGCCTCGCGCACGGTCACCGTGACCAGGCCGTCCCACGGATACTCGGTGCCGACGTCCACGGCGAGCCCACCAGAGGCCAGCGAGCTCCGGGCGTACAGGTGCACCTGGAGGCCGTCCTCCGTGCCGGTCGCCAGGTACGTCGGCAAGGCGGCCAGCGTACGCATCACGTTGGGCGGGCAGCAGGCGCAGTTGAACCAGGGACGGCGGCCGTGCGCCGGTGACCGCTGCACGTCGCCCCGGGCGCCGGTCCGCCGGTGCAGCGTGTTGACGTAGAAGTAGTCCGCCTCGGTCAGCGACACCGCAGGCAGCAGGGCGTTGTACAGCAGCAGCTCGATCTGGTCGGCGTAGGCGGACTCGCCGGTGGCCAGCAGCAGCCGCCACGCCCACTGCATCGCCCCGATCCCGGCGCAGGTCTCCGCGTACGCCCGGTCGGGCGGCAGCTCGTACGCCTCGCCGAACGCCTCCCCGTCCCAGCGCGCGCCGACGGCGCCGGTGACGTGCTGCTTGCGGCGGCGCATCGCGTCGTACTGCCGGCGCATCACGGCCAGCAGCTCGGTGTCGCCGGTCTCGATGGCGACGTCGGTGGCGCCCGCCGCGAAGTAGACGGCGCGCACGGCGTGCCCCTCCACCGTCTCCGCCTCGCGCACGGGCAGCCGGTCGGAGTAGTGGGCGGGGTCGCCGTAGTGCGAGGGGTCGAAGCCCGGTTTGACGGCACGACCGTGCCCGCGGGCCTCGACGAAGTGGCGGGCCAGGTCCAGGTACCGTCGTTCGCCCGTCTGCCGGTACAGCTCGACGAGCGACATCTCCACCACGGGGTGGCCGTCCAGCTCCTCGCGCAGGCCGGGGCCGAACGTGCCGGCCAGATGGTCGGCCAGCCGGGTGGCGACCCGCAGCAGCTCCGTCTCGCCGGTCGCCCGGGCCGCGGCCACGGCCGCCTGCATCAGGTGGCCGGCGCAGTAGTGCTCGTGGCTCATCCACAGCCGCGCGTACCGCTCCTCGCCGCGGACCTGGATCGCGGAGTTGAGGTAGCCGTCCTCGCGTTGCGCCGTCGCGATCGTACGGCCGAGCGTGCGCAGGTGGTCCAGCAGCGCGTCGTCGGGGCTGCGGGCGTGCTCCCAGGCGACCGCCTCCAGCCATTTGTAGACGTCGGAGTCGCGGAAGCTCGCGCCCTGGGCCTCACCGGCCGCCTCGCCGGCGGCGATCCGGAGATTGCCGATGCTGCCCGCGTCGGCCAGCCGTTCGTGCCCGAGCGGGATCGCGGTCCGGTTGGCGTCCAGCCGCCGGGCCCAGAACCCGCCGGCCACGCGGCTGCCCGAGAGCGGCAGCGGGCGCAGCGCCACCGCGGCGGCGGGGCTCGGTACAGCCGTCATGCGGGCGCCTGCCGGCGGAACCGGACGGCGTCGGCGATGACCACGCCGTTGGCCGCGTCGCTGAGCTCGACATATCCCTCGAGGCCGGCCCGGAAGGAGAAGGTGCCCAAAGACGTCCATTCGCCCATGCGCGGGTCGGGCACGCCGCGCACCTGCTGGTTGACGGCCACCGCAGTGGTGCCACCGGCATGGTGGACGACGTAGGGGGCGTTGGTCGCCCGGTTGGGGTCGGCCGCGTAGGAGACGAGCACCTCGTAGCGATCCTCGCCCGGGAGCGCCGGTCGCCACCGCGCGGTGTTGGCGCCGGTGCCGCGGGCGTGCGTCAGGTAGTTGAAGCCGTAGTATCCGCTGACGCCCCTGCTGCTCGGCCAGGTGCCGGTGGTCTCGAATCCGAGCCCGCCGTTGTCGACGGTGACCTCCTCGCGGACGTCCGGCGCGGCGGAGCCCCGGACGAGGCTCAGCTGGTCGAGCGAGATGGCCGTGCCGCCACCCCGGCCGGCGCCGGCCAGCGTGAAGCGGATGGTGTGCGGGCCGGGCAGCAACGCCATCCGGCCCAGGTAGGCGACGTCGTAGCCGTCGCCGCGGAACGACGTCAGATCCAGCGTGGAGGTGCGCGGCGCCTTCCCGTCCACGGTCACCGTCACGAGGCCCCCGTCGCCGGAGCGGAAGTAGCGCAGCCACAGTTCCGGCCGCCCGCCCGGGGCGACGATCAAGGGGTACTCGATGTGGTCCCCGATCGCGCCGGGAGTGAAGACGGCGCGGGCGCCGCCGCGCGCGGTGGCCTCCTCCACCACGGTCACCGTCCCGCCCGAAAGCTTGGCCCGCGCCGCCGGACGGCCCAGGTCGTACGTCCTCTCGGCCAGCTTCGGAACGGTGACCAGGCTGTCCCGGCCCTGCGTCAGCCACTCCAGGTTGAACCGGGCGGCGGCCACGCGCCGCGGAGAGCCGTCGAGGTCGCCGTCGCAGCCGTAGAGGAGGATGATCGTGCCGTCGGACAGGGACGCCAGGTCCGAGTAATATCCCCGGCCCGGGTTGACCGAGCGGCTGTACCTGAAGGAGTGGCCCTCGTCGTAGCTCACCGCGACCGTCATGTTCCAGCGCATCGGCGAGTCGGGCCGGCTGAACAGCACGCGGTTGACGTCCTCGCTGCCCGGCCCGCCGGTGTAGCGGATGAGGCCGGTGTCGACGCCGTTGAAGAGCGCGGGGCTGAAGTCCATCCTGGGCGGCGACCAGGTCAGGCCGCCGTCCGTGCTGACCGCGATGTCCCGTGGCCAGTCGTTGCCCGAACCGGGCCGGCTGTTCATCACCACCGTGCCGTCCGCACGCTGCACCAGCCTGGCCTCGCCCACGACGGGGTAGCCGTCGCCCATCGGCACCTCGCCGCCGGACTGCCACGTGGCGCCGTGGTCGTCGCTGTAGACGGTGGAGGCGCCGTAGTGGCGATCGGCGGTGGGGACGCCGGTGATGATGGTGCGGTGGGACACGGTGAGCAGCAGCCGGCCGGAGTCGAGCTGGATGCCGTGGCCGGGCCCCGGACCGTGCATCGCCCAGTTGTACGGGAAGTGGTCGAAGAGCCCGGCCAGGCTGCGCGGTTCGCTCCAGGTGACGCCGCCGTCCTTGCTGGAGATGACGTACACCGTGCTGGAGTCGGCGGAGCAGCTCGTGTTCTCGGGTAACTGCACGCAGAGCCCGTGGAAGAGGAACACCTCGCCGGTCACCCGGTCCACCACGAAGGTGGGGTTGGACCAGGACTCGCCGTCGACGGACGCCGCCACCGTCTGCGACGGGTGCCAGGTCTTCCCCCCGTCGGTGCTGCGGCGGACGAGCAGGTCGTGCGGTCCGGCGTCGCACACTTTGTGCCGGCCTTCCGTGCAGGCCAGGATCGTGTCGTCGGGCAGGACGGCCAGGCCGTACACGTGGTAGCTGGCCAGCGGATCCACGGCGGAGTCCCACAGGGTGGCCTCCGCGAAGAACGGCTGGGCCGCGGCCGGCGCGGCCGCGGCGGGGGAGGGCAGGGCGGCCGCTGCGGCGCCCGCGGCGAGCCCGAGGGCGAAGGCCCGCCGGCTGATGGGCATGGTCATGCGACTCTCCTCGGCAGGAGCTTGGGGGGTGCTCGGGTCTATTGCGGGTCGAGTGGTCCTACGAGGTCATGGATCCGGCCCAGCGCCGCGCGCAGCTCGGCGAGCTCGGTTTCGGTGAGAGGCAGGAACGGCGCCGCGGCGTGCGGCGGGCAGAGCCCCAGCAGGTGCAGCGCGGTCTTGATCACGACCACGCCGCTGACCCCGGGGCGGACTCCGAAGAGCGCGGCCAGCCGGTCGACGTCGTGCTGCAGCGCCGCCGCGGTGGCGTGGTCGCCGCCACGGCCGGCCTTGAGCAGGTCGACGCAGAGCGCGGGCGCGAGCATGCCCACCCCCGGCACCAGCCCGGCGGCCCCCGTTCGGAGCCCGTCGGCGAGCTGCCGTTCGGCACCCTGGGCCACCTGGAAGCCGGGGCGCTCTCCGGCCAGGGCACAGAACTCGGCGAACAGGGCGGCGTCCCCCGAGCTGTCCTTCAACCCGATGACGGCCGGCTCGTCGAGCAGGCGGCGCATCACGGACACGGGGACGGGGTTGCCGGTGTACCCGGGGCTGTTGTAGACGACGACGGGGTGGCCGTGGCGGGCGAGGTCGCGGAAGTGCGCGTGCAGTTCGCTCTCGGTGTGCCGGAAGTAGGACGGAGCGAGGACGACCACGGCGTCCAGGTCGAGCTCCGCGAGGCGGTCCATGCGCCGCAGGGCCTCCCGCGTGCCCGTGCCGGCGGCGGCCACCATGACCCGGGCGGGCGCCCCGGCCAGGTCGCGCCACATGGCGGACACCTCCACCGCGTACGCCCGGACATCGTCGGCCGGCAGCAGCGGGCCCTCGCCGTTGGTGCCGGCCAGCATCAGCGTGGTGACGCCGGCGGACGCGAGGTGGGCCAGCAGCGGCCGGACGGCCGACGGGTCGGGCCGCCCGCCCCGGTCGAGCGCGGTGACGAGCGGGATGATCATGCCGGTGACCGGATGGTCGGTATCCATGGCACCTCCCTCGGCAAACGCTCCGGACGGTATCCGCGATCTACGCGGGACGCTAGATGCTAATGGGTATTAGTAATTCGCTCTTGTTTCCCGCGTTCTTTTTCGCCCAGGTCCATTGACGCCTCACAGAAGCGAGGGTCAAACTTTGCGTTCGTTGGGTCAGGCGCATTAGCAGGAGGCCCGAATGAGTCGCGGACCGGTGCGGAGGCCGACCCAGGCCGACATCGCGCGCCTCGCGGGGGTCAGCCAGGCCACCGTCTCGCTCGTGCTGAACGAGCGGGACTCCGGCGTCCGGATCAGCCAGGCGACCCGGGAGCGGGTGCTGGCGGCGATCCGCGAGTGGGGGTACGTCGCCAACGCCTCGGCGAGATCCCTCGCCGGCGGCCAGAACAAGATCATCGGCGTGTTCACCTTCGAGGCGGTCTTCCCGACGACCAGCGTCGACTTCTACTTCCCGTTCCTGCTCGGCATGGAGCAGGCGGCGGCGGAGCTCGGCTACGACCTCCTGCTGTTCACCAGCCTCGGCGGCGAGCGGCAGGTCTTCCGCGACGGGTCCACCCGGCTGTCGCTCGCGGACGGCGCGCTGCTGCTCGGGCGTGACCCGAACGTCGAGGAGATCCAGCGGCTGCGCGACACCGGCTTCCCCTTCGTCTACGTGGGACACCGGGAGGTGTCGGGAGAGCCGGTCTCCTACGTGGCGGCCGACTACGCCACGGCGACCCAGCAGCTCACCGAACGGCTCTTCGAGCTCGGGCACAGGCGCGTCGCGTACGCCCGCATCGGTGACGGCGACGCCCAGCCCAGCCGGGACCGGGAGAAGGGATTCCGGCGGGCGATGCCCGCCGGTGAGGCCAGGCGGCTCACGGGCCCGGTGTGGACGCTGGAATCCGCCGACGACGTGGCGGGCCTCCTGGCCGAGATCCGGCACGGCGGCATCACCGCCGTGGTCGCCGAGCAGGTCCTTCTGGCCGAGGAGCTCCTGGAGTGCGCGCGACGGCACGGGATGTCGGTCCCGGACGACCTGAGCGTCGTCGTGCTGGGCGACTCCACCGGCGCGCACCGCACCGACACCCCCTGGACCGGCCTGGTGGTCCCACGCGAGCAGATGGGCCGGCAGGCCACCCACCTGCTGGTGCGGCTGCTGGAGGCACCCGAGCCGGACGCCCGCAGAGAGAACGTCGAGTGCCCCCTCATGCCGGGCGCGACCGTGGCCCCACCAAGGAGACAGCAGTGACCGAACCAGGTAAGCCCACATGATCCGGGTCATCGCCAAACGACTGCTCGTTGGTGTGCTGGTGATGTGGGGCGCCGCCTCGCTCATCTTCCTCATCGTCCGGGTCGCCCCGGGCGATCCGGCCACGATCCTGCTGGGCCCGGACGCGAGCCGGGAGCAGGTGGCCGAGCTCACCGGGAAACTCGGGCTCGACCGGCCGGTGGTCAGCCAGTACCTCGGCTACCTCGGCGAGGTGGCCCGGTTACAGTTCGGCGACTCCTACCGGTTCGACCGGCCGGCGATGTCGGAGGTGTTCGAGCGCCTGCCCGCGACCGCCGACCTGATGCTCGCCTCCACCGTCATCGCCGTGTCCCTCGGCCTCGTGCTCGGACTGCTGGCCGGCGCGCGCCCGGGCGGCGCGGTCGATCGGCTGGTCACCGCGGGCACCATCGCCCTGCAGTCGTTCCCCACCTTCTGGGTGGGCATCATGCTGATCCTCGTCTTCGCGCTGGCCTTCCGCCTGCTGCCCAGCGCCGGGGCGGGCTCGCCGGCTCACCTGGTCCTGCCGGCGGTCACGCTGGCTCTGCCGTTCACCGCCATCGTGGCCCGTCTGACCAGGACCAGCGTCGCGGAGACGATGCGCGAGCCGTACATCCAGACGGCCCGCTCCAAAGGGCTCACCGAGCAGCAGGTGCTGCTCGGCCACGCGCTGCGCAACTCTCTCATCCCCGTGGTGACCATCGTCGGGCTGCACATGGGCGGCCTGATGGGCGGCGCGGTCGTGGTCGAGAACGTCTTCGCCTGGCCGGGGCTCGGCACGCTGGTGGTGGACGCGGTCTCCAACCGTGACTACGCCGTCGTGCAGGCGGCCACGTTTCTGATCGCGGGCATCGTGATGCTGTTCAACCTCGTCGCCGATCTGCTGTACTCCCAGCTCGACCCGCGCATCAAGCTGGACGGTGCGGCATGACCGCCGTCGCCGTCCGCCGGCCGCTGGTGCGCGGCCGGTGGCTCAGCCGGATCCCGTACGCCGTCCTCACCCTGTACGTCGTGGTCGCCGGGGTGGGACCGCTGGTCCTCGACTACAACCCCGTGCGCGTCTCCCTCGACGACCGGCTGCTCGGCCCGGGGTCGCGGCTCGCGTCGGGCGGCGTCGCCTGGCTCGGCACCGACGGCCTCGGCCGTGACGTCCTCGCGCAGGTCGTCTACGGCGCCCGCACGTCGATGATCATCGGTGTCTCGACGGTCGTCGTCTGCTGCGTGATCGGCGTGACCGTCGGCATCGTCGCCGGCTACTTCCGCGGCCGGCTCGACACGGTGCTCGCCCGCGGCATCGACATCCTGCTCGCCTTCCCGGCGATCCTGCTGACCATCGTGATCGCGGGCGCCTTCGAGCGCAGCGTGCTGGTGGTGGTGATCGCGCTCTCCGCGACGGCCTGGATCTCCTTCGCGCGGGTCACCCGCGGCGTCGCGCTGTCGATGCGGGAGCGGGCCTGGATCGACGCGGCCCGCGTGCTCGGCGTACGGCCGGCGTCCATCCTGGTCCGGCACATCCTGCCGCTCACGGTCGGCCCGGTCGTGGCCCTGGCGACGCTGGAGTTCGCCCTCGTCGTGCTGGCCGAGGCCGGGCTCAGCTTCCTCGGCATCGGCCTGCCCGGCTCGTCGGTGTCCTGGGGCCAGACCATCGCGAACGGAAAGCAGTATCTCGAAACCGCCTGGTGGATCTCCACTCTGCCCGGCGTCGCGCTGTCGCTGCTGATCATCAACATCGGGATCCTCGGCGACCAGCTCACCGCCAGATACGGACGCGGACACCTCAGGTGATTGCGGCGACCGTCGTCCGGCAGGCACATAACCCCTTCCATCACGAGCACCCCCCGAAGAACCATCCCCGGAAGGCGGGAAGACGTCCATGACCAGACCCCTTGCCTCAGGTAGGCCGCGGCTCGCGGCACTGGCCCTCATCGCCGCCGCGACCCTCGTGCTCGGCGGCTGCAGCGCCGCCACCGGCGGCGGCACGGGCGGCGGCGGTGGCACCGGCGGCGAGATCACCGTCGCCGGCACCTACGCGATCGAGAGCCTCGACCCGGCCAGCCCCACGGGCGGCAGCGCCACGGGCACGCAGCTGGCCTCCAAGGCGATCTTCAGCCGGCTGGTACGGCCCCGCCCGGACGGCACCCTGGAGGGCGACCTCGCCACAGCGTGGAAGCCCGACGGCTCCGCCTCGCAGTGGACGTTCACGCTGCGCCAGGGCGTGAAGTTCAGCGACGGCAAGGCCGTCACCGCGGACGACGTCGTCGCCTCGTTCAAGCGGATGATGGATCTCAAGAGCACCAACGCGGCCAACTTCGCCGGTTACACGATGACCGCCTCGTCGCCCACCGAGGTCGTGCTGAAGGCGCCGAAGCCGGACGCGGCGGTCCCGTACAAGCTCGCCATCTTCTACGTGCTGCCCGGCAGCCTGACCGGCGAGAACCCGGCGTTCTTCCAGCACCCGGTCGGATCGGGGCCGTTCAAGGTGGAGAAGTTCGACCCGTCCGGCACGCTCGTGCTGGTGCCGAACCCTGACCACTACGGCGGTGCGCCCCAGGTCAAGCGGGTGACCATCCGCAAGATGCCCGAGCTCGCGGCCCGGCTGACCGCGCTGCGGACCGGCGAGGTGGACCTCGCCTGGGGCATCCCCGACGACCAGCTCGCGGAGCTGCAGCGCGACTCCACCCTCAAGGTCGAGACGGTGCCGAGCACCGCCGTGTTCACCATGTGGTTCAACTCCTCCGCTCCCGCGCTGAAGGACGCCAAGGTGCGGCGGGCGCTGTGGCAGGCGGTCGACTTCGCCACCATCATCAAGCGGCTCTATCCGCAGACGGGCACCCTGGCCGACGCCCCGGTCTCGCCCGTCACGCTCGGCTACGCCCCCCAGGAGCCCGTCCGCTACGACCCGGCCGCGGCGAAGGCCGCGCTGACCGACGCGAAATTCGACTTCTCCACGAAGCTGCGGCTGCAGTTCGCCAACGCCGAGTTCCGGCCGTTCAACCAGGCGATCGTCTCCGACCTGCAGAAGATCGGCGTCCAGGTGGACCTGCTGGAGAAGGAGCAGGCGGTGTTCACCAAGGACCTGCTCGCCCTGAACTGGGACGTCAACTTCCAGCAGCTGTCGAACCCCACGTTCGACGCGGCCAACACGCTCGGCCGGCTCTACCCCTGCGCGGCCAAGCGCAACGGCTACTGCAACCCCGAGCTCGACAAGCTGCTCGCCGCCGCCGGGGCGAGCTCGGACAGCGACGAGCGGGTCAAGCTGTACGGCGAGGCCAGCAAGATCATCTGGCAGGACGCGGTCGGCATGTTCCCGATGGCGGTCAAGTACGCCTACGCCTGGAACCACCGCGTCACCGGCGTCACCCCGGACCCGAACGGGCTGCCGGACTTCGCCGGCGTGCGGGTCAGCAGCTCGTGAGCGGCGTGCGGACCCCGGTCGAGACGCCGGTCGAGGTGGACGGCCTGCTCGAGGTGGCCGGGCTGGTCGTCGACCTGCCCGGCGCCCGCGGCCCGGTCCGAGTCGTCGACCGGGTGACGTTCGACATCCCGCCGGCGACGACGGTCGGGCTCATCGGCGAGTCGGGCAGCGGCAAGACGATGACCGCGAACGCCGTCATCGGCCTGCTCCCGGAGGGGGCGGCGACCGGCGGGGAGCTGCGCTGGCGGGGCGAGGACCTCCTGAAGGCGAGCCCCGCCCACCGGCGCCGGCTGCGGGGCCACGAGATCGCGATGATCTTCCAGGACCCGCTGGCCGCGCTCAACCCGACCCAGACGATCGCCCGCCAGGTGGGCGAGATACTCCGCCGCGCCGGCCGCCCCCGCGACGAGGTGCGCCGGCGGGTGCTCGAACTGCTCGAGCGGGCGGGGATCCCCGAGCCGGACAGCAGGATGCGCAGCTACCCGCACGAGTTCTCCGGCGGGATGCGGCAACGGGCCATGATCGCCCTCGCGCTGGCGGGCAGCCCGGCGCTGCTGCTCGCCGACGAGCCCACCACGGCGCTGGACGTGACCGTCCAGGCGCGCATCCTGCGCCTGCTGCGCTCCATCCAGCAGGACGAGGGACTGGCGATGCTCCTCGTCAGCCACGACCTGCGGGTGGTGGCGCACGTCGCGCACCAGGTCGTCGTCATGTACGCGGGCCGGGTCGCCGAGCGCGGCCCGACCGAGGCGGTGCTGGCCGGCCCGGCTCACCCGTACACCCGCGCACTGGTCGACAGCGTGCCCGCGGTGCGGACCCGTACCGCGCTGGCCCACCCGCTGCCGGGCACGCCGGCCACCCCGGCGAACCGGCCGCCGGGGTGCGCCTTCCACCCCCGGTGCCCGCTGGCGCGCGAGCGGTGCCGCACCGAGGAGCCGGAGACCAGAACCGTCGCGCCCGGCCGGTGGGCCGCGTGCCACTTCGCCGAGGAGCTGCTGCAGCGATGAGCGTCGATCTGCTCGAGGTGCGGGACCTGCGGGTCAGCTTCGGCCGGCGTACCGCGTGGTTCCGGTCGCGCGCCGCCCGCCGGTCCGGGGATTTCGTCGCGGTCGACGGCGTGAGCCTCACGGTGGCCCCCGACGAGATCGTGGGGGTGGTCGGGGAGTCGGGGTCGGGCAAGACCACGGTGGCCCGCGCGATCGTCGGCCTCGTCCGGCCCGACTCCGGCGCCGTCCTGCTCGACGGCGTGCCCCTGGGGCCGGTCGGGCGGCGGACGACGGCGCAGCAGCGTGCCGCGCAGATGGTCTTCCAGGACCCGCGGTCGTCGCTCAGCCCGCGCATGACCGTCGCCGCGATCATCGACGAGGCGTGGCGCACCCATCCGAGTTCGGCCCCGTCCGGCGATCGCACCGCCGCGCTGCACCGCCTGCTCGACGACGTCGGACTCGACGCGAGCGTCGCCGGGCAGCGGGCGGCCGAGCTGTCCGGCGGGCAGTGCCAGCGGGTCAGCATCGCCCGCGCGCTCGCGGTCCGGCCCCGGCTGCTGGTGTGCGACGAGGCGGTGTCCGCCCTGGACGTGTCGGTCCAGGCGCAGATCCTCCGGCTGCTGGTCGACCTGCGCGAGCGCCACCATCTGGCCATGCTCTTCATCTCCCACGACCTCGGCGTGGTGCACCAGATCGCCGACCGGATCGCCGTCATGCGCCAGGGTGTGGTGGTGGAGGAAGGGCAGGCGACGGAGGTGCTGGGGGCGCCCCGGCACGAGTACACCCGCAGCCTGCTCGATGCCGCTCTCGAGCTGTCCGGCTAGAGCGCCCCGGGGTCAGCCGGCGGTGCTCTCCCTGACGATCAGCCGGTGCGGCACGATGATCTCGGCGGGCGCGGCGGCCGAGCCGTTGATCGTGTCCATCAGCGTGTTCACCGCCCGGCGCGCGATCTCCCCCTTGTCCGGGGCGATCGTGGTCAGGCTGGGCGTGCTGTACTGGCCCTCCTCGATGTCGTCCAGGCCGACCACGGCGACGTCGTCGGGGACGCGGCGACCGGCCCTGGTGAGCGCTCTGATCGCACCCAGGGCGAGCAGGTCGTTGTAGCAGAACACCGCGTCGGGCGGCTCGGGCAGGGCGAGCAGGTGCTCCATGGCCTCGGCGCCCAGCCGCCGGTGGAAGTGCGGGGTGGAGACGACGAGCCGCTCATCCACCTCCAGGCCCGCGCGGGCGTGCGCCTGGCGGTAGCCGGCGGTGCGGAGCTGGGCGGTCTCGCCGGTCGCGTACGGCTGGTCGCCGATGGCGGCCACCCGGCGGCGGCCCAGGTCCAGCAGATGGGTGGTGGCCTCGCGGGCGGCGGCGACGTTGTCGATGGCCACGTGGTGGAAGCTGCCGTTGAAGATGTGCTCGCCGAGCAGCACGATCGGGATCCGGTTGGCGCGCCCGCGCAGCTCCTCGGCGGAGATCGTCAGCGGGCTGAGCAGCAGCCCGTCGAACATCGTGGCCCGCGAGTCCCGCCCGAGCAGCTCGCGCTCCCGGTCGCCGTCGCCGTCGGTCTGGTCGACCATCACCACGTAGCCGCGGGCGCGGGCCGCCGTGATCACCTCGCGCGCCAGCTCGGCGAAGTACGGCACGTCCAGCTCGGGCACCACCAGGGCGATCATCCCGGTGCGCCCCTGCTTGAGATTGCGCGCGATGAGGTTGGGACGGTAGTCGAGCTCGTCCAGCACGGCCTGCACCCGGGCACGCAGCTCGTCTGACACCGGCGCGTACCCGTTGACCACGTTGGACACGGTGCGAATCGATACATTCGCCCGTTTGGCGACATCGCGAAGCGTTGGACCGGCCATGCGTCTCCTATACACCCGAAGGCTCCCGCGTGGCGATCTCAGAAGTCGGCATGAGATCGCCTTGTCACAGAAGATCCTAAACCCGCTCTTGCATCGTTGCAGACAAGTATGCATTATGTCTGCATCGTTGCAGAGCCCCAACATGAGCCCAGGCCGAGGAGTCAGAGAATGTCCACACCCCTCATAGACCGGCGCGGTTTCCTCAAGGGCGCCCTGGGCATCGCCGCCGCCGGTTCGCTGGCGGCGTGCGCGCCGGGCGGCCCGAGCGCGCAGCCGAGCAAGCTGGCCGCGCCCGCCGCGTCGGCGTCGTCGGTCAAGGGTGAGATCACCGTCTGGAACAGGTCGGGCGACCTGTTCAAGGTGTTCGACGCGGCCATCGGCAAGTTCCGCGAGGCGTACCCGAACGTCAAGGTGAACCACCAGGCCGTGGACATCGACGCGAAGCTGGCCAACACCCTCATCAGCGGCACCGACGTGCCCGACGGCAGCTTCTGGGACGACGCCAAGATCGGCGGGCAGGCCGAGCACCTGTACGACCTGACCGACCTCATCGCGCCGTACCGGGACCGGACCTCGCCGTACAAGCTGTCCGTGAACACCGTGGACGGCAAGATCTACGGCGTCCCGTGGGACCTGGACCCCGGCCTGCTCTGGTACCGCGAGGACGTGCTGGAGAGCGCCGGAGTGGATCCGGCGGGCCTGGCCACGTACGACGACCTGCTCGCCGCCGCCCGGACGGTCAAGGAGAAGGACCCCAGGACCAGGCCGATCCACCTGGAGAAGACCCCGTTCCTCAGCCAGCTCTGGCTGGAGATGCTGGCCAACCAGCAGGGCACCAGCCTCACCGACGCCCGGGGCAAGCTGCGGCTGGACTCCGCCGAATACCGGCGGATCTTCGGCTGGATCGACAGCGCGGTCAAGGACGGCCTGGTCACCCACGCTCCCTACCTGGAGCCCGCCGACGTCAACACGCTCGACAGCGGGCAGCAGGTGTTCGTGCCGTGGGCCATCTGGTGGTCGTTCGCGCCGCAGCAGCTGCTCAAGGCCACCAAGGGCAAGTGGCGGGCCGCGCCGCTGCCGGCCTGGACGCCCGGCGGCGCGCGCAGCGGCGCCATGGGCGGCAGCAGCTTCGTCATCCCCGCCAAGGCCAAGAACCCCGAGCTGGCCTGGCTGCTGTACGAGTTCCTGTGCTTCAAGGAGCCCGGCTACACCGCCGTGTACGGCCCCAACGCCGTCTACCCGGGCGGCCTGTCCACCTCGATCCCCAGCTTCACCCCCGCGCTCGACCCGGCCAAGCCGCTGTTCAAGCCCATCGAGGCGCTCGGCGGCCAGGACCTGTGGAAGGTCGCCGTCGAGGCCGCGGGCACCATCCCGGCCGCCGCGCCCATCCCCTGGTGGTGGGCCCAGTCGGTGGACTACCTCGGCAACAACGTGCAGCGCCTGATCGAGGGCAAGATGTCGCCCGACCAGGTGATCACGGAGTCGGCCGAGAAGATCCAGCGCAACCTGATCGACCGCTCATGAGGGCGACGCGGCTGTCGCCGTACCTGTTCATCGCCCCGTTCTTCCTCGTCTTCGCCGCGTTCGGGATCTATCCGCTGATCTACGCGCTCCAGCTCAGCTTCATGCGCTGGCGCGGCGCGGGTGCGGCCCACTGGGTCGGCGCGGACAACTACCTCTACCTGCTGACCAGCCCCGATTTCTGGGCCTCGCTCGGCAACAGCGCCGTCATGTGGCTGCTGATCGTGCCGATCCAGGTCGTGGCCGGGCTGGGCGGCGCGGTGCTGCTGGCCAACGCCAAGCTGCGGCTGCGCGGGCTGTTCCGGGTGGCGTTCATCGCGCCGTTCGTGACCCCGCTGGTCGCCATGGCGCAGGTCTGGATCGTGGTGTTCGACCAGGACTACGGCCTGGTCAACCACCTGCTCAACCTGGTGGGCCTGCCCGACGTGGGCTGGCTGACGTCCACGACGTGGTCAAAGCCGACGCTGGCGCTGCTGTTCCTGTGGAAGACCACCGGCTTCGCGATCATCATCCTGCTCGCCGGCCTCCAGGCCGTCCCCGGCGGCGTGTACGAGGCCGCCGCCCTCGACGGCGCCTCCCGCTGGCGCCAGTTCTGGTCGATCACCGTCCCGCTGGTGCGGCGGAGCATGGCGTTCCTGGTGGTCGTGCAGACCCTGGCCGTCTTCCAGATGTTCGCCGAGCCGTTCGTGGTCACCGAGGGCGGCCCGTACGGCTCCACCACCACCGCGGGCCTGTACCTGTACGACCACATCACCGCCTCCGACCTGGGCACCGGCGCCGCGAACTCGTTCCTGCTGGTCCTGCTGGTCTTCGGCCTGTCGCTGGTGTCGGTCAGGCTGCTGCGGCCGAAAGACGAGGTGTCATGAACCAGACCCGCCCCGGACCCCTGCAGTACGCGGTCCTGGCGCTGCTCGCGATCGTGTTCCTGTACCCGATCTGGTGGGCGGTCAGCTCCTCGCTCAAGCCGGCGGCCGACATCATCGCCGACCCCCTCTCGATCGGCGCGCTGACCCTCGACAACTACCGGGCCATGTTCGCCGACGTGCCGATCGGCACCGGGTTCGCGAACACGGCGCTGGTGCTGGTGGTCAGGGGCGCCATGACGATGTTCTTCTGCCCGCTGGCCGGATACGCCTTCGCCAAGTACGCCTTCCCGGGCAAGAACCTGCTGTTCGGCGTCGTGCTGCTGACGCTGATGCTGCCGACGCTCGTGCTGATCATCCCGCTGCTGCTGGAGATGAGCGCGCTCGGCTGGGTGAACACGTACCAGGCGCTCATCCTGCCGGGCAGCATCGACGCGTTCAGCATCTTCTGGATGCGGCAGACCATCGCCGCCATCCCGGACGAGCTCATCGACGCGGGCCGGGTGGACGGCGCGGGGGAGTTCGGCATCTTCGCCAAGGTCGTGCTGCCCGTGATCCGTCCCGGGCTGGCCGCGCTCGCGGTCCTGACCACCATGAACGTCTACAACGACTTCGTCTGGCCGGTCGTCGCCGTCAACGACACCTCGCACCAGACCCTCCAGGTGGTCCTGTCCACCCTCGCGCAGAACGTCACCGGCAACCGGATCGGCGCCGACTTCGCCACCGTGTGGGGTGAGCTGCTCGCCGCGGGCAGCATCGCCATGCTGCCGCTGCTGGTGATCTTCGTCCTGCTGCAGCGCCACTTCATCAACGGCATCCTCGCGGGCAGCGTCAAGGGCTGACCCGCACCCTTATGGAAGAGAGCATCATGGAATACCCCCGCCCCCACTTCGACCGGTCGCACTCCTGGTCGAGCCTGAACGGCGAGTGGGACTTCCGGGCCGACACCGAGCCCGGCTGGAACAGGACTATCACCGTGCCCTTCGCCTGGGAGACCCCCGCGTCGGGCATCGAGGCCCACTGGCTGCCTGTGGCCTGGTACCGCCGCCCGGTCACCGTCCCCGCCGGGTGGGCGGGTCAGCGGGTCGTGCTGCACTTCGGGGCCGTGCACCACGAGGCCACGGTCTGGGTCAACGACGTCGAGGTGGTCACGCACCGGGGCGGCTACACGCCGTTCGAGGCCGACATCACCGACGCGCTGCGCGGCGACGGCCCGCAGGAGGTCGTGGTACGGGTCTGCGCGCCGCTGGACAAGCGGGAGCTCGCGCACGGCAAGCAGCGCAGCATCCCGCGCGACGACTACGACGGCGTCTGCTTCACCCCGTCGTCCGGGATCTGGCAGAGCGTCTGGCTGGAGGCCCGGCCCGCCACGCACCTGGCCGGGCTGAAGCTGCGCCCCTCGGCAAAGCTGGACGCCATCGAGGTGGAGGCCCGGGTGGCGGGGCCGTCGGAGTCCGTGCTGCACCTGACCCTGCGCGGGACGGACACGACGGTGGAGGTCCCGGTCGCGGAGGGCGCGGCACGGGCGGTGCTCCCCGTCGCCGGGCCCCGGCTCTGGTCCCCGGACGACCCGCACCTCTACCACGTGGACGCCCGCCTGACCTCGGCCGACGGCACCGACGAGGTCGCCGCCTACACGGGGCTGCGCCGCGTCGAGGTGATCGGCGAGGACCTGTATCTCAACGGCCGCCGCCTGTTCGTGCGCGGCGTGCTCGACCAGGGCTACTGGCCCCGCACCGGCATCACCGCCCCCGACGACGCCGCGCTCCGCCGCGACATCGAGCTGGCCGCCGCGGCGGGCTACAACCTGGTACGCAAGCACCTCAAGCTGGAGGACCCCCGCTTCGTCCACCACGCCGACGTGCTCGGCATGCTGGTGTGGGCCGAGCCCGCCTCGACCGGCCGCTTCTCGGCGGAGTCGGTGAGCGCGTTCGAGGAGCAGATCGCGCCGATGGTGGAGCGCGACGGCGACTCGCCCGCGATCGTCATCTGGGGCCTGTACAACGAGGAATGGGGCCTGGACTGGGACATCCCGGGCGATGCGGCCAAGCAGCAGGCGGCGGCGCGGGCGTACGAGCTGCTGAAGGCCCTCGACCCGAGCAGGCCGGCCGTGGACAACTCCGGCTGGACCCACGTGAAGACGGACCTGCTCGACTGGCACTACTACGACGAGTCCGCCGCCTCCTGGGGCCGGACGGTGGCCGCGCTGATGGACGGCGAGCAGGACGACTTCCCCGTCCGGCTCGGCCCCGACTACGTCGTGCGCAAGAAGCTGGCCGGATCCCCGTCACAGCCGCTGCGCGGGCTGCCCAACCTCAACAGCGAGTACGGCGGCGGCTTCACCTGCGTCGAGCGGGCCTGGCACCTGCGCTGGCAGACCCAGGAGCTGCGCCGCCACGACCGCCTGGCCGGCTACGTCTACACCGAGCTGTACGACGTCGAGCACGAGTCCGCGGGCCTGCTGGACTTCGAACGCCGCGCCAAGGACCTGGCCGGCGTGCACCCCGCCGACGTGAACGCCACCACCACGCTCGTGCTGGACGTCGTCCCCGTCGCGCCCGGCCGCGACCTGCTGAGCGAGTCGCGCGAGGTCACCGTGCCCGTCCGCGTCTCGCACCACGGGAGCGAGCCGGTCAACGGCCACCTGCACACCGCCTGGACCCCGGTGTTCGGCCCCGCCCCCGATGCCTTCGGCGCGGCGGGCTCCTGGATCGAGGCCAAGCCGTTCCTGCTCAGCGGCCCCGCCGAGGTCGGCGCCGCGCTGCCGGCCGGCTGGACGAGCGGCCGGCTGCACATCGCCCTGGTCAGCGACGGCGAGATCGTCGCCCGCTCGGCCGTGGACGTGGACACCCATACTGCCCCGGTCATCGGGGACGACCCGGCCGCCTGACCTCACGGCACGGCCAGCTCTAGAACCCGTTCCACGGCGGTGTCCGCGCGGGCGGGGTCGGGTGACTCGGAGAGGAAGACGAGGGCGAGCATCACCGCCGCGTCCAGCCGGCACAGCAGCGCGAGCGGCCCGGCGTTGGGCGGGGGCTCGGCGTGGCGCGCGTAGCCGGCGCGCAACGCCTCGAGGTCGAGCTGGTTCTCCGGGAGCCTGGCGAACTCTCCCAGGCGCCCGAACTCCAGGGCGGGGTGGGCGTGCAGGGCGTTCGACCAGTCGAGGAGGGCGCGTACCCGGCCCTGGTGACAGCGGACGTTCGCTCTGCGGACGTCCAGATGGAGCAGGGAGCCACGGCTGAGCGGCGCGGCGATCGGGAGCAGCCGTCCGGGGGCGGGCGGCGGCGGCCAGCCGTCCTTGAGGCGGGCGATCTCCCGCCAGCGGCGCAGGATCCTGCCGACCACGAGCCGGGACGCCGTCAGGTGTTCGGCGGCGACGGGTCGCGGTCCGGGCAGCGGGACCGCGTGGAGGCGCGCCAGGAGCTCGCCGAGCC
Source organism: Nonomuraea sp. NPDC049625 (assembly GCF_040675285.1). Taxonomy (NCBI): domain Bacteria; kingdom Bacillati; phylum Actinomycetota; class Actinomycetes; order Streptosporangiales; family Streptosporangiaceae; genus Nonomuraea; species Nonomuraea sp. NPDC049625. Next base: position 339,793 of record NZ_JBFAOQ010000005.1, on the reverse strand, counting down.
GGAAGCAGTCCAGCTCCGATCCGTCGTCCTCCACGTAGCGGCTGATCAGGAGGTCCGGCTCGTCCGGGGTCTCGGCGAGGACGAGGGCGACCGGCTCGGGCACGGGCAGGCCGTGGTCGCCCAGCAGGCGGGTGAGCCGGTACTCCTGGCGCAGCAGGGCGCGGGTGTCGACCCGAGGGTCGTTGGCGTTGGAGTCGAAGCGGCGCTCGCCGACGCGGACGGCGACCGGCGGCCCGCCGTCGCCCGGCCGGCCGCGGAAGACGGAGAACTCCAGGCCCCGCCCCAGCGGTTCGAGGCCGGTGATCCCGAGGGCGGCCAGGCGCTCGTCCAGGCTGGGACTGCTCATGGGGCCGGACTCAGCCGTCCTCCTCCTCCAGCCAGAACCCGGACCGCTCCAGCCACCGCCCGAGCAGCGCCGCATCCCCGGAGACCTCGACCTTCGGCGCGGGACGCCGGTAGACGAACAGGAGCAGCTCACTCACCGGCCCGCGAACCGTCACCGAGGCGTCCCCCTGCCCGCGCCTCCAGACGGGCGCGTCCCCACCGAGGTCGACCAGCCACTCGCCGTTGAAGCTCAGCGCCCGTCCCGGGCCGAGCAGCCCGTGCCCCTCGTACGCCTCCGGCACGCAGCTGAACCCCAGCCACTCCTCCAGCCCCTCGACGGCCACCTCGTCGTCGACCTCGAAGCCGGCGCCCAGGGCGAGCGCGGCGTCGGCCCGGTGCAGCACGGTCTCGAACAGCGCCCGCCGCGCCCAGAACACCGGTGTGTCCAGCCCCTGCGGCGTCCACACGGGCCCCTCGGCCCCGCGCAACGCCTCCACCAGCCGCTCCGCGCCCGCCCCGAGCCAGGGATCGAGCTCGGCCGCCACCTCGTCCGTGTACGCGTCGAGGTCGTTGATCCGCTCGTCGGAGACCGGCTCCACGGACCGCGACGCCACGACCGTCCCCATCCAGCGATGGGCTTCGCCGACGTGCCGCAGCAACTGCCCCAGAGACCATCCAGGGCAGGTGGGCACGGGCGTCTTCATGTCCGCGTTCTTGATCAGCGATCGCAGCAGCTCGGTCTGCCCGGCGATCTCGGCCCGCATCCGGTCGTAGGTCAACAGGGACATGCCCACCACCCTAGGGTGATCAGGCGGCCTCAGCAATCGCCTTCCGGGGCGTCGCCCGCCTCGCGGATCGGCCCGACATGGGCCGGACGCAGCGCCGCGTTCGCGCTCGATACGGCCGCGCACTTGCACGCCGCCCGCGAGTCAGAAGCCGAGGCCGAGCAGCACCGTGTGCGCGCCCTCCGGGCCGTGCACGTGCTTGCTCAGCCTCGCCGGGGAGGACACCTTCTCCGCCTTGAGGACGTCGGCGAGGTGCCGCGCCAGCCGTTCGCCGTCGACCTCGCCGGGGCCGCCCGCGTCGAGCGTCCAGGAGCGTACGGTCCGCTCGACCCGCTGCGACCAGCCCTGCTCCGCGCCCGACGAGAAGTGCTTGAACCAGCCCTCGACGGTGAGCCGTTCGGCGGAGCGGATGGCGAGCACGGAGCGGGTTCCCGCGAACAGGGTGACGCTCACCTTCCTGCCGATCGCGCCGGTCTCGGCGGGCAGCGTGCGCAGGAACGCCCCCAGCGGGGGCGGCAGCGCCGCCCACCGGGGCACCCGCCGGCCGCCCGGCGTGCTGAGCCCCTCGTTGGCGGGGGTCAGATATTCGATGACGAATCCACCCGGCGACTGCGACGGCTCGCTCCACTCGAACGTGGCCCGCCGCCACTCCTCATAAGGCTCTGTCGGCTGCAGGGAGAGCTCCGCGCCGGTCGCGGTGGCACGTAGTTCCAGCGATTCGGCGCCGGGCCGCCGCCAGCGCAGGAAAGGGGCTCCCCATTCCGGCGACGGGTCGTACCAGGGGCCGGTCGGGCCGTGGCTGCCGACGCTGTCGGCCGGGCCGATCGCGGCCTCCACCGCCTCGGCGTGCCGCCGGAACGCTGTGGTCGGTGCGCCCTCCAGGGAGAGGGGGACGGTCAGGCCGCGATATTCACGATCGCCCGCGTACCGCCGCTCGTGCTCCGCCACCGGCACCGGCACCGGGACCAGCGGGCCGCGCTCCTCCGCCACCTGCACCAGCCGGCCGTGCCCCTCGGCCGCCGGTCGCAGCGCCTCGCCGGACCAGTCGCCGGGATCCACCTCGCGCCACAGCCATGTCGCGATGCCGGCGGTGTCGTCCTTCGTCATGGGCGTGATCTTAGGCCGTCCCCGCGTGCGGCCTCAGGCTTTCTCGGGGTGGCGCTGGCGTACCGGGGTGGCCAGCGCGATCAGAGCCAGCAGCAGGCAGGACGCCCCCGCGACGACGAACACCGTCGTCGCGCCGTAGTGCGCGGCGCCCCAGCCGAGCGCGGCCGCGCCCACCGGCCCGAGCGAGAAGTGGATCGTCCAGAACGCCGACGTCACCCGGCCCAGCAGGTGAGCGGGCGTCACCTGCTGCCGCAGCGACATGGAGTTGATCCCGGCCAGGCTCACGCACGCCAGATAGAGGGCCATGATGGCGGCCACGCCCCACACGGAGCCGGCGAGTCCGAGGCTGAGGATGGCCAGGCCCGACACGATCTGCGCCCCGATCCACAACGGTCCGAACCCGAGCATCCGCCGCATCCGGGCCACCAGCGCCGAACCGGCCATCGTGCCGACCGCCCCGACGCCCAGCACGACGCCCACCACGGAATCCGGCTGGCCGAGGTCGTGCTTGAGCCGGTAGATGACGATGTCCGTCAGTCCGAGCGTCATGAAGATGAAGAACGACAGCAGGATGGTCAGGGTGCGCAGCACCGGGTGCCGGAGCAGGAACTCCGCCCCGGCCAGCAGCTCCCGCCACGGCCGCCGGCCGGGCGCGGGCTCCACCGGCTCGACGGTCTCGACGGCGTAGCGGGAGGAGTGGGTCAGCAGGACGCCGAGCGCGGACAGCCCGAAGCTGGCGGCGTTGATGGCGATCGCGGCGGTCGGGCCCAGGTGACCGCTCACCACCCCGGCCAGGGTGGGGCCGAGGATGCCCGCTGCGGCGGCCGTGGCGTACAGCATGCTGTTGGCCTCGGTGACGCGCTTCTCGCCGGCCAGGCCGCGGACCGCGGCCACGTACGTGACCTGGAAGACCATGCCCACGGCGGCGGCCAGCGGCAGCACCGCGTACAGGAGCCAGACATGCTGGCCGAACGCCCAGGCCACCGGGATCGTCACGTACAGCACGAGCCGGATGACGTCGCAGGCGATGAGCAGCCGGCGCCGGTCGAACCGGTCGGCGAGCACCCCCGCGAACACCCCGGCCGCCACCGACGCCGCCCCCGACACGCCGGTGAGCAGCCCCATCTGGGCGACGGAGCCGGTGACGTCGAGGATGAGGAGGGGCACCGCGATGAGCGCGAACGAGTCGCCCGCCACGGACAGCGTCTGGGCACACCAGAAGATCAGGAAGTCACGGTCGCGCCACAGCGACCGGCTCACCGGCGGCGCGTCAGCGCGCATCGCCCACGGGGCCTGCCTGGGATGATCGGTATGCGCCGAGCCGGGAGGAAATCACGCGGGCAACCCTATCCCTCCCGATCCGGGGCACGCCGCTCAATTTCCGGCGCCGCTACAGGGTTCGCAGCATCCGGGTGGCGGGGGAAGCCAGGGCGGCCTGCTCGGTCCCGGTGAGGCCGGCCAGGGACCCGGAAATCGGCCGTGGGGGACAGGTCCGCGAACACCCGTGCGGACCAATCGGCCTCTTCCGCGCCGTCCACGGGTTTCACGACCGCGTCGCCGGCCCGGAAAGTCCGTCCCCGGCCGCCGGCGAGCGGGCGGACGGGCGCGGTCAGCCCGAAGGCCGCCAGCACGCCGGGCGGCGGCTCAGTCGTCGTCCCCAAGGTCATGGCGGCCATCGTGCCGGATCGCCGCCCCGCCGAGCACGCGGATTTCCGGCGGGAGGCACCATGGTCGTCATGACCGAGGAACCTCTCACCGGCGGGAACAACGCCCTGGAGGTCGTCCGGGCCGGCGACACGGTCCGCCGCGTGCGCGACGTCGAGACGGCCAACCTCGGCGACCCCGCGCTCCCGCCCGCGCGCCGCCGCCACGCGGAAGCGGCCGTGGCCTGGGCCACGGCCGACCGCGCGTTCGTCCGGCGGCACCAAGCGTTGCTGGACGCGCTGCGGTGAGGGGCGCCGCGAAGGTCCGCGGCGCCCCGGTGATCAGTTGCCGCGTAGCACCGTCGTGGCCTTGTTGCCGGCGTAGTCCTCCAGCACCGCGACCACCTCGCTACCGGCGCTGGACATGGTCACCGTCTCGGCGGCCCGGGTGGTGCGGCCGCGGATGATGTACGGCTTGGCGCCCGACCCGTACGTAGTCGCGAACGACTTCGCCTGGCCGTTCTCAAGGACGGTCAGGGTGTGCCAGTCCGGAAGCGTCGGCCGGGAGAAGGTGAACGTGTTCCCGCTGATCTTCACCGCCGACGCCGGGTAGGGCGCGATCTCGGTGTCGGCGAACTTCCCGCGCACCGCGGTGGCCGTGCCAGGCCCCGCCCGCAGGGTGAGCAGGTAGCCGTCGCCGTTGACGGGCACCCCGGTCAGCGTCGTGCCCGTGCCGCTCCCGGGCAGCTCGACCTCCTTGCTGTACGGGCGGGACGTGTCGAGGCTCTGGACCTTCAGCGTGACGGGCCGGCCGTTCGCGGGCGGAGTCCAGGAGGCGGTCAGCGTGCCGTCCGGCCTGGCCGAAGCCTTCACCTTGGCCGGCGCCGTGGCCAGGTCGAACGAGGTGGTCGCGGCCGGGCTCTCGGACCCGTCCGGGCCGACCGCCACCAGCCTGATCGTCCCCGACGTGGCCGTGAAGCGCTTGACGTAGTAGACGTCGTCGTAGATCCCGCCGAGGTAGGTGTCGTCGAGGTAGACGTCGTAGCGGCGCACCTTGTCGTACCCGGCGCTCTTCCAGGACAGGAACAGCTCGCCGGTCTCGGGCAGCAGCTGGGTGATGCGCAGGTCCTGCGGCGCCGCGGGGGTGCGGTCCTTGCCGTCGCGCAGGGCCAGCGCGCCGAGGTTGACCTGGTATCCCTGGATCGGGCGGGCGCCGGCGGCGACGACCAGGCCGAGCGCGGCGACGCGCCGGCCGGCGTACGCCGACAGGTCCACCGACCGCGTGCTCCAGCCCGTGGTGCGCTGGCCCGAGCCGGCCAGCGGCAGCTGGACCACCTTGGTGGGGTCGGAGGCGAGCACGAGGCCGAGCCGCAGCTCGGAGTCGTCGCTCGCCGAGGGCTTGGTGTAGGTCAGGTCGAGGGTCGAGCCCTTGGCGACCTGCAGGTCCGTCTTGTAGAGCCGTACGGTGTTGTCACCGTCGAGCGTGCCGCTGAGCACGAGCGAGCTGCCGCCGTTGTAGGCGCCGATCTTCTGGTACGAGAACCGGCTCGCCGGCGTGTACGCGGGGCCGTAGTCGAAGTCGGCGCTGAGCGGCGTCCCGGCCGCGTCGATCCACCACTGCCAGGTCACCGGGATGTCCTGGAGGTTGATGTTGCCCCACTCCTTCAAGTTCGACAGCCGGCCCTTGGTCCAGGTGGACAGGCCGTGGCCGGTGTTGAAGGAGGTGGCGAACGTGGTGCCGCCGATGACGGAGCGCTCGGCGACGTACTTGGAGATCCCCTTCCAGGTGCCCTCGGGGGTGGTGGCGCCGGCCGAGGAGCCGGTCCACCAGCGGCGCTCCCGGTCGAAGACGTCCCGCTGCGCGGCGTCGTCGGTCTTGCTCGCGTAGTCGGAGGAGACGAAGTCGGCGCCGAGCGTGGCGATGGCGTTCATCGGCGCGCCGGCGGCGTCGAGGTTGTCCTCGAGGTTGTACGGCTGGTTGAACTGGTACTGCCCGGCCTCGACCCCGGCGAAGACGCTCTTGCGGGAGTCCAGCCCGAGACCGGCGGCGTAGCTCTTGGAGTTGGTGAGCTTGGTCCGGTTCCACCAGTAGTTGAGGAAGATGGAGTCGGACACGTCGCCGAGCCGCGCGTCGCGCACGAACGGGCCGTTCACCGCGTTGAACTCGTTCTGGTACGAGATGGCGCCCGTGGAGTTGTCGATGGAGTCGTACCACTGCACGTAGATGCCGCCGTCGCGCAGCTGCTTCAGGAACTGCTTGTACACCGGGATGTCCGCCGGCGCGACCCGCGCCTCCTGGTTGATGAAGTAGCCGTCGAAGCCGTAGAACTTGGCGACCTGGATCAGCTTGGCGGCCACGGGGAAGCCGCCGGCGGCGTCGCGGACCAGCAGCTCGGAGTAGGTCTGGTCGCCGCGGTCGTTGTCGGAGAAGAAGATGCAGCCCAGCGAGCGCACCCCGTTGGCGTGGGCGGCGTTGGTGTAGCCGGGGTTGGGCAGGTTGAGCATCCCGAACTCGAACCACTTCTCCCGCCAGTCGGCGGCCGGGTCGTAGTAGTTCACCGGGACTCCCTGGGTGGGCATGCCGTGCCAGGAGCCGTAGAAGTCGGCGTACTGCCAGTAGTTGAACAGGTACTGGCTGAACTCGTTGGTGTAGGGGTGGCTCTCGAAGAAGGCGTTGCCGTAGTCGCCGGCCAGGGTCAGCAGCTGGGTGCCGGCGGGCAGCGCCGGGTTGCGCTGCGTGGCGGCGTTGGCGGCGTTGCGCTGCTGGAGCGGCACCTTGGCGCGCAGTAATTCGGCGCCGGCGTCGTCGGCGGGGTTCCAGCGCAGCAGGTCGGTGACGGAGTAGCCGTGCTGGTAGGGCTGGCTGGCGCCGACCGTGCTCTCGCCGGTCCAGGGCAGCGTGTCGCTGGCCGCGGCGCCGGTGGCGGTCAGCGCGACGGCGAGCATCGCGGCCAGGGCGGCGGTGCCGGCGCGCGTCACCGCCCTTCTGCGGGTGCGATGTGATCGGGCCATCACGACTCCTCACTGTCGGGAAGGGGGTCGGCCGGTCCGGGGGAGTGGACGGCCGGGCGGACGGTTTCGTGCAGGTCCGCGACGTACAGGTCGGTACGGGCCCGGTCCGCCGCGTCCTCGGCGAAGCAGCGCGCGGCGGGCAGGTCCCAGACGACGGCGGTACGGCCGCCCGCCGGGACGGTGACCCTGCGGAAGGCGAGCAGTTCGCGCAGGCGCGGCAGCACCCGGCCTCCGGTACGGCGCCCGAACAGCGGCACGACGACCTCGGCCGCGGCGCCGCCCGGGTTGGCGACCTCGACGCTCACCCGGACCGTGTCCGCGCCGGCCTCGGCGGTGAGGCGGTCGAGGAGCACGGGCCGGTAGCGCAGGCCGTGGCCGAACGGGAAGAGCACCGGGTCCGGCGCGTCCTGGTAGACGTCGCCGGCGGGGTGCCGGTCGTTGTGGCGGACCGGTACCGCGCCCGGATGGGCGGGCGCGGTGAACGGCAGGCGGCCGACCGGCTCGTAGCCGCCGAACAGCGCGTCGGCGATCGCGTGGCCTCCGTGCGGGCCGGGGTAGCCGGCCCACAGCAGCGCGTCGGTGCGCGCCAGGACGCCGGTGAGCACATGCGGCCGGCCGGCGACGACGACGGCCACCACGGGGCAGCCGGCCCGCGCCCGGACGGCGGCGACCAGGTCGTCCTGGCCGCCAGGCAGGGTGAGATCGGCCAGGTCGACGCCTTCCCCGGCGGTCGCCGCGGCCGCCTGGCCCGCGATCGCCCCGTTGGCCGCGAACTCCTCGGCGTACGTGCGGTGGCTCGTCCCGCCGAGCGCCAGGATCACCAGGTCGGCGCCGCTCAGGTCGGCCACCGTGGGGACACCCGGCGGGCACAGCACCTCGGCGTCCGGCAGGGCCTGCCGCAGGGCGAGGTCCAGGCCGGCGGCCGACCCCGGCGGCAGGGGCGGCACGTAGTCGCCCAGCAGGGCGGTGACGTCGCGGGCGTTCGGGCCGGCGAGGACGACCTTGGTCAGCGACCGAGGTTCGAGGGGCAGGAGGCCGCCGGCGTTGTGCAACAGCACCAGGGACTGCCGGGCCAGGCGGCGGGACAGGCTGTCGGCGGCCCGCCCGGCCAGCGCGAGCGCCTCGCGGCGCTTGGCCAGAGTGAGCGCCTCGTGGCGGCCGGCCAGGGTGAGCGCCTCGCGGTGCCCGGCCGGCGTGAGCGCCTCGCGTTCGGCGCCTGGGGCGGCCTCACCCGCGGTGTCCCCGAGCAGGCCGGCGCGGTGCTTGAGGGTGAGCACCCGGCGGCAGGCGGCGTCGACCAGCTCGGCCACCCGCGGGTCCGCCAGGGCCGCCTCCTCCAGCAGGGCGAAGGACTCGTCCCAGAGCGACAGGTCCACCCCGGCCTCCAGCGCGGCCACGGCGGCGGACGCCGGGTCGCCCGTCATCGCCGTCAGCCGGTCCACGGCCAGCCCGTCGGCCATGACGACCCCGTCGAATCCGCATTCGTCCCGCAGGAAGCCGGTCAGGAGGTCGCGGTTGGCGCAGCACGGCACCCCGTCGATGTCGTTGTAGGCCGCCATGAACCCCAGCGCCCCGGCCTCCACCGCGGCCCGCGCCGCCGGGAGATGCAGCTCGCGCAGGTCGCGGGGGCCGATGACGGCGGACTGGCCGTTGCGCCCGCCGACCGCCTCGCCCTGGGCGGCCAGGTGCTTGAGCACGACCGCGACCCCGCCGCGGCCCACCGCGCCGCGATCGGCGCCCTGCATGCCGATCACCAGCGCCCGGGTGAGCTCGGCGGCCAGCAGCGGATCCTCCCCGAAGCACTCCTCCGCCCGGCCCCAGCGCGGGTCCCGCAGCAGGTCGAGCGCGGACACCAGGGCCAGGTGCACGCCGCTCGCAGCGAGTTCGGCGGCGACGGCGGCCGCGGCCTCGGCCAGCAGGTCCGGATCCCATCCGGCGGCCACCGCGAGGTTGGTGGGCAGCAGCGTCCCGCCGAGCGCCTGGTGCCCGTGCGGGGCCTCCTCCGACAGCAGCACCCCGATCCCGTGGCCGCCGGCCCGCGTCACCTCGTCCTGGACGAGGGCGGCGACCTCGGCGCGCTCCTCCGGCCGGATCCCGTCGGCCCAGGTGCGGCCCGACCAGGCGTCGGCGCGGAAGACCCCGTACAGCGCGCCGAGCCCGCCCCACCGGTCGAGCTCGGCGCGGGCGAGATCGGTGAGCCGGAATCCGCCCCGAGGAGCCCGCTCGACGGCCTGCCAGCCGTAGAGGCGCTGGTTGAGCTGGCCGACCTTCTCGCGCGGGGACAGCTTGGCGAGCAGGCGCTCGACCGGCTCAGCGGTCGGCATGGGCGGCCATCCGGTCGAGGACCTCGTCGTCGGCGACCGAACTGTAGAAGGTGCGGCCCGTGGGCTCGGCGTGGACGAGCCGTTCGATGCCGCGGGCGCGCAGCGCGGCCGGCTCGCCCGCGGTCGCGGAGGTCACCAGGGCGGGGCGGGCCCCGGCGCGGGCGCGGCCCATCCAGGTCTCGAAGACGCCGCCGCCGGGGGAGAGCTCCGCCCGTGACACGGGGACGTCGTCGGCGCCGACGGGGACGACGACGGCCTCGGTCCGCGGGGAGGGGCGCGACCGGTGCCGCAGCTCCGCGGCCAGGTCGGCGAAGCGCCGGCCGATCGGCTTGACCGCGCCGTCCGCCCCGATCAGGCCGAGGCTGTGCTCCAGGTCGGGGAAGTCGGCCAGCCGGCGCTCCACGTCGTGCGAGCACCACCACGTGACGCCCCACAGGGCGTCGCTGTCGGCCGCCGCCCGCACGGTCCCCTCGCAGAAGCCGGGCGCCTGGTCCTCGGTCAGGTGGTTGAGCGGCGCGCCGACCTCCTGCAGCCAGACCGGACGCGCCGGGTCGAGGGCGAAGGCGCGTGACAGCTCGATGAGGTACGCGGCATGGGTGATGCTTTCGTGTGACATCGCCCCATAGCCCTGGGCGGTGCCGTTGAAGATCCACGAGTGGATCACGCTCATCTGGCCGTGCCGGCTGGAGTGCGCCGGGGTGAAGGGGTGGTCGTCGGCGTACCAGACGGCGTCGTACTCGGCGTTGAGCCGGAAGTGGCGGCGGTCGCGCGGCCCATCGCCGTGCAGCGCCCGCAGCCAGGCCGTCACCTGCCGGGCGGTGGCCGGCATCGGGCTCGGATGCAGCGCGGAGGTGAACTGGTTGACCTCGTTGCCCAGGGTCAGGCCGAGGAAGTTGGGCAGGTCGTACAGGTGCCCGTCGAGCGCCTCCACCAGCTCGGCCTGCGCGGCGATCGCGTCGGGGTCGGTGAACATGCTGCGCCGATGCCAGTCCGTCAGCCAGCTCGGCACGAAGTCGAAGCCGGACAGGTGCCCCTGCAGGACGTCCACGCTCGCATCGAGGCCGGCCTCGCCGGCGATCTCCACGACGCGGCGGACGTCGTCGAGCGCGCGGCGGCGGATCAGCGTCCGGTTCGGCTGCAGGACGGGCCACAACGGCATCACGCGTACGTGGTCCAGGCCCAGCCCGGCCAGGGCCTCCATGTCCCGCCGGGTGGCCGCCCAGTCCGGATCCAGCCAGGAGTAGAACCAGTCCTGGGAAGGCGTGTAGTTGACCCCGAATCTCAGCATTTCAACCTTTCAAGCCTCCCGCTTCGAGCCCGCGGAAGAAGTAGCGCTGCAAGATGGCGAAGAACGTGACGATGGGAACCAGGGCGATGATCGTGCCGGCCGCGATGAGGCGCGGATCGTCGTAGAAGGTGCCGCGCAGGCGGTTCAGCCCGACGGTGAGGGTGTAGTTGTCCTCGTCGGACAGCACGATGAGCGGCCACAGGAAGTCGTTCCACGAGCCGACGAAAGCGAAGATCGCCACGACCGTGATGACGCCCTTGACCTGGGGGACGGAGACGCGGATGAACCGCTGCCAGGCGTTGGCGCCGTCGACGATGGCAGCCTCCTCGAACTCGGCCGGCAGGTTGCGGAACGCGTTGCGCATGAGCAGGACGTTCAGCGCGGCCACGATCGTCGGCAGGACGACCCCCAGCAGGGTGTTGGCCAGCCCGGCCGCCCTGACCAGCAGGAACTGGGAGATCAGCACGGTTTCGGCCGGGACGAGCAGGGCCGCGACGCAGATGGCCGCCGCCACCCCGCGGCCTCGGAAGCGCAGCTTGCCCAGCGCGTACCCGGCGCACGTGGCGCCCACCACGTTGCCGGTGACGGCCATGGCGGCCACGAGCAGAGAGTTGAGCAGGTAGTGCGGCACCGGGACGCGGTCGAGCACCGTCGCGAAGTTCCCCAGCGTGGGATGGCCGGGAAGCAGCTCGGGCGGCCGCGTGTAGAGCGCGTCGCCGGCTCCCTTGAGCGACAGCGAGACCTGCCACAGCAGCGGGCCCGCCAGCAGCACGGCCATCAGCAGGAGGATGAGGTAGCGCACGACCATGCCTGCCGCGATGCGGCGTCGCGCGGACGGACCGGACATCAGGAGGACCTCTGCTTGCGTTGCAGGACGAGCTGCGCGACCAGCAGCCCGCCGAGGATGACGAACATGACCAGGCTGATCGCGCCCGCGTAGCCGGTGCGCGCCTGCAGGCCGGTGCCCTCGCGCTGGATGAGCATGGTCATCGTGAGATCGCCGCCGCCGACCCCGCCGGTGCCGTCGGTGAGCACGTAGATCTCGCCGAACACCCGGAAGGCCGCCACCGAGGACAGCACGCCGATGAGCCCCATCGTGGAGCGCACCCCCGGGACGGTGACGCTGAGGAAGCTGCGTATCGGGCCCGCGCCGTCCATCGCCGCCGCGTCGTACAGGCTCTGATCGATGTTCGCCAGCGCGGCCAGGTAGATGACCATGTAGTAGCCCAGGCCCATCCACACGGTGACGAACATCGCGCTGAACAGCAGCAGCCACCGGTCGGTCAGGAAGGGCACCGGCGCGGCGACCGCCTTGAGCGTGCCGAGCAGCTCGTTCACCAGGCCGCGCTTGTCGAGCATGTTCGTCCAGATCAGCCCGACGATGACCGGCGACATGATCACCGGCAGGTACATCGTGGTGCGGAAGAAGCCCATCAGCCGGCCGGCGCCGCTCAGCAGCGAGGCGAGCACGAGCGGCAGCGCCACCATGAGCGGCACCACGCACACCGTGTAGAGCGTGGAGTTCAGCAGCGCGGTGCCGAAGCGCTCGTCGGTGAACATCCGCCGGAAGTTGTCCCACCCGGTGAACTCCCCGGCCCTGAGCAGGGTGGAGTCCGTGAACGCCAGGCGCAGCGTGTTCAGGAACGGCACGAGGACCAGGACCACGATGACGGCCAGCGCCGGCAGCAGGAACAGCCACGGGGTCAGGCGCCAGCGATGGGTCGCCGGCGCGCTGCCCTCGTCGTGCGTGGCGGAGCCGGTCATCCGTGCGCGGCCAGCCGCTCGTTGGAGTACTTGACCGACTCGTCCAGCGCCTGCTGCACCGTCTTCTTGCCGAGCAGCGCCTGGGCGATCTGCTCGCGCAGCGTGTCGGCGTCGGCCGAGCCGGAGAACGCCGGAGGCCACCACACGACCGCCTTCTTCACCTGGGCGGCGCTCTCCAGGCGCACCTTCGTGGCGGGGTCGCCGTCGTCCTTGGTGAAGTACTCGTCGTCCATCGACCCGGCCGACGAGGGGAACACCGAGGCCTTCTTGGCGAAGGCGAGCTGGTTGGCGGTGTTGGTGACGTACTTGGCGAAGGCCGTGGCCAGCGGCTGGTTCTTGCCGGCGGCGTTCACGACGAGCGACTCGATGTACATGTTGGGGGCGGCGTTGCTGATCCGCGGCCCGATCCCGAGCGTCTTGTAGATCTCGGGCGCGGTGTCCTTCAGGTCGTTGAGGGTGTACGAGCTGCCCGACAGGTACGCCAGCCGGCCGGCCTTGAACTCCTCGACCTCCTTGGTCTGCAGGTTGTTCAGCGCCTCCTGGGTCAGGCCCTTGCTGGCGAACAGCTTGCGGAAGCGCTCGACGAACTCCGCGCCCTTGGCGTCGTTGTAGGTGAACTGCTTGCCCGCGGCGTCCATGAGGGGCACGCCGTACTCGCCGAACATCTCGATGACGGGCATCCGGGCGATCATCGACACGTCCGAGCAGTTCTTGGCCATGGTCTCGGCCTGGTCGAACAGCTCGTCGTAGGTGGCGGGCAGCTTGGCCGGGTCGAGACCGCACTTCTTGAACAGCGCGGTGTTGAAGAACGCCGGCCCGGTGTTCAGGTACCACGGGTAGCCGTAGGTCCCGCCGCCGAGCCCGCTGAACGTCATCGCCTGCCACGCCTTGTCCAGATACTGGCCCTTGGCCTGGGGGTCGGCCTTGTTCAGGTCGAGCAGGACCCCGGCCTGGGCCAGCGTGTAGGCGGCCTCGGGGCCCATGTCCACGACGTCGGGCAGCGCCCCCGCCGCGGCGTCGGCCGACAGCTTGTCCTGGTAGCCCTCGGCGGGCTGGTCCACCCAGGCGATCTTCGTGCCCGGGTGCTCCTTCTCGAAGGCCGCGATCAGCTCGGTGAAGTACGGCGTGAACTTCTCGTTCTTCAGGTTCCACGTCTGGAACTTGATCGATCCCGTCAGCGCCCCGCCCGAGGCCTGCGGCGTCGCTCCGCCGTCACCGCACCCGGACAGCAGCAGCGATCCCAGGGCCAGCGCCGCGACGCAGGTCCGTGTTCTCATTGGACATCCTCCTTGAGTGATGCATGAGTGGCGATCCGCAGGGTCGCCACCTGGAAGGGGCCGAGGTCCAGCCGCGCCTCGCCCACGGGACGGCGCGCGCCCGCCGGGCCCAGGGCCACGGGCAGGTCCTCGTCCGCGCCGAGCTCCCGTTCGAGCAGGTCGGTCTCCCACACGACGGCTCCCGCGCCGAGCTCCTCGTGGCAGCTCAGCCGGGCGCTCGCCCGTCCGCCCCGCGTCTCGTACACGCGTACGACCAGGTCGCCGGAGCCGTCGTCGGCCTGCTTCACCCAGTCGACGAGCGCGTGGCCGGTGAGGAGCTCCAACCGGACCAGCGGCGCGGGCAGGCCGGTGAGGTCGGGCGCGTTGAACGCGTACGCGGCCTCGACCGCGGCCGGCACGTCCGCGCCGGGCAGCACCGCCCAGCGGAAGGTGTGCGTGCCGAGGTCGGCGCGGGGGTCGGGGAAGCGCGCGCCCCGCAGCAGGGAGAGCCGGACGACGGTGGAGTCGCCGTCGGCGCGGGCGTCGGCCCCGTACATCGTGTCGTTCACGATCGCGAGGCCGAAGTCGCCGTCGTCCACGTGCACGTAGCGGTGCATCGCGGCCTCGAACATCGCCTCCTCGGTCGCGGTGTTGGTCAGCAGCGGGCGTTCGACGTAGCCGTACTGGGTCTCGAAGCGCGCGGTCCGCGCCAGGACCCGCACCGGGACGGCGACCTTGAGCAGGCGTTCGCGCTCCTGCCAGTCCACGGCGCACTCGGTCTCGAACCGCCCGGTGCCGGCCCGCAGCCACATGGTCAGCGTGACCGTGGACGCGCCGGTCCGCCGGACCACCTCCACGCCGGCGTCGGGCCCACTCCGGACCACCCTGCGGCTGGTGACGTCGTCGAACGCCCGGGGGTGGCGCAGCACGTGGCGGTCCACGTCCCAGGCGTCCCAGCGCACCGGCTCGTCGCGGAAGAGCTGCAGCTCGTTGAGGCGGCGGCCGGGCGGGACGACCTCCCGGCCACTGCGCAGGTCGAGGAGCGAGACGACGTGGCCGCCGCCGTCCACCACGACCCGCAGCAGGCCGTCGTCCAGCACGGTGGCGCCGGCCTCGCCGTCGGAGACCTCGACCCCGACCTCGACCCCGACCACGACGGGGGCCGTTCCGGGCCGCGCCGGCGTGGTGAACGGGGGCAGCCCGCCCTCGGCCCGCTCGTCGCCGAGCGCCGCGCCTGCTCGCTTGATCAGATCGTGCAGGCGCTCCTCGATCGCCAGGTAGGTGTCGCGGGCCTCGCGGTGCACCCAGCTGATCGACGTGCCCGGGAGGATGTCGTGGAACTGGTGCAGCAGCACGGTGCGCCAGATCTCGTCGAGGTCCTCGCGCGGGTACGGCGCCCCGCGCAGCGCGCTCGCCGCCGCGCTGAGATATTCGGCGGCTCGGAGCAGCGACTCGCAGCGCCGGTTGTGCCGCTTCATGGCCGCCTGCGAGGTCAGGGTGCCTCGATGCAGCTCCAGATAGAGCTCGCCACGGTAGACCGGCTCCAGCGCCCCGGCCTCCCGCAGCTCGGACTCGGCCTCCTCGAAGAACTCCGCCGGGGTCCTGGAGATCACGCGTGGCGCCCCCTCCAGGTCGGCGAAGCGGCGCAGCCGCTCGGCCATCTCCCGGGTGGGGCCGCCGCCTCCGTCGCCGTAGCCGTACGGGAGCAGCGAATGGGAGGCGATCGCCTTGTCCTTGAACGTGGCGACCGCGTGATGGAGCTCGCGGGCGGTCACCTCGGCGGCGTACGTCTCCGCGGGCGGGAAGTGGGTGAAGACGCGGGTGCCGTCGATGCCCTCCCACCAGAAGGAGTGGTGCGGGAAGACCGTGGTGTCGTTCCAGGAGATCTTCTGCGTCAGGAACCAGCGGGACCCGGCCCTGCGGGCCAGCTGCGGCAGGGCGCCCGAGTAGCCGAAGGAGTCGGGCAGCCACATCTCGCGGGGCTCGCGGCCGAATCGGCTGAGGAAGTAGCGCTTGCCGTAGGTCAGCTGGCGCACCATCGACTCGCCGGTGGGGATGACGCCGTCCGCCTCCACCCACATGCCGCCGACGGGCACGAACCGGCCCTGCTCGACATAGTGCCGCAGCCGCTCGAACAGCTCCGGATAGTGCTCTTCGAGCCAGCTGAAGTGCTGGGCCGCCGACATCGTGTACACCAGGCCGGGGTCGGCGTCGAGGAGGGCGAGCGCGTTGGAGACCGTACGGGCGAGCTTGCGGACCGTCTCGCGCAGCGGCCACAGCCACGCCGTGTCCATGTGCGCGTGCCCGACGGCCGTGATCCGGTGGGCGCTGGCGTGCGCGGGCGTGGCCAGGACGGGAGCGAGGATCGCCCGCGCCCGCCCGGCACTCGCCTCGGCGTCCGCCTCGTCGTAGACGTCCAGGGCCTCCTCGATCGCGCGCAGCAGCCGCCAGTGACGCGGCTCGTCCGCGCTCAGCTCGGCGGCCAGGCCGCCGGCCACGTCCAGGTCGCAGCACAGCGCGTGGATCTCCGGCGAGAACGCGGCGATCTCCGCGCGGCGCAGCCTGAACTGCTCGAACGGCTCCTGCGCGCCCTTCTCGCCGTGCTCGGTGACGACGAAGGGCGGCAGGCCGAGCAGCAGGGGATTGGCCGCCGCCTCGACATACAGCACGAACGAGCCGTCGGCGTCGACCAGATCGGCCCCGTGACCTCGTAACCGGATGTCGGACTGGCGGGGGTGCAGGCCCTTGACGATCGTCGCGTCCGGGGTGAAGACCAGGCCCTCGCAGTGACCGCCCACGGAGTGGTCGAACCAGCCCAGGTCCAGCACCAGGTCGATCGGGCCGTCCTGCCCCGGGTCGACCGTGCCCCGGATCCGGAACCAGGTCGTGGACCAGGCCTCGCCCCAGGCGGCGCCCAGGGGGAAGGGGCGGTAGGCGGGGGCGGCCCGGCCGGCGTCGGGTTCGAGCCCGAGGGCATGGCGGGCGCGCACCGGCTCGCCGTCGTCCGGGACCGTCCAGGCCTCGACCTCGACACCGCCCAGCCGGGTGTGGAGCCGGGGCTGAATCCGTTCCCGCCGCACGCGGGCGAGCCTCTCTAGCGTGCGGCTGAGGTGGTTGTGCATTCCGTACCTCTCCGTAGCGGAGGTATCACAATCGGCCTAATACGTTTTAGTACGTTATGATCAGCAAGCGACCGCAGACTAATACGTTTTAGGTGCTGCGGTCACCCGGGGGGCTCATCAAGTTTGCATAACGACGGTTGTCCGCCATGGAGGATCGATGCCGCCGAACGACCAGGTTCCGCCTCAGGACTCAGACGGTTCGTCCGAGCCTCCCGCGTCCCTGGCGGGCACTGCGCCGGCCCGGCTGAGGAGCACCGACATCGCGCGGCTGGCGGGGGTCTCGGTGTCGGCGGTGTCGCTGGCGTTCAACGCCCGCCCCGGCATCAGCGACGCCACGCGCAAGCGCATCCTCGAGGTCGCAGAGGAGCTCAACTGGCGCCCGCACCGCGCCGCCCGCGCCCTCAAGGGGGCCAACAACGACGTGGCCGGCATCGTCATCGCCCGTCCGGCCCGCACGCTCGGCGTCGAGCCGTTCTTCGCCCATTTCCTGTCCGGCCTGCAGTCCCGCCTGTCCAACGAGGGGATCGCCACCCAGCTCCTCATCGTCGAGGACACCGAGGCGGAGGTTGCCGTCTACCGCCGCTGGGCCGCCGAGAACCGGGTCGACGGGCTCGTGCTGCTGGACCTCACAGTCGACGACGTCCGGCCCCGGCTCGTCGCCGACCTGCGCGCCCCCGCCGTCATCCTGGGCGGCCACGGGGCCCCGCTACCGCTGACCAGCGTCTGGGTCGACGACCACGCGGCGATGACCCGCATCCTCGAATATCTCGCCGCGCTCGGGCACCGGTCCATCGGCCACGTCAGCGGCGTACCGTCCTACCAGCACACGCGCCGCCGCCTGCGGGCCATCGGCGACGCCCGCGAGAGCCTCGGCATCGACATCGCCAGCGTGGCCACCGACTACTCCGACACCCAGGGCGCCTCGGCCACCCGCCGCCTCCTGGAGGCGAGCCCGCGGTGCACGGCGATCATCTACGACAGCGACGTCATGGCCGCCGCGGGGCTCGGGGTGGCCACCGAGATGGCAGTGCCGGTGCCCGGCGAGGTGTCCATCGTGTCCTTCGACGACTCCATCCTCACCCATCTGCCGCATCCTCCGATCACCGCCCTGACCCGCGACACGTACGCGCTGGGCACGCTGACGGCGACCGAGTTGCTCCACACGATGGCCGAGCGCCCGGAGCCCCGCGCGGTCCAGGCCCCGACGCCGGAGCTCGTCGTCCGCGGCAGCACCGCCCCACCGCCCGGCGCGTGATCGCCGCGTGGCTCAGCCGGCGAGCCATCGGCCGAACCAGGCACGGGTGCGCCGGAGCAGGTCGAGCTGATGGTCGCGGTCCTGGATGGAGCGTCCTTCCCCGGGATGGACGACGAACTGGTGCTCGACGCCGAACCGCCGCAGGGCCCGGTGGAAGTACACGACGAGCATGCCCCAGTCGCTGATGCCGGCGCCCATCACCGCGGCCTTGAACCGGCCCGGTCTGCCCCACGGCCCGGGACGAGCCAGGCCTCGGTCATGGAGTCGTGGTGGCCGTTCAGCCGGCTCCGCCATGCGGCGGCGTCGCGAGGATCATCATGCGTCCCATCCTCCCGGTGAAAGTGTTCATCGATTGAGCACTTATCAGCGGTGCCGGCCGAGGGTCTCGCGTACGAGGTCGCGCAGCCACACGTGCGCGGGGTCCACGTCGTAGCGGGGATGCCACGCCTGCGACAGCGTCATCTCCGGCAACGCGAACGGGATCGGGAACGTCGCCAACCCCAGAGCCTCCACCAGCGGCCGGGTCAGCCGTTCCGGCGTCATCCCCACCAGGTCGGACTGCCGCACCACCAGCAGTGACGCCTCGAACGTCGGCACCGAGCCCGCGATCCGGCGCATCAGCCCCATGCCGGCCAGGATCTCGTCCACCGGGCCCTCGTCGCGGCCCCGCCGGGTGGCGATCACGTGCTCGGCCGCCGCCAGCCGCTCCGCCGTGACCGGCCCGTCGAGCAGCGGGTGCCCGGGACGGACGACGCCCACCGCCCGGTCTGCCATGATCGGTTCGACCCGCGTCTCCGGCGCCGGGTCCGAGATCACGGTCACCTCCAGGTCCGCGCTCCCGTCACGCAGCGCCCGCGCGTCGCCGTACCCCTCGGGGATGAAGTGGAAGCGCACGCCGGGAGCCGACGCGGCGGCCTCCGTCAGCAGCGCCACGCTCATGGCCGTGATCACCGCGTCCGAGGCCAGGATCGTGAAGCGCCGTACCAGCGTGGCCGGGTCCAGCCGGCCCGGCGGCGTGAACACCTTCCTGGCCGCCTCGACCAGCGCCCGCACCTCGTCGCGGACGGCCAGCGCCCGCGGCGTGGGCACCATGTGCCGTCCCGAGCGCACCAGCACGGGATCGCCCATCGCCTTGCGGATGCGGCCGAGCGTGCGGCTCATGGCCGGCTCCGACAGGTGCAGCCGCTGCGCGGCGGCCGAGACGCTGCCCTCCTCCAGCAGGACGTCCAGCGCGATCAGCAGGTCCAGACTGGGTTGCGTCTGACGCATATATCACCTGAAAAAGATGCATTTGAGGTCAAGTCAGGACCGAGTTTACGGTGAATTCCGCGGGAGGCCTCCGCTCGACTCATCACCCATCTCCACAACCCGGGGGTTTCGCATGCCCGCACCGACGTTAGAAACCGGTCATCCCGCCCGGACGCGGATCATGGGCCTGATGGCCTCCTCCGTGGTCCTCGCGGTCGCCCTGGTCGCCGCCGTCAACCTCGCCATCCCCACGCTCGCCGCGAGCGAGCTGCGCCCGTCACCGTCCCAGATCCTCTGGATCGTGGACGCGTACGTCATCGTCTTCGCCTGCCTGCTCATCCCCGCCGGAGCGGCCGGCGACCGGTTCGGCCGAAAGGGGGTGCTGCTGGCGGGCCTGGGCGTGTTCGCGGCGGGCTGCCTGCTGGCGGCGCTCGCACCGGACGTCGGCACGCTGATCGCCGCCAGGGCGCTCAGCGGCGCGGGCGCGGCCCTGGTGATGCCCGCCTCCCTGGCCCTGACGGTCGGCGTCTACCCGGCCGCCGAACGCGGGCACGCCGTGGCCGCGTGGACCGCCGCCACCGGCGCGGCCGGGGTGGTCGGCAACGTGGGCGGCGGCGCGGTCATGGAGTACCTGCCGTGGCGGGCCCTGTTCGGCGTGCCGGTACTGCTGGCCGGGGTGCTGGCGGTGCTGGTCGCCGTGCTGGTGCCGCGCGCGCCCCGCGAGGCGTCGACCCCGCTGGATCTGCCGGGGACGGTGCTGCTCACGGCCGCGTCCGTGGCGCTGCTGGCGGGGGTCATCGAGGGGCCCGAGGCCGGGTGGGGGAGCGGGCTCGTGCTGTCGGCGTTCGGCGTGGCGGCCGTGCTGTTCTGCGTCTTCGTCGGGCACCAGCTCCGCGCGCCGCGGCCGCTGCTCGACCCCCGGCTGTTCGCGCTGCCGCGGCTGCGGGCGGGGACGTTGGGCGTGGCGGTGACGTTCTTCGGGCTGTTCGCGATGTTCTTCGTCAACGCCCGCTTCCTGCAGGAGGTCAAGGGCTTCTCGCCGCTGGTCACCGGCGTGGCCATCGTGCCGCTCGTCATCCCCATGATCGTCCTGTCGCGGCTGTCGGGCCGCCTGCCCGCTCGGCCCGCCGTACCGGCCGGGCTGGCGGGGATCGTGGCGGGGCTGGTGCTGCTGTCCTTCGCGGACGCGGCCATGCCGTACCCGGTGTACGCGGTCGGCCTGGTCGTCATGGGGGCGGCCATGGGGGTGTGCCTGCCGGTGCTCTCGCACGAGATCATGGCGGCGCTGCCGCGCGAGCGGGCCGGGCTCGGCTCCGGGCTCAACAGCGCCACCCGCGAGCTCGGCAGCGCGGTCGGGGTCGCCGTCATGGGCACGGTGATGGCCACGTACGGGATGAGTGCTGGCTACCGCGTCGTGGCGGCCGTGGTCCTGGCCGGCGGCCTGCTCGTCACCTGGTGGCGCGGCCAGGACTGAGACCCGGCCCGCCGCGGGGTCGCCGCGGCGGGCCGTCCGGCTCAGTAGCGTTCGCTCAGGTTGAGGTTGATCTCGGTCAGTACGGTCGTCGCCTTGGTGTACGTGAGCAGGTGCGCGAGGTCGTCCGGCAGCAGGAGCGTGGCCTGCGCGTGGCGGGCGGCCTGGGCCACCGACTTCAGCTCCAGCGCGGCGGCGACCAGCGAGGAGATCTTCGTCGCCGCGTTGATCCGCCGGTCGGCGAGGTTGAGGTAGGTCGTCAGCAGCTGGGCCCGCAGGAGGTCCGGCTGCCTGATCGAGAGGCCGAAGACCGCGTTCACCTCGGCCCGGGTGAGCGCGCCGTCCGGGGCCGAGCCGTCGGCCCCGTCGAAGCGGGAGTCGGTCGCCTGGATCCGGGCCAGCAGCTCGGCGCTCTGCCGGTCGGAGTGCAGCTGCCAGGACAGCTGCGGCCACGGGTTACGGGTGGGCGGCACCTCGGTGACGGTGGTCGAGGCCGTCGCGGTCACCGGTTCGTAGACGCACCCGTTCCCGTTCCGGTACGAGACCGAGGCGGCGTCGGGCAGCTCATCCCCGGCGGCGAACAGCAGGCTGGGCCGGGCCGTGAACCGCACACCGGAGGTCGCACCGCCGTCGATCGAGCCGAGCGACCAGGTGAGCGTGGTCGTGCCGTCCGGGTTGGCGGTCACCGACGAGGGCTTGGGCCCGGTGCCCTGGTCGAGGGCCCGGCTGTAGGCGACCTCGGCCGGGAGGGTGTCGGTGAGGGTCACATCGGTGGCGGTGCCGCTGCCCGCATTGGTGACCTTCAGGTCGATCGTCATGGCCTCGCCCGCGTTGACCGTCCGTGGCGCGGTCTTGGCCAGGGTCAGCTTCGGGGCGTGCGCGGTGGTCTCGGCCTTGGCGGTGTTGTTCGCCGTGTTCGCCTCGGCTCCGCCGCCGGTGTCCTTGGCGGTCGCCGTGGCCGTGTTGGTCAGGACGGTCCCGTTGGCGGTGTCGCAGGGGATCGCGTAGGTGAACGTCTCGGTCCTGGACGCTCCCGGGCCGAGGTAGGGCACCTGGCGTGTCTGGGCCGCGCCGCCGGGCGGGGTGTCGGTCAGCCCGATCGCCGTCGCCGCGCCGGTGCCGACGTTGTCGAGTTTCACCTGGTACGTGAGGGTGTCACCGGGTTCGGCGTCGCGCTTGTCGACGCTCTTGGTCGTGGCGATGTCGGGGTCGTACTGGTTGAAGAAGGAGACCTCCTGCCGCAGCACGGTGGCGAAGTCGAGCTCGCTCTCCGGGCTTCCGCCGGTCCCCTTGCAGGTCGGCGCACTCACCGGGTAGCTGCTGCAGGCTCGCCCCTTGCTGTCGGGCGAGTTGCCGGCCCGGAACCTGACGGCCGCCCAGTCGTTGTGATCGGTGAGGGTGGTCCTGTCACCGCTGCCGTTGATGTCCACGCTCACCCGGGTCGAGTCGATGATCGGGACGCCGGTGCCCGTGGTGGTGTTGTCGTTCCAGTTGAGCGGCCCGTTGCCGATCCCCGCTCGCCAGGGCCTGACCGAGCTGTCGGGGTGGGCGAGGTTGTCGGTCATCCAGAACGTGTAGTCGGTGCCGTCGCCTATCCCGTTGCTCTCCAGGAGCGAGCTCTCGACCAGGTCGGGAAGCTTCCCGGTCGAATACCCGATGCGGGTCGCCCCGGTCTTCCAGATCCCGATGTCGTTGACGAGCAGGGGCGGCGGGCTGTTGGGGATGCCCGACTGGAAGAAGTAGTTCATGACGCTGGGGTAGTTGGGCTTGAAGTTGTCGTCGGTGTCGTCGCCCTGGGGCAGGGCACCGCCGTGGGCCAGGCCGAGCGCGTGCCCGAGTTCGTGCATGAGGGTGCCGGCCTGGTCCTGAACGGTGCCGACCTCGGCGTCGGCCTTGCCCGTTCCGGTGTCGAGCACCTGCACGTCGGTGCGATGCGCGCTGGTGGTGTCGCAGGTGCCGTCGCCGCCCACCCGGATCGCTGTGCCGACCATCTTGTCGTCGCCCGCCGGCTTCGTCTGCAGGACGCCGTCGCCGCCGTAGTCGACGCCGAAGTCCGCCACGCATGTGGTCCGCCACGAGCCGAGGGTGACGAGAAAGTCCTTGTTGTTGTCCCTTTGGAACTCGCAGCACTCGCCTGAGGTCCCCGGAAGGGTCTTGTCCCCGTCCTCGCGGCTGACGATGAGGTCGTGCCCGAAGATCGCATAGTGCGCGTACAGGGACAGCTCATGGGGGAGGTGGTCGTTGCGAGCGGAGACGAACTCGGTGTCGTTGACCAGTCCGATGGCCGGTTGTTCGTTGAGTCGCGCGCCCGGGATGTAGACGAAGTCGACGCCGTCGGGGCGTGCGCCGTACGGGCACGGATTCGCCGCTCGGACCGGAGCGTTCTTGAAGGCGTTCCTGACCAGGGTGATCGCGTCGCCCTTGGGCTGGTGGGAGTGCCTGCCGTCGGCCATGTAGTCGACCTGCAGGATGATCGTCTTACGGCACGGGTCGGCGCCCAGCGCCGGCAGGTCGGCGAGAACCGTGCCGTTGCGGTCGCGGATCCCCGAGAGTTCGACGATGTCCGGGATGCCGTCCTGGTCGGTGTCGGGAAGATCGGTGCTGACCGTGATGCCGAGCCTGGTCCTCCTGCCGTCGTTGTCCTTGGGGAAGCCGTGGTCGCCGTTGCCCTCGACGCAGCTCTGGCCCTTGAAGTCGCCGGTGGAATCGATGCACGGCGTGCCGAAGACGATGCCGTCCCCCGACAGGGACCTGGAGCGGAAGTCGTAGACGAGGTTCAGCTCGATGTCCTGGGGCTGAGGGCTGATGTCCATCCTGTCGTCATTGGTGTTGAGGGCGCTGTCCCAGTCCCACAAGCTGACGGTGATGTCCACGGTCGGCTTGTCACCGGGCAGGTCCGACTTGGTGAAGACCCAGCCGTCGGGCGCCTCGGGCAGGCCCTTGGGCGAGAACTCGTCGTCCTCGATCCGCGGGCCCACCTCGATGGGCCCGTCGGCGATCTGCACTTTCGGGTAGTAGTCCCCGTCTTTCAGGCCTCCGCCGTCCGGGTTCTCGATCTGGAAGAGATAGTCGATGGAGAAGGTCAGCGAGACGTTCGGGGCCGGCGCCGCCGCGGCGGGCGTGGTCAGGGCCGGGATCGACGCGGCGAGCAGCGCGCCGATCGCTCCGAAAGCGAGCCGCCGGCGCCACGTTCTCGCTCCATGTTTGAAGCTCACGGTCGTTTCCTCCAGGAGAGTTCGCCTTGCGGAGGATCGTCCGGCTTCTGGTCCCGGCCGCGCATGAGTAACCCCTACTCATGTCGGGCCGCCGCGCCCTACATCTGCGGGATCTCGATGCGTGCCGGATCCGTGCCCGACGGCGGTGCCGGCGCCCGGCACGGCCGCCCCGTTGGATTGGTTGGTCGAGGAGGAGTTGCGTAAAGAGGCGCTTCTCGATCGTGGAGCCGCCGGGCTGTCCTGAGATCAGCGACCGACAGGTGCGGCATCGCCGGGCTCATCGTCGGGGATCGATGTGGATCTTCGGGCCCGGTCCGGCGTCGGCCGGGCGGTGGCCGGCCAGGATGTCGGCGGTCTCGGCCAGGCCGACCGTGGCGGCCACGAGCGGGCGGGCGTCGACCGAGCCGTCGGCGTAGGCGGCGATGGTCCCCGCCAGCCCGGCCGAGCCGCCCAGGATGCCGACGGCGGTGACGTCCTTGAGGAGCAGCGCGCGGGTGTCGAGGGTGCTCGGGGTGCCGGCCAGGCCGATGTAGACCACGCGCCCGGCCGGTTCGACGAGGTCGACCGCGAGTGCGGGCAGCTCGGGCGCGTTGGAGGCGTCGATGACGGCGTCCCACCGCAGCTCCGGCAGCGACGGCCGGGTCCACGCGCCCGTGAAGCCCAGGGACTGTGCCAGGCGCAGCCCGTCGAGGTCGCGGCCCAGCAGGTGGACCTCGATCCCCTGGGAACGCGCGAACAGCGCCGCCAGCAGGCCGATCGTGCCCGTGCCCAGGATCAGCAGCCGCTCGCCGGGCCGCAGGCCCGCGCCGTGGACGGCGCGCAACGCGTTGCCACCGGGCTCGACCAGCGCGCCCAGCGTGAGGTCCATGCTGTCCGGCAGCGCGTGCAGCGCCGTCGCCGGTACGGCGAGCCGCTCGGCCAGCGCTCCGGAGCGGCCGAGGCTGATGCCGATCTCCGACAGCTCGGCGCAGACGTGGTGGCGGCCGGCGCGGCAGCGCTCGCAGTGCCCGCAGCCGAGCATGGTGTCACCGGTGACGCGGCGGCCCAGCCAGCCGGCGTCCACGCCTTCGCCCACGTCGGTCACGCGACCGCACCACTCGTGGCCGGGGCGTAGCGGGTACCACGACCGCCCGGTGTGCAGGTAGCTCATCTCGCCGGTGAACAGCTCCATGTCGGTGCCGCACACCCCGGCCCGCTCGACGTCCACGACCACCTGCCCGGGCGCGGCGACCGGCGGCTCGACCTCCTGGACCTCGGCCTTGCCCGGGCCGGTCAGCACCAGCGCGCGCACTACCGGGCCTCCACGACCTGCGGGCGCCGGTCGCTGACGTCGGCGTGGTGGACGGGGTTCCCGGGGCGGGGCGCAGATACCAACATGTTCCGAACGCTAGACCACTGTTCCGAAAAGTGGAAGTTCTGCTCAATGAGAGCTTCCTGCGGGAAGTGAGTATCGGCTAATCTCGCAAGCAACTTCCATAAAATAAATCTTCGTTCCAACTATTGGAATGAAAGGACCTCATGACCTCCTCCCGCACCGCCCTCATCACCGGAGGCGTCAGCGGCCTGGGCAAGGCCGCCGCCCTCCGGCTGGAGAAGGAAGGCGTCTCGATCATCACCGCCGACATCGCCGACGGCGCCGACCTCGCCCTCGACGTCACCGACGCCGCCGCCGTGCAGGCCGCGGCCGACGAGGTGGGGCCGGTCGACATCCTGGTCAACTCCGCCGGGATCGTCGGCCCCAACGCGCCCCTGTGGGAGATCCCGCTGGACGGCTGGCGGCGCACTTTCGAGGTGAACGTGCACGGCACCTTCAACGCCTGCCGCGCCTTCGTCCCGGGCATGCGCGAGCGCGGGTGGGGACGCATCATCAACATCGCCAGCATGTCCGGCAAGGACGGCAACCCGAACATGGCGCCGTACTCCGCCTCCAAGGCCGCCGTCATCGCGCTGACCAAGTCGCTCGGCAAGGAGCTGGCCACCAGCGGCGTGCTGGCCAACGTCATCGCGCCGGCCGTCATCGCCACCCCGATGAACGCCACCACCGGCCCCGAGGCCCTGGCCCACATCACCAGCCTCATCCCGATGGGCCGCGTCGGCCGGCCCGAGGAGGTCGCCGAACTGATCGCCTGGCTGGCCTCTGACAAGGTCAGCTTCTCCACCGGCGCCGTCTACGACATCAGCGGCGGCCGCGCCACCTACTGACGCCCAGGCCGGTCTCCTGCGAGACCTGGACGATCAATGAGTCCGACGCATATTTGTCACGCCAGGCGATCGTGATCCACGATTGATCCGTGGAGCTGCAACAGATGCGCTATGTGGTCGCGGTGGCGGAGACGGCGAACTTCACCCGTGCCGCCGAGCGCTGCCGGGTCGTCCAGTCCGCGCTGAGCCACCAGATCGCCCGGCTGGAACGGGAGCTGGGCGCCCGGCTCTTCGACCGCACCAGCCGCCGGGTCACGCTGACCCCCGCCGGCGAGGCGTTCCTGCCCGCCGCCCGGCAGGCCCTCGACGCCGCCGAACGGGCGCGGGCCGAGGTGGCGGCGGCCTCCGGGGAGCTCCGCGGCCGGCTCGCCATCGGCGCCATCCCCACCGTCACGGCGGTCGACCTGCCGAGCGCGCTGAAGACCTTTCACGTGCGCCATCCGCAGGTACGGATCACGCTGCGCGTGGGGGCGAGCGACGAGCTGGCCGAGCAGGTCCGTCAGGGCGCCCTGGACATCGCCTTCCTCGGGCTGCCGCCGAGCGTGCGGCCGAAAGGCGTCCGGGGGCTCGCCCTGGCGCGGGGCGAACTGGTCGCGGTGGTGGCGCCCGGCCACCCATTGGCCGACCCGCCGGCCGAGGCTGCCGGCGTGGATCTGCGCCGGCTGTCGGAGGAGGTGTTCGTCGACTTCCCCGCCGGCACGGCCGCGCGCGCCCAGTCGGACGAGGCGTTCGCCGCCGCCGGCGTCAGCCGCGAGGTCGCCTTCGAGATCACGAACGCCGACCTCATGGCCCGGCTGGTCCGGCTTGGCCTGGGCGTCGCCATGATGCCCGCCGCCTTCGCGCCCGAACTCCCCGGCGTGCACGTCGTCGAGCTCCGCGATCCGCCCACCCGGGTGGAGCACCTGATCTGGAGCAGGGGACGCCCGTCACCGGCCGCCGCCGCGTTCCTGGACGTCCTGGACATCCGGGCCATCGTGGATGACGCCGCTCCGGATCACCCGAGCACGCCGCTCTCCGAATAGCGGACCACAGGCGCGAATCGTTGTACGACGCACGTCGATGTCGCCTGGACCAAGTCGCCCGCTCCCACCTAACGGGCGTCGGTTGCCGAGGCTCGGCCCTCAGTCCCGTTCCTGCGCGAGCGAGGCGGCGATCTCGCGGACGGTGCTCATGTCGTCGAACGGCACCTGGCGCTCGCCGATGATCTGGTACGGCTCAGCGCCTTTCCCGGCGATGAGCACGATGTCGCCTGGCTCAGCCGTCTCCAGCGCCCGCGTGATGGCGTGGCGCCGGTCGGTGATCCGTTCTGCGACGGCGGGTGTGGTCTTCAGGCCGTTCATGATCGCGTCGATGATCACGTCCGGGTCCTCGGTGCGGGGGTTGTCGCTGGTGACCACCACGACATCGGAGTGGGTGCCGGCGATCTTGCCCATGGGGGCGCGTTTGCCGGGGTCACGATCGCCGCCGCAGCCGAAGACCGTGACCACCCGGCGGTCGGCGAATTCCCGGATCGTGGTGAGGGCCTGCTGCAGCGAGTCGGAGGAGTGGGCATAGTCCACCACCACCGACACCCCGGCCGGGGTCTGGTAGGTCTGGAACCGGCCCGGGATCGCGGGCAGTTCCCGCAGCGTGTCGATGAGGGTGTCCAGGTCGTGGCCCAGCAGGTGGCCGCCGGCGAGCGTGGCCAGCGTGTTGGAGACGGCGAACCGGCCCGGGACGGGCACACGAGCCGGTTGCCGGTGACCGGCGTGGTGCAGGATGAATGAGGTGCCGGTCGCGTCGACGCGCAGGTCGGTCGCGCGGAACTCGGCGGCGGTGTCCAGACCGTACGTTGTGACCGCGCCCGGCATCAGCGCGATGATGTCGGCGCTGACCGGGTCGTCGGCGTTGGCCACCGCTCGTCGGCACATGCCGCCGAACAGCACCAGCTTGGCCTGCTTGTACGCCTCCATGGTGCCGTGATCATCCAGGTGCTCGGGGGTCAGATTGGTGAATATGCCGACGTCGATGTCGGTGTGGTCGACCCGGCGCAGCTTCAGCGCCATCGAGGACGCTTCCATGACAACCGTGTCCGCTCCTCGATCACGCATTGCGCGCAGGATGTGTTGGAGCTCCGCCGCCTCTGGAGTGGTGGGCGTGGTCGTTTCGATCCCGATCGGTTCGTCGCCGACGCGGCATCCGTCAGTGCCGATCACGCCGACTGCCGCTCGGGTGCCCGTCCGCAACGCGGTCTCCAGCATGTAGGACACCGACGTCTTGCCGTTGGTGCCGGTGACTGCCACCACCCGCAGCTCCGCCGACGGGTTGCCGAAGTAGCGGGCGGCCACCAGCGGCGCAGTCACGCGGGTGTCCGCCACCTGCACCACGCACACGTGCGACGGCATGGGCGCGGCCGGCGGGCGCTCGACCAGGAGCGCGACAGCTCCGCGTGCCACGGCGTCGGCGATGAAGCGGTGCCCGTCCGTACGGTTGCCGGGCATGGCGATGTAGAGGCTGCCCATGGCGAGGCGTTGCGAATGGCAGGCGATGCCGGCGTGGACGTCGGCCCGGTCCGGGTCGCCGTGAAGGATCAGGTAGTCGCATCCCGCCAGTAGGTCACGCAGATTCATGTTGCCGCCTCTCCTGTTGAGGCGAGCTTGCCGTGACGGCAGGGGGAATCGCGGGAGATACGCCGTAGAAGCGACGTCGCCGGCCGAGGCAGGGCTTCATCGGTCACTCATGGGCCGGCCGGCTGTCGCGCCACTCGCGTGTGATTGAGGTCGCGGTCGGCCCCACTCCCTCCTTGCCAGATCGGAGCCACGGGACGCGCCAACCCATCGTGGACGTCCCGCCAAGGTCGTAACGTTTTCGACAGTCAGGGCGTTGGGGCGAGCCGAACCACCCGATTGCGCACGACGTCACCGGCGTCGCCCTGGAGCAGCCCGTTGCTCATTGACGGTCGGCAATTCGACATGATCTGCACCCATGCCGGCGGTCCGTCCTCATAGCTGAAGATGAGGCGAAACCGGCTCCTGTCACCGGTGTCGATCTCATGGCAGGTGTTCCCGCCCGGCTCGGTGTTCACCGCGTTGAGCTTCCCGGCCAGGTCGCGGGCCTGCTCCCTGCCGTGCTCCACCCGGGCAGGCAGTCGCTCGTTCCGATCAACCCTGCATACAACGACCTTGATAGGCCCATCGGGCACCATCTGTTCGCCTTGTCCTCGCCGCCCGACCGACGTCTGGCAGGGATCGTTCGGCTGCTCGAGGCGCCAGACTCCCGCACGATAGGCGCGGGTGATACTCCGCCCGACGTATGAACGGCTGGCGGCCGTGCCGTTGGTGGTCGTCACGCAGGAGTTGACCTCCTCGGCGCTGCCCACCCACAGGGCCTGGCCGTCGGAATAGCCGAACCGGATGAGGTAGTTCGTCATCGCCCCGCCGACCATCGTGCAAAAGCGCTCAACGTCGTCGGTACCCACCGGAAGGAAGGCCAGGTCGTGGGCCATCGACGTGGCCTGATCGGTCAACGTCCGTGACCCGGCCAGCCGTTCACCGCCCACGCGCGCGTTGATTCCCGGATACGCGCAGATCAGCGCAGTGACTGGCTTCCCGGGCACCAACGATTCGGCGGCACCTTCAACATCGGCGGCAGCCGGCACCCAGCCACCGGCATCGCTTCCACCCCATCGCTCAGGGCAGGAACTCGGCACCGGTGGTGCCCCGCCCACCACGCCTGGGACCGAGGCGATCACCGCGCACATCACGGCAGCGGCAACAGCGATGCCGACCCAATGGACGGGCTTCACAACGCTTGAGACGTGGCTCGCGGACCATCGGTTCACTTGCGGCCCGTCAGGCGGCTCCTCTCTTCATGCGGAAGGCAGCCACCGGCTGGGTCGGTCTTCCCTGCGGGTCGGACGCCGTGGCAGGCGCATACCGGTAGCGACATGCGCCTCCTGGACACCGGCGAACTCGCCGGTCACAGCCACCCGCGAGACTCGGCCACGTGGACGGCCTCGGCGCGGTTGCGGGCTCCGGTCTTGCCGATGGCCGAGGACAGGTAGTTGCGCACGGTGCCGTCGGTGAGGAACAGCCGGCGGGCGATGTCGGCCACGGTGGAGCCGTCGGAGGCGGCGCGCAGGACTTCGGCCTCCCGCTGGGTCAGCGGGCTCGGGCCGACGGTCAGGGCCGTGACGGCCAGTTTGGGGTCGATCACGCGTTCACCTGCCAGCACCCGCCGCACTGCCGCCGTCAGCTCCGTGACCGGAGCGTCCTTGACCACGAATCCGGCCACGCCGGCGTCCAGTGCCCTGTTCAGGTAGCCGGGCCTGCCGAAGGTGGTCACGATGATCACCTTTCGGTCCCGCAGGCGTGCGGCGACCTCCAGACCCGACATGCCCGGCATCTCGATGTCGAGCAGGATGACGTCAGGGTCGTGCTCGTCCACCGCGGCGACGACCTCGTCGCCGCGCCCGACCTCGGCGACCACCTCGATATCGTCCTCCAGCGCGAGCAGCGCGGCCAGGCCTCCCCGGACCAGATCCTGGTCATCCGCGATCAGCACCCGGATCATGAGGCGTCAGCCAGCGGGACTCGGGCGTAGAGACGGTAGCCGCCGCTCGCCGGCCTGCCGACCTCCAACAGTCCGCCGGCCTCCGCGACCCGCTCGGCCAGCCCGGTGAGCCCGCTGCCCGCGCGCCGCCCGCAGGGCTCCGCCCGGTCCGCGCCCGGGCCGGTGACCACTGTGTCGATCGCCTGCTCGCCGGTTGCGATGCCTGCGCGGACGCCGCCGACCGGTGGTCCGTCGTCGTAGACCTCGACGCTGGCCGTTCCCGCGTCCACCCGCAGGCCGATCCAGCAATGCCGGGCCCGGCTGTGGCGCAGCACGTTGGTCGCGGCCTCCCGTACGGCCCACGCGAGCAGGGTTTCGGTAGCGGCGGGAATGGGCCCGTCGGCGGGGGAGACCTTGAGCTCGATCCCGGCCAGCCGCAGCTCGCGCGCCGCCTTGTCCAGTTCCTCCGACAGCGCCGGCGCGCGATAGCCGGCGACCGCGAGCCGCACCTCGTCCAGTGCCTGGCGGGCGACCTGTTCCATGTCGGTCATCTCGCGTGCCGCTCGATCAGGATCGGTACGGGTCAGCCGGGCGGCGAGCTGGCTCCTGATGATGATCGAGGTCAGCGTGTGCCCCAGGATGTCGTGCAGGTCCCTGGCGAAGCGCAGCCGCTCGTTCTCCACCGCCAGTTGCGCCACCTGGGCGTGGGCCGCATCCAGTCGTGCGAGCAGCACCCCCATCCGCTTGATGCTGTCCACCGCGGCCGCCTGCGCCGCGACGGCGACCGGCACCCACCAGATCCCTCCGAACGAAACCCCCTGCACCATCAGCGCGACCACCTCCACGCCCGCGGTCACCGCCGTCGCGACGGCGAACGCGACTCCCTCCAGCGAGGTGGCCAGCGCGCTGACGACGAACACGAACGAGACGTACGCCCAGGGCGGTCCGAGCACCGGTAGCAGGGCCAGCGTCGCGACGATCAGCCCGGCCACGGCAGGCAGCAGCGACCTCCTGCCGCTGAACATCCGCCACATGACGGTCACCCAGCAGGCCGCGAACACCGCCACCGCCCCGAACGCCCACACCACCCGCCCGGCCCTCGGCTCCGACTCCAGCAGCGACCAGAGCGGCCAGCCCAGCACCAGCAGCCACGCCAGGGCCCCGGCCCGGACCGCCCGGCGGCCCCGGTCGAATTCCCTCGGCGCCATGCCCACCATCACAGAGCCCGACGGTAACGCCAGACGGCCAGCGCGGCGAACAGCAGGGTCCAGGCGGCCAGCACGCCGACCGCTGTCCCGGTGGGCCACTCGCCCTCCAGCGCCCGCCAGCCGAGCGAACCCGCCTGATAGGCCGGGCTGTATTCGGCCAGCACCCGCATGCCCTCAGGCATCAGCTGTATGGGCAGCCACAGCCCGCCCAGGACGGACAGGCCGAAGTAGACCGCCATCATGGCCAGGTTCGCGGCCTGTCCCTTGAGCGTGTAGCCGAAGGCGATGCCCAGGGCGGCGAAGGGCATGACACCCAGCCAGATCAACACCACCAGGGCCGGCCAGGTCCACAACGGCAGCCGTACCCCGGCGAACAGCGCGCCCGCGGCCAGCACGACGACGATGCTCGGCAGCACTCCGGTCGCCCCGCTGACCAGCTTGGCCACCACATAGCCGTGCGCCGGCAGCGGCGTGACCGCGAGCTGCCGCGCCCAGCCCTTGCCTCGCTCCAGCGCGATGGCCCCGCCGATGAACAGCGCGCCGCCCATCGAACCGTACGTGGCCATCGACACCATGGTGGCGGCGGCGAAGTCACCCTGCTGCTCCTGCGGCACCACGTTCAGCACCTTGGTCCACAGCAGGTAGAGAGCCACCGGGAAGCCGGTCAGCAGCACCAGCCCGGCGGGGTTCCGGAAACCGCGCCGCAGTTCCAGGCTCAGGTACGACCTCATCGCTCCTGCCCTCCCGTCAGGCTCACGAAGGCGCTCTCCAGATCAGTGCTCGCCGTGCGTACGTCCCTGACGTCGTCGAACTCGTCGGACGTCGCGAGCAGGGCGCGCAAGGTGGCGTCGGAGTCGCCTGTACGCAGGGCGACCGTGCGTCCCTCGACGCGCACCTGGCGAACGCCGGGCAGCCCTTCGAACCGACTCACCTCGGCGCCGGCGGTACTGAAGCGGATCTCCGTACCGCCGACCAGGGATTTGATGGCTTCGACCGGCCCGTCCGCCACGATCTTGCCGTCTGCCAGCAGCACGATCCGGTCGGCGTAGTCGTTGGCCTCGGTGAGGTAATGGGTGGCGAACACCACCGTGCGGCCCTCCGCTGTCCGGGCGCGTACCTCCTGCCAGAGAGCGCGGCGGCTCTCCACGTCCAGGCCCACGGTGGGTTCGTCGAGGACGAGCAACTTCGGATCCCCGGCCAGCGCCAGAGCGAACCGTACCCGTTGCCGCTGTCCACCGGACAGCCGTCCGACCCGCCGGCCGGCGAGCTCCTGTACGCCCGCAGCGTGCATCACCCGCTCGACCGGCATCGGGTGCGGGTACATCCCGGCCACCGCGGCCACCAGCTCCGCCACCCGCACGTCGTCCAGCAGCCCGGCATCCTGTAGCAACGCCCCGACGTCGCCTCGCTGGAGCGCCTCGGTGGGCGGGCGGCCGAACACTCTGGCCGACCCCTCGTCAGGGGAGAGGAGACCCAGCGCGATGGACAGCATGGTCGTTTTGCCCGCCCCGTTGGGTCCCAGCACCGCGACCGTCTGCCCTTGTTCCACGTCCAGATCCACACCGTCGAGCGCGACGGTGGTGCCGTAACGCCTGCTCACAGCCTTGAGTTCGAGCGCGATTCCCATGCGTTCAGCATGAGCGGGGGAGGGGAAGCGGCTGTAGTGCCGTGCGTCAGCCGACCGCATGTGACGTATGTCAGGTGTCCTGTCTTCCGTCCTGAAGGCCGTCAGGGGGCGGCCGGCGGTTCGGCCTGATAGGCGCGGTGCAGCAACCGTACGAAGGGCTCGGCCTCCGGCAGGGGCGCGGAGCCGATCCGGTGGACGGGCACGCCCGGCGTCCACGAGTTCATGACCACGGCCCCGGCCAGGGCGGGCAGGTCGGCGAGGGTGATCTCCTGGGCGCGCTGGGGCACGCCGAGGCGATCGAGTCGCCGGCGGACGACGGCCATCGTGGTCCCGGTCAGCATCTCGGCCACGGGCCACACCACGGCGGTGCCGTCCCAGAAGGCCAGGTTCCAGATCGAGCCCTCGCTGAGCCGGCCGCGGCGGTCGACGAAGGCGGCGTCGTCGAAGCCCTGGCCGGCGGCCTGGCGGAGGACGTACGTCTTGGCCACCTCGCCGACGTGCTTGACGGCGGGCAGGAAGCGTTCGTGCTCGACCGCCGCCAGCGCCAGCGGGCCCGCCGGACCGGAGGCGGCCGGCCCCGTACGGACCAGCACCTCGGGCTCCCCCTCGGCCACGGTGAACTCGCCCGCCGGTGAATGCACCGTGGCCGTCAGCGAGACGTCGGCCGGGCCGGCCCGCAGCACCGCCCGCAGGTAGGAGCGCACCCGATCGTCGGGCACCGCCCGGCCGAACAACTCCACCGAGGCGTGCCGCAGCCGTTCCAGGTGAAGGTCGAGGCCGCGGACCCGGCCTCCGCGCACCTGCATGGCGGTGAAATGCGCGTAGCCCGCGAAGGCGAGCGGCGCCAACTCCTCGGCGGTCGCAGGACGGCCGTTGCGCTGAGCGACAAACATTGAAATATCCCCCTTTAGGTGGTGATCAGGGGAATCGAGCCTGCCGCAGCCCGGGCGGATCGCCCAGAGCCCTGCTCCGCGTACGACCGCTGTTCCTACTACTGGCAGGGTCAGCCTCGTTCGTCGTCGTGTGCGTACTATCGGGGGTTATGAGCGAGATCGGCGAATTCCTGCGCAGCCGGCGGGCGCGGCTGCGGCCGGAGGACGTCGGGCTGCCGGTCTTCAGCCGGCACCGGCGCGTGCCGGGGCTGCGCCGCGAGGAGCTGGCCCAGCTTGCCGGCGTGTCCGTCGCCTACCTCACGCGGCTGGAGCAGGGCAAGGGCAACAACGTGTCGGGCGAGGTGATCGGGGCGATCACGCGCGCGCTGCGGCTGAGCGACACCGAGCACGAGCACCTCACCCGCCTGGTCAAGTGCCGGGACCGCAGGAAGTACGGGCCGCCGCCGTTGCAGCAGGTGCGCACCGCGCTTGGGCAGATGCTGGCCTCCCTGGAGGGGGTCCCGGCGTACGTGACCGGGCCGCGTTCGGACATCCTGGGCTGGAACCCGATGGCGGCGGCCCTGTTCGGCGACTGGGACCGGCTGCCGCCCCAGGAGCGCAACTGGGCCCGGCTGGTGTTCCTGGACCCCGGCCATCGGCGGCTGTTCGCGGACTGGGAGGCGAAGGCCGCCGACGTGGTCGGCGCTCTGCGCCTGTACGCCGGCTGCTACCCCGACGATCCGCGGCTGCTGACGCTCGTGGGCGAGCTGTCGGTGAAGAGCGAGACGTTCCGCCGGCTGTGGGCCGGGCACGACGTGAAGGAGAGCAACCACGGCACCCGGCGCCTGCGCCATCCGCTGCTGGGCGAGCTCACGCTCTCCTTCGAGTCGCTGCGGCTGCCCGACGACCCCGAGCAGTCCCTGACCGTCTACCACGCCCCGCCCGGCTCCGCCCAGGCGGAGAACCTGCGGCTGCTGGCCGGTTCCGTCAGCACTCGATGACGTTGACGGCCAGGCCGCCGCGCGAGGTCTCCTTGTACTTGTCGAGCATGTCGCGGCCGGTGTCACGCATGGTCTTGATGGCCTTGTCCAGCGAGACGAAGTGGCGGCCGTCGCCGCGCAGGGCGATGCGGGCGGCGGCGATGGCCTTGATGGAGGCCACCGCGTTGCGTTCGATGCACGGGATCTGGACCAGGCCGCCGATCGGGTCGCAGGTCAGGCCCAGATTGTGCTCGATGCCGATCTCGGCGGAGTTCTCCACCTGCTCCGGCGTGCCGCCCAGCACCTCGGTCAGCCCGGCCGAGGCCATCGAGCAGGCCGAACCCACCTCGCCCTGGCAGCCCACCTCCGCTCCGGAGATCGAGGCGTTCTCCTTGAACAGCACGCCGATCGCCGCCGCCGTCAGCAGGAAGCGCACCACCCCGTCGTCGCCGGCGCCGGGCACGAACCGCGTGTAGTAGGTGAGCACCGCCGGGATGATGCCCGCGGCGCCGTTGGTGGGCGCGGTGACGATGCGGCCCCCGGCGGCGTTCTCCTCGTTGACCGCCAGCGCGAACAGCGACACCCAGTCCATCGCGTGCAGCGGGTCCTTCTCCGGCGCCTCCGCCAGCAGGCGCCGGTGCAGCCCATGGGCGCGGCGGCGCACACGGAGCCCGCCGGGCAGCACGCCCTCGGAGGCGATCCCGCGTCGGACGCACTCGGTCATCACCCGCCACAGCTCCAGGATGCCCGCGCGGATCTCCGCCTCGGTGCGGCCGAAGGCCTTCTCGTTCTCCAGCATCAGCCCGGAGATCGACAGCCCGGTGTTGGCGCAGTGCTTGAGCAGCTCCTCCGCGGTCGTGAACGGGTACGGCAGGACCGTGTCGTCCGCCTTGATGCGGTCCGCCCCGGCGGCCGTCTCGTCGACGACGAAGCCGCCGCCGACCGAGAAGTACACCTTCTCCCGCAGGACCCC
The DNA here is from genome assembly GCF_040675285.1 of Nonomuraea sp. NPDC049625. Taxonomy (NCBI): domain Bacteria; kingdom Bacillati; phylum Actinomycetota; class Actinomycetes; order Streptosporangiales; family Streptosporangiaceae; genus Nonomuraea; species Nonomuraea sp. NPDC049625. The sequence goes on along the minus strand of NZ_JBFAOQ010000005.1, from coordinate 303,587 downwards.
GCCGTCGGCGCCGAAGGCGGTGAAGCGCATCCCGTTGGGGTGCCCGGGCAGCGAGATCCTGCGTTCGAAGACCAGGTCCTCGCCGACCACGAACGGCACCGGGTGCGTGCCGGCGAGCGGCACGGTGCCCGACTCCCGCATGGCGAGCAGCCGGGCGTCGACGGAGTCCACGTCGACCAGCTCCGGCTTCTCGCCGGACAGGCCGAGCAGCACGGCCTTGTCGCTGCCGTGGCCCTTGCCGGTCAGCCCGAGCGAGCCGTACAGGATCACCTGGACCCGGGCGACGGACTCCAGCAGCCCGTCCTGGCGCAGCCCCCGGACGAACCTGTGCGCGGCCGCCATCGGCCCGCCCGTGTGCGAACTGGACGGCCCGATGCCGATCTTGAACAGGTCGAAGACCCCGATGCTCACGTCACGTACTCCGCCGCCGCGTCCAGCAGCCACTCCGCCAGGTAGGCGGCGAAGGACGAGCGCACCAGCACCAGGAACCCGTCCTCCCGGGGCACGAGCACGACCTGCGCCCGCGCCAGCATGGTCTGCGCGCACCGCCCCGGCCCGAACGCGCGCGGATGCAGGTCGAGCGCGCAGCCGTGGGCGAGCAGGTCGCGGGCCCTGGGCCCGCCGACGAACAGCGTGGTGCGCTGCGCCGAGACGTCCACGATCGAGCCGTGCCGCTCGCCGAGCTCCTTGCGCAGCAGCTCGGGCCGGTATCCGGGCGGCGCGATCACCAGCCACTCGTCCGGCCCCAGCCAGGCCGCGGTGATCTCGCCGGAGGTCACCGCGGTGTTCGGCTCGACCGGCAGCAGGACGCCGAGGTCGGTCCCGGGGGCCACCCGCACGTTGACGTGGGTGAGGAAGGGGATCTCCCGCAGCGTCAGCGCCCCGCCGCGCGAGGCAGCCTCGAAACGGCCGGCGAACGCCCCGGCCGGACTCCTGCGCTCAACCATCGCGACGCGCTCCTTCGGGGTCGTACAGGACGTGAGACGTGACGGTCACCGGCACCATGGCGTCGCCCACGGGCGCGTAGAGCCGCTCGCCGTGGCGCGACTGCCCGCCCTTGAGCAGGGCCAGCGCGAACGTACGGCCGAGCGCCGCGCTGCGGTAGCTGGAGGTGACGTGGCCCAGCATGGGCACCGGCGGCTCGGGCAGCTCGGCGGAGGCCACCAGGTGGGCGCCCTCCGGCAGCAGGAAGCCGTGGTCGTCCGGCAGCAGCCCGACGAGCTGCTTGCGGTCGGGACGCGAGCTGTCGGCCCTGGCGTGGGAGCGTTTGCCCACGAAGTCGGGCTTCTTCTTCGACACCACCCACGACATGCCCAGATCCTGCGGCGTGACGGTGCCGTCGGTGTCCTGGCCGACGATCGGGTAGCCCTTCTCGGCCCGCAGCACGTGCATGGTCTCCGTGCCGTACGGGGTCACGCGGCCATCGGACATGATCGCGGTCCACAGGCGGAGCCCGTCCCAGGAGGTCACGTTGATCTCGTAGGCCAGCTCGCCGGAGAAGCTGATGCGGCACACCCGGGCGGGGATCCCGGCCACCTCGGCCTCGCGCCAGGTCATGAACGGGAAGTCGGCCGCCGAGACCGCCAGCTCGGGCGCCAGCGCCGCGAGCACCTCGCGCGAGTGCGGCCCGACCAGCGCGACCGTCGCCCACTGCTCGGTCACCGAGGTGAGGTGCACCCGCAACGACGGCCACTCGGTCTGCAGCCACTCCTCCATCCAGTCCAGCACCGCGGCGGCGTTGCCGGTCGTGGTGGTGACCAGGAAGTGGTCGGCGGCCAGGCGGATGACGGTGCCGTCGTCGAAGACCATGCCGTCGGCCCGGCACATCACGCCGTACCGGATCGAGCCGACGGCCAGCGAGCTCATCAGGTTGGTGTAGAGCCTGTCGAGGAACTCTCCCGCGTCCGGGCCGATCACGTCGATCTTGCCGAGCGTGGAGGCGTCCATCGCCGCCACGCTCCCGCGCGCGGCCCGGCACTCGCGCAGCACGGCCGCCTCCATGGTTTCGCCCGCGCGCGGGTAGTACCAGGGCCGCTGCCACTGCCCGACGTTCTCGAACAGCGCCCCGTGCTCGGCGTGCCACTCGTGCAGCGCCGTCACCCTGACGGGGTCGTGCAGCGCCCCGCGGTCGCGCCCGGCCAGGGCCGCGAAGCTCACCGGCGTGTACGGCGCCCGGTAGGAGGTGATCCCGACCTCGCCCACCGGCACGCCCAGCGCGTGGGCCACCACGGCCGAGGTCAGCAGCCCCGACGTCTTGCCCTGGTCGTGCGCGGTCCCGGCGGTGGTGTAGCGCTTGACGTGCTCGACCGAGCGCAGCCCCGCGCCGGTGGCGCGCAGCACGTCGGCCGCGGTGACATCCCGCTGCAGGTCCACGAAGTGCCCGCCGAGGTCGTCCGCCGGCACCAGCCAGTACGGCGTCCCCCCGGGCCCCACGGGCACTGGCCCGCCGTCCCCGGCACCGTCGGCAAGGCAGCCCTCCAGCGTGAAAACGCCCCTGGCGGCCCCCGCCACGCGGACCTTCTGCCGCGAGACGCCGGGCACCAGCGCGGCCAGGTCCTCGTCGTAGCGCAGCGTCCCGCCCGCCTGGCTGAACAGGTGCACCACCGGGTTCCACCCGCCGGACACCAGCACCAGGTCGGCCTCGATCTCGGTCCCGCCGGCCAGGACGGAGGAGACCTCGCCCGCGCCCCTGGCGGCCTCGACCGCCTGCCCGGCCAGCACCTCGATGCCGCGCCGCCGGGCCTCGGGCAGCGGCCCGGGGGAGGGGCGCACGTCCACGATCGCGGCCACCTCCAGGCCGGCGTCCGCCAGGTCGAAGGCGGCCTCGTAGGCGCTGTCGTTCGTGGTGAAGACCACGGCCCGGCGCCCGGGCAGCGCGCCGTACCTGACGGCGTACGTGCGCGCGGCCCCGGCCAGCATCACGCCGGGCAGGTCGTTGCCCGCGAAGGCGATGGGCCGCTCGTGCGCGCCGGTGGCCAGCACCACCCGGCCCGCCCGGATGCGCCAGATCCGCTCCCTGGCCACGTGGGCGGGGGCGGCCGCGCCGAGGTGCTCCGTGCGGCGCTCGACGGCCATGAGGTAGTTGTCGTCGTAGTAGCCGAAGACCGTGGTGCGGCGCAGCACCGTGACGTCCGGCAGGCGCTCCAGGCCGGCCGTCACCGCCGCCGCCCACTCGTGGCCGACCGAGCCCTCTCCGGTGGGCAACCGCTCGGTGGTGCCCAGCAGGCTGCCGCCCGGACGGGGCTGCTCGTCGGCCAGGATCACCCGGGCGCCGTCCACGGCGGCGGCCCGGGCGGCGGCCAGCCCCGCCGGGCCGGCGCCGACCACCAGCACGTCGCAGTGGGCGTGCACGGCGTCGTAACGGGCCGGGTCGGGCTCGGCCGCCAGGCGGCCCCGGCCGGGCAGGCTGCTCGCCACGAGCCCGTCGTACAGCTCGATCGTGGTGGCCGGCCGCATCGGCTCGGGGAAGGGCCGCTCGATCTGGACGACCGCGTTGGGCTCCTCGCTGCCCGCGGCGAAGATGCCGCGCGGGCGGCCCAGCTTGACGCTGGTCGCGGCCTGGCGCACGCCGTTGGCCAGCAGCGCGGAGGCCAGGGTGTCGCCGGGATGGCCGGTCAGCTCGCGGCCGTCGAAGCGGAAGCGCAACGTGCCGCCGCGGTCGATCAGCCCGCCGGTGGACAGCCTCATCGGGCCTCCAGGATCTCGTTGGTGGCGGTGTCGCGGACCAGGTTGAACCAGCGGCGGCAGCCGGCCGCATGGCTCCACCGCTCGGCGAAGGGGCCCTTGGGGTTGTCGCGGAAGAACAGGTAGCGCGCCCACTCCTCGTCCGACAGCGCGGCCGGGTCGGCGGGGTAGGCGACGTGGGCCTGCCCGCCGTAGTGGAACTCGGCCTCGTCGCGAGGGCCGCACCAGGGGCATGGGATCTGCAGCATCGGCCGTTCCTCAGTGCGCGACCGCGGCGGCGCCGTGCTCGTCCACGAGCGCCCCGGTGGTGAATCGGTCAAGGGAGAAGGGGGCGTTGAGCGGGTGCGGCTCGTCGTTGGCCACGGTGTGCGCGAAGCACCAGCCCACGCCGGGCGTCGCCTTGAAGCCGCCGGTGCCCCAGCCGCAGTTGAGGTAGAGGTTCCGGACCGGGGTCAGGCCGACGATCGGCGAGGCGTCGGGCGAGACGTCCACCACGCCGCCCCAGGTACGCAGCACGTGCGCGCGGGCGAAGATCGGGAACAGCTCCAGCGCGGCGGCCATCTGCCGCTCGATGATGTGGAAGGCGCCGCGCTGCCGGTAGGAGTTGGCCGCGTCGATGCCGGCGCCCATGACCAGCTCGCCCTTGTGGGCCTGGCTGACGTAGACGTGCACGGCGTTGGACATGACGACCGTCGGGTGCACGGGTTCGAGCAGCTCGGACACCAGCGCCTGGAGCGGGTGGCTCTGCAGCGGCAGGTCGATCCCCGCGGTCTTGGCCACGACCGAGGTGTGGCCCGCCGCGCACAGCGCGACCCGGCCGGCCGAGATCGGGCCCCGGGTGGTCTCCACGCCGGTGACCCGGCCGTCGCTCACCTGCAGCCCGGTGACCTCGCAGTGCTCGATGAAGTCCACGCCGAGGGCCGCCGCGGCGCGGGCGTACCCCCAGGCCACGTGGTCGTGCTTGGCGATGCCGGCGCGGGGCTGGAAAGTGCCGCCGAGCACCGGGTAGCGCACGCCGGGCGAGATGTCCACGATCGGGCACACCTCGCGGACCTGCTCGGGGTCCAGCCATTCGGCGTCGACGCCGTTGAGCCGGTTGGCCTCGACGCGGCGCACGCTGTCGCGCACGTCCTGCAGGCTGTGCGCGAGGTTGAGCACGCCGCGCTGGCTGAACAGCAGGTCGTAGCCGAGCTCCTCCTCCAGGCCCTCCCACAGCTTGAGCGCGTGCTCGTAGATGCCCGCGCTCTCGTCCCACAGGTAGTTGGAGCGGATGATCGTGGTGTTGCGCGCCATGTTCCCGCCGGCCAGCCACCCCCGCTCCAGGACCGCGATGTCGGTGATGCCGTGGTTCTTGGCCAGGTAGTAGGCGGTGGCCAGGCCGTGCCCGCCGGCTCCGACGATGACGACGTCGTAGGAGCGCCTGGGCTCGGCGGCGCCCCACAGCCACTCGGGGTGCTCGGGCAGGTTCATCGCGCCTCTCCGTACAGCGGGTGCTTGCCGGCCAGGACCTCGACCCGGTCGCGCAGGTACGACAGGTCGGCCTCCGGCGTCAGCGCGGTGGCGATGACGTCGGAGACCTCCGCGAAGTCGGCCGCCTCGAAGCCGCGCGTGGCCAGCGCCGGGGTGCCGATCCGCAGGCCCGAGGTGACCATGGGCGGTCGCGGGTCGAACGGCACGGCGTTGCGGTTGACCGTGATCCCGGCCGCGTGCAGCCGGTCCTCGGCCTGCTTGCCGTCCAGCTCGGACTCGCGCAGGTCGACCAGGACCAGGTGCACGTCGGTGCCGCCGGTCAGCACCTTCACGCCCGCGGCCGCCGCGTCGGGCGCCAGCAGCCGGTCGGCCAGGATGCGGGCGCCCTCCAGCGTGCGGCGCTGCCGCTCCCTGAACGCCTCCCCAGCGGCGATCTTGAAGGAGACCGCCTTGGCCGCGATCACGTGCTCCAGCGGGCCGCCCTGCTGGCCGGGGAAGACCGAGGAGTTGATCTTCTTGGCGAGCTCCTCCGTGGACAGGATCACCCCGCCGCGCGGGCCGCCGAGCGTCTTGTGCGTGGTCGTGGTCGTGATGTGCGCGTGCGGCACGGGGGAGGGGTGCAGCCCGGCGGCCACCAGCCCGGCGAAGTGCGCCATGTCCACCATCAGGTACGCGCCCACCTCGTCGGCGATCCGGCGGAAGGCCGCGAAGTCCAGCTGCCGCGGATAGGCCGACCAGCCGGCGATGATGAGCCGGGGACGGTGCTCACGGGCCAGGCGCTCGACCTCGTCCATGTCCACCAGGTGGTCGCTCTCGCGCACGTGGTAGGCGACCACGTGGTACAGGCGGCCGGAGAAGTTGATGCGCATCCCGTGCGTCAGGTGGCCGCCGTGGGCCAGGTCGAGGCCGAGGATGGTGTCGCCGGGCTCCAGCAGCGCCGCCATCGCCGCGGCGTTGGCCTGGGCTCCCGAGTGCGGCTGCACGTTGGCCGCCTCGGCGCCGAACAGCGCCTTGATCCGGTCGATGGCGAGCTGCTCGATCACGTCCACGTGCTCGCAGCCGCCGTAGTAGCGCCTGCCGGGGTAGCCCTCGGCGTACTTGTTGGTGAGCACCGAGCCCTGGGCCGCCATCACGGCGGCGGGCGCGAAGTTCTCCGAGGCGATCATCTCCAGCGTCGAGCGCTGCCTGGCGAGCTCGGCGCCGATCAGGGCGTGGACCTCGGGGTCCACCACGTCCAGCGGGGTGTCGATCATATGAGGTCCTTTCCCTAACCGCGCAGCCGGGTCATCGCCGGGTCGAAGAGCGGCTCCTCGGCCACGACGGCCGGGACGCGCTGGTCGAAGTAGCCGATGTGCAGGGCCTGGCCGGGGCTCGCGAGCGAGGCGGGCAGCCAGGCGTAGGCGATGCCGCGGCCGACGGTGTAGCCGTAGGCGGCGCTGGTGACGTAGCCGACGGCCCGGTCGCCGTCGTAGACCGGCTCCTTGCCCATGACCACCTCGTCGGTCAGCAGGCAGGTGAGCTTCCTGCGGACCGACTCCTTGCGCTCCAGCAGCGCCCGGCGGCCGACGAAGTCGCCCTTGTCCAGCTTGACGGCGAAGCCGAGGCCGGCCTCGTACGGGTCGTGCTCGAAGGTCATGTCGGTGCCGAAGGAGCGGTAGCCCTTCTCCAGGCGCAGGCTGGTGAAGGCGCCGCGGCCGCCGGCCAGCACGCCGTGCTCCTGCCCCGCGGACCAGAGCGTGTCCCAGAGCTTGAGCCCCATGTCGGCGGTGGTGTAGATCTCCCAGCCGAGCTCGCCGACGTAGGACAGGCGCAGCATGGTGACGGGCACGTTGCCGATGAAGCCGCGGGCGCCGCGGAAGTACTTCAGCGCGGTCAGGTCGATGCCGGTCAGCGGCTGGACCAGGTCGCGGGCCCTCGGGCCCCACACGCCCAGGCAGCAGGTGCCGGCGGTGACGTCGCGGATGAACACGTCGGCCGGGCGGCGCCGCTCCAGCCAGTCCAGGTCCAGGTTGCCGTTGGCGCCCATCTGGAAGCGGTCGGGGCCGAGCCGGGCCACGGTGACGTCGCTGCGGATGCCGCCGTCGGTGTCGAGCAGCAGGCAGTACGTCACCGAGTCGACCGACTTGTAGACGTCGCCGGTGGTGATCCGCTGCAGGAACGCCAGCGCGCCGGGACCGCTCACCTCCAGCCGCTTGAGCGCGCTCATGTCGTACAGCGCGACCGCCTCGCGGGTGGCCTGCGCCTCGGCGCCGACGATCGGCGACCAGTACTGCGCGGCCCACGGGCCGGGCGTGGGGAGGTCGCGCCCGTCGAGCAGCGGCGCGTTGGCGCCGTACCACTGCGGGCGCTCCCAGCCCGAGGCCTCCAGGAAGACGGCGCCCAGGTCCTGCTGGCGCGGGTGGAAGGGGCTCAGCCGCAGCGGGCGCGGGTGCTCCATCGGCTGCAGCGGGTGGATGATGTCGTAGACCTCGACGTAGTTCTGGCAGCCGCGATCGCGCACGTAGTCGGGCGCCAGCTGGTGCGGCTCGAACCGGTTGACGTCGCACTCGTGCAGGTCGAACGAGGAGCAGTGGCCGTCGACCAGCCACTCGGCCATCGCCCGGCCGACGCCCGCGGAGTGGGTGACCCAGACCGCCTCGGCCACCCAGAAGCCCTCGACGTCCTGGGACTGCCCCATCAGCGGCAGGTGGTCGGTGGTGAAGGAGAACAGCCCGTTGATGCCGGACTCGACCTCCGCCTTCTGCGTGTCGGGCAGCAGCGCCTGGGTCTCCTCCCAGGCCTTGGCGAAGTCGTCGGGAGTGAAGGTGAGCACCGACGGCATCACCTCCGCCTCGTCCACCGCGAGGATCTCGTCGGCGGTGATCGGCATCGGCCGGTGGCCGTAGTAGCCGACGCCGAGCGTGTCGAAGCGCTCGCGGTAGTACAGGTCGGCGTCCTGGTGGCGGAGGATCGGCCGGGTGGCCTCCTCGGTCTGGCCGGCCAGCCCCGGCACCTGCCCGGTCCAGGCGAGCTGGTGGGCCAGCGGGGTGAGCGGCAGCTCCATGCCGGCCATGCGGGCCACCTTCGGGCCCCAGATCCCGGCGCAGCAGACGACCACCTGGGCGGGCAGGTCGCCGTGGTCGGTCACCACAGCGCACACCTTGCCGTCCTGGGTCCTGATGTCGAGCACCTCGTGCCTGGGCAGCACCCGCACGCCGCGCTCCCGGGCCCTGGCCAGCTGGGCGTCCACCGCCTTGACCGCCTTGGCCAGCCCGTCCGTCGGGACGTAGAGCCCGCCGAGCACCTTGGCCTCGTCCAGCAGCGAGTGCTTGGCGGCGCACTCCTGCGGCGTGAGCAGGTGGGCCTCGAGCCCCCACGCGACCGCCCAGCCGTGCCTGCGGTGCAGTTCGACCAGCCGCTGCGGGCTGGTGGCCACCTCGAGCCCGCCGACCTGCAGGAAGCTGTCGAGCTCGACGAACTTCTCCGCGGTGTAGCGGGCCATCTCGGTCATCGTCTTCGACCCGTTGACCTGGAAGACCAGGCCGGGGGCGTGCGAGGAGGAGCCGCCGGTGGCGGGCACGTCCCCCTGGTCGACGACGGTGACGTCGGTCCAGCCTCGGGCGGACAGCTCGTCGGCCAAGGCCGCGCCGACCACGCCCGCGCCGATGATGACCACGCTCGGGCCCGTCATAGCCACCTCCGTTGTTGCGGTATATGCAACCAAACGCGCTTTCCGCAACAAGCGTCGCTCGCCGCATTCCGGGTGTCAAGGGGTGTTCTGTCTTATTCAGTACAGCCTTTCGGCCGGTGGGCGCACGGCGGAGGAGCGGTCAGGTCGCGGGGAGCCAGGCCTTGACCTTGTCGGGGTTGGCGGCGACCCACTTGGCGGCCGCCTCCTCGGGCGTCATCTTGTCCTCGGCGATGTACTTGGCCACGAGGTTCTGGTCGTCGTTGGTCCAGGTGAAGTTCTTGACCAGGGTGTAGGCGGGGCTGCCCGAGTCCGCGAACTTCTTGCTCACGATCTTGTCCAGCTCGTACGGCGGGTAGTCGCAGGCCACCTTGGCCGCGTCGGCGTCACACCCCTTGGTGTACGCGGGCAGGTCGACCTTGACCAGCTTCACCTCGGACAGGAACCACTGCGGGTCGTAGAAGTAGCCGATGAGCGGCGTCTGCTGCTTCTCCGCCTGCCGGAAGGCCTGGATGAGCGCGGTCTCGCTGCCCGCGTAGACGACCTTGTAGTCCAGGTCGAGGTTCTTGACCAGCGCCGCGTCGTTGGTGACGAAGGACGGGTCGCCGTCGAGCAGCTGGCCCTTGCCCCCGGACTCGGAGGTCTTGAACAGCGAGGCGTACTTGTTGAGGTTCTTCGAGTCGGTGATGTCGGGATATTTCTTGGCCATCCACGGCGGCACGAACCAGCCGATGACGCCCTTGTTGCCGGTCGGCCCCGCCGAGACGGCGACCTTCTGCTCGTCGATGTACTTCTTCTTCAGGTCGTCGTGGGCCCAGTTCTCCACGACCGCGTCGACCTCACCGGTGGCGAAGCCCTGCCAGGACACCTCCTCCTTCAGGTCCTTCTTCACCACCTTGCAGCCGAGGTTCTTCTCCGCGACGAGCGCGATCACCGCGGCGTTGGCCTCGTAGCCCACCCATGGGTTGACCGCGAGGTTGAAGGTGCCACACGTCTTGCCGCCTCCCGCGGCGGCCTGCTGGGTTTCGCCGACCTTCGCTCCGCTGCACGCGCTGAGCAGGAGGCCGCCGCCGGTCACGAGCGCGAGCGCCCTGATCCTGCCGCTTCTCGACATCGCCACTTGGTCCTCCTGTGTTCCTGTTCCTTATTTGTTCGCAAGCCCTCCGTGGGCGGCGGCGTCGGCCCGTTGCGTGGCGGCGCGCATGACGCGGTCGAGCACGATGCCGAGCACGACGATCGCGATCCCGGCGGCCAGCCCCTTCCCGCGGAGTTCGTGCTGGGAGAAGCCGGCCACCACGTCGTAGCCGAGCGCCCCGGCGCCCACCAGGCCGCCCACGACGACCATCGAGAGCACGTAGATGAGTCCCTGGCTCGCGGCCAGCGTCACGCCGCTGCGCGCCATCGGCAGCTGCACCTTGGAGATCAGCTGCCAGGTGCCCGCCCCCGCCGAGGTCGCCGCCTCCACCGTGGTGGGGGAGACCCGCCTGATTCCCTCGGCCACCAGCTTGATCGCCACCGGCGCGGCGAAGACCACGGCCGCGATGATCGCGGTGAACCGCGTCGGGCCGAACAGGCCGAGGATGGGCACCAGGTAGACGAAGGCGGGCATGGTCTGCCCCGCGTCGAGCACGGGACGCAACAGGGTGTCGGCCCGGTCGCTGCGGCCCATCCACACGCCGGCGACCACCCCGAGCGCCATCACCAGGATGGTCGCGACCAGCGTGGAGGCCAGCGTCACCATGCTGTCCTGCCAGAGCCCGAGCGCCAGCACCATCAGCAGCCCGATGGCGGTGACCAGCGCGGCCCGCGCGCTGCCCACCAGCAGGGCCACGGCGACCGCCACCAGGCAGACCAGCCACCAGGGCGAGCCGGTCAGCAGAGCCTCGAACGGGTTGAGCAGCCCGTTGGTGAGCGCGTTCTTCAGCGCGTTGGTGTAGGTCACCAGGCTGTCCTGCACCCAGGCGCTGGCGGTGTCCGCGGCGTTGCGCACGTACGAGCCGATGTTGGCCTCGATGGGGAAGTCCGCGGCCCAGAGGTAGGTGTAGGACTGGTACGCCAGCACGGCCGCGATCCCGAGCACGCCCGCCACCTCGATGCGGCGCCGGCGCGCGGAACGCAGCCGGCCCGCGCGGCGCTGCTCCTCCACCCGCCGGCTGGCGGCCGAGGTCACCCGGTCGAGCACCACGGCCATGATCACGATCGCCAGGCCCGCGTTGAAGGCGGTCCCGACGTCCAGCGTCTGCAGCGCCTTGAGCACGGTCTTGCCCAGGCCGGGCGCGTCGATCAGGGCCGCGATGGTGGCCATGGACAGCGCGGCCATGATGGTCTGGTTGACCCCCACGATGATCGTCTGCCTGGCCATCGGCAGCCGCACGTGCCTGAGCGCCTGCAGGGGCGTGGCGCCGAGCGACGTGCCCGCCTCCATCGTCTCCGGCGAGACCTGCCGGATGCCGTGCGCGGTGATGCGGATGGCCGGCGGGACCGCGTAGATCATCGTGGCCACGGTCGCGCTGGCCGGGCCGATGAGGAAGAACAGCGTCAGCGGCGCCAGGTAGACGAACGTCGGCATCGTCTGCATGAAGTCGAGCACCGGCGTGACCAGCCGCAGGAACCGGTCGCTCAGCCCCGCCCAGATCCCGAGCGGGATGCCCACGGCCAGCGACAGCGCGACCGCCGTCAGCGTGAGGGCGAGCGTGTCCATGCTCTCCTGCCACAGGCCGAGCAGGCCGAAGGACAGGAAGCCCGCGGCCGTCAGAGCGGCCACCTTCCTGTTGCCGTACAGCAGGGCGACGGCCGTGGCGATCGCCACCACGCCGAGCCAGCCCAGCACGGGCAGGGGGCGGCCGAAGGACGGCTGGCTGATCAGCGCCTGGACGAAGGTCACCGCGTCGTCCAGGAAGAGCCGGATGTAGTTGATGAAGTAGAGGAAGAACGGGTTGCTGTTGCGGCTGTCGTCGATGACGTCCATGGCCTGGCTGAGGTCGCGGTGCAGCGGGGTCAGCTCGGCGCCGCCCAGCTGCTGGGTGTCGCGCCCGCCGAGCACCGCCCAGCCCACCACCCAGGCCGCGACGACCAGGGCCAGCAGCAGCCTGCGGTCGGGCAGCTTGTGCAGCCTGGCGGCGACCGCCGTGACGGCCGCCATCAGTGCTGCCCTCCGGCGATCACTTCGAGGATCTCCGCGCTGGTGACCACGCCGAGCAGGCCGTCGTCCCCGGCCACGCGCACCGGGCGGTCGGCCGACAGCACGGTGTGCACGGCGTCGCGGATGACCACGTCGGGGCCGAGCTCCGGGCCGTCGAGCGGCTCGCCCTCCAGCGGCGGGCGCATGATCCACGACAGGGTCAGCACGTGCGAGCGCGGGACGTCGCTGACGAAGTTGGCCACGTACTCGTCGGCGGGCGCGCCCACCACCTCGTCGGGCGTGCCGACCTGGACCAGCTCGCCGTCGCGCATGATGAGGATCCGGTCGCCGAGCTTGAGCGCCTCGCTCAGGTCGTGGGTGATGAAGATCATCGTCTTGCCCACCTCGTGGTGCAGGCGGATGACCTCGTTCTGCATCTCGCGCCTGATCAGCGGGTCCAGCGCGGAGAACGGCTCGTCGAACAGCAGCACCTCGGGGTCGGCCGCGAGCGCGCGGGCCAGGCCGACGCGCTGCTGCATGCCGCCGGAGAGCTGGTCGGGGTAGGAGTTCTCGAAGCCGGTCAGCCCGACCAGCCCGAGCACCTCGCGGGCCCGCTCGTAGCGCTCCTTCTTGGGGGTGCCCCGGATCTCCAGCCCGAAGGCCACGTTCTCCAGCACGCACCGGTGCGGCAGCAGCCCGAAGTGCTGGAAGACCATCGCCATCCGGTGCCTGCGCAGCTCGCGCAGCTTGCGGGCGTCGGCGGTGCGGATGTCCTCGCCGTCCAGCACGATCTCGCCCGCCGTGGGCTCGATCAGCCGGGTCAGGCAGCGCACCAGGGTGGACTTGCCCGAGCCCGACAGGCCCATGACGACGAACACCTCGCCCCGCCGGACCGAGAAGGAGACGTCGCGGACCGCGGCGACGCAGCCGGTCTGCTCCTTGAGCTCCGTGCGGCTCAGGGTGCTGCCGACCACGCGGCCGGCCTTGGGGCCGAACACCTTCCACAGGCCTCGGACGTCGAGAATGGGGGGTGCCTCGGTGTTGAGCGGTGTGTTTTCGGTCAGTGACGGGACGGTCATGACCACCTCTTCGTCGTCGGAGCGTCAGTTCTCTGGGAACCACCGCTGTGGGCGCGGTCGGATGTTCTGCCAGACGTGCTTGATCTCGCGGTACTCGTCCAGGCCGGTCGGGCCCAGCTCGCGGCCGTTGCCGGACTGCTTGAAGCCACCCCACTCGGCCTGCGGCACGTAGGGGTGATAGTCGTTGATCCACACCGTGCCGTGCCGCAGCCGGCCCGCGACCCGCTGCGCCCTGCCGGCGTCCTGGGTCCAGACCGCGCCGGCCAGGCCGTACTCGGTGTCGTTGGCGAGGCGGACCGCCTCGTCCTCGGTCGTGAAGCGCTCGACGGTCAGGACGGGGCCGAAGGACTCCTCGCGCACGACGCGCATGTCCTGCTTGCACTCGTCCAGGACGGTGGGCCGGTAGAAGTGTCCGGGCCCGTCGAGGCGGCGGCCGCCGCAGCGCAGCACGGCCCCCTCGGCCAGGCCCGCCGTCACGTACTCCTCGACCTTGGCCAGGTGCGCGGCGGAGATGAGCGGGCCGGTGTCGGCGTGCGGGTCGAAGGGGCCGCCCAGGCGGATCAGCTCGGCCCGCCGTACGACCTCGTCCACGAACGCGTCGTGCAGGGAGTCCTCCACCAGCAGGCGCGCGCCGGCCGAGCAGACCTGGCCGGAGTGCAGGAACACCGCGGTGAGCGCGAAGTCGACGGCCGTGTCGAAGTCGGCGTCGGCGAAGACGATGTTGGGGTTCTTGCCGCCCAGCTCCAGCGCCACCCGCTTCACGGTGGCCGCGGCGGCTGCCATGACGCGCCGCCCGGTGGCGAGGCCGCCGGTGAAGGAGACCATGTCCACGTCCGGGTGCTCGGCCAGTGGCGCGCCGACCTCCGGGCCGGTGCCGAGCACGAGGTTGGCCACCCCGTCCGGCAGCCCGGCCTCGGCCAGCGCGCGCATCAGCAGGATGGCCGTGCTGGGGGTCAGCTCGCTCGGCTTGAGCACGAACGTGTTGCCCGCGGCGAGCGCCGGGGCGACCTTCCACGTGGTCTGGAGCAGGGGGTAGTTCCACGGCGTGATGAGGCCGCAGACGCCGATCGGCTCGTGCACGATGCGGCTGATCGCGTCGTCGCGGCCGGTGTCGACGACCCGGCCCGCGTCGGTGCCCGCGACGCCGGCGAAGTAGCGCAGGCTGGCCACGCAGTCGTCGATGTCGTACTCGCTCTCCACCAGGCGCTTGCCGGTGTCTCCCGACTCGGCGCGGGCGAAGGTCTGGCGGTCGCGTTCCAGCAGGTCGGCTACCTTGTACAGCAGCGCGCCGCGCTCGCGGGCCGGCGTCGCGGGCCAGGGGCCGCTGTCGAAGGCGCGCCTGGCCGCGGCGATCGCCGCCTCGGTGTCCGCGGCGGTGCCCTCGGCCACGGTGGCCACGAGGCTGCCGTCGGCGGGCGAGTGGATGCGCCGCTGACCACCGGCGAGTGGCCTGGTCCACTCGCCCGCGATGTAGAGCTCGGTCATCGGCACACCTCGATAGTTGCGTATCGCGCAAGGCGCTGCTTAATGAGGAACAGGATTGACTCGTCTCGGAGTGTTCGTCAAGGGTTTGCCGGAATCACTGGCCAAATAAATACGTTGTGCTGAGGTTTGACCTTCTTGCCCCTTGACGTGGTTGGCCCCTGCCCTCAGTCTGTTGCGTATAAATCTCTTCTTTGCGTCATACGCAACACCGGGAGGGTGTGATGTCTCCACGTCCCGACCCTGGCCGCGAGTTCATCCTCACGGTGTCCTGCTCCGACAAGCCGGGCATCGTGTACGCGGTCAGCAGCTTCCTCGTCCAGCACGGCGGGAACATGCTGCAGAGCAAGCAGTTCAACGACCGCAAGGGTGGCGGCTTCTTCATGCGCGTGCACTTCGCCGCGCATGACGAGATCGAGCGGTTGCGCGAGGGGTTCACCTACGTCGCCGAGTCCTTCCAGATGAACTGGCAGCTGAAGGACGCGGCCACGCCCACCCGCACGCTGGTCATGGCCTCGAAGTTCGGCCACTGCGTGAACGACCTGCTCTATCGCCGCCAGGTGGGCGCGCTCAACATCGACATCCCCGCGATCGTCTCCAACCACCCCGACCTGGAGCCGCTCGCCGCCTCGTACGGCGTGCCGTACCACCACGTGCCCGTCACGGCCGCCACCAAGGACGAGGCCGAGGCGCGGATCCTGGAGCTGGTCGAGGAGTGCGACGCGGAGCTGGTGGTCCTGGCGCGCTACATGCAGATCCTCTCCGACGACCTGTGCAAGCGGCTGGAGGGGCGGGCCATCAACATCCACCACTCCTTCCTGCCGGGCTTCAAGGGCGCCAAGCCGTACCACCAGGCGCACGAGCGCGGCGTGAAGCTCATCGGGGCGACCGCGCACTACGTCACGGCCGACCTGGACGAGGGGCCCATCATCGAGCAGGACGTGGCCAGGGTGGACCACGAGCTCGACCCCGAGGACCTGGTCGCTGCCGGCCGGGACGTGGAGGCGCAGGTGCTGGCCAGGGCCGTGAAGTGGCACAGCGAGCAGCGCGTCCTGCTCAACGGCAATCGCACCGTCGTCTTCCGCTGACGTTCACGCACGAGGGCGGTGGGGGAGTGCCCCACCGCCCTCGTGTCATGCCCGGTGACGGTAGAACCCGGTCGTCTGCGGCGGCAGCGGCGTGTTGCCCAGGATGAGGTCGGCCGCCTTCTCCGCCAGCATCATGACCGGCGCGTAGATGTTGCCGTTCGTCACGTACGGCATGGCCGAGGCGTCCACCACGCGCAGCCCGTCGACGCCGTGCACCCGCATCGTGTCCGGGTCGAGCACCGACATCGCGTCCACGCCCATCCTGGCCGTGCACGAGGGATGCAGGGCGGTCTCACCGTCCTTGGCCACCCAGTCCAGGATCTCCTCGTCGGTCTCCACGGACGGGCCGGGCGACACCTCGCCCGTGCTGAGCCCGGCCAGCGCCGGCGCCCCGAGGATCTTGCGGGCGACCCGGACGGCCTCCACCCACTCGCGCCGATCCTGCTCGGTGGACAGGTAGTTGAAGCGCAGCGCGGGATGCTGCCGCGGATCCGTGCTCTTGATCTTCACCGAGCCGCGGGCGTCGGAGTACATGGGCCCGACGTGCACCTGGTAGCCGTGGCCGCCCGCCGGCGCCGAGCCGTCGTAGCGCACGGCCAGCGGCAGGAAGTGGAACATCAGGTTGGGGTAGTCGACCTCGTCGTTGCCGCGGACGAAGCCGCCCGCCTCGAAGTGGTTGGTCGCCCCCGGCCCGCCGCGCAGGAACAGCCACTGCGCGCCGATCCAGGGATGGCGCCACTTCTGCAGGTTCGGCTGCATCGAGACCGGCTCGCGGCAGCCGTGCTGGATGTAGACCTCCAGGTGGTCCTGCAGGTTCTCGCCCACGCCCGGCAGGTCGTGCACGACGTCGATGCCGAGGTCGCGCAGCTCGTCGGCGTTGCCGATCCCGGACAGCTGCAGCAGCTGCGGCGAGTTGATCGCGCCGCCGCACAGGATGACCTCGCCCGCGCGGACGCGGCCGCCGTCGAACTCGACGCCGACGGCCCTGTTCCCGTCGAAGACGACCTTCGTCACCAGCACGCGCGTCTTGACGGTCAGGTTGGGCCGCTTCATGACCGGGTGCAGGTACGCCCTGGCGGCGCTCAGGCGGCGGCCGCGCCGGATGTTGCGGTCGAAGCGGGCGAAGCCCTCCTGCCGGTAGCCGTTCACGTCGTCGGTCAGGGGATAGCCGGCCTGCTGCACCGCCTCGAAGAACGCGTCGTACAGCGGCGTGCTCGCCGCCCCGCGCTCCAGCACCAGCGGCCCGCCGTGGCCGCGCCACGGCGTGTCGGGGTCGGCCAGGCAGTTCTCCATCCGCTTGAAGTACGGCAGGCAGTGGGCGTAGTCCCAGCTCTTCATCCCGGGATCGGCGCCCCACCGCTCGTAGTCCAGCGGGTTGCCGCGCTGGAAGATCATGCCGTTGATGCTGCTGGAGCCGCCGAGCACCTTGCCGCGAGCGTGATAGATCCGCCGGCCGTGCATGTGGGGCTCGGGCTCCGACTCGTAGCGCCAGTCGTAGAAGCGGTTGCCGATGGGGAAGGGCAGGGCCGCGGGCATGTGGATGAACACGTCCCACGGGTAATCCGATCGGCCCGCCTCCAGGACGAGCACCCGCGTGGCAGGGTCCGCGGAGAGCCGGTTCGCCAGCGCGCTGCCGGCCGAGCCGCCTCCGACGATGACGAAGTCGTATTGATGTGACGTCATGGTGCCTCGTCTCGCTCGCGCGTTTCGCCAAATCGTAGCGCTATACGCATTGCGTTTCACTACTCGCAACAGGAGATCTTTTGGTCGTACGTTAGACGGAGTTCCCTCTAGCACTTAGAGTTTCGCTATGGGCAACGATTCGGGCAGCGGGGGCGTGCAGTCGGTCGATCGGGCCATCAGCGTGCTGGAGATCCTCTCCCGGCGGGGCGAGGCAGGGGTCAGCGAGGTCGCCGCGGAGATCGACGTGCACAAGTCGACCGCGTTCCGGCTGCTCGGCGCGCTCGAGGCGCGCGGCCTGGTCGAGCAGGCCGAGGAACGCGGCAAATACCGGCTCGGCTTCGGCATCATCCGCCTGGCCGGCGGCGTCAACACCCAGCTCGACGTCACCCAGCGGGGGCGCCCGGTCTGCCAGCGCCTGGCGGAGGAGATCGGCGAGACGGTCAACATCGCCGTGCTCCGCTCCAGCTACGCGGTCAACCTCGACCAGGTGCGCGGCGCCTCGGCGGTCACCGCCTACAACTGGGTCGGCCAGATCACGCCGTTGCACGCCACCTCCAGCGGAAAGGTGCTGATGGCCCACCTGGACGAGCGCCAGCGCGAGCGGGTGCTGTCCGACGGGGCCCTGGAGTCCTTCACCCCCCGCACCGTCACCGACCTCGACCGGCTCAGGGAGCAGCTGACCGAGATCAAGCAGGCCGGCTACGGCTACTGCCTGGAGGAGCTGGAGGAGGGGCTGAACGCCATGGCGGCGCCCATCCGCTCCTACCACGGCGACGTCGTCGCCGCGGTGAGCGCCTCCGGCCCCGCCTACCGCTTCACCGCCGAGCGCATGCACGAGCTCGCTCCCGTCCTGATCGGCGGGGCCGACGAGATCAGCCGCCGCCTCGGGTACGCCGGCTGAGCCGGACCACGATGCTCTTGGAGGTCGGGGTGTTGGAGGTCTCGGCCACCGAGTCGAGCGGCACCAGCACATTGGTCTCCGGGAAGTAGGCGGCGCAGCAGCCGCGGGCGGTCGGGTAGGCGATGACTCTGAAGCCCTCGGCGGTGCGCTCGCCGTCGGGCCACTCGCTGACCAGGTCGACCACGTCGCCGTCGGCCAGGTCGCGCTCCGCGAGGTCGCCGGGGTGGACGAAGACCACCCTGCGGCCGTTCTTGACGCCGCGGTAGCGGTCGTCGAGGCCGTAGACGGTGGTGTTGTACTGGTCGTGGCTGCGTACGGTCTGCAGCAGCAGCCGCCCCGGCGGCACCCGCAGGACCTCCAGCCGGTTGACGGTGAAGCCCGCCCTGCCGGTGGCGGTGGGGAAGCGGCGCTCGTCCCTGGGCGCGTTGGGCAGCGCGAAGCCGGCCTCCGCGCGGTCGTTGAAGTCCTCGAAGCCGGGGATCACCCGCGCGATGCGGTCGCGGATCGTGGCGTAGTCCCGCTCGAAGCCCGCCCACGGCTCCTCGCCGAAGAGCTCGCGGCCCAGCCGGGCCACGATCGCCACCTCCGACAGCAGGTCCGGGGAGGCGGGCGCGAGCCGGCCACGCGAGGCGTGCACCAGCCCCATCGAGTCCTCGACGGTGACGAACCCGGCCGGGTCGCGCTCGGTGCGGCCCAGCGTGGGCAGGATGAGCGCCCGCTCGCCGCACACCGCGTGCGAGCGGTTGAGCTTCGTGGAGACCTGCACCGTCAGACTGGTACGGCGCAGCGCCGCCTCGGTGACGCGGCTGTCGGGAGTGGCGCGCACGAAGTTGCCGCCCATGCCGACGAAGACCTTCGCCTCGCCGTCGCGCATGGCCCGGATGGCCTCGACCGTGTCCAGCCCGTGGTGCCGGGGCGGCTCGAAGCCGAACTCCCCGGCCAGCGCGTCCAGGAAGTCCTTCGAGGGCTTCTCGTAGATGCCCATGGTCCGGTCGCCCTGCACGTTGGAGTGGCCGCGCACCGGGCACAGGCCCACGTTGCCGCGCAGCAGCTGGAAGTTGACCACCTCGCGGATGGTGGCCACCGAGTTGCGGTGCTGGGTGAGCCCCATGGCCCAGCAGACGACGACGGACCCGGCGTTCCTGACGTCATGGGCCGTCTCCTCCAGCTCCTGCCGGGTCAGGCCGGTCGCCTCCAGCACCTCCGCCCAGTCCAGGCCGGTCAGGTGCGCCTTCCACTCCTCGAAGCCGCTGGTGTGCTCGGCGATGAACGCCTCGTCGGCGGTGTCGAGCAGCAGCAGCGACAGCGCCTGGAACAGCGCCATGTCG
The DNA here is from genome assembly GCF_040675285.1 of Nonomuraea sp. NPDC049625. Lineage (NCBI taxonomy): Bacteria > Bacillati > Actinomycetota > Actinomycetes > Streptosporangiales > Streptosporangiaceae > Nonomuraea > Nonomuraea sp. NPDC049625. Next base: position 284,084 of record NZ_JBFAOQ010000005.1, on the reverse strand, counting down.
CCGTTGAGCCGGATCTGCAGGAACCGGTCGGCCAGCGCGGTGCCCGCGGCCAGCCCGGACGGCCGCTGCGGGTTCTTGAAGCGCAGCAGCCCGGCCTCGGGCAGCGGATTGACCGCGACGATCCGCGCGCCGCCGCGCTTGGCCTTCTCCAGGGCGGTGAGCATGCGGGGGTGGTTGGTGCCCGGGTTCTGGCCGACCACGAAGATCAGGTCGGCCCGGTGCAGGTCGTCGAGCGACACGGTGCCCTTGCCGATCCCGATCGTCTCGGTGAGCGCGGCGCCGCTGGACTCGTGGCACATGTTGGAGCAGTCGGGCAGGTTGTTGGTGCCGAACCGGCGCACCAGCAACTGGTAGGCGAAGGCCGCCTCGTTGGAGGTGCGGCCCGAGGTGTAGAAGACCGCCTGGTCGGGGCTGCCCAGCGCGCGCAGCTCGGCCGCGATCATGCCGAACGCCTCCGCCCAGCCGACGGGCTCGTAGTGCTCGGCGCCCGCGGGCTTGTACATCGGCTCGGTCAGCCTGCCCTGCTGCCCCAGCCAGTAGTCGCTCATCCCGGCCAGCTCGCTCACCGGGTGGGCGGCGAAGAACTCGCGGGTGACGCGCCGGGTCGTGGCCTCCTCGGCCACCGCCTTGGCGCCGTTCTCGCAGAACTCGGCCGGGCTGCGGTGCTCGCCCTCCGGCCAGGCGCAGCCGGGGCAGTCGAAGCCGCTCTTCTGGTTGACCCGCAACAGCGTCAGCGCGGTGCGGCCGACGCCCATCTGCCGGTGGGCGATGCGCAGAGCGTGGCCCACCGCGGGCAGGCCGCCCGCCCAGTCCTTGGGCGGGCCGGCCGTCAGGCGTTCGTCGTCGTGCTCGTTCACCCGACGCGGTCCTGGACCCAGTCGTGGAAGGCGCCGATGTGGTGCTCGCTGGGCACCAGCACGCCGCCCTTGGCGTACGTACGCGAGCCCATCTGCGGCTGGCACCGCTCGCACGCCTCGAAGTCCTGCTCGTTGACCCGGTGGAACAGCTCCACCGACTTGTCCAGGTCCTTGCCGCTCGCCACGACGCCGGGCAGGTAGAGCCAGTCGCACTCGACCACCGTGCGGTCCACCGCCAGCGGGAACATGCGGTGCACGATCACGTGGTCGGGCACCAGGTTGATGAACACCTGCGGCTTGATCGTGATCGCGTAGTAGCGGCGGTCCTGCTCCTCGCTGACGCCCGGGATGCGGTCGAGCCCCTCGGACCCGTCGACGGTGAAGCCCTGGATCTCCTCGCCGAACTCGGCGCCGTGGCCCACGAAGTACTGAGCCGCGTAGCCGTCGGCGAACTCCGGCAGCACCTCGGTCAGCTCGGGATGGATCGTGGCGCAGTGGTAGCACTCCATGAAGTTCTCGATGATGAGCTTCCAGTTCGCCTTCACGTCGTAGACGATCCTGCGGCCCACCTCCAGACCGGTCACGTCGTAGTTCTCGAGCAGCTCCAGCGAGCCGAGCCGCTCGGTCACCGCGCCCAGCACGTCCTCCTCGAAGGAGGGCGGCTCGTCGGCCAGGCACACCCACACGTAGCCGAGCCACTCGCGCACGTGCACCTTCACCAGGCCGTACTCCACCCGGTCCAGGTCGGCCATCTTGGTCAGGTTGGGCGCGGCGATCAGCTTGCCGTCCAGGTCGTAGGTCCAGGCGTGATACGGGCACTGGAAGGCCCGCTTCACCTCGCCCGACTCCTCCGTGCGCAGCGTCGCGCCGCGGTGGCGGCAGACGTTGAAGAACGCGCGCACCGATCTGTCGCGCGCCCTGGTGACGAGGATGCTCTCGGAGCCGACCTGAACGGTCTTGAACGAGCCCGGCTTGGGCAGGTCGGCCGAGCGCACCACGCAGAACCACATCGCCTCGAAGATGTTCCGCTGCTCCGCGGCGAAGATCTCGGGGTCCACGTAGTAGCGACCGGGGAGGGTGGGGATCACGCTTGACGTGGTGGTGGTCACGGGCAGTACTCCTCTGAGACAGGCCGGGTCAGTGCCCTCGGCGGATCCAGTCCTCGAGCTGTGGAGCCTCGGCTCCGATGCTGGTGTCCTCACCGTGTCCGGTGTGCACCACGGTCTCGCCGGGCAGCGTCAGCAGCGTCCGGCTGATCGACGAGATGATCGTCGGGAAGTCGCTGTACGACCTGCCCGTCGCGCCGGGGCCGCCCTTGAACAGGGTGTCCCCGGAGAACAGCACGCCGAGTTCCGGCACGTACAGGCACACCGCGCCCGGCGCGTGTCCCGGCGTGTGCAGCACGTGCACGGCGGAGCCGCCCACCTTCAGAAGCCGGCCGTTGGCCAGCCGCCCGCCGGGCATGGCCGTCCGGTGGGTCAGCTTCCACAGCACCTCGTCGTCGGGATGCAGCAGCACGGGTGCGCCGGTGAGCTCGGCCAGCTCGGGGGCGGCGTTGACGTGGTCGTCGTGCGCGTGCGTGCACACGATCGCGCTCACCCGGCGGTCACCCACGGCCTCGGCGATGGCGGAGGCGTCGTGGGCGGCGTCGATGACCAGGACCTCCCGGTCGTCGCCCACCAGCCACACGTTGTTGTCGACCTCCCACGTCCCGCCGTCCAGGCTGAACGTGCCCGAGGTGACCACACGCTCGACCCGCATTACTGTGCCTCCTTGGCCGGGCTCCGCCCGGCGGTGCTGTGATGGATGTCCTCGCTCCGCTGCGGATCCATCACAGCGCCACCACCGAGCGCAGCACCTCGCCGCGGTGCATCTTGGCGAAGGCGTCCTCGACGTCGTCCAGGCCGATGGTCTCGCTGACGAATGCGTCGAGGTCGAGACGTCCCTGCAGGTAGAGGGAGATCAGCATGGGGAAGTCGCGGCTGGGCAGGCAGTCGCCGTACCAGCTGGACTTCAGCGCGCCGCCGCGGCCGAACACGTCGAGCAGCGGCAGCTCCAGCGTCATCTCCGGCGTGGGCACCCCGACCAGGACCACGGTCCCCGCCAGGTCGCGGGCGTAGAAGGCCTGCTTGTACGTCTCCGGCCGGCCGACCGCGTCGATCACGACGTCCGCGCCGAACCCGCCGGTCAGCTCCCTGATCGCCTCGACCGGGTCGCCGTGCTTGGCGTCGACCGTGTGCGTCGCGCCGAGGCCGCGGGCCCACTCCAGCTTCCGGCCGTCCACGTCGACCGCGATGATCGTGGTCGCGCCGACCAGCCGCGCGCCCGCGATGGCCGCGTTGCCGACGCCGCCGCAGCCGATCACCGCCACCGAGTCGCCCCTGCTGACCCCGCCGGTGTTCACCGCGGCGCCGAGACCGGCCATCACGCCGCAGCCGAGCAGCCCCGCCGCGGCGGGGGAGGCGGCCGGGTCGACCTTGGTGCACTGGCCCGCGGCCACGAGCGTCTTGTCGGCGAACGCGCCGATGCCCAGCGCCGGGCTGAGCGGGGTGCCGTCGGCCAGGGTCATCTTCTGGGTGGCGTTGTGGGTGGCGAAGCAGTACTGCGGGCGGCCGCGCAGGCACGCCCGGCACGAGCCGCACACGGCCCGCCAGTTCAGGATCACGAAGTCGCCGGGCGCGACGTCGGTGACACCGTCGCCGACCGATTCCACCACGCCGGCCGCCTCGTGGCCGAGCAGGAACGGGAAGTCGTCGCTGATGCCGCCCTCGCGATAGTGCAGGTCCGTGTGGCAGACCCCGCAGGCCTGGACCTGGACCAGCGCCTCGCCGGGTCCCGGGTCCGGCACCAGGATGGTCTCCAGGCTGACCGGCTTGCCCTTGCCGGTCGCGACGACCCCGCGTACTTCATGAGCCATGATTCACTCCTGTCTCAGCCGACCTGAACCGGCGCCGTTTCGAGCTGCCGCCGCCACCGGGTGAACAGCCGTACCTGGTTGACCCCGAGGACCGCGACCGGGCGGTCGCCCTGCCGGTAGACCGCGAGGAAGCTGTGCTCGGCCGGGTCGCCCTCCTCCACGCTGACCGTATCCGCGTCCGCGGCGTGCCCGATGAACTGGATCTTCACATCGAACTGGTCGGACCAGATGTAGGTGGGCCGCCGCGCCTCGGCGCGGGCGGTGCCGCCGGACAGCAGCGTGGCCGCCGCGACCGAGGCCCGCTGCCGGGCTCCCGTCCAGTGCTCGATCCTGTGGTGCCTGCCCTGGACGGGGTCGAACCAGGCGGCGCAGTCGCCCACGGCCACGATGCCGGGGGCGGAGGTGCCGCCCGCCTCGTCACACAGTACGCCGTCGCCCAGGTCGAGGCCGCTGCCCCGGAGCCAGCCGATGGCGGGCACGGCGCCGATCCCGACGACCACGACGTCCGCGGGCAGGTGGGTGCCGTCCGCCAGCCGTACCCCGTCCACCCGGTCCTCGCCGGTGAGGCCGGACACGACCGTGCCGGACAGCAGCCGCACCCCGCGCCGCTCGTGCAGCGCGGCCAGCGCCTCGGCCATCGGCACGCCGACGACGCGGGCCAGCGGCGCCGGGCCGGACTCGACCAGCGTCACGTCCAGGCCGAGGTCGCGGGCGGTGGCGGCGACCTCCGCGCCGACGAAGCCGCCGCCGATCACCACCAGCCGCCGGCCCGCCTCCAGGTCGGCGCGCAGGGAGCGGGCGTCGTCCAGGGTGCGCAGCGTGTGCACGCCGGCCAGGTGGCCGGCGGCGGGAAGCCGGCGGGCGGTGGCGCCGGTGGCGATGACGATGCCGTCGGCCCGCACCGAGGTGCCGTCGCTCAGCTCGACGCGGCGCTCCCCGGGGTCCAGGGCCACGGCGGCCACGCCGAGCCGCCACTCCGCGTCCAGCTCCTCGCCCTCGCCCTCGCTCTCCAGAGCCAGGTCGGCCTCGGCCAGGTCGCCGCGCAGGAAGTCCTTCGACAGCGGCGGGCGGTCATAGGGTCGGTGGCGCTCGTCCCCGACCAGCACCAACCTGCCTCGGTAGCCCTGGGCGCGCAGCGCCCTGGCGGTCAGCAGCCCGGCGAGGGAGGCGCCGACGACGCAGATCGTGTTCACACCTGCCCCTTGACGGTGACGCCCGGCGGCAGGTTGGGTGGCGCCTCGGACTGCTTGACGTAGATGACGCCGTCGTCGACCACCACCTCGTGCGTGCGCACGGGGCGCTTGGCCGGCGGCGCGTCCACCTGGCCGGTGCGCAGGTCGAAACGCGAGGCGTGCAGCGGGCACTCGATCTCACACCCCTCCAGCCAGCCGTCGGCGAGCGAGGCGTCCTGGTGGGTACAGGTGTCATCGATGGCGAAGATCTCGCCGTCCTCGGTGTGGAAAACCGCGATCGGCGGGTCGGCCTCGACGCGAAGGGCCTCGCCTCGAGGGAGTGACGCCAGTGGGCACGCTGGGATCATCCTGTCACCCCGGTTTCGTAAAGAGAAACGTCTAGCGCTATACGCAACAGAGTGAGGGTGTGGCGGGGAGATGTCAAGGCTGATTTGTCGGACTTAGACCCCAGTGTCCGGCCGCCTCACCGCGTCCGTGGATGCCGTGCGCCGACGGGGAAGGCGAGGAATGCCAGACCCCCGGCGAGCACGGCACCAGAACAGCACCGGCGACCGCTCACCCACGACGCCCGGCACCGCCGGCGATCGCTCACCCACGACGCCCGGCACCCCCGCGGAGGCTGGCCGGCCACCACCGCCCGCCCAGGAGCACGCCGTCTGATGCGCCTCCTTGAGGCCGGCGGGGCTCCGGCGCTCAGCCCGCGTACTCGAGGCCCGTCTGGCGCTCGGCGGTGACCTCCAGGCGGACCACGCCCTCGCGCGCCGGTGTGACTCTGAAGACGATCCAGTCGCCGCCCACCTGATCCGCCGCCAGCGGTTCGACCGTGTACCCGCCCTCATGGACCACGACGCGGCGGAACTCCGCGGTCAGGCCGCGTTTCCCGACCTCGGCCAGCACGTCGTCGACGGTCCGGCCGCTCACCTCGACGCCGGCCAGCGGCTCTCCGGGACGGGTGGCCGACATCCGGTCGTTCTCGTAGGACTCTCCCGGCTTGGCCGGCCTGCCCAGCTCGAAGTACACCATGTCGGGCGTGCCCTTGATCGCCGCCGGGACGGTCACCACCATGAAGCAGCCGCTATCGGCCGGATCGCAGTCCGCCGGCTCCTTGCGGGCCCCGATGGGCACGTTCACCGGGGTGCGGCCGCCGCCCAGGCTCACGATCTCGCCGACCGCGCTGGGCGAGACGGGGATCACCCTGAGCTCGACGTTGAGGCCGAGGGAACGGAACGCCTCGGAGAACTTCCGCTGGTCCGCGTAGGGGTCCTTGATCCGGGCGACGTAGGTGTCGGCCTCCTCGTGGATCTCCACCGCGGAGTTGGCGTAGGAGGTCGCGACGCCGCCGAGCAGGCTCGGCCCGAGGACGACGCCGAGGACGACGCTGAGGACGACGCCGAGGACGAGGACGGCGGAGGCGGCGAGCCCGAGCAGCGCGCGATGCCCGAGGCGACGCCCGCGCCGACGTCGCAGGTCCGCTGTCGTCGTCACGTCCCGCCCCTGGGCGATGATGTCGGCGAACAGCGCCCGCGCGCGGGCGCCGCCGGCACGTCCGCCCGGTTCGTCCGGACTGATCCGGGCCAGGGGCCTCAGCAGCTCGTCGATCTCATCGAGGTCCCTCATAGCGATGTCCCCGTGGGAAGGACGGCGTCGGTCAGCGTGAATCGGACGTCGGCTCCTTCCAGCGCCCGGGAGAGGCGTCTGCGCGCGGTGGAGCCAGATACGGACGGCGTTCGGGCCAGCACGTTGCGGGCCACTCCGTAGACCCAGAGCCTCGCCTCCGCGCCCGGGGGCAGTTCGTCGATCTTGCGCCAGACGATGACGAAGGTCTCGGCGACGACGTCGGCCGCGTCCTGCGGTGAGTCGCAGCGGCGTCCGGCGTAGGCGGTGATCTGGTCGTAGGTCGCCCGGTAGACCGCTTCGAACCTGTGCGTGTCAGCTGACACAGGCGGTTCCCATCGTGACGTCCTCCACTTCCGGTACGGGTATGAACGCCCTCTTCATGGGTGGAGGCGCCCCGATCATTTCGCCCGGAACCGGAAAATCTTGGGCGGCCTCGCGGCTCTCCAGCCCGGAGTGGCTCTTGGAGAGCAGCGAGGCGCCCGTCACGCGGGAAGGGGCTCAGCCCGTGTAGTCGCTGGCGTGGGTCTCGCCGGACGGCCACAGGTATCTGCCGTGGTCGGCCGTCGTGAAGTTCTTGTTGTCGTCTCCCGTACGGGCCTGGATGAGGTTGCGGCGCCAGGTGGAGCCGCGCGCCGACCCGCCCCAGATGTTGCCGTACAGGAAGCCGTACAGCTGCTCGAGTTCGGCCGAGAAGACGTTGTCGGTGACGGTGATGTTCGTGGCGTTGTTCGCGACACCGATGCTGAGCGCGTATCCCCAGCCGGAGACGTAGTTGTTCGTGACCGAGATGTGGTCGTACACGCCGTTGCCCTGCAGGGCCAGGCCGTTGGTGTTGCCCAGGGAGGCCAGGGTGTTGTGGTGGACGATCATGGGGCCGCCGTTGCCTTCGCTCTGCGGGCCTATGCCGTCGTGGTGGTATTCGTCATGCGACGTATCCGCCATGTCGTGGATGTAGTTGTTCGTCCACGTCGACGGGCGGTCCGGGAAACCCGTCACCATGATCATGCCGGCGTTGCCCCAGATGTCGTTGTGGTCCATGACGGCCACGGCTTCCTTCATCGTCGTGGCGAGCTGCCAGGAATCCTCGAAGGGCGTGCCGGGCTTGGTGTGGGACGACGAGACGGTGCCGTCGTTGCCGGGCGGCATCGCGTAGGAGCTCGGCTTGAACGTCGAGTAGAGGAACTTGATGTTGTTGTCCGAGTAGATCTGGACGAGGTTGTCGTTGGGGTTGGTGCCCTCGAAAAGGCAGCCGACGAACGTGAGGTTGTCGCCGTAGATCAGCACCTTCAGGCCGAGGAAGCGCTTGTAGGAGATGACGCTGTTGTCCGGGAACTCGAGCCTCAGCGGTTTGTCGGCGCTCATGCCCGCCGCGTAGTCGGTGAGCTTGCCCGGGTACGCGCCCAGCCCCAGGCCTCCGGCGTTGGCCGGCGTGTTGGCGTAGCCGGTGTTCGAGAAGTCCGGCCAGTAGCCTGAGCCGTCGTTGGGCCGGGCGTCGATGGGGTTCACGACCTCCTCCGCACCGCGCGCACGGAATTCGCCGCCGGTGACGACGCTCGTGGAGAGGGCGGCGGCGAGGCAGACGAGGGCGACGGCGGCGGAGAAGGAACTCCGGGCGAACGCGCGGACGAGGGGTAAGCGCCGGCGATTCTCGACGTCCTGGCGATGTGATGTCTTGATTTCGTGCTCCGATCGGGTCGACTACGTGTTCCGCCCCGTGCCGTCCAGCGGCAGAGGCGATCTTTCGGCACCACGTAGTGTGCCGGGGAGCTCCGGTATTTCGGGCGATTTCTTATGACCACATGGCGCAGCCGAAAACTGTCTCCCCGTGATCACCCGCGCTCTTGCTGGGGGAAAAGGTGTGAGTCGAGGCGAAACGAGCGGAATGTTTTCGCACCATTTCTTGATGTCAGAGAACGCACCCGAAGTGGCGGGCGATGCGCACCGGTTCACCGGTATGTGCGACGAATGCCGACAACGCGTCTGGGCCTACGTGGTCAGTCGCGCGGGACGGCAGGTGACGGACGAGGCGACCGAGCCCGATGGGCGTCCTGCGGGCGCCGGCCGCGCTGCCGGAGGACGACCGGGGGTCCTCGTGCGGGGCACCTGGCATGCTGTCCGCCAGGGAAGCCGCCCGCATCATCGGCTGCTCGCCGGCGGCGTACCGCGTGCGGCCGCATCGGGCCTGTAAGCGGCTCAAGCAGGCCAGGGCCGGCGAACTGGTCAGGGGCTCGCGCCGCGGTGAGCCCGCCCAGCCGTCCCTGCCCCACGTGCGGAACTCCAGCGAGGAGCGGTCATGAATCTCACGGATGAGCTCTCGGCCGCGCGGCCTGCGCATCTCGGCGATCGGCCGATGGCCCCGCGTATGGGGGGCCACCGAGCTGTCCCGCGCTACATCGAGGCCGCCGCCGGTGGGGCGCCGGCGCAGGGCGGTCAAGCCCGGATGAGTCCTCGGCCTAGCCGGGGCACCCACGGCAGTGGCCGCGCCGACTGCGGTGACCGTGCCGATTGCGCCGATTGTGCCGACCACGGTGACCGCGGCCATGGCGAGGAACGGCACGGTGCCGACGCCACCGGGCCCGACGGCGGCCGTCCGGTCACCGTCACTCCCAGGGCCGTGCCGAGGACGCGGGTGAGAGCTGTCGGCGCGCGACATCCTGCCGATTGCCGCAGAGAAGGCTGGCCGCGTGCGAGGCGCGGCGGCGGTGCAGTTACCACTTGCCCGCTGTGGCGTCCGACGGCTGCGACCCGGCGTGCAGCGCGTTGTTGATCGCGTTGAACTCGCTGCTGCGCACCGCGATCCGCCCAACTCCGTCACGGCTGGCCCACTGCACGCGGCCCGACGCCGCCACGGACGCTCGGCCCGGCCGAGAGGCTCGCCCGCCCGCTGCGCGCGGCCCGACGCCGCTGCGGACAGCGGCTCGGCCAAGAGGCTCGCCCGCCCGCTGCCCTGCCCAAAGCCGCCACGAACACCGGCCCGGCCAAGAGGCTCGCCCGCCCGCTGGGCGTCACCAGCCCGTCCGGGTACGAGGCGTCCGCCAGCAACCGCCGCGTGTACGCCATCGGCAGGAAGGTCAGCAGCTGCTCGGCCGGCCACGGCTCGACGCCGGCCCCGGCCAGCCGCTCCCATACCTCCTCGTCACGAGGCGTTTCCGTACCCGCCTGTAACGCGGCGGTTCCGTAGCCGCGCGGTACGCGGCGACCCCACCTCATCAGCGGCGTCAACCCCCGTCGGCGCAACCCTGCTTCCGGCCCGAGGGTGCCCATGTCCAGCTCGAACCGTCCGTACGGCGGTCGCGCCGCATCGGCTGTCAGCGGACCTGCGTCGAGGCCTCGACGACGTGGCAGCCTTGGGCGTCGCCGGAAGCGGTGGACCACGGCCCTTGCTGGCCGGAGACCTTGGTCACCCACGGGCCGACGATCGTTCTCGTGTACGGGTAGTGAGCCGAGTTGCACTTCGCGGCAACCCGGTAGCTGCCGAAGCCGGACGCGCACAGTGCGCCCGCCACGTTCGTCGTCGTGTTAACGGAAGTGAAGCAATTCCATACTTCGGCATGCGCCGGGGTGGCGGTACCGGCGAGGACTATCGCGCCGGCTGCCGCGGCAGCCAGGGCCCGGAGGACGTTACCCATGGCGTCTCCTTTGCGCCTTCAGCTTGGCTTACGCGCTTCATGCTTCCGCCTGCGCATGATCCGAGGACAGGGCATCAGGAGGGCATCTACCGGCCATTTCGCGTCAACGCGAGCACCCCGGTGCCGGCTGCGAGTCGCCTGACCCGGGAGCCACGGGGACTCACGAGGTCAGGGGATGAGGGAGACTTCAGGGAAGCGGGTGTCGGAGCCCTCGAACAGGCGGGTCGGCTTGCCCCGCAGGTGCAGGTCGAAGAAGGCCCCGACGTAGGCGCGCTGGGCCGCCACCGAACGGCTGGGATCGATCGTACCCACGTAGTCCGCGAGCGGCACCTCGGGGAGCTTGGCCGCGATCTGCGGCAGCAACGGCTGCAGGTCGGTGAACGAGCCGTGGGCCGCACCCTTGAAGCGCAGCTCCCGCTTCCACCCGGTCGAGGCCCGCCAGAACGACTTCCAGCTCGGCTCGCCGGCACGCGTGTGGGTCTCGGCCGCCAGTTGCAGGAACGGCCTGGCCACACCGCGCGTGGCCACCGGGCCGACATAGGAGCCGTCGAGGTTGACGGCCGCGTCCACACGGGTGTCGTCGCGGGTCAGCTGCGCGGCGACCGACCCGCCCAGCGACTGTCCCAGCGCCCCCACCCGTGAGGCGTCGGGCGCGCCGAGCATCCCCTTGGGCAGCTCGCCGCCGATCGGGCGGCCGTGGGCCAGGGCGGTGACCTGGTCCAGGACGTACCGCATGTCCGCCAGGCGCGCCCGCGCGTGGTCGGCCAGCAGCTTGGCGATGACCTTCGGCGTCAGCTTCGCGGGCAGCGGCAGGGCGCGTACCAGGCGTCGGCCGGGAAACTCCACCTGGTCGGCCTCGTAGGTGTGGTCGACGGTGACGACCAGGTAGCCGCGCGAGGCCAGGTCCTCGACCAGGGTGGTGCCCAGCGTACGCGGCCCGCCGTCCCCCGAACTGAACAGCACCACCGGCAGCCTGCCCGCACGCGGGTCGACCGGCGCGCCCACGCGGGCGTGGGTGCGCGTGGCGGCCCAGGCGACGGCGCCCTTCGCGATGCCCAGGGGCGGAGCCGAGCGCCGATCCCAGTCGGCGGCGGCCAGCGGCGCCATGTGCGGCGCGAGCGGCCCGCCGCCCGCCGCCGGATACCACAGGCTGATCATCAGTTCTCGGTACGGCTTGGCCGCCATCAGCGGATCGGGCCGCGAGCGGTCCACCAGCCGCATGGCCACGGTCCCGACCGGATACGGGCCGCCGGGCGCGGGCAGGCTCACCCCAATCGGACTCGCGGCGTCGGCCTCGGCACCGGCGCTGGACGCGGGCATGGAGACCGCGAGCACCAGCACGGCCAGCCCAGCGACCCTGCCCGCCACCTTGCCCGCCACCGTGCCTCCGACCGTGCGCGCGACGGTGCCCGCGGCTTTCGTGACGGCGGACGTTGGGCTCTTGGAGACAGAGGACAAACCAGTGGCTTGGGCGCCCATGGCCAGATCGGGATTTTTCGTGACAACGGACATGCGAAAGCTCCTTCATCGGAAAGGGATGTCCGACAGGCTGACAAGCCGGCACGCCCGCGGGACAGCGGCGGAGGTAGCACGCGCGCCTGCGACTTTCGGATGACCGTCATCCCCGAGGACGAGCGGGAGCGAACCCGCAGGACAACTAGGGTGTAGCGCATGAACCCAGCCGACCGTCCGGCGGCCCGCCTCACCGCGCTGAGCCGATGGTCGACCTTGCCCGCCGACGCGCTGCTGGCCGCCGCGCTGTTCCTGGCCACGCTCGGACCCGGCCAGGTGCTGGCAGGTCCCCCATGGCTGCTCGCGCTGCAGACGGCGCTGGTCGCGCCGCTGGCCTGGAGACGGCGCGCTCCGATGACGGTCCTGGGCGCGATCGGCCTCGCCGCCGCCGTCCAGTGGGCGCTGGACGTGCAGCTTCCCGCCGACGCCGCCCTCCTGGTCGCCCTGTACACGGTCGCCGCGCACCGCCCGTGGCGTCACACCCTGCCGGCGGCGCTCGCGTTGCAGGCAGGGGTGCTGCTGGCCGCCGCCCGCTGGGCGCCGCCCGGCCAGTTCCCCTTCACGGTGGCCGCGCTGAGCGCGATGGCGGCCGCCGCTCTCATGGCCGGCCTGTGGATGCGGGCACGGAGGGCGTACGTGACCTCCCTGGAACGTGACCGCGAGCAGCGGGCCCGGCTGGCCGTCGCCGGGGAACGCGCACGGATGACCCGCGACATGCACGACATCGTCACCCACAACCTCTCGGTCATGGTGGCGCTGGCCGACAGCGCCGCCTACGTCCGCCACAGCGCGCCGGACCGGGCCGCGGCGGCGATGGAGCACATCGCCGCGACGGGACGCCAAGCCCTGCAGGACATGCGCCGCTCCCTGAGCACCGGCCACGCCACGTCGGACGAGGACTGGCGCGACGAGATGCTCCAGCCCGCGCCCGGGATCGCCGAGCTCGCTCCGCTGGCCGAACGGATGCGCGCGGCCGGGCTGGCGACGGGTGTCCGGGTGGCCGGTGACGCCGGGGCGGTGCCCGCCGCCGCTCAGCTGACGATCTACCGGCTGGTTCAGGAGGCGCTGACGAACACGCTGCGGCACGCGTCCGGGGCTCGCGCCGAGGTACGGGTCGACGTATCGTCGCGCCGTGCCGAGGTGGAGGTCATCGACGTTCGCGAGCCGGTCGTGCCTGGCGACGCCGGGTCCTTCGACGCCGGGCCCTTCGACTCTGCGCCCCTCGACCCCGGGCCCCTCGCTCCCGGGACTCTCGCCCCCGGGACTCTCGACTCCGGGACCTGGGTGTCGGGGCCCCGTTCCGGGCTCCGGGGCGATGGGCGCGGGATCGCGGGCATGCGGGAACGGGTGGCCGCCTACGGCGGGACCCTGGACGCCGGGCCGGTGGCGGGCGGCGGATGGCGGGTGCTGGCCGTGCTGGACCTGGGAGCGCCACGATGATCCGGCTGCTGATCGCCGACGACGAGTCGCTGCTGCGGATGGCCTTCCGCATGGTTTTCGAGGCCGAGCCGGACATGGAGGTGGCCGGGGAAGCGGACGACGGCGAGCAGGCGGCCCGGCTGGCGCGGCACCTGCGTCCGGACGTGGTGCTGATGGACGTGCGCATGCCCGGCCTGGACGGCATCGAGGCCACCCGCAGGATCGTGCGCGACAGCCCGCGCTCGCGCGTGCTCATCCTGACCACCTTCGACCTGGACGAGTACGCCTTCGCCGGGCTGAAGGCCGGAGCGGCCGGGTTCCTGCCGAAGAACACGCGGCCACCGGAACTGCTGAGCGCGATCCGCAATGTCGCGGCCGGAGAGGCGGCGCTGTCGCCGCGCGTCACCCGACGCGTGCTGGAGAGGTTCGCGCCGCAGATGACGCCGGGGCCCGCCGAGCGGGACGAACGGCTGGCGCAGCTGACCGCGCGCGAGCACGAGGTGCTGGTGAAGGTGGCGCGCGGGCTGTCCAATGCCGAGGTCGCCGCGGCGTTGCACCTGGCGGAGGCGACGGTCAAGACGCATCTGAGCCGCGTACTGGTCAAGCTCGGGCTGCGCGACCGCGCCCAGGTGGTGGTCTTCGCCTACGAAACCGGCCTCGTCCGCCCCTCCACCCCCGACTTCTGACCACCGCGCCCGAACCACCGCTCACATGGAGGCGGGCGGAGGCAGGAGGAAGGTACGTAGACGCAGCAACTCCAGGCGTCACGGCGCTCACCGCGCGGCCGGCCAACTCCGCGAACAGCCACTGCCCCAGCCGGTCCCCGCGCGGTCGGCCAACTCCTCGATGGCCGAGGGCACTGCCTCCTGCGCGCCTGCCTGGTCGCGGGCGGCGATGGTGCCGAAGAAGCCGGATAAGCCGCCCGCCGGTCGCTGACGCGCAGCACCGGGGCGAAGGTCCTGCGGCGGCTGCCATCGGTCGGTACCGGCACATGGTCGTCGCTGGTCAGTGGCAGCGCATGTCGAACCCGGGTTCGTGATATCCGTCGAAGAACTCCACGATGACGCCCTTGAACCCGCCTCGCCATGATCCGCTCGGGTTGACGTATACGGTGCCGGAGAGCGCGCGGCCTTCGACCCCCTCGATCGCGGCGAACTCGTAGTAGCGAGCGATCTCGGCGTCCGGCAACTTGGTGAGCAGGGAGATTCGGACCAGATAGTCGCAATGATTGCTGTTGTCCGACTGAATACCCACCGTGCCCTCAACGCCGCGATCACCTGGCTCCGTGTCGGGCGGGAGCGGGAACATGCTCACCCGCTCCTCCAGCCGGGCCAGCTTCTCGTCGTTCCGCCACTCGGGGACCTTGAACAGCAGGACGTAGGCGACGACGCAGGCAAGGAGCCCCAGGCACACGTAGAACGGCCACCTGCTCCGCTGCTTCGGTAACCCCTCCGGGGCCGCCTCGGTCAGCACCATGCCATCCTCCAGCGCGTTCGTAGAGTGATCACCATTGAACAACACGGTGAGGGGGTACGCCCTCATGCTCTCCGAGGCTCACTGGGAAGATGTGGAGGTCGTTCCCCTCAACGAAAGAGAATCCTCAGCATGGCCGTCATCCACCGCACCGACCTCAAGCCGACCAAGCTGGAACTGCTCACCTCCTGGCTACCCACCCGGCCGTGGTACCTGGGCGGAGCGGGCGAACCGGAATTGGCCAAGGCCGGCGGCTTCCGGCTGGACGACCCCCAGGGTGAGGTCGGGATCGAGTTCATGGTGGTCACGGACACCTCGGGCACTCAGCCGATCAGCTACCTGGTACCGCTCACCTATCGCGGTGCCCCGCTCGATGGGGCGGAGCACGCCCTCGTCGGCACCATGGAGCACGGGGTGCTGGGGCGGCGCTGGGCCTACGACGGCTGCCACGACCCGGTGCTGGTCGCCCAGTTGCAGGCTCTGGTCGAGGGCCGGGTCCAGGCCCAGGACCAGAACACCAGCGACACTCCCGACCGGGAGGTCACCCGCTCCTACCTCGGTGGCAGCCCCGCCCGCACGGACTTCTCCGTCACTGCCGTCGACGACCACGAGGGCACTGAGCTGCCCGCACCGGACGGCACGACCTTGCGTTTGCACCGGGTCCTGCGTTCCGCCCCGGACGACGCGTCTCTCCTTCCGCCGGAAGCGACTGGCCACGTCGCCGGGTCCTGGCAGCTGCCGGACGGCACCCGCGCGCGGGGGCTGTTCGTGGTCTTGCACACCGGCCCTCGTACCTGAGGAACGCCGCGATCGCGCGTGGAGGCCCACGGCTGACCGCCGACTCGCCGTACGGATCTGGCGCGGCTCCCGGGAGCGCGGTTGATGATGGTCGAGGGTATGGGGCACACGCTGCCGCCGGGGCAGCACCGAAGGAGTTGAACTGGGCCGATCATGCGGGCGCGGCCGGAATGCGGCACAGCGTCGTGGGTGGTTGCTCGGTGCAGGGGGAGTGCTGGATGAGCGGCAAGAGGATGGCTCAGCTCATGCCGACGGTCTGCCGCTCGGGCTCGATGACGGCGACGATGCGCTCCTCGTCTCGGTTGTAGGGCCTGCCGATGTACTTCATCGAGATCTGGTCGATGATCTTCCAGGCCGCGTCGCTGTCGAGCCATTCGATGACTCGGCCGCGGACGATGACGGGCTGGAACGGGTTGTCGGCGGGCGTTATGGAGAGCGCCACCCGCGGGTCGCGGCGCAGGTTGCGGGCCTTGCGCGACTGCGGACCGGTGAGGAAGACGATGTGGTCTCCGTGGGTGCCGACCCAGAGCGGGACGGTGTGGGGCGAGCCGTCCGGCAGGACGGTGGCGAGGTGGGCCAGCGAAGTGCCGTCGAGGACGCGGCGTACGTCGGGGTTGAGCATCTTCTTCTCCTTGCAGGGGTTGCGGTGGTGACGTTGTAAGGGGGTGCGAGCGCTGATCAGCGCTCGACCTCGTGGTGGAGGTGGGTGACGCCCGGTGCCGGTACGGCTTCGACCAGGCGGAGGTGTACGTGCTCGGGCAGCGCCTGGAAGAAGGGGCGGCCGCCGCCGAGCAGGATGTGCACCTGGTGGAGGATCACCTCGTCGACGAGTCCCCGGTGGTGATGAGGGTCTGCCGCTCGGTCATCTCGGGCGCGCTCATGGTGGCGATTCCTTTCTTGGGTTCCTTGAAGAGACTCCATGACCGTAACACGACAAGTTCCTTAAGGGAACTCCAATGGATAGACTGATCCCATGCAACGCACCAACTTCGGCGACATGGCCTGCTCCATCGCCCGCACCCTCGACGTCATCGGAGAGCCCTGGTCACCCCTGATCCTGCGTGACATATGGGCCGGCCTGAACCGGTTCGACCACCTCCAGGCCGACCTCGGGATCTCCCGCAAAGTGCTGACCGAACGCCTCAACCACCTCGTCGATCAAGGCGTCCTCGAACGCCGCCCCTACGACAACCGGCCACGCCACGAGTACCACCTGACCGTCAAAGGCACCGAACTGGTCGACCTGCTCATGGTCATGGCCGGCTGGGGCGACAAATGGCTCGCGGGCGAGGCCGGACCGCCGGTGCTCTACCGCCACCACGCATGCGGCGAGATCAGCCGTACCGACCTGCGCTGCGCCCACTGCGGCGAGCCGATGCACGCCGGCGACGTCGACCTGCTGCCAGGCCCAGGAGCGGCCGTCTGACCGAGGGGGCCGGAGCTCTTGACCTCAGGCCTTTGAACATCCGACGAGCGGGGGCACCGAAGGGCTGGAGAGGATTGCTTTCAGGGGAGACAATGATCGTGGTGGAAACGGCGGATGGCTTGGTCTCGCGTCCCAGTGCACGTGTCGTTCTCATCGACGACGCCGATCGGCTCCTGCTGTTCTCCAGCCGTGACCAACGCGATGGCACGCTTCGCTGGTACACCCCCGGCGGCGGTCTCCAGCCCGGGGAGAACCATCAAGCTGCGGCACTGCGTGAGCTGCGCGAGGAGACCGGGTTGGCGAATGTGGCGCTGGGGCCGGAGGTGTGGAGAGGACGCCCCTGGACCACGGAGAGGGGCGGCGTCACCTATGAGGTCCGGCAGCGCTACTACCTGGCCCGCATTCCCATCTCGGAGATCGATACCACCCGCATGGAGGACTTCGAGAGGGCGAGCATCACCGGCCACCGCTGGTGGACAGCACAAGAACTGGCTGAGACCGCCGATCTTCTGCGCCCGGCCGGGCTGCCGCACCTGTTGGCCGCCCTCCTTGCCGAAGGCCCGCCCCGCCACCCGATCCTCGTCGACGGCTGACCTCCGATATGAGCGGGATGCCGATCAAGATGCGTACGTCTTGTCGGGTCATTTGTCGTAGTCGGGGCGTACCCTGCCCACCATGAAGGACACGCACGCACCGCTCGATGGCGAGCGATGGCAGCCTGGAGACCTTGTCGTCGATGCCGAGGGAGGTTTGTTCACACGCGCGAGTGTGCAGGACCAGGACAGCGGTCGGCCATGGGGATATCCGTCCGGTGTGACACGCGGCCGCGACGGCGGCGCTCATGTGCCGGACGGCGAGGTAGGGGAAACGGTCCCCGTCCGACCGCTCGCGCTTCTGCTCCGCGACGGTCAGCCGGCACTGCCTGCCGCGCCGGCGAACGCTTCCGCGGTGCTCGGCACCCAGGCCCACCAGGCCGGCACCTTGGCAGGCGTCGGCGGTTTGTTCTTGGCCGCCACCGCTTTCGACCCTGACGGCGCCGGGGATCCGAGAGCGGCGAGGCTGCGGGCGGACCTGCTCGACACCGTCGTGGTGGTGGACAGCGAACAAGCGCTCGCGGCGATGTTCGGTGGGGCCGCCGATGGGTTGCTGGTGGAGCTGGCGGAATGGCATCGGCGAAGTGTGGAGGAAGCGCCTGATCGGCCATAGACCCTTGCGGGCCCCTGGCTCGCAGGGAGCCCGCAGAATGTCTCACGGCTGAACGCGAGGAAAGCGGGAAGGCTAGATGACTTTTTCCAAAAGTGAGAAGGAAGCCCTCCCATGGCCTCGCGATCCCCACGCTATCAGTCGGGGATCAGCTCGCGCAGCCTCGAATGGGTGCGGGTGTCGTCAGCGAAGATCACGACCCGTCGTGCTCGCGGGAAGCCGCAGGACGGTGGCGGAGAGCACCGCGATCAGCGCGAGCCCCGCCGGCGCCATGGCCGCCGCGCCGCCCCCGGCGTCGAACAGCCGGCCGACCACGAACCCGCCGGCCAACGTGACCACCCCGGCGACGAAGCTGAGCAGGCCGAAATAGACCCCGAACCGTCCGGACGGCGCACATCGCGTGACGGTCTGGAACAGCGCCGACTGCATCAGCCCCTGGGCCAGCCCGTGCAGCACCGCGGCCACCAGGAGGATGACGAGGTGACCGCCCTCGCCGGAGGGCATCGCGAGCAGTGCCAGGTAGCCGAGGCCGGCACAGACCAGGCCGCTTCTGAGCACCCAGGGACGTTCGCCTCGCCCGCCGGCCGCGCACCAGGGCTGGACCGCGGCCATGGCGACCGCCACCACGCAGAAGAACAGGGTCGTCGAGCCTGCCCCGACCTCCTTGAGCGGGACCACGGTGACGATCTGGTCGGCGAGCAGCGTCGTCGGCGCGGCGGTCATGGCGAAGCGCCGGAAGTCTCGGTCTCGGAGCACCGCCGACACGCCACCGGTGAGCCTGCGTACGTGGAGACGGCCGGCGCCGCGTTCGGCCGGCAGCAGCAGGAACAGTACGGCGCCGACCGCCCAGGCGCCCGCCGCCGCCGCGGACAGCAGCCCGAATCCGCCGGCCAGCAGGGCCAGCCCGACGGGTGGGCCGGCCACCGCCCCTAACTGGCCGGCGACGACGTAGGCCGCGAAGCCCTTCGCACGCCGTTCGGGCCGCACCCCGGCAAGCAGGGACTGGGCGGCCGGGTGGAACAGGGCCCCGCCCACCGCCAGCACCGCCGCCGCGCAGAGCAACCCGGCCGGCCCGTCGATGACTCCGAGCAGGCCGAAACCGGCCGCCCGCAGGGCGCAGGCCAGCGCTCCCGCGCGGGCCGGTCCCACCGCGTCGGTGATCGCGCCGGCCGGCAGGAACAGCATGTTCTGCAGCGCCACGCGCACCCCGAGCACCACGGCGATGGTGCCGGCGAGCAGGCCGAGGTCGTGGCGCAGGTACGTGACCAGGTGCGCCATCACCGCGAAGAATCCGATCGAGATGGCCAGCTGCACTCCGACGACGACGGCGAGCACGTGGCGGCCGTTGCCCGGCGGGCGCACCGGAGGCGCGGGGTCCCCGGCGAGCGGTCGGCTCGGATGCGGGGCGGACGTACTCGGCGCCATGGGCCGGGTCGTTCTCACGATCCCGATGCCTGCCGGAGGACGTCGGGGCACTGCGGCTCGGTCGGCCCCTCATTCTCGATCTGCACTGCAAGAGGAGAGCAGAAGCCGCCGGGTCATGTCCAATATCGATATGTGTCCAGGGGGATAACCAATTCGATATCAGTGCTGGTGGTCTGGACTGCCCCCGCCGGCCGTGCGGGTCCGCGTGGCCGGCCGGCAATCGCGCGGACCCCGTGGCCGATGGCACGCTCGTCCGGGGTGAAGGCGCCGAAGTGCGGGTAACTGGTCTCGATGGCGGCGCCGGGAGCCCGGACGCCGAGAAAGCGGCTGACGAGGTGATCGTCTGAGTTCGACATGGTCCCTCCAACAACGAACATGTCGCACCCGGCCGCTGGAAGCATTGAAGCCGGCACTCCAGTCCGCCATGGGATAACCCTCACCTAAGCGGGACAGACCTCCTGATAACCCACGTCGGCTCCCACATGCTCGCGCCACTCCGCCTGCGTGAGCCGGCGGCCCGCCCGCTCGCACACGATCCGGACGGCCGGCGCGGGGTCGACCGGAAGCTCCTGGAACGCGCCGTCGAGCCCCACCACGCGCAGGGCCGAGCCGTCGGCCGTGAAGGCGAGCGCCGGCATGAGGTCATCCAGCTCGTACGGATCGAACGCCCCGGTGGTCACGGTCCAGGCGGCGCCGAGCTGCCGGCCCGCGACCGTGTCGAACAGCGTCACCCTGGTGTCGTGGGCGACCGCCAGGATCCGCCCGTCGGGGGAGAATCTGGCCCCCACGACGTCTCCCGGCACCCTGAACACCTGACCCGTCGTATGCCAGGTGCGGGTGTCCCACAGGACCACCGCTCTGCTCCCGTACGGCGAGACGCCGAGCGGGCCCTTCGGCGCGAGGACCATCCACCCCACGGCCAGCGTCCCGGGGCCTTGACCGCGGGGGAGCACCTTGCGGGAGACCAGATCGATGACGTCGGCACCCGCGGCGTCGGCGGTGACCAGGAACCGGCCGTCGGAGCTGAAGGACAGCGGGCCGCCCGCGACCGGGCCGAACCGCATGACCCGCTCGCGCCGCGCGATGTCGACGACCACGACCTCGCCCGCGCCGGTGTAGTCGTTGGCCATGGCCGAGCTGAGGGCGAGCAGCCGGCCGTCGGGGCTGATCTGCATGTCCGCCCTGACGTCCGCCGACTGCAGAGCCAGGTAACCCAGCTTTCGCCCGGATGCCGCGTCCCAGAACGTGGGTCCCGTGGTGAGATCCTCCGAGGAGATCGTGACGACCGTGCGACCGTCGGGGCTGACCCGCATGATCGGCTCGCCCTTCCTGGCGACGCCGAGCCGCCGGGTCTCGGCGAACCCGGGCACCGACCAGCCGCGCACGGCGTCGCCCGTCCGGGCGAGCAGCAGGCTCCCCGAGGCGGTGAACCGCGGCTGCAGAGCGCCGGCGGGCACGACGCGCCGGGGGCCGGTCTGCCGGCTGATGTCGTAGGTGGTCACCTGCCCGGCGTCGTCCAGGATGCTCAGCGTACGGTTCCCCGGGCCGAACCGCGGGGCCCCGACGATCTCGGACGCGACGGTGAGCCGCAGGAGCGGGGCCGCGTCGCTCAGCCGCCACAGGGTGATGCGGCCGCCCGCCCAGTTGTCGAAGGCGATCAGGAAGCGGCCGTCGTCGCTGAAGACGGCCTCGGTGCCCGGGCCGGGGAAGCTGCGCCGCTCCCGCGTGCCGGTGGACAGGCTCCACAGCGTCGTGCCCTTCCGCCCGCCCACAGCGGCCAGCGCGCCGTCGGGGCTGATGGCCGTGACCTGCCCCGGCAGGCCACGGCCGGGGAGCCGCTTGCCCGCCGGCGTTCCCCCTCCCGGCAACGCCCGCAGCGTCGTCACGGTGTCGTGCTCGGTGATCTCGAGAGCGGCGAAGCGGTCGCCGGGGCCGACACTTGCGTGGCTCACGTAGCCGTCCTGCTTCTCCAGCGCCCGCCGCGCCACGTTCCACAGCGCGACGTACGGCCCGCCCAGGTTGGCGCGCACGACGATGTAGCCCCCTCCGGGGCTGAACTCCAGGCTCGCCGGGCGTCCGTCGTAGCTCGTCGAGCCTGCGGGCATCCAGCCGCCTTCGCCCAGCCGCCGCCCGGTCCGCAGGCTCCACAGCTCCAGCCTGCCGCCCCCCGCGAGCGCCAGCGTGTCACCGTCCGGACCCACCGCGGCGGTGACGGGCGCCTCGCCGATGCCGCCGAAGGTCCTGACCGGCCGCCCCGTCGCCACGTCGTAGACGGTCACCCGGCCGGCGCCCGCGCTGACCAGCGTCCGCCCGTCGGGGCTCAGCGCCCGCCCTTCGTTGGCCGGGGCGGGATCCGTGAAGACCGACTGCTCCTGCTGGACGAGCGAGCTCAGCACCGCCGAACGTGCCTCGGGAACCCGCGCGATGCGGTAGGCCGCCACGCTGAGCAGCATCGCCTTCACCGGGTCGGTCCCGCGCAGCGCGTCCGCCTGCAGCGCCACCCGCCGCGCCGCGGCCTGCGACCTCTCCTCGGCCAGGCGCTTGCCGGCCTCGTCGCTCCTGAGCGACTGCTGCCAGGCGAGGGTGCCGGCGGTGAGCGAGGCGACGAGCAGGACCGCCACGCCGGTGGTGACCAGGCGCCGCAGCCTGCTCTGCCGCGCCGACCCGGCCCTGCTCGCCTCGACGAACTCGCGCTCCGTGGTGTTCAGGGTCAGATGCGTGGCGCCGGTCCAGTCCAGCGCGTGGCGCAGGGCGGTGCCGCGGAGGAGGTCCTCAGGGCGGCGGCCGCCACGGGCCCAGCGGCGGGCGGCCTCGCCCAGCTCGCGGTGGCGTCCTAGCGCGTCGCGGTCGCCGGTCACCCACTCGTGCAGCCGGGGCCAGGCGTACAGCAGGGCGGCGCTGCCGATCACGACCCCGTCTCCCTGGCGGCGGACCAGCGTGGCCTCCTCGAGCGCGGCGAGCACCCGTTCGGCGGCCTCCTGCCGTACCTCGATCAGCTCGTCCAGAGTGGCGGTACGTGGCGCCTCGTCGCCGTCGCGAACGTCCACCAGCCGCAGCAGCAGATCGCGCGCGACCTCGCGCTCGGACGCCGGCAGCCCGGCGTAGAACCGCTCGGCCACCGCGCCGAGCGCCGGGTCGGCGGCCCGCCCGCCGGAAGGGCGCACCCCCGCGGCGGCCTCGGCGCCTTCGGCCAGCGTCGCGCGCTCGCCGCCGAGCAGCGTCAGCAGCAGGCGCTGCGCGGAAGGACGCGCGGCCGGGTCCTTGGACAGCGCGGCGCGAACCAGCTCGCGCAGCCCCTCGGGCAGGACATCGACGTCAGGATCGTGGTTGAGCAGCCGGTTGATGACCGCGATCGTCGTCGGGGCAGTGAACGCGTCGCGCCCCGTCGCGGCGAACAGCACCACCGAACCCCAGGCGAACACGTCGGCCGCCGGCTCGGCCCGGCCCCCGGAGAACAATTCCGGCGCCATGTACATCGGGGTCCCGGCCAGCTCGCCCGTCGAGGTCATCGACAGGCCCGCCGCCCTGGCGATGCCGAAGTCGATCACTCGTGGGCCGTCGGGCCCCATCAGGACGTTCTCCGGCTTCAGGTCGCGGTGCACCACGCCCGCCTGGTGGATGGCGGCCAGCGCGGTGGCCACGCCCACGGCCAGCCGGTGCAGCGGGTCACCCGAGAACGGCGCCCCCTCCGTCACCGCCGCGCGCAGGCTCGGGCCGGGCACGAACTCGCTGACGATGTGGGGGCGCTCGCCTCCGAGGTCGTGATCCAGGATGCGGGCGGTGCAGAACGAGGCCACCTGCCCCGCGGCGGTCACCTCCCGGGTGAAGCGGCGGCGCAGGGGAGAGTCGCCGGACAGGTACGCGTGCAGGACCTTGACCGCCACGCGGTTGGCCGCCTCGTCGTAGCCCTCGTAGACGACGCCCTGGCCGCCCGAGCCGAGCCTGCTCGCCAGCCGGTAGCGGCCCAGCCTCGACGGATCCCCCGGACGCAGCGGGTCTGCTGTCATGGTTCGTTAGATGGCCGATCACCGCCGCCGGTTCGGGCGGGGTGCTCGGCGCCGGCCACAAGATCAGCAGAGGACGCAGGACTCATGCTCACCACCGAGGAACAAGCCGTCGTCGACACGGTCCGCGACTTCGTCGAGCGGGAGGTCCGGCCCGTCGCCCGCGACCTGGAACACGCCAACGCATACCCGGACAAGCTCATCGAGCAGATGAAGCGGCTGGGCATCTTCGGCCTGGCCATCCCCGAACCCTGGGGCGAGGCTCCGGTGTCCATGCCGTGCTACGCCCTGGTCACCGCCGAGCTCGCCCGCGGCTGGATGAGCCTGGCCGGCGCCATGGGCGGGCACACCGTCGTGTCCAAGCTCATCCTCGCCTTCGGCACGCAGGAGCAGAAGGACCACTACCTGCCCAGGATGGCGACCGGCGAGATCCGCGCGACCATGGCGCTGACCGAACCCGGCGGCGGCTCGGACCTGCAGGCCATGACCACCACCGCCCGCCGGGACGGCGACGACTACGCGGTCAACGGCGCCAAGACGTGGATCACCAACGCCCGCCGCTCCCAGCTGATCGCCCTCATGTGCAAGACCGACCCCT
Source organism: Nonomuraea sp. NPDC049625 (assembly GCF_040675285.1). Classification (NCBI taxonomy): domain Bacteria; kingdom Bacillati; phylum Actinomycetota; class Actinomycetes; order Streptosporangiales; family Streptosporangiaceae; genus Nonomuraea; species Nonomuraea sp. NPDC049625. Next base: position 260,013 of record NZ_JBFAOQ010000005.1, on the reverse strand, counting down.
CCGCGCGGCCGCGCCACAAGGGCATCTCCATCCTGCTCATCGAACACGGGCCGGGCCTGACGGTCTCGCGCGACCTGCCCAAGCTCGGCTACAAGGGCGTCGAGAGCTGCGAGCTGGTCTTCGAGGACCACCGGGCACCGCTCACCGCCCTGCTCGGCGCCGAGGAAGGCCGGGGCTTCGCGCAGATGATGAAGGGTCTGGAGGTCGGCCGCATCCAGGTCGCCGCCCGGGCCCTGGGGGTGGGCCGGGCGGCGTTCGACGACGCCCTGCGCTACGCGCAGGAGCGGGAGAGCTTCGGCAAGCCCATCTGGAAGCACCAGGCCGTCGGCAACCACCTCGCCGACATGGCCACCGACCTCACCGCCGCCCGCCAGCTCATCCTGCACGCCGCCGAGCGCTACGAGAGCGGCGCGCGCTGCGACATGGAGGCCGGCATGGCGAAGCTGTTCGCCTCCGAGGCCGCCATGAGAGCCGCGCTCAATGCCGTACGCGTCCACGGCGGCTACGGCTACTCCACCGAGTTCGACGTGGAACGCTACTTCCGCGACGCGCCGCTGATGATCGTCGGCGAGGGCACCAACGAGATCCAGCGCAACGTCATCGCCGCCCAGCTGGTCAAACGCGGCGGGCTGGACTGACCGGGGCCCTATGCCTGCGGCGTCGCGGCCTTGCGGGCGCGGACCCACGTGACGATCGACGGCCCGCCCGCGAAGCACCACAGCGCCACGACCGGGTCGCAGATGGCGCAGCCGAAGGAGGAAAGGGCGGCGAAGGGCAGGAGGGGGTTCCCCTGGAGGTGGTGCAGGACGTCCCAGGCGGTGTGGAGCAGCCAGCCGATGCCGATCCAGGTCCAGCTGTCGAGCCCTCGGTAGGCGACGTAGGTCATGACGACCGGCAGGACGAACTCCCAGTACCCGAGTCCGCCCCCGCTGAGGTAGGCGGCGCCGGCCCCGCCGACCAGCACGGCGTTGACCTGGCGCCGATGCGGCTCGGGGATCAGGGACAGGAGGGAAACGCAGATCAGCCCGATGACGATCGGCATGATGACGGACATGGGGTGTGGCAATCCGTTCTGTGGTTGGGGCTCTCCGGTTCTCGCAGCGCAACGCTAGTGCGCGCGGCCACGGCTCCCCATGGGCTGGATCGACAATTTCCCACGGGTTCCCGCCATCCGGCCCGAACCCGTGAGCGCCTACCGTGTCCTCATGCACACGGTGGCGGTCCTGGCTCTGGACCATGTGGTGGCGGCCGACCTGGCGACGCCCATCGAGGTGTTCGGGCGGGCCCGGCTGGCGGACGGGCGCAGCCCGTACCGGATCCTGGTCTGCGCCGCGACGCCGCAGGTGGCCAGCGGCGCCTTCACGCTCATCGCCCCGCACGGCCTGCGGGCGCTGCGGGAGGCGGACACGATCGTCGTGCCGGGCTGCTCCGAGCGGGCCGCGCCGCCCGCGCCGGAGGTGCTCGACGCCCTGCGCGCGGCGGCCGCCGCCGGCACCCGGATCGCCTCCATCTGCGCGGGGGCGTTCACCCTTGCCGCGGCCGGGCTGCTGGACGGGCTGAGCGCGACCACGCACTGGGCGGCGGCGCACCGGCTGGCCCACCAGTTCCCGCGGGTGGACGTGCGGCCGGACGTCCTGTACGTCGACAACGGCCAGATCCTCACCTCGGCCGGGGCCGCCGCCGGCCTGGACCTGTGCCTGCACATCGTCCGGCGCGACTTCGGCTCGGCGGTCGCCGCGGACTCGGCCCGGCTGTCGGTGATGCCCCTGGAACGGGAGGGCGGGCAGGCGCAGTTCATCGTCCACGCCCAGCCGCCGGTGCCCCAGGGGTCACTGCTGGAGCCGGTGCTGTCGTGGATCGAGGACAACCTCGCCCAGGAGGTGACCTTGGCGGAGATGGCCCTGCGCGGCGGGATGAGCGAGCGGACCTTCAGCCGCCGCTTCCGCGAGCAGACCGGCACCACGCCGCTGCAGTGGCTGCTGCGCGCACGCGTACGACGGGCGCAGTTCCTGCTGGAGAACACCGACCACGGCGTGGAACGCATCGCCGCGCAGGCCGGGTTCGGGTCGGCCACCGCGTTCCGGGAGCGGTTCAAGCGCGTCGTCGGCGTCACGCCGCAGTCCTACCGCTCCTCCTTCCGGACGAACGCCTTCTGAGCCTTCGGGGGCCCGCGGAGGTCAGCGGTGTCCGGCGCAGCCGCCCGACCCCCGGCACTTCTCGATGATCTCGGCCATCGTGTCGCCGAAGCGCTCGCGGACGTCGGGCGCGAGCGGTGAGACGAGACGGTCGAGCTCCACGCTGACCTCGGCATGGAACGCCATCGCCGCATCATGACCGGCGTCGGTCAGCGTCACCTGCAGCGCGCGCCGGTCGCCCGGCACGGCTGATCGCTGGGCGAGACCACGCCGCTCGGCCCGGTTCATGAGGCCGGTGAGCGCGGCCTTCTCCACGCCGAAGACCTGCGCGAGCTCGGCCATGCCCCGGGGACCGTCGAGCAGGACGCACAGGAGCCTGGCCTGGACCGGGGTCAGGTCGTGGCGTTCGGAGACGCGGAGGTAGATGCCCTGCACCAGGGTGGAGAGCTGGTGCAGCGCGGTGGCGACGTCCGTCCGCGGGTCGCCGATATGGCGGGCCTCCGTCGCGTCTTCCTGCCCTGCTTGCGCCGTCTTGTTCACGGCACTACGGTACATGGGGCATATAGTTAATGCCGCATACAGTACGCTCCGTTAACGAACGGGTTCAGCATGTCTTTCAGCGAAGAAGAGATCGGCTACCTGCGGTCCCAGCGACTGGCCCGCATCGCCACCGTCTCGGACGACGGCCACCCGGACGTGGTGCCGGTGGGGTTCGACTTCGACGGGACGCACGTGTACGTCGGCGGCATCGATCCGGACAGGACCAGGAAGTTCCGCAACGTGCGGGACGGGAACACCAAGGTCGCCCTCGTCATCGACGACCTGCCCTCGACCGATCCGTGGACGCCGCGCTACCTGCGCATCTACGGCGACGCCGAACTCGTCGAACGCCAGGGCCAGTTCGGGCTCGCGTCCTACATGCGGATCACCCCCGCGGTGTCGTGGAGCTTCAACCTGGAGGGGCTGCCGTTCGGCCACGACCGCGAGGTCGAGGTCCGCCGCACCGTCCACCCGACCGATGATGGAGAGATCGCATGAGCTTCGACACCCCCGCGGGGACCCGGGGCGCCCGCCGGCCGGCCGGCCGGGCGTTCCGATGGCTGAACGCGCTGATGGCCAGACGGCTCCGGCGCAAGGGCGGCGGGACGTTCATGGGCTTCAACGCCCTGATCCTGACGACCGTCGGCCGCAAGAGCGGGCTGGAGCGTACGACACCGGTCGGCTGGTTCCCCTGGAAGGACGGCAGCCGGCTGATCGTGGCCTCGGCGGCCGGGGCGGTGGGGAACCCGGCGTGGTACTACAACCTCGCCGCCCACCCCGACCAGGTGCGGATCGAGGTCGACGGCCGCACGGTGCCGGTGGTCGCCGAGCAGCTCCACGGCGCGGAACGCGAACGGGCCTGGCAGCAGATCGTCGCCGCCGCGCCCCGTTTCGCCCAGTATCAGGTGAAGACCGACCGGGAACTGCCGATCATTCGCCTGGTACCCCGATCCGGCCAGGAGTGAGGGTGCTCTGCGTGGTGGCGCGGGCGAGGCCGGCCTCGATCTGTTCGAGCACGTCGAGCGCGTCGGCCTGCTGATCGGGGGTCAGGCCGCCGGCGACGCTGCTTTCGAGCTCGGCCCAGATGTTCTCGACCTCGCGGCGCAGGGCCTGGCTGGCGGGGGTGGGCTCGATGATGGTGGCGCGTCTGTCGGTGGCGCAGGGGCGGCGGCGGACGAAGCCGGCGTGCTCGAGGCGCTGGATGGTGCGGGTCATGGTGGCGGCGTCGGAGCCGAGCATGCGCACCAGGTCGGTCTGACGCTGGGGGCCGCGGTCCCACAGCTGCATCATGACCAGCTCCTGGCTGGGGTGGAGGCCGACGCGGCGCAGGAGCTGGGCGGCGAGCATGCGGTGCAGGCGCGCGACGCGGATGATCGCGTGGTTGAGCGGGCCCGCCTGGACGGAGGGCGGCAGCGGGGTGCCGGCCGTCGCCGCGATCTCGGCGCCTTTCTTCGCTGAGCCCATCGGCCTCTCCCGTGAATGTGGCTGCTCGAACAAGCATTCATCCTATCGGAACGGCTTCTCGCCATGCGTGACATGGATCACGCGGCCATCCGGAATGGATCCGCGAACTTACTTGCTCGAACAGGTAACGCTATGTAGTACCTCTCAACAAGGAATGTGATCATGCCAACGGCATTCGACTCTTACGAACTGGGCGGCAAGCGCCTGGCCAACCGCATCGTCATGGCCCCCATGACCCGCAGCCGCGCCTACGGCCCCGGCGCCGGCGCGACCGAGCTGATGGCCACCTACTACGCGCAGCGGGCCGGCGCCGGCCTGATCGTCACCGAGGGCACCCAGCCGTCGGTGGTCGGCCAGGGCTACCCCGACACCCCCGGACTGCACTCCGCCGAACAGGTCGCGGCCTGGCGGAAGGTCACCGACGCCGTCCACGGCGCGGGCGGTGTGATCTTCGCGCAGATCATGCACACCGGCCGGATCGGCCACCCCAGCCTCCTGCCCGACGGCCTGCACCCGGTCGCCCCCTCCGCCGTGCCGGCCAAGGGGCAGATCTACACCCACGAGGGCCCCAAGGACTTCGTCACTCCCAGGGAGCTGACCGAGGCCGAGATCGGCAGGACCGTCGACGACTTCGCCGCCGCGGCCCGCAACGCGATCGCCGCCGGGTTCGACGGGGTGGAGCTCCACGGCGCCAACGGCTACCTGATCCAGCAGTTCCTCGCCCCCAACAGCAACCGCCGCACCGACGCCTGGGGCGGCTCGGCCGAGGGCCGCATCCGCTTCGCCGCCGAGGTGGCCACCGCCGTGGCCGGGGCGATCGGCGGGCAGCGGGTCGGTCTTCGCCTCTCGCCCGGCAACCCGTACAACGACATCGCCGAGGACGATGTGGAGGAGACGTACGGCGCTCTCATGGCCCGGCTGGTCCCGCTCGACCTGGCCTACCTGCACCTGGTGGAAGGCGCGGACCGCGACCTGACCCGCCGCCTGCGCAAGGACTGGCCCGGCGCGCTCATCCTCAACCCGTTCACGCATCCGGCCCCCACCGGACCCGACGCGCTGGACCTGGTGGAGGACGGCACCGCCGACATGATCGCCTTCGGCTCGATGTTCCTGGCCAACCCCGACCTGCCCGCCCGCCTCGCGGTCGGCGGTCCGTACAACACCCCCGACCCGGCCGCCTTCTTCGGCGGCGACCACCGCGGCTACACCGACTACCCGGCCCTCACCTGACCCGCCCGCGGGTCGAGGCCTTCTGCGGCAACCGAAACCGGTGGTCGGACCGGGCGGTCAGTCGTACGGGTTGTGGTCCCGGCGCTCGTATCCGCGCTGCTCGTACTCGCGCGACCGCTCGTGCCGGGGCTGCTCGTATCCGCGCTGCTGCTCGTACCCCCGGGGCTGGTCGTATCCGCGGGGCTGCTCGTACGGGTACGAGCCCTGATCCGGCACCTCCTCGATGGCCGTACGCCCGATCGACGCCAGCAGCGAGACGATCGCGACGCCGATGATCAGGTTGATGACGGCCGTGGCGATCTGCGGGATGAGATCCGCGGAGCTCATGAACGGAAGGAGCGTGATGATGACGGTGCCGAGCCCGGCGATCCAGCCGAAGAACCTGTTCGGCTCCGGGGTCGACAGCATGAGGATGTAGAGCAGCAGCGTGGCGATGAGCGCCAGGGCGGCGGCCGAGATCGCGTATCCCGTGGTCGCCGAGCTGCCGTAGACGGGCGCCCCGTCGGGGGTGAGGACGCGGATGCCGAGCAGCCTCTTGCTGATCATGACTCCGACCACCACGATCAGTGCGGCCACCACGGCGGCCGCCACGCCGCCTCCCCACACTCGCGCGGGATTCACCCTCGGCCGGGCCGGAGCCGGGCGGCGATCGTAGCCATCGTGGGAGGGGTATGACATGCGAATCACCCTTGTCGCGGATGCTGATCAGGGACTTCGAGCACCTTACACGCGCCGTCAAGAGGGCAAAGCCGCTTTCCGCTCCAAGCCGATCACTGTGAGTCACCCCCGGGCCCTATTCGCCGCCGGCCTCGCCGGATGTGCTCCAGGTCAGCGCCGTCCGCGGCGGGCGGTGCCGAAGATGGATCTGGTGATCTCCCGGCCGAGGGCGGAGGCCGCCGACCGCGCCATGGAGCGGAACTCCTTCGACTCCAGCACGCTCTCCAGCGTGGACCGCTTCGGCGCCGGCTCCCTGGGCCGCGCCGGCTCGCGTGGGGCCTCGGCGGCGGGTTCCCCGGCTTGCTGCTGTTCGGCCAGCTTCGCGGACAGGATCTCGTAGGCGGACTGGCGGTCGACCGCCGTACCGTACTTCTGCTGCAGCGGCGAGGCGGCGATGATGCCCTGGACCACGTCCGGGCTCGACGGGGCCATGAGCGTCTGCGGCGCGCGCAGGCGCGTCCAGGCCACGGGGGTCGGCGCGCCCGTCTCCGACAGGACCGTGACCACGGCCTCGCCGATGCCGAGCTCGGTGAGCAGCCGCTCCAGGTCGTAGGAGGACGCGGGGAAGGTCGAGACGGTGGCCTTGAGCCCCTTGGCGTCCTGGGGGGTGAAGGCGCGCAGGGCGTGCTGCACGCGCGCGCCGAGCTGCGCGAGCACGTCGGACGGCACGTCGTTCGGCGTCTGGGTGACGAAGAAGACGCCGACGCCCTTCGACCGGATCAGCCGCACGGTCTGGGTGATCGACTGCAGGAACGCCTTGGACGCGTCGTCGAACAGCAGGTGCGCCTCGTCGAAGAAGAACACGAGCTTCGGCTTGTCGACGTCGCCCACCTCGGGGAGCACGTGGAAGAGGTCGGCGAGCAGCCACATCAGGAAGGTGGAGAACAGCTGCGGCCGGTCCTGCACGGCGGGCAGCTCGAGAACGGAGACCATCCCTTTGCCGTCGCCGGTCACCCGGAGCAGGTCGCGCACGTCGAACTCCGGCTCGCCGAAGAACGCCTCCGCCCCCTGCGCCTCGAAGTTGGTCAACGACCGGAGGATGACGCCCGCGGTGGCCGCCGACAGCCCGCCGATCCCGCTCAGCGCCTCCGGGGTGCCGGTCAGATACCGGATGACCGCGATCAGGTCCTTGAGGTCGAGCAGGGGCAGCCCGTGCTTGTCGGCGAAATAGAAGATCAGGCCGAGCGACGACTCCTGCGTCTCGTTGAGCCCGAGGACCTTGGCGAGCAGGGTCGGCCCGAACGCGGTCATGGTGGCGCGGATCGGGATTCCGGTCCCCAGGCCGCCCAGGGAGAAGAACTCCGCCGGACAGGCCATGGGCTGCCACGTCTGCCCCACCTCGGCGGCCCGCCGGGTGACGCGCTCGGATGTCGTGCCCGGCGAGGCGAGCCCCGACAGGTCCCCCTTGATGTCGGCCAGGAAGACCGGGACTCCCTGGGCCGCGAGCTGCTCCGCCATGAGCTGGAGGGTCTTGGTCTTCCCCGTTCCGGTGGCGCCGGCGACCAGTCCGTGCCGGTTCAGCATGCCGAGAGAGATGCGGATCTGTTCCGAGGGGTCGGCGGTGCCGTCCTCGCGCACCAGGGCCCCGAGTTCCAGCGCCGGTCCCTCGACGTCGTATCCCTTCATCGGCTCTCCCCGTGTGGCATCCCCGCAATGTTGTTACCCATTGTGATGGATATGTCACGGAAAAGAGCGACAAGTGTCAGTCGATCCGCTGGCAGATCGTCACCTGCAGGCGAGGGGACCAGGTCCGGGTGGCCTCGTCGTACGCCTGCGCGTACCCGTTCTTGCTCCCGGCGCAGGGAGCGGCGATCGTCGTCTCCACGTAGACGGCCCCGCCGGGAGTGACGGCATGCGGCCGGGCGATCTCCCACCTGGAGAACGCCACCCGGCCGGTGTTGTACTTGACGGCCAGGTAGACGCGGCGGTCGACGGTGAAATTGCCGCCGGCGACCTTGAGGTGACCGTTGAAGGTGTAGGTGAACAGGAAGGGCCGGGCCTGCCTGAGGCCGTCGAGCGCGCCGGCGGAGGACGCGGTCGAGGCGTCCGCGGCGGCGCTGAGGGCGGGGACGCCGACGGCGAGGGCCCCGGCGGTGGCGGTGGCGGCGAGCAGCGTTCCGATGGTGCGCTTCATCGGGTTCTCCTGGGTGACGAAGGCTGACGAAGGCTTGCGTCACCATTGATGGGCAGAGCGCCTGCAACGCTCTTTCAGCACCCTGACGTCCGCATGCAGACCGCTTTAGATGCCTTCAGGAAGGGCGGCCCGTGGGATCGATCGCATGCGACAGCGCGTCTCCATCCATGAGAAGATCAACACGATGATGATTGGTCTGAGTGCCGGCTGCGGCGGTCATGTCTGCGCGACGGCCGCGGCAGCGATCGCGACGGCCGCGTCGCCGACGCGCGGCCATGCGGCTCTGCCGTGCGCCACCGGCGCGGGACGACCCCGCCGCGCCGAAGCCTCACCGGCGCGCGCGTGGTGAGCATGTCGTACGCACCCGCCGGAGGAGCAGACGCGCCGGCCGACGCGGACCCGGCCGCGGCCCGAGCCGCGCGCCGTCGCGGGCCCGGGACACCGCCTCCGCGCGCGGAGGCCGTGCCCGGCGTCGGGCAGATCGCCGGACTGCGGCCCCGCGCCGACGTCGAGCTCCTCGACGCCTTGGACTGTCACACCCGGCGGACGGTGGCCGCCTGGCTGCTGGATCGGCCGAGCACGGCTACGCGGCAGGCGTGCCTGCAGACCCTGGCCGGGTTCCTGCGCTGGCTGCAGGCCGTGGAGCCGGGCCTGGGGCTGCTCGCCGCCACCGGTGATCACCTGGACGCCTACTGCGAGCAGGCCCGGATCGGCGCACTCACCGTCGGTGTACGCAACCCCGGCCGGGCCCTCTCCGGCGCGACCGTGGCCAGGAAGCACCGCGCCCTGTCCTCGTTCTACTGGTTCGCCTGGTCGATCGGCGCGATCCGGCAGGGCGACGGCGGTTCCATGCCTGCCGACGAGCTCCGGTCGCCCACGATCACACGAGAGGAGCGGCGGCTGCTGCGCCACGGCGCCTCCCGGCTGGCCGCGGACGGCCGCGTGGCGGAGGCGGTGGCCGTCGCCCTGATCGAGGCCACCGGCGCCAGCGTGACCACGCTGGCCAGCCTGACCAGCGAGGACCTGCACGCCGTGGGTCACGGCTCGGACTGCCCGCTGGTGCTCGTCACCATGCGCGACGATCGAGGCGATGTCGTCACCTTCCCGGTCCCCACGTGGGTCCATCCCTGGCTGAGGGCGTTGAGCTCCACCCGGGCCGCCGGCGATCTGCTGATCAAGCAGGGCGACGGCCAGCCGGTGAGCGTCGACTGGCTCACGGCCGCCCTCCAGGACGCCGGGTCCGCCGGCGGCATCCTGGTGTCGCGGGCCAAGCTGCTGCACCCGCGCAAGCTCCGCGCCGCCACGGCCGCGGCACCGGCATGAGCACGCGGGACCCGGCTCAGCGCGTCTCGTAGAACGTCTTCGCGTCCGGCCTGGCGGTCACCCGGCCCGATTCCGGATCGATCACGTAGGTCATGTCCGGGCCCAGTTCCACGCCGGGATCCGGGTGCGCGACGGCAAGGCGCTCCCGGGGGACACCGGACGGCACCTGCGCCAGGGCCGCCTCGGCCAACTGCTCCTTCGCCAGGGCCGCGTCCGGGCTGATGGCGATGTGCTGGTGCAGGTGGACGACCCGGGACGACCCGACCTCGTACACCAGACACCACTGGTGGTGCGGCTCCTCGCCCTCCCGCGCATCGACATGGAACTCCATCACTCCCCCTAAGACCAGAAGGTCAGCATCCACCGCGCGGCGGCCCGCGAGTTGGTGGCCAGCGCCCCGAACGTGATGCTCGTGACATTCCTCCGGAACGCGTTTGGATTGAAGACGCCGGTCAGCCCGATGTCCCAGTTTTCGACGCCGCCGGCACTGACGATCTGAGTGATCGCGCACTTCGCCACATGGAGTTCCTTGTCCATCGCCCGGTCGTCGAACAACGCGATTTCCGCGAAAGTGTCGCGGTTGGCGACCTGAACAGTGACCGTATGGGTGAATATCCCGTCAAAGTCCCGAGCCCACAGCCAGCTCCCTTGTTGTCCAGTAACTGGCACGCTTACCCCCGGTTGCCGCGATCTCAGACGGTTCGGAATCATCCCCCCGCTTACCCCGCGGAAACGTCGTTGACCTGGGCGTTGACGACCTTGGTCGCGACCAGGTGATCGAGCACCCGCCGCCGGTCGCCCCACACGACGGGAGCCCAGTCCAGCCAGGCGAACGGCCCCAGCAGCAGGCTGAGCCTGCGCACGATGCCGGCGACCGGACGGATGCGCAGCCCGGCCTCGGTCACCACCCGTAATTTCATGGCGCGCTTGCCCGGCGTCGTGCCGGTCCACGCCTCCAGCAGCCCCAGCCCGACGATCGACCAGGCCATGGCGAGCGGGACGCCCAGGGCGTAGAGCAGCCCGGCGGAGTCGTAGGCGGCGATTCCGCACCCCTGGGGTGCCGTGGACACGCAGACGCCGCCGACCTTGACGTACACGAAGGGCGGGAACGCCAGGCTGAACGCGCTTCCCTGCTCGGCCATCCGGCCGAGCCCTTGGACGAGCAGCGCGATCGTGACGCCGACGAGCGGCAGGTTGTCGATCAGCACGGCGACGAACCGCACGTCCACGCGGGCGGGCGGCGTTGAGTCGATCTCGGCGAAGGCTGCCGCCGCCTCTTCCGGGGTGCCGAGCCGGCTCAGGGCCTCGGCCAGCTCGCCCGCCTCCGCCGCGTCGGACAGGTGATCGACGAGCTCCGCCTTCACCCTCTCCCGGGCCGGGCCGGTCAGGTGCCGTCCGGCCCTTTCCGCGTAGTCGTCGATGATCTGCTGTTCGTCGCTCATTCCTGCACCTCGCCAAGGGTGTCGAGTAGCTGTCGCATGGCGTCCACCAGGCCGGTCCACTCGGCCCGCAGCATGGCGAGGTAAGTGCGACCGTCCGGGGTGATGACGTAGTACTTGCGCGGCCTGGCCCGCCCTTCCGCCTCCCAGGTCGCGAGGATGTGGCCGGCGTCCTCGAGCCGGTGCAGCAGCGGGTAGAGCGTGCCCTCCTTGACCTCAAGGACCCCTTCACCCGCCTGCCGCAGCAGTTTCAGCAGCTCGTAGCCGTACCGGCGGCGGACGTCGAGGACGGACAGCACGGCCAGCTCGGTCGTGCCCCGCGCGAGCTCGCGGCGGAGGCGGGCGACGGTGGCCGAGCCCGGCGTCGCCTCGGTGTCCTCAGGCATATGACCAAAGTACGACCCGATACCTTGTGTGGCAAGGTATCGGGTCACCTCGAACACGGCCTGTCACGGACCGGTCGAGGGTGAGTCAGCATTTGTCCCGCCATTGCCGAGCCGTCTTCTACGCCGTCCCGTCCCGTGTCTAAAAGGGAGCGTTGCTGATCCGCGTCGCAAAGGCCGGGGGACACGTTGACCACCAGAGTCGGACGAGCAGCCGCGGGTGCGGCCCTGCTCGTCGCCATGTTCGTACCGGGCCAGGCCGTCGCCACCCCCGAACGCCCGCCCGCGGCGGCGCCGCCGCGGCCGCTGAGCCTGGTCCTGGACGGAAGCTCCTTCTCGCTGCGGGATGCCTTCGCGGTCCTCTCGGGCCGCCCCGTCACCGCACAGCTCGCGGCGACCGTGCCGGCGACCATGAACCAGACGCGGCAGGGGGCGCTGGCCGCCCTGGCCAACCAGCGCGTGTACGGCTGGAACCAGGCGCTCGGGCCGCTGAAGGACCGCCCCCTCACGCCGGAACAGGCCGAGCAGTTCCAGCACAACGTCCTGCGCTCCCACGCCGCGGGCGTCGGCGAGCCGCTGCCCGACAACGTGGCCAAGCTGGCCCTGATCCTCAAGGCGAACCAGATGGCCAGGGGAACGTACGGGGTGCGGCCCGAGGTGCCGCAGCGCCTGCTGTCCATGGTCAACGCCGGAGTCATCCCGCGGATGCCGCAGATCGGGTCGCTGGGCACCGGGGACCTCCAGCCGCAGGCCGCCGCGGGACTCGCGGCGGCCGGCGAGAACGCGCCCGTACGCTACCTGGGCAGGGAGGGGCCCGCCTCCGAGATCCTGCCGCAGGCCGGGCTGCCCAGGGACTTCGTCTTCCAGGCGGGGGAGGCGCTGCCCATCATCAGCGGTAGCACCGTCGTGGCCGCCGTGCTGATGAACGCCGTCTACCGGGCCACCACGCTCGCCGACCAGGCGGAGGGAGCCTTCGCCCTGTTCATGGAGGCGACCAGGGCCGAGCAGGGCTCGCTCGACGCGCGTACCCACAAGGAACGCCACATCCCCGAGCAGGACGCGGTGGCCACGCGGCTGCGCGCGATGGTCGCGGGCTCGGGCTGGATGACGGAGGAGGGCCGCAAACGCCTCGACCCGGCGAACTACGAGCCGCGCATCCAGGACGCGGTGTCGGTGCGGGCCGCGCCGCACATCCTGGCCGGCCTGCGGCACGCGCTGGCCGAGACGCGCCGCGCACTCGTGCGGGAGGCCAACTCCTCGACCTCCAACCCGCTGGTCTTCCTGCGCGGGGACGGTCAGGGGTACGAGTTCGTGATGGGCGGCAACTGGGACGCCTCCATCATGGGGCACCTGGCCGACACCCTGAACGCGGAGATCACCGACGTCGGGGTGCTGTCGCAGGAGCTGTCGGGGCGGCTGCTGTCGCCCAAGTGGAGCTACGGCCTGCCCGCCAACCTCGCCGGCGGGACCGTCGGCCTCAACTCCGGCATGGTGCAGGTGCAGACGGTGGCCGCCGCGCTGGTCCCGGAGATGCAGGTGAGGGCCACGCCGGCGGGAACGCTGTCCCGGCCGGTCAAGGACGGGCAGGAGGACCACAACACGATGGCGATGGCCTCGGTCAGGAACCTGCAGCAGAACCTGGACCGGCTCGGGGTCGTCCTGGCCGTCCAGTACATGATGGCGGCCCAGGGCATCGACCTCATCGCGCAGAAGATGGAGGGCCTGCCGCTCGGCGCCGTCACGCGGTCCCTGCACGCGGAGATCCGGCAGCACATCACCCCTCTGGGCGACGACCGCTACATGACTCCCGACCTGGAGCGCGCCATCTGGCTCGTACGCAACCGCCGCCTCGTACCGACCGCCGCCGCCTGACGTCGGAAGCCGCTCAGTCAGACCGGTCCGGTCGGTCTTCCGGCCGCTTTCTGCCCGCGCGGGCCAGCGCGTTCTCGGCCTGCGCGGCCAGGCGGGCGACGAGGTCGGCCGCGGGCGGCAGGTCCGTGATGAGATCGACGGCCTCGCCGGCCCACACCGGCAACGCGGGCACATCCCCGCGTGCCACGGCGTCCTGGTAGTCCTGCCTGGCCTGGGGATCCCCGGCCAGGTCCGCTTCCCGGCCCAGCCATCGATCGATGAACGGGTGGCCGAGAGTACGGGCGGTGTACTTCGAGGGCCACTTGGAGCCGCGGGCGATGTCCAGCACCCGGCTGCGGCTGGTGTCCTGCCCGCGGCCTTCGACGATCGACCTGGCGGCCGAAGGGTCGACCAGGGCCTCGGCGGTGGCCTGGAATCGGGTGCCGATGAGCGCCCCGGCGGCGCCCAGAGCCAGCGCCGCGGCCACGCCGCGACCGTCGGCGATCCCGCCCGCGGCCAGCACGGGCACCGGAGCCACCAGGTCCACCACGACCGGTACGAACGGCAGCGTCGACCGTCCATGCCGGGCCCCGTGCCCGCCGCTCTCGGTGCCCTGCGCCACGATGACATCGGCGCCCGCGTCCATCGCCTGCCGCGCCTCCTCCAGGTCGGTGACCTGAATGATCAGTGCCGTGCCGGAGGCCCGGACGCGCTCGGCGAACGGACGCGGATCGCCGAAGGACAGCATCACCGCCCTGGGGCCGTGCTCCAGCACCCGCTCGACCGCGCCGACGCCGGTCGCCCAGACCTGGAAGCCGACACCCCACGGCTGGTCGGTGCTCCGCGTGACGATCGGGAGCTCACGGGCCAGCCAGTCCGGGTCTCCGTTTCCGGAGCCCAGCAGCCCCAGCCCGCCGCCGTTGGAGACGGCCGCGGTCAGCGCTCCGCCGGCCGAGCCGCCCATCGGGGCCAGCGCGATCGGATGCCGAACCCCGAACAGCTCCGTGAACTCCGTCATCAATGCCATGATCGCCATCATCGCTCATCGGCGGCGACAGCGGGCGGCAGGCGGACCGTTTGCCAGCCAATCATCTTATGTAAAACGATCTGAGAGGAGATGGATGTGCGCTAGACTGGCGGCTCACCCGGAAGGAGAGCGATGGCGGCGACGACCAGGACGACGGACCGTGGGGCGGCGTACTTCCCGCGACTCGCCGCCGAGCGGCTGGACATCGCGCTGTGCCGGGCCTCGTCCGCCGTGGCCCGCGCCGCCGACGCGCACGCCGCCGAGGAAGGGCTCGGGGTCGGTCAGCATCTCGTGCTCCAGATGCTCGACGCCGTCGGCCCCTGCTCCCAGCAGACGCTCAGCGAGGAGCTGCGGATCGACCGCAGCGTCATGGTCGGCGTCTGCGACGACCTGGAGCGGGAGGGCCACGTCCGCAGGGAGCGCAACCCGCGTGACCGGCGTTCCTACGCCGTCACCATCACCGACTCGGGGCGGCGACGGCTGGCCGCCGCCCAGGCTTCGATCCCGGCGTTCCTCGACGACACCTTCCACGCTCTCACCGGCGACGAGCGCAGCCAGCTGAGCGCGATCCTCGCCAAACTGCTGGGGCAGCAGCGCCAGTAGGACCTTGCCGAGAAAAGCCGCGAGCCCGCTCGCGCAGAGCGGGCTCGCGGGTCCCGGCGGCGTTCTCGCTACGGCTCGCCGGGGCGGAGGGGTTCGGTCGGCCGCGGGCAGGTGGTGGTGCCGTCCTGCTGCCGCGGCCGGGCGGTCAGCCCAG
Source organism: Nonomuraea sp. NPDC049625 (assembly GCF_040675285.1). Classification (NCBI taxonomy): domain Bacteria; kingdom Bacillati; phylum Actinomycetota; class Actinomycetes; order Streptosporangiales; family Streptosporangiaceae; genus Nonomuraea; species Nonomuraea sp. NPDC049625. The sequence goes on along the minus strand of NZ_JBFAOQ010000005.1, from coordinate 245,013 downwards.
GTTCCAGACGGAGGAGATGCGATCGTTCCATCCGCTGGGGACGAGGGTCGGGATGTCGGCGAAGGGCTGGACGAACAGGGAGCTGCCGCTGAAGTTGATGTGCTCGTAGTAGCGGACGGAGTTGTTCGTGCCGCCCATGGAGCTGATGACGTCGTTCCAGTCGTGCAGGTGGAGCGGGCCGTGGTGGACGCTGGTCAGGTCGTTGTGCGCCTGCCGGGCGCCGCACCAGAACCAGTCGCCGCCGTAGTCCACGTGCTCGAACATCTGGACCTGGCCCTGCGTCGCAGGGCGGGGGTCGGCCGCGCGCAGTTGCGAGGCCGCCCACGCCGCGCCGTTGAGCGCGCTGTCGTCGGTCAGCGCGACCAGGCGCTCGGTGCCGTAGATGTAGGTCAGCGGACGGCCGTCGAACCGCGACAGGTCGCGGGGGTCGTGTTCGACGCCGTCCACGACCACCGCCATGGCGGGCGCGGGGTGGGTGGCGGGCTGGGTGGAGGCGGCCGCGGGCCTGCTCAATGCCTGGGCCGCGTCCATCTGGATGGGCGGGGCGGAGCGGGGCGCGTTGACGGCCTTGCTGACGAGCGCCTCCAGCGTGGTGATGCCCCGGTCGCGGAGCAGCGCCAGCACGTCGGCCTCGTTCAGGCCGCCGACGTGGTCGGAGAACTCCAGGAACCGCTCGATCTGGCGGCGGGCCGGGGTCGCGATGCTTGTCACGGGTTTGCCTCCCCCTGTTAGTGGTGCGAACTCCTTCATGGTCGGGCGGGGCGGCGGCCCGGGCATTCCCCAGTGTTGGGGATGGTGTTCATGGTCAATGCCGCTATGAGCATCTTGGGCGCGGCAAGTGCCGGGCTTGATCGGCTGTTGGGCTCGCGGCCCATATGGTCCGGACATGCTTGGAGACACCGCCGGGGCGGACGCGGCCGCACCGTGGGGCGCTGCGGGGATATCGTTGATCGGCATCGTGGTGCTGGGGGCCTGCTCGGCGCTGATCCGGGGGCGGACCCGGCGGCGCACCGCCCGCCGGGAACGAGCTCGCCGGGCCGCCCTGGATCTGGCCGCGGCAATCGAGGACGTCCGTACCGGCATGCGCGACGCGACGACGCGGCACGAGCGCGGCGTCGCCCTGGCGCGGTGGCGATCCCGATGGATGTACGCCGCCGCCATGATCGCTCTCGTCGACCCCGCCGTCGCCAAGGACGTACGGGCTCAGGGACGACGCCTGTACGCGGACCTCATGTCCGTCGAAGTGCTCGGCACGGCCTGGCCGGTCGGCGGCATGCGGCGCGAGTCCGGCCAGCTCCTGCACGCCAGCGCCCGTGACCTCTACGCCCGCTGTTCCAGCCGAGACTGACCCTGAAACCTCACTTTTCACTACAAACCCGATGATCTGCTTGCAACGCACAAACAACACACCGACGGATGAACGGCAACAAAACGCTTCCAGACTCACCTCCAGCAAAATCTTGGAGGTAAGTGTTGGGGTACAGCAGACGCGATTTCCTGTCCGCCGTCGGTGTCTCCGGTGGGGCAGGCGCGCTCTTCGCGACCATGGGCGCGCTCGGGCTCGCGCCGACCGCCGAGGCGTCCGCGAAGGGGACCTTCGACCCGCCGCAGCAGTCCGACTTCTCCCTCGCCGGGCGCTCCGCGAAGAAGGTCGTGATCCTCGGCGCCGGGATAGCCGGCCTCGCCACGGCGTACGAACTGGGCAAGGCGGGCTACGACTGCACGATTCTGGAGGCGCTCGACCGGGTGGGCGGCCGGAACTGGACCATCCGCGGCGGCGACCGCGTGACCGAGCTGGACGGCTCCACGCAGGTCTCGAAGTTCGGTGACGGCGTCTACCTCAACGCGGGGCCGGCCCGGCTGGCGCAGTGGATGGTCACCATGGACTACTGCCGCGAGCTCGGCGTGGACCTGGAGGTCTTCACCAACTCCAACGCCCAGGCCTACATCTACCACCAGAACATGCGGGCCCCCGTCCGCTGGCGCACCGCCAAGGCCGACGTGTACGGATACGTCTCGGAGCTGCTGTCGCGGGCGACCGACGCGGGGGCGCTCGACACCGCGCTCACGGCGCAGGACAAGGAGCGGCTGATCTCCTTCCTGTCGGGCTTCGGGGCGGTGGGGGACAAGGCGAGCGGGTTCAAGTACTCCGGAGGCACCCGCCGCGGCCACAGCGTGAACCCGGGCGCGGGCGAGCAGCCGGGCACGGCGCTCGGGCCGGTGCCGTCGCTGTCGGAGGTGCTGGCCAGCGGCGTCGGGCAGCGGTTCGCGTTCGAGTTCGGCTACGACCAGGCGATGCTGATGTTCCAGCCGGTGGGCGGCATGGACGCGATCCCGCGGGCCTTCGCCGGCAAGATCGGGCGGCAGCGGATCCGGCTGCGGGCCAAGGTCACCAGGATCACCGATCTGCCGGACGGCGTGGAGGTCGAGTACGAGGACCGCCATGGCCGTACCCAGAAGATCAAGGCGGACCTGTGCGTCGCGGCGATGCCCCCGCACATCCTGGCCAGAACCGCGCACAACCTCGGCCCGGAGGTCCAGGCCGCCCTCGCCACCCCGACCCCCACGAACGCGGGCAAGATCGGCCTGGAGTACCGCCGCCGCTGGTGGGAGGTCGACGAGGACATCTACGGCGGCGTCACCGCCACCGACCTGGACCTGGGCACGATCTGGTACCCCTCCTACGGGTACGGCGGCTCGCGCGGCATGGTCGTCGGCTACTACAACTTCGGCGCCCAGGCCGACGCGTACGCCGCGCTGAAGCCGGCCGAGCGCGAGCGCCGCGCGATCGAGCAGGGCATGAAGATCCATGGTGCGAAATATCGCGACGAACTGGCGTCGTCGGTGTCCATCGCCTGGAAACTCCAGCCGCACATCGAGGGCGCGTGGGTGGGCTGGCCGTCCCGGCAGGGCGCGTACCAGCTGCTCGGCAAGCCCGCCGGGCACGTGTACTTCGCGGGTGACTGGCTGAGCTACATGATCGCCTGGCAGGCGGGAGCCCTGGAGTCCGCCCGCAAGGTCGTCACCGAGCTGCACCAGCGCGTCCTGAGCACCTCCTGAGAGGACACCTCCGCATGAAGATCCGCACCATCGCCCTCCCCGCGGCCGTCGTCCTCGTCCTCGGCACGGGTACGGCTGCCGCCACCCCCACCTGGTCGCCCCGGCCGCAGGAGGTCAGGCCGTTCCTCCCCGAGGGCAGCACCAACCCGGCGATCGCCGACGGAGTGGCACTCGGGAAGCAGGTGGCCACGTACACCGCCAGCGGCCTGGGACCGGCGGCGGGCAACCCCGCGGCCCCCGCCGACTCTCCCGAACGCTACGTCGACCTCCCCGGCGGAACCCTGCCTCCAGGCGTCACCCTCACCGAGGCCCAGGCCCTCAACGTGCTCAAACGCGTCAAGGCCAACCTCACCGCGGCCGGGCTTGGCCTGGCCGACGTCATCTCGATGCGCGCCTACCTGGAGAAGCCGCCCGGAGCCGAGTCGGCGGACTTCGCCGGCTGGAACCGCGCCTACCGCCAGTTCTTCGCCAACACGGATCTGGCCTCCGGCCGGCCCGTACCCGTCCCGCTCGGCACCGCGCCGCCCGCCCCGCCCATGGAGGTCAACCCGGCCCGCCCGGCCCGCGTGACGATCGAGATCGCCAACCTCCCGGTCGCGGGCTGGCTCGTCGAAGTGGAGGTCGTCGCCGCCTACAAGCACTGACCTCGGCACTGCCGAGGCTGGTGTGGGCTCTGTTGTCCAAGGGAAGAAACATGAAGGCGCCGCCTCTGCTCACGCACTGAAGAGAGGCGGCGCCTTCGTCGTTCCCGCCACCGGCCTCCGACGCCCGATTGGTTGAACGCTTGCATGGGAACCAATACAACTGTATAGAATGCTGGACGTGCGACCAATTTCTGAAGAGGACCTGACCACGCGTGCCCGCATCCGCGACGCCGCGATGGCGTTGTTCGCCGAGCAGGGGGTCAAGGCCACCACGATCCGCGGGATCGCCGAGGCGGCCAGAGTCTCGCCCGGCCTGGTGCAGCACCACTTCGGCACGAAGGAAGCGCTGAGGCAGGCCTGCGACGAGTACGTCCTCAGCTACGTGCGCGAGCAGGTCACCGCCGGCGTCACCGACCGCAACCTCGAGAAGCCCGAGTTCATCGAGAACGTCCACCGCACCGCGCCGCCCCTGATGAAGTACCTCGGCCGCGCGCTCGTGGAGGGCTCCCCGGCGGCGGCCACCATGTTCGACGACCTCGTGACCGTGACGGAGCAGCATCTCGCCAACGAGGACCAGCACTCCGAGGCCGACCACCGCGCCCGCGCGACCGTGCTGACGGCGATGAAGCTCGGCATCACGGTGCTGCACGAGCACGTCTCCCGCGCGCTCGGCACGGACCTCTACGCCCCGCAGGGCGCGCTGCGCGTCGGCAAGGCCCAGCTCGACCTGATCAGACCCGAATTCCTCGGCCGCGAGCTGTTCGAACAGGCGCGGACCGGGCTGGAGAAGTTCGAGGGACAACAATGAACGCCGCAGTGCGCGCCGACGGCCTGGTCAAGACCTTCGGCCCGGCAAGGGCCCTGGACGGGCTCGACCTCACCGTCAGGACGGGGGAGGTGCACGGCTTCCTCGGCCCCAACGGCGCCGGCAAGACCACCACGATCCGCATCCTGCTGGGCCAGATGCGCGCCGACGGCGGCCGGATCGAATTACTCGGCGGCGACCCGTGGCACGACGCCACCGAGCTGCACCGAAGGCTCGCCTACGTGCCCGGCGACGTCACCCTGTGGCCCTCGCTGACCGGCGGCGAGGTCATCGACCTGCTGGGCAGGGTACGCGGCGGCCTCGACCCGCGGCGGCGCGCCGAGCTGCTCGAGCACTTCGAGCTCGACCCGCGCAAGAAGTGCCGCACCTACTCCAAGGGCAACCGGCAGAAGGTGGCGCTGGTGGCCGCCTTCGCCTCCGACGTGGAACTCCTGGTGCTGGACGAGCCGACCTCGGGCCTGGACCCGCTGATGGAGGCGGTCTTCAACGACTGCGTCCTGCGGGAGAAGCGCGACGGCCGCACCGTGCTGCTGTCCAGCCACATCCTGTCGGAGGTCGAGACGCTGTGCGACCGCGTCAGCATCATCCGCGCCGGCCGTACCGTCGAGTCCGGCAGCCTGGCCGACCTGCGCCACCTCACCCGCACCTCGGTGACGGCCGAGCTGATCGGGCCCGCGCCGGGGCTGGCCGCGCTGCCCGGCGTGCACGACCTGACCGTGGACGGCGCCCGGCTGCGCTGCCAGGTGGACGGCGACGCGCTGACCGCCGTGCTCGCCGAGCTGGCCAGGGCGGGCGTGCGGACGTTGACCACGCAGCCGCCGACGCTGGAGGAGCTGTTCCTGCGCCACTACGAGGGAGCCGCCGCATGACCGGCACCCTGACCCTGATCCGGCTCATCCTGCGCAGGGACCGCGTGCTGCTGCCGGTGTGGATCGCGATCAGCGCGCTGCTGCCGGCGAGCATCGCCTCCGCCACCACCGACCTGTACGCCGACCAGGCCGCCCGCGACGCCTTCGCGGCGGCCTCGGCGAGCAACCCCGCGCAGCTGGCCATGCGCGGCCACATCTACGACGCGAGCGTCGGCGGCCTGACCGCCTGGACGCTCGGCTCGTCCCTCGCGCTGATCGGCGGGCTGGTCAGCATCCTGCTGGTGACCAGGCACACCCGGGTCGAGGAGGAGACCGGCCGGCGCGAGCTGCTGTCGTCGGGCGTCATCGGCCGCCACGCCCCGCTGGCCGCCGCGCTCGCGGTCGTGCTGGCCGCCAACCTGCTGCTGGGCCTGCTTTCGGTGGTCCCGCTGATCGCGAGCGGCCTGCCCGCGGGTTCCTCGCTGCTGTTCGGGCTGTCCACCGCCGGGGGCGGCTGGGCGTTCGCGGCCGTGGCAGCGGTCACCGCGCAGCTCACCGCGTCATCCGGGACGGCGCGCGGCATCGCGATCGCCGTCGGCGGCCTGCTGTTCGCGCTGCGCTCGCTGGCCGACACCGGCGGCATCGGCTGGCTGGCGTGGCTGACGCCGTTCGGCTGGGTCCGGCTGACCAAGCCCTACGCCGGCGACCACTGGTGGGTGCTGGGCCTGATCGCGGTGGCCGTCGCCGCCGTGGCGACGGCCGCCTTCGTCCTGTCCACCCGGCGCGACGTGGCCGGCGGCCTGGTGCCCACCCGCCAGGGGCCCGCCACCGGAGGGCTGCCGGGCCCGTTCGGCCTGGCCGGACGGCTGCACCGGAGCACGCTCGCGGGCTTCGCGATCGGGTTCGGCCTGCTGGGGGCGCTGCTCGGCGTGTCGGCGCGAGGCCTGGACACCCAGCTGGACACGCCGCAGTTCCAGCAGCTGGCCGCGACCGTCGGCGGCGCCGGTGCCCGCATCTCGGACGTGTTCTTCACCTTCGTGATGTACGTGCTCAGCCAGCTCGTCACGGGGGCGGCGCTCGTGTCGGCGCTGCGCGCCCGCGGCGAGGAGGCGGCGGGCCGGGCCGAGCTCCTGCTGTCCACCCCCGTCGGCCGGCTGCGCTGGGCGCTGAGCCACCTGGTGTTCGCCGTCGTCAGCCCGGCGCTGCTGCTGGCCGTGCTGGGCGCGGCGGCCGGGCTCACCTACGACGGCGACGTGGCCCGCGTCGCCGGGGCCACGCTGGCGTACCTGCCCGCGGTCTGGACCGTGGTCGGGATCGCGACGCTGCTGTTCGGCCTGCTGCCCCGGCTGGCGGTGGCCGTGAGCTGGACCGCGCTCGGCCTCTTCCTGGTCGTGGATCTGCTGGCGGAGTTCAAGCTGGCCACCGGGATCGTCCTGAACCTGTCGCCGTTCGTGCACGTGCCGGCGATGCTGCTGGGCGGCTCCTCGTCGGCGGTGGCGCCGCTGCTGGGGCTGACCGCGGTGGCCGTCGCCCTGGCCGCGGCGGGGCTGGCGTTCCTGCGCCGCCGCAACCTGGTGCCCTCCGCCTGATCCCCGCTCAGGCGTCCGGCGCGCCCTGGCCGGCCCTGGCGGTCGCGGCGGCGTACTCGTCGGCGGTCATGCCGAGGTGGGGGTAGCTCTGGTGGAGGTCGTGCTGGTCGTCGGCCCACTGCTGGTAGTCCCGCCGGACGGTCGGCTCGTCGGAGTCGACGATCCGCGCGATGTCGGCCCAGGTGGCCCCCGCCTGCAGCGCGTGATGGACGTGGGCGGGATGGCGTACGGTGCGCGCGATGCACTCCGCCAGCGCCAGCAGCTCGAGGTGCTCGGCCACGGTGAGCGCGGGCCGGTCGTCGGCGCCGTGCCGGTCGGGGTCGTAGATCCCCCGGGTCACCAGCTCGACCCGGGCGCGAGCCGCCGCGTCCTTGGCGGCCAACGCGTCGTAGCGCTCCAGCTGCCGGCTGACGGGCATGTCGAAGCGAGCGTCGCGCCAGGTCGTGATGGGCTCGGGCGTGGTCATGACGACTTCTCCAGGGCGGTCGGGGTGTCGGTTTCCGGGCGTCTCAAGTACACACCCATTCCGGGCCGGATGTGGCGGCGAGAATTGTCGGTGGCGTCCGGCATGGTAGATCCCGCGCCCGAGACGGTCTCCCGGGCGCACCGTGCACGCGAGGACCTTCGGAAGGGCTTTCATGACAGCCGACCAGCCGCTCATCTGCTCCACGTGTCAGGGTGTGATCGTCGGGGCGCAGGACAGCGCCTACACGCCCGCTCGGGGGCGGCTGATCGTCACCAACGGTTACTGCCGGGGGCAGTGCTCCGACACCCCGCCCGAGCCCGCGCGCGACGAACCCGCCGAGAGCACGGCATCCTCACCCTCCGACCAGCCGACGCCCGCATCCCTCACTCCGTGAAACCGGGCGGCGGCCACGCCTTCGCGGCGCTCCCGTACGGCGGCCGGCCGCATCCTGCGGCAGGCATCCGAGCGGGCCACCGTCTTCACCCGTCGACGGCGTCGATCGGCGAGGACGCGGCACCAGCGGCCCCCTCGGGCCCGGCCGGCTGCGCCTGCTGGAGGCCGATGTGCTGGAGCGAGGGGAGGTCGGCCCCGGTCGCGGCGCGGCTCCGGTGTTTCTCCAGTGAACGCCGGCCCGCCGGGGGTGTCCGGATTTGGGCATACAGTGGGCGCTTGTGCTGTTCGGCAGATCGGCGGAGATCGCCGCCATCGATGACGTGATCTCCCGGGCCCGCGAGGGCGCGGGCGATGCCTTGGTGCTGCGGGGCGAGGCCGGCGTGGGCAAGACGGCCCTGCTCGACCTGGCGGCCTCCCGGGGCGGCTCCATGCGGGTGCTCAGGACGACGGGCGTCGAGCCCGAGTCCGACCTGGCCTTCGCCGCGCTGCACCAGTTGCTGCGGCCGGTCGCCGGGCTGCTGGACACGCTGCCGGAGCCGCAGCGCGAGGCCGTGCGCGGGGCGCTCGGGCTGGGCGGGGGCGCGTCGGGGGACCGGTTCCTGCTGGCGGCCGGGGTTCTGTCGCTGCTGGCCGAGGCCGCCGCGCCCGACGGGCTGGTCTGCGTGGTCGACGACTTCCAGTGGGTGGATCGGGCCTCGGCGGACGCGCTGCTGTTCGCCGCCAGACGGCTCGGCACGGAGCGGATCGCGATGCTGCTGGCCGTGCGCGGGGACGCGCCGGTGAAGGGGGTGCCGCCGCTGCGGCTCGGCGGCCTGCCGGAGCCGGCGGCGGCCGAACTGCTCGACGCCGCGATGCCGCCCGCCGTCAAGAGGGAGCTCGTGGCGGCCACCGGCGGCAACCCGCTGGCCCTGCGCGAGATCGTACGGCGGTTGGGCCCCGGACAGCTCGCGGGCCGTGAGCCGCTGCCCGATCCGCTGCCCGGTGGCACGCAGCTGTTCGGTGAGCAGGTGGCCGGGCTGCCGGACGACGCCCGGCTGGTGGCCCTGCTCGCCGCCGTGGAAAGCGACCTCGACCTGGTGCTGCGCGCCGCCGCGCGGATCGGCGCGGGCAGGTTGGCGCCGCATGGGCGGGAAGCGGCCGGGTCGACGGAGACAGGGCGGGCGGCGTTGCATGAGCTGGAGGTCGCCGGGCTGGTGCGGGTCGAGGGCGCGTCCGTACGATTCCGTCACCCCCTCATCCGCTCGGCCGTGCACGAGGCCGCGGCGCCGGCGTCCCGCCGGGCGGCGCACGAGGCGCTGGCCGGGCTGTCCGAAGGGGACCGCCGCGCCTGGCACCTGGCGGCGGCCGCGCTCGGCCAGGACGAGAGCGTCGCCGCCGCGCTCACCGAGACCGCCGCCCGGGCCCGCGACCGCGGCGGGTACGGCGACGCCGCCACCGCCCTGGCCAGGGCAGCCGAGCTGACCCCGGCGCCGCACACCCGGGCGGTCAGGCTCAAGGACGCCGCCATGGCCGCCTGGCTCGGTGGCCGTCCGGGGCAGGCGGAGTCCCTGCTGGCCGAGGCCCGCGACCACGCGGGCGGGGATCGCGCGCTGGAGATGGAGATCGCCCAGCTGCGGGGCAGGTTCGAGCTGAACTCCGGAAGCGCCGCCGAGGCGGTGCGGATCCTGGCCACGGGCGACAGCCTGGACATGCTGGCCGACGCCGCCGAGGCGGCCTCGTACGTGGGCGACACCGCCGCCATCGCCGAGATCGGCCGGCGGGCCGCGGCCTTCCCCGAGGGGTTCCTGCGCGACGTGCTGACCGGCATCGGCCTGATGCTCTCCGACGGCACCGGGCACGGGATGCTCAGGCGGGCGCTGGGCAGGACCGGGGAGCTGACGGAGGCGGCCGGGTTCCTGTGGGCGACGGCGGCGGCCAGTTACCTGGGCGAGGCCGATCTGGCGGCCGACCTGGCAGTCCGGGCGGGCCGGGTGGCCAGGGTGTCGGGGATGGTGGGGCAGCTGCCGGTGGTGCTGGAGTTCGTGGCCACCGGCGAGCGGATCGCCGGGCGGCTGGCGGAGAGTCAGGCCATCTCCGAGGAGGGGCTGGAGCTGGCCCGCGAGGCCGGGTACGCCAACACGGTGGCCGCGCACCTGGCCAACCTCGCGGTGCTGGCGGCGCTGCGTGGCGAGGAGGAGACGTGCCGTAGGCACGCCCAGGAGGCGCTGGCCATCGCGATCCCGCACCGGGTGGGCCTGCGCGCGGGCGTGGCCGCGTACGCGCTGGCCATGCTGGACCTGGGGACGGGCCGTTTCGCCGCGGCGCACGACCGGTTCACCGCGATCACGGCCGCGGGTCCGGGGGCCGGGCATCCGACGGTGGTGTGGCGCTCGGCGCCGGATCGCATCGAGGCGGCCGTGGGCGCGGGCGACCTGGAGGCGGCGCGGGCGGCGCTGGAGGCGTTCGAGCGCTGGTCGGCACAGGCGGCCACCGCGGAGTCGCGCGCCCTGCTGACCCGGTGCCGCGCCCTGGTCGGCGCCGGCCCGGAGAAGGAGCCACCGGAAAAGGAGTTGCCGGAAAAGGAGCTGGAGGAGGCGCTGCGGCTGCACGCGAACCCGTACGAGGCGGCCAGGACCGCCCTGCTGCTGGGCGAGCGGCTGCGCCGCGCGCACCGGCCCGGCGAGGCGCGGCCGCATCTGCGGGCGGCGCTGGAGACGTTCCGGCGGGCGGGCGCGGAGCCGTGGGCGCGGCGCGCGCACGGAGAGCTGCGGGCGGCGGGCGAGAGCGCCGAGCCCGCCCGCGGCCCGGCGCTGGACGTGCTGACCCCGCAGGAGCTGCGCATCGCGGGCCTGGTCGCCGACGGCCTGTCCAGCAAGGAGATCGCCGCGCAGCTGTTCCTGAGCCCGCGCACGGTCGAGTACCACCTGTACAAGATCTATCCGAAGCTGGGCATCGGTACCCGTACGGATCTGGCGCGGCTGGTAGTTCTACAGAAGGCGCCCGTAGCCGGAGGCGGCATGCTCTGAGTCATGCAAAACGTGGAGATCTGGAGTGAAGAGTTCGGCGCCGCTGCTGACGAGCCGATTCTGCTGGTGATGGGGTCGATGTCGCAGGGGATCCTGTGGCCGGATGAGTTCGTTGGCCGGCTGACCGCCGGTGGTCGCCGGGTGATCCGGTACGACCACCGCGACACCGGCAGGTCGGCGACCGTGGACTTCGAGAAGGAGCCGTATACCTGGGGCGACATCAGGGACGATGTGCTGCGGGTGTTGGACGCGCATGGTCTGGAGAGCGCGCATCTGGTGTGTCATTCGGCGGGTGGCCTGCTGGGGCAGTTGATCGCGGTGGAGCGGCCGGAGCGGGTGCGTTCGCTCACCGTCATCGGTTCCTCGCCGCTCGGCGGGGGTGAGGGCATGGTGATCATGCGCGCGTTGATGGGGCAGCCGCAGCCGGAGGGGAGTCTGCCGGAGCCGGCGCCGGAGTTCGTGGCGCACTACCAAGGGCTGATGGCGAGTCCGCCGCCGGCTGACCGGCGTGAGCGGATCGAGGCGATGATCGCTGAGCAGCGGGTGCTGCATGGCACGGGGTTGCCGTTCGACGAGGACGCCGCTCGCCGGCTGCAGGAGCGCATCTTTGACCGGGCCCGGGATCTGGACGCGGTGGTGAATCATCGCCTGGCCGCGATGGCTCAGCCGGACTTCGAGCCGGTGGGCGTGCTGGGCCAGGTGAAGGTGCCCACTCTGGTGATCGAGGGCACCCACGAGCCGGCCAAGCCGGGCCATGGCGCGATCATCGCCGAGGGGATCCCGGGAGCGCGGTTGATGATGGTCGAGGGCATGGGGCACACGCTGCCGCCGGAGGTGCACGAGGAGCTGGCGGACGCCATCCTCGCGCACACCTCCGAAGTCAGGACGTGAGCCGCCCGCTCGGCACGACCACGTACTGCCGCAGGTACAGGTCCCGGAAGCTTACCGGGCCGCGCGGGCCGGGCACCCGGTCGATGTTGATGCCGGTCTCCGGCAGCCGCAGCAGCTTGAAGCCGTCGAGGAGCCGGGTCGTGGAGTTCCAGAACACCCCGGAGCCGGCGTAGGCGTCGATGAACTCCGCGGCGGCGGCCGGATCCTCGGTCGCGACGGCGGCCGCCAGCCCGGAGGTCTCCTCGTTGGCGATCCGGGCCGCGTGCAGCGGGCCGTCGGCGGCGTCGACGGTCACGGTGGCCGCGCGCTCCGGGTCGAGCGACCACTCGTACCCGCGCGGGTGGGCGTGCGGGGGCAGGGACGCGCCGATGCCCAGGCGGTCCAGGGCCTCGAGGACGGCGGGCAGCCGCTCGTCGTAGCAGGACCGGTCGATGAGCAGCAGGTTGAGCCGGTTGCACACGCCCAGCCGGTCGAGGCTGCCGGTGATGAGCCGGTGGACGGTGTCGTCGTCGGCGGCCGAGTGGATGTAGAGGACGCCGCCGCCGTCGGCGTGCGCGAGGGTGCGCACGCCGTGCCGGGCGGCCTCGCGGCCGAGGTCGCGGGTGCTGTCGCCGCTGCCGCGCAGGATGACCAGCGGGATGAGCTCGGGCAGCGACACCAGCGCGTACGCCGCCGAGCGGTCCTCGCTCGGCACCAGCTGGACGGCGTCCGGGTCGAGGCCGGCGTCGGCGAGGGCCGGCGCGATCACGTGCTCCACGATGGCCCGGGACGAGCGCAACGCGGCCGAGCCGGTGCGCAGGACGCCCGCGTTGCGTGATTTGAGGAACTGGGAGGCGATGTCGAGGGTGACGTTGGGACGCGCTTCGAAGTTCGCGCCGATCACGCCGACGGGCCGGCGGCGTTCCAGCAGGGTCAGGTGGTCCGGGCGTTCCTCGAGGACCTTGTCGCGGGGCTCGTGCGGCACGTCCGCCAGGGTGCGGAGTTCCGCCGCCATGCCGTCCAGCCGTGCGCCGGTGAGGCGCAGGCGGTCCTGGAGGGCGGGTGACATTCCGGCGGAGACGGCTGCGGCGAGATCCTCCTCGTTGGCGGAGACGAGGGTGCCTCGTGCGGTGCGCAGCCGCTCGGCCATGCCGCGTAGCGCGGTGTCGATGTCGGCGTCCGTCGCGCGTTCGAGAGCCGGGGAGCTCTGTCGGGCCCGGATCGCGCAGGTGCGCACCGCGTTGTCGGTGGAGCTGGTCAAGGGCGTCCTTTCGCCGGTGGGGCGCGGGGGCGAGGTGCAGTCGATCGTAGCATTGTTCAACAATCCCCTTATTGAACGCCTACGAGCACCGGCCACCCGCCCTGCCGGGTGAAGGTCGCGGCGGTGGGCATGCGGAGTTCGAGCCGTTCTCCCCGGGACCTGGCCAGGAGGCGGAAGTCGCCGAGGAGGCGATCGCCCACCGTCACGGAGCGGTCGACCCGTAACGACTCCAGCACCCACATGTGGGCGTCGAAGATCTGCTGGACGGTGAACTCCGCCTCCCGTCCGTTCGGGATCAGCTCGGTGAGCAGGCGGGTCTTGAGGGAGTGGACGTAGGCGATGGCGTTGCCGGGCATCTTGGCGGCGATCGCCGGGTTCTTGGGGATGACCATGGCCATGCCCTCGCCCTTTTCGTTGAACGCGGTCTGCACGCGCGGGTCGTTGCGCCAGAAGCGCTGTTCGAGGATGTGGTCCACCTCGTACAGGTCGCCCCGGCCGCGGTTGAGCTTGGCCAGGGTCCGGTAGTCCTCGACGCGTCCGGCGAGCCGGTCGTAGTGTGCGATGTCGGCGGCGCTGAGCCGGCGCAGCCGGCTGTCGGTCTGCTTGGCTCGTTTGAGTGTTTCGGCCCAGTCGGTGCCGAGTTCGCTCTCCAGTTCTTTGATGAAGCGGGACTTGCCTCGCTGGCTGAGCGCCCACGAGACCGGGTCGAGGCTCTGCGCGATTCCCCGGGACAGTTTCCTGTTGGTGAAGGCGTTGAAGCCGGCCGCCAGGCGGGGGTTGCGGAAGGTCTTGAAGTTGCCGGTCAGGAGCCGTTCCACGATGCGCCGGTCCAGCTCTCGCAGGTAGGCGTTGCCGACGAGGTCGTGGAAACGCCTGAGCACCTGGTCCATCGAGAGCTTGCCCGCCGCGAAGCGGGTGAGCGTCCGGGCGAGGTCGGTCGCGCCCTTGACGTCGATGCTCCCGACGGCCTCGAGGAACTCGCGTTCGGCGACGCGCCCGACTTCGCTGATCACGTCTTCTTCGAGCACCTTGGCGAGCTTGGTCGCTTTGAGCTCGGTTCGTACGGACTGCAGGACCGCGCGGGGCAGCGCCTTGGCGAAGGGCAGCGCCGACAGCACGCCGTAGGCGAGGATCTGCGTGCCGGTCACCTCGTTGCCCCAGAAGTCCTTGCCGGTCGCGAGCTGGAAGGCGATCTGCGACAGGTCGTACAGGACGTTGATGTACGGGACGAACTGGATGGCCAGCTCGAAGAGGAAGATGAGCCCCTGGTGTTCCGGGGCGAAGTGGACCTCGACCTCCTTGGGCTGGAAGGTGGTGTCGTCGAGCACGGTTCCCTGCGGCGGGAAGCGCGGGATGAACGAGTCGTCCAGCCGCAGGGTCTGCACATCGATGAACCCGGCCATGTCCGGCGAGGCCGCCGCGTGCACGATCACGTTGTGCGTGTGCACGACGCGTACGACGACGCGGTCGCCGAAGAGGTTGTCCTCGTCCTCGTGCGAATGGACGACGATGTCGTAGACGAAGGCCGCCGGCCTATCGGCCTGCCGGTTGTCGATGTCGATGGTGACCACGTAGCCGTTGAGCACGTTCCTGATGACCACGCCGAGCGGTTTCGTCGTCACGTTGACCGTGATCGCCTGGGCGAAGAAGTCGCCCCGGCGGCCGGCCTCGTCGTCGGCGAAGGGGCCGACCGTGAACGGCTGGGGGAGCAGCCGCCACAGTTCGATGACGGACTGGTCGGGCTGGGGGATCAGGTCGTCGTCCTGGGGGCGGACGATCTCGACCAGGGGAGAGCGCGGGCCGAGCACCCCCAGGAGGTCGGCGGCCGTGCCGCCCATGCGTCTGGTGGTCACGGTGACCTGCCGGGCGAGCGCGAGCCAGATGACGGGGAAGGTCCGTTCCCCGGCGGGCGGCAGGTATCGCCAGGTGAAGGGCTGATGGCCGGTCTGGTTCCAGGGCGGCGCGGTGAGCGTGATCTCCAAGGTGGCGCCGCGGACCGGGTCGGCGATGTCGGCGTGGAAGGTCAGGACGCCGCGCCCCTTTCCCGGCTCGACGTACCCGGTGAGCAGGGGGCCGGCCAGGGTGGCCGGCACGACGGGATCTGCCATGTCCTAGACCTCGACCCACTCCCCGTCGGAGTCCTGCTCCCAGCGGGGCAGCTGGTCGTCCTGGCGCAGCTTCAGCAGCGAGGTCGGCACCCGCACCAGCCACGGGTCCCCCTGCGGGACCTCGGTGCCCGGCCGGTCGAGACGCTCGGCGATCTCGTCGGCGATGGGCAGGTACAGGGGGTTGGAGATGGTCGGCAGCGGGCCGCCGTTCCAGATCTCGCCGAAGGTGAGGAAGTGGTCGATGGCGCCCTCGAAGCCCGGCCGGGCCGGCACCGAGACCCGGCAGAACCCGGCACGGAGGAAGTCGGCGAACGCCGGATCCGGGTCGTCGAACCCGAGCCGCTCCTCCCACTGGTCCTTGCGTCCCCAGAAGTAGGGGTAGGTCACGAACGTCATGTGCTCCCACTCGAAGGCCTGCTCGAAGAAGCGCACGTACGGGCCCTCACCGGCGGCCTCGAACACGTTGATCTCCGGGAGCCCGTTGGCGGGGGAGATCTCGATGGAGTCGAACAGGTCGTAGTGCTGGTCGGTCAGGATGCTGACGCAGTTCTTCTTCAGCTCCGTCTGCATGAGGGCCAGGTTGGCGGCCGGGTTGCGGCCCTGGATGTCCACGCCTGCCCGCAGCTGCAGCGCCGCCAGTTTCTCCTCGTAGTCGGCCACGGCCGCCTTGTGCGCCGTCTCCAGCTTGGCGTGGGTCTCCAGCCGCCACTTGTCCATGGCCCGGTCGGTGCGCTGGCACTTGACCTCGACGGCCACCGCGACCTGCGAGAGGTGGAAGGTGTCGATGCCCACGGCGACCGAGTCGCGTTCGTCGTCCAGCGCGGTGGTCCACAGCCAGTTGCCGTCGGGCATCCGGTGCGTACGCCGCCCGACCACGACGTCCACGGAGTTGTCGCTCTCCCAGATGTTGCGCACGACGCCCACGCTGGCGTACACGGCCCGGTAGCCCTCGTCGATGCTGATCTGGCCCGAGTGGTTGTAGTTGGTGTCGCTGTCGCCGCCGCCGGCCTTGAAGTCCAGCGACTTGGTCTTGAACAGCTCGGGCGGCGGCGCGACGTCGGTCGCGCCGGTCTGCTTGACCCAGTACTGGTAGTTGCTCTCGGTGATCTGGCGGGGGTTGAGCGGGAAGTCCGGCGGCTTGATCAGGTTGCGGGCGGCGGCGTTGGTCTGCCGCATGGCCGCGATGAGGAAGGCGGCGGGCTCGGGCACCATGAAGTCGAACATCGCCCGCAGCCCGTAGTTGAACATCTGGGCCTGGTAGACCTTGTTGACCCACTGGTAGACGCCCGAGACGTTCTGGGAGCTGCGGGTGTTGTCCAGTTCGTGGGTGTTCTTCTCGATGGTCTCGGTCGTGGTGGTCAGCTGGGTACGGGTCAGCACCCTTTCGGCGATCTTGCGTGAGGTCCGTTCGGTGACGTCCTGCGAGAACGTGGCGGCCGATCGGGTGGCCTCCTGCTTGCTGCGCGCGATGGAGCCCTCGGCGCTGGCGGAGAACTCCACGACCGGGCCGTACCTGCCGGAGATGTTCAGCCCGGCCTTGAGCGCGACGTCCTCCTTGACCGTCTGCTCGGTCTCCCTGGTCATCTCGAAGCGGTCGGTGGTCTGCAGGTCCCGGTCCTCGCTGGTGTTGGTCTCCTGCTCGTTGATCGTGATCAGCTCGGTGGTGTCGCGGCGGCTGTGGTCGCGCACCTTGTGCTCGCCGCGCAGCACGTTCTCGATGTGCGCGACGTCGGCCGACTCGTAGCCCGTCAGCTGCTGCTTGATCACGAGCAGGTCGGCGATGCCGGCCGGGGCGACCTCGCCCTTGGTGTGGGGGACGCGGCCGTCCAGCGGGATCGGCGGCAGCGGGACGGTGCCGCCGGTCCCGAGCGTTCCCCAGCCGGTCGTGACGGGGGTCTGCACGGTCACGAGCGCCTCGCCGACGCGCAGGAACGACTGCCGCACCGGATGTCCGGCGACCGCCTCCAGCTGGTTGACCGTCGCCGCCAGGTCGGCTTCGAGGCGGTTGCTGAGCCGGTCGAGCGGCACCGCGGTCAGGTCGAGGCCGCGTTCGGTGAGCACCGTACGGGTGGCCTCGGACAGCTGCCCGCCGGCCGTCGGCAGGAGCACGAACCCGACCTCGGGCGTCGGGGTCGGCCGGAACTCCGTGCGGCCGCGCAGCACGGGAGCGGGCGTCTGCAGCAGGGACTGCGCCACCGGCGCGCTGACCACGTCGGAGGTCTCCGGGGTGTCCGTGCCCGTCTCCGCCTCGCCGATGATCGGGGTCGGGGCCACCCGCTCGCGCAGGTTGCCGTGGAAGGCGCTCAGCGCGGTGGCCACGTTCGTCAGCCGTACCTGGTCCGGCGGCTGCACGAGGGCGCTGGTCGTCTGGGACGTGACGTGGAAGTGCTCGGCGTTCAGCTGGGCCAGCTCGCCCAGCGCCGTCCGCAGGTCCGCGTGCCGGGCCAGCAGATCGTCGACCTCCTGGCGGCGCGCGGCCACCGCCTCCTCTCGCCGGCCCCGTACCGCCTCCTCAGCCTCGCGGGTCGACAGCCTGGAGGTCAGGCCGAGGTCGAACGGCAGGCGGAGCGAGCGCCGCCGCCAGCGCCGCAGCTCCTGCAGGTCCTTGGGGAACTTGTCGTCGTCGGCGTGGCGCACGATGACCTCGGCCGTACGAAGCTGGCGGGCGAGCTGCTCGATGGGCCGCGCGTGCTCCTCCTGCAGCACCTTGATCGCCACGAGGCTGTCCTTGAGCCTCCTGACGGCGTTCCGGAAGTCCTCCAGGCCGGTCACCTGGTTCGGGCTCATCCCGAACACGTCGTCGATGGCCTGCCGCACCATCTCCGGTGAGGCGGACACGTCGACGTCCTCCATCTCGTCGAGGCGTCCGGCGAGCTGGTCGAGCTCGGCGCCCAGCGGGGTGTCCGCCGGGTCGCCGATGAACTCCGGCCCCGCCACGTACGCGGTGGCGGCCGCTTCGACGGCGGTACGCCGCTGGGCCGCCCCGACGGCCTCGCGCAGCGCCTCCTGGAACGGCGTGTCCTGGCCCAGCGGGATGCTGGGAGTCTCCGGGTCCTGGGCCACGGCCGGCCGGGTGAGCATCAATCGGAAGAGATTTTCCATGGGCTTGTTTTCCTCCGCCCCCGTGTTTCGAGGCGCCGCGTCCGTGCGGCGTCTCGCCTGTGCTGACTGAGGCGTTCCATGCCGTTCCGGCCGGGGACAGGACGGGTGCGCCGGATCGGGCGTGGCACCGCAAACCCGTCCGACACCGCGTGGTAGATGTGAGCTGACACCTCCCCCCACCAGCGGCGAGGGGGACACATGACCATGATCAGCTTCGATCACAGGGCCACCGGCTACAGCCTGGTGCAGGCGCGCTGTCTGGCCTACGCCGCCGAGCTGGCCTACAAGGACGAGGAGCGGGTCAGGGCCACGGCGAACGACTGGGGTTTCGACCGGGTGACCTCTTTCCGCGTGCCGCACACCCCGCCGTTCCCGCTGGTGGACACGCAGGCCTACATCGCGGCCAACGGCCGCATGATGGTCGTGGCGTTCCGCGGCACCCAGCCCGAGGAGCTGCGTGACTGGCTGTCGGACGCCGGCACGCTGCTGACTCCGTACGCCGCCGGGACCGGCATGATCCACTCCGGCTTCTACCGGGCCCTGGACGTCGTGCATCCGGCGATGTTGGACACCCTGGAGAACTGGCGCGCCGACGGGCAGTCGCTCTGGTTCACCGGGCACAGCCTGGGCGGCGCCCTGGCCATGCTGGCGGCGGCGCGCACCTACTTCGAGGACCCGAGCCTGCTCGCCGACGGCGTCTACACCTTCGGCCAGCCCCGCACCTGCTGCCCGCTGCTGGCCGCCGCCTATGACAAGGCGTTCCGGGGCCGGATGTTCCGCTTCGTCAACAACAACGACGTCGTCGCCCAGCTCCCGCCCCCGCCGCTGTTCCAGCACGTGGCCGAGGAACGCTACTTCGACGCCAAGGGCAAGCTGCGGGAGAAGACGCCCCTGGCGGCGGGCCTGGCCGACCGGCTGAAGGGCCGCACCGCCGACCTGCTGGCGCCCGGCGGCGACGGCGTCCGCGACCACTTCATCAACGCCTACCTGGCGAACTTCGACGCCAACCTACGCTGAGCCCCGAGCCTCAGCCAGGGAGCTGCGCATCGCGTAGCAGCAGGGCCGCCTGCACCCGGTTGGCGCAGTTCAGTTTGGCGAGGATGCGGCTGACGTAGGTCTTCACGCTGGCCTCGGTCATGTGGACGTGCCGGGCGACCTCGGCGTTGGACAGGCCCTGCGCCACCAGGGCGAGGACGTCGGCCTCGCGCGCCGTGAGCGCGGCCAGCCGGCCGGCGGCGTCGCGTTCGCGCTGGCCGGGGCCCGGCGCCGCCATGTCGAGCACCTGGCGCGCCACGGCCGGCGACAGGTACGCATGCCCGGCATGAGCGGCGCGGACCGCCCGGATCAGCTCGTCCGGGGTGCACGTCTTCAGGACGAAGCCGGCCACGCCCTGCCGTACCGCCCGCCGTACGTTGGCCTCGTCGCCGAAGGCGGTGAGGAGCACCACGCGCGGCCCCGTCAGCTCGGCCGCCGCGGCCAGGCCGTCCAGCACCGGCATCGCGATGTCCAGGAGCGCGACGTCGACGCGGTGCCGGTGGGCGGCCCGCACCGCCTCGCGTCCGTCTCCCGCGACGGCCACCACCTCGATGTCCCCGGCCGATTCCAGGACGGTACGGATCCCGGCGGTGATGAGGGGCTCGTCGTCGGCGATCAGCGTCCTGATCACGCGGCGGCCCCCGCGAGGGCCGGCACCAGCGGGAGCATCGCCACGAGCCGGAACTCGCGCGGCTCCGCGTGGACGCGCAGCAGGCCCCCAGCCGCGGTGACGCGTTCGGTCAGCCCCCGCAGGCCGCTCCCGCCGCCGGCAGCGGGCCGACGATGGGGCACCGGGTTCGCCACCGAGATCAGGAGGGCGTCGGGCTGCCAGTCGAGCGACACGGTGATCGGCATGCCGGAGGCGTGCTTGACCGCGTTGGTCAGCCCTTCCTGGACGACCCGGTAGGCGGCGTGGGCGGCCCTCGGGTCGATGAGCGGGACGGCCTCGCCGGACGTCTCGAACGCCACCGACGTGCCCGCCGCCCGGGACCGTGCGACGAGGCCCTCGATCTCCTCCAGGCCGAGGACGTCATGGCCGCGCAGCGCGTTGACCACCTCGTGCAGCTCGGCCGCGGCGGCGCGTGCGGTGTCGGCCAGGCCGCGCACCGCCCGCCGCTGCTCCGTGGGCAACTGGCCCACCTCCAGCGCGGCGGCCTGCACGGAGACCAGGCTGAGCAGGTGGCCGAGCGAGTCGTGCATGTCGTGGGCGATCCGCAGCCGTTCGCGGAGCCGTTCCTGCTCGGCGACGAGGGCCTTCTCCCGGCGCAGGTGCTCGCGCTCCTGGGCCATGTACCGGCCGGCCAGCAGCGGCAGCGCGGTCAGCAGGGCGACGCGGGCCAGGGTGATCCACGGATCCTGGTCTCCGGGGGAGCGCTCCTCGACCAACAGGAGCACGCACACGTACGCGGTGAAGGCGCCGGCCGTCACGACGACGTCCCGGCGGGTGGAGATGCGCTGCCCGGCCTGGAAACCGGTGCAGGCGAGCAGGGCCAGCGACGCGCCCGTGAGCACCGCCAGCGCCAGCGCCGCGAGGAAGGACGCGAACGGCAGGCGGTCCGCCGCCGCCATGGTGAGCACGTACGCCGCGGCGTACGCGGCCAGCGGCAGCCCCTGCGTCCCGTCCAGCCACAACAGCGCCGTGTCCGCGGCCACGACCGCGGCGACAAGCGCATACCTCGACATGAGTCCTCACCTTACTCATCGCCACCGTCGTCAACTTCGCCGCCAACCTCGATCCGCTACACAGGGTTGTCTGATCGTGGCTTAGGGTAGTTGCAGGGTTGTCGACCCCCAGTCGACGGTCCCCATCCCTCACCTGCCGCGGCGCCACGTCGGGGCAGACCGGCAGACCAGTCGATCACGTGATCACCGGGATCACGAACCGAAGGGAGAACCCCCATGTCCCTTTCCGCCACGGACCGCCTGCGGATGCGCTTCGACCTCCTCGACGTCAACGGCAGCACCACGCTGACGTCCGCCGACTTCGAGCTCTTCGCCTCGCGCGTCTGCCGCGTGCTGGGCGTGCCCGCCGGCTCCCCCAAGGCCGAGTCGCTTTCCGAAGGGTGCCGGCTCTTCTGGGAAGGGCTGGCCGAAGCCGCCGACCGCAACCAGGACGGGCAGGTGACCTTCGAGGAATATCGCGCGTTCTCCCACGCCGACTCCTGGTTCGACGAGCACGGCGAGGCGTACGCGGCGGCGGTGTCCACCGTCTGCGACCTGGACGACGACGGCCTCATCGAGCGCGACCACTTCCTCGGCCTCCACAGCGCCGGCGGATTCCCGCTGACGTACTCGACGAAGCTCTTCGACGACCTGGACGGCGGCGGGACCGGCCAGGTGAGTACGGGCAGTTTCGCCGAGTTCCTGCGGAAGTTCTACACCAGCGCCGACGACCTGATCTGACGAGCTGATCCCGGTAGAGACAGGACCGCGCTCTCATGCTGGTGTGCAGCGATCGTACGGTGAGCCGTGCCGAGTTGACCGCGCTGGCGGACGGACGGGCGGCCAGGCTCGCGGCCTGCGGGATCGGACGAGGCGATCTCGTCGGGCTGTGCCTGCCCAACGGCTGCGAGTGGGTGGTGACGTACCTGGCGCTGGCCCGGCTCCAGGCGTGCTGCGTGCCGCTCAACGCGGCGTCGGCCGTCGCGGAGATCACCCATGTGGTCCGCGACTGCGGGATGCGCGCGCTGTTCGTGTCCGCCGACCGGGCCGAGGCGCTGGCGGATACGTACGCGGACCAGGTGCTGCTCTGCCCGGACGGCGCGATCCCCCGCGACTGGATGGCATCGGAGCGCGGGCCCAGGCATGCGGCGCTGGCCGGTGCCGCATGCCTGGCCTACACCTCGGGGACGACGGGGTCGCCCAAGGGGGTGATCCAGACGCGGCGGGCGGTTCGCGCGGGTGGCGACAACCTGGCGGCACGCCTGCGCCTCGGGCCGCGGGATCGGGTGGTGACGGCGCTGCCGCTGGCGCACACCTATGGGACGAACGTCATGAACGCGGCGCTGGGCAGCGGCGCGGGCCTGATCCTGCTGGAGCGCTTCGACGTGGAGACGATGCTGGAGCGGTCGGCCCGGCACGCGGCGACGGTGGTGGCGGGCGTGCCGACGATGTACCGGCGGCTGCTGTCCGAGCCGGCGGGACGGATGCCCCGCTCGCTGCGGTGCGGCCTTTCGGCCGGCCAGTGCGCGGGGGAGGAGCTGGCCATGGCCTGGGAGGACCGCACCGGCGCCCCGTACGTGGAGGGATGGGGGATGACGGAGCTGGGTGGCATGGCCACGCTGGCCGCGCCGGAGCTGGCCGGTCGCCACGGCACGGCCGGAACGGCGCTGCCCGGCGTCCGGCTGCGGGTGGAGGCGGGCGGGCACGTGGCGCCGCCCGGCGTGCAGGGCGAACTCCAGGTGCACGGCCCGATCGTCACCCCCGGCTACTGGAACGCGCCCCGGCAGACCGCCGCGGCGATCGGCGTGGACGGGTGGCTGCGGACCGGCGACGTCGGCGTCATCGCCGCCGACGGGCGCGTCCGGATCGTCGACCGGATCAAGGACGTCGTCCTGTGCGGCGGCTACTCGGTGTTCCCCGCCGAGCTGGAACGTGCCATCCGCGGGCATCCGGCGGTTCGTGACGTCGCGGTCGCCGGGGTGCCCGATCCGGTCCTGGGCGAGATCCCGTGCGCGTGGGTGGTGGCGGAGCACGGGGCCGCCCCCGCCTCCGAAGAGATCATCCGGCACTGCCGGGCACTGCTGGCCGCCCACAAGCTGCCGCGCCGGGTGGTCCTCGTCCCCGGCCTGCCGCTCACCGCTAACGGCAAGGTCGACAAGCGTGCCCTGACCTTGACGACCTCCGGAGGACATCCGCATGTCGCTGAATGACCGGCTCCGGCTGCACGGCCGTGCCGCGCTCGTCACCGGGGCCTCGCGGGGCATCGGCGCGGCCGTCGCCCGGATGTTCGCCGCCGCGGGCGCGGACGTGGCCGTGCTGGGGCGTTCTCGCCAGGACCTTGACGAGGTCGCCGCGACCGTACGGTCACACGGCCGCCGGGCCGTGGTGGCCGAGTGCGACGTCACCGACGCGGCCCAGATCGAGACCTCGTGCGCCGCCGTCGAGGAACGGCTCGGCACGGTGGACATCCTGGTGAACAACGCGGGCGGGCCCGTCTTCCAGGCGTCGGTGCTGGACGTCCGCGACGACGGCTGGGAGCGGGTGCACAACCTCAATCTCACCAGCGCCTTCCGTTTCGTCCGGCGGCTGGCGCCGGCGATGGCCGAACGGGGCCAGGGGGTCATCGTCAACATCGGGTCGATCGCGGTGGCCCGGCCCTGGCCCGAGATCGCCGCCTACGGAGCGGCCAAGGCCGGCCTGCGGCACCTCACCCAGGCCCTCGCGGGCGAGCTCGGGCCCCAGGGGGTGCGGGTGAACGCGGTCAGCCCGGCGTGGATCGACACCGCGGTCAACCGCGCCTACGTCGCCGACCCCGCGCTGTCGGAGTCGGCCCTGGACCTGGTGCCGCTGGGCCGCTGGGCGAGCCCGGACGAGGTCGCGACCGTGGTGACGTGGCTGGCCTCGCCGGCGGCCTCCTTCGTCACCGGGGCCGACATACCCGTCGACGGAGGCTTCGCGGTGGCCATGCCCGCACGCGCGCGGGCCGCGCTGAGCAGGGTACGTCCGCCCGAGGGGGCCAAATCGTGATCGACGGACCGCTCATCGTGGGCGCGGGCCCGGTGGGGCTGTCGGCCGCCCTGCTGGCGCGCGCCCGGGGACTGCCCGCCCACGTGCTGGAACGGCTGCCCGAAACCGCGCCCAAGCCCGGCAGCCGGGCGATCTTCCTGCACCGGCAGACGATCCAGACCCTCGCGACGGCCTCGCCCGTCCTCGCCGACCACTTGGTGAGGGAGGGCCTGGTGTGGCCGGGACGCCGGACGTACTGGGCCGGGCGAAGGGTCCATCATCGCCGCTACGAACCGGTGCATCCCAGGCTCGCGCCGTTCGTCAGCCTCCCGCAGCCCAGAGTGGAAGAGCTGCTCCGCGAGGCGGCCGTGCGGGCCGGCGTCAGCTTCTCCTGGGGCGCGCCGGCCGACGACGTGACCCTCCTGGACACCTCCGTCCTGATCCGCGCGGCCGACGGCAGGCAGTGGCACTCCGCGTTCGTCGTCGCGGCGGACGGGGCCGGATCGATCGTGCGGCGCCGGCTGGGCATCCTGATGGACGGCGACGCCGGCGGCAACGCGTTCGTCGTCGCGGACGTCGCCGACGATCCCGACCGGCCGCTGCCCGGCGAGCGGATCTTCCACTACCGCCATCCGCGGGCCGCGGGCCGCAACGTGCTCATCATCCCCTTCACCGGCGGCCACCGCGTGGACCTGCAGTGCCGCGCCCGTGACGATCCCGCGGCGCTCGCCGCCGACCCCTGCGCCTGGCTCCGGCCCCTGCTGCCGTCCGGCCACGCCTGCGAGGTCACCTGGTCCTCCCACTACCTGTTCCGCCAGGCGGTCGCGGAGACCTTCACCAAGGGCCGGGTCCTGCTGGCCGGGGAGGCCGCGCACCTTTACGCGCCCTTCGGCGCGCGCGGGCTCAACTCCGGCGTCGCCGACGCGGCCGCCGCCGTCGACGCGATCGTCGAAGCCGGCATCGGTCCTGAAGCCGCCCTCGGCGCACTCGCCGAGTACGACCGGGTGAGGCGGGCCGCCGCCCAGCGCAACCGCGCGGCCGCGGGCAAGGCGCTGGCCCACCTGACCGCCGCCGGCCCGCACCGCCAGGCCGCGCAGCGGGCCGCCGCCCTCGCCGCTCGGGTGCTGCCCCGCGCCGGGACCTGGCTCGACAGCAAACCTTTCGGACCGCGCGACGCCGGGATCCCCAGCAGCCTCTACTGAACGTTCGTCCCTGCGAGGTTCCCCATGATGCTCCGAACGATCACGCCGCAGTCCGTCAGCGTCGAGATCTTCACCGACCCCCGGACCCAGGCCCTCCTCTCCCACACCGGCAGCACCACCTGCCAGCTCGAACGCCTCCTGGACGAGCGCGTGGACGTCCACACCGTGGAGGTGTCCCGCGCGGCCGTGGACCGGACCTGCCCCGAGGCCGCCGCGCCGCTCGGCCTGCCCGCCGCGGCTCCCGTCCTGGTCCGCCGCACCACGCTCGCCGTCGCGCGCCACCAGGTCTCCCGCAACCTCGTCCTGGCCCCGCTCGGCCGGCTGCCCTGGGCCGAGCACCTGCTGCGCTCGTGCGCCGTTCCGCTGGGACGGCACCTGCCCGAGCCGCACGAGCGCCATCCGCTGGGACTCGGACTGGACTCGTGGGGCCCCGGACGCGCCGCCGTCTCCAGGTGGTACCTCATCATCGACCCCGACAGCGCTCAGCCGGCGCTCTTCATCCGGGAAACCTTCAATCCCGACCTTTTCGACCCCGCGACGACCGGCCCGCCGTCGTCGCCGGGGTGACGACGGCGGGCCGGTCAGCTGCCCTTGAGATTTTTGCGGCGCTCCTCGACCAGTGCGGCGTACTCCGATTCGGTGGTGGCGAACTTCATGATGCGACTCTTCGGGTCGATCGCCACGAAATAGCGCCAGGTGCCGCGCGCCGGGTGCAGCGCGGCCCTGATGGCCTCGGCCCCGGGGTTGCCGATGGGGCCGGGCGGCAGGCCCGGACGCCGGTAGGTGTTGTACGGCGACGGGCTCCGGACATCTTTGAGCGTCGCCTCGGCGCCGTACTTGTTCAGGCCGTACAGGACCGTGCTGTCGATGTCCAGGCGCATTTTCCGGTCCAGCCGGTTGTGGATGACCCGGGCGATCTTGGCCATGTCCTCGTCCCTGCCCGCCTCGGCCTGGACGATGCTGGCGATGGTCACGATCTCCAGCGGCGTCCTGCCGGCCCGCCTGGCGCCGTCGACCAGGTCGGCGGCCTCGGCGGCGGCCTCGAACCGGGCCACCATCGGCCGCAGGATCTCGGCCGGGCTCGCGGCAGGGGAGAACTCGTAGGTGCCGGGGAAGGCGAACCCTTCGAGCTTCCGCCCGGCATAGGACGGCAGGCCGAGCGCCGTACCGTCCTTGGCGGCCCGCTCGAACTCCGCCGCCGGCCTGCCGGTGAGCTGCGACAGCTGCTTGAGCAGCTGCGAGAGCCGCATCCCCGCCGCCACGTTGACGGTGACCCCCGCCTGGATCGAGACGGCCGGGCGCGGCACGTCGTCACCGGGGGCCCGCGCCGACAGCTGCTGGACCACGAGGGTGGATCCCGCCGCCAGCGCGGCGACGGCCGTCGCCGCCGCCAATGCGGGGCCGCGGCGACGGGGGCGGCGCTCGCGGGGCCGCAGGAACCGCTCCGGCGCGGGCGGCCGCTCTTCGCCGGCCATGTCGGAGAGGGTCTCGCGCAGCAGGTTCTCGATGTTCATCCGAACTCCCTCACGGTGCTCAGTTCAGGCGCCGCCTTCTTCAGGCGTTCCAGCGAGCGGTAGATCTGGCTGCGTACCGACCCCACGCGGACGCCGAGCAGGCGCGCGATCTCGGTCTCGGAGAGGTCCTCGAAGTAGCGGAGCACGAGCATGGTCCGCTGCCGGGGGGTGAGCCGGGACAGGGCCGCGCGCATCACCAGGCGAAGGTCCGCGACGTCGGCGTGCCCGGCGTCGATCCGCTCGGGCGGCCGTCCGGTGGACACCTCCGCGACGCGTGACCGCCGCCGCCACCAGCTCACCTGTTCGTGGTACATGGCACGGCGGACGTATCCCTCGATGGCGGCCGGATCGCGCAGACTGCGCCATTTCGCGGCCGTCTTGACCAGGGCCGACTGCACCAGATCCTCGGCGGCGTGCCGGTCACCGGTCAGCAGGTAAGCGGTGCGGAACAACGCCCCCGATCGGTCGACGACGAACTTTCGGAAGTCCGCCTCAAATCCTGGATCCACCCGTCCTCCTCGCGACGTTCACGGGCAAGGACGCGAGCGGCACGTCGATCTATGCCGGTACGGCCCAGGTTTCTCGCCACCCCGATGGCGTCGGGGTGGCGAGCTCTGAACGTGGTCCCTACGGGCTCAGCCCGTCGCGACGATCCGGTAAGCCCTGATCACCGTCTGCTCCACCGCATTCCCCGCCGTGTCGCCGGATCTGGCTCGCAGCGACACGAAACCGTCGCCCACGGGATGCCGCAGCACCACCCGTGAGCCTCTCACCTCCGCCTTCGCCCAGGTGGCGCCGTCATCGTAGGACACCTCGACGGTCGTCTCCCGAGGGCGTCCCCCCGAGCCGCCCGGCTGCGGGCGCACGGAGAACGGCACGGTGAAGAGCCGGCCCGCGGGCGCGGCGTTCTCCGCGTCCAGCGCAGGGGTGAACGTCACCACGGAGACCGGCAGCCGCACGGTGCCGTCCGCGGCGGTCGCCGAACGGAACGTCCACGCGACCGACACGCGCGTGCCGAGCACGGCGGGAACGCCGCGCTCGGCCTCGGCCACCAGCCGGTATCCCGCCTCGCCGGCCGGCACCTCGAAACGGGCCTGAAGGCCGGCCGCCTCGCCGACGCGTTCGCCGTCGCGATAGAGGGTCAGGCGCTCGGTGGCGCGGGAGGACCAGCCGAGGGAGCCCCGCCCGTCGCCGAACATCCACAGGTCGGCCGAGATCACGTCACCGGTCCGGGAGACGGTGCCGCCTTCCTGGTCGCCCACTGGCAGGGACGGGCCGAACACGCCGCGGTTCCACCACTCCGTCGTGACCCGGCCCGCCGGGTACCGGTGGAAGGCCGACTCGAACTGGTTCACCCGCCCGTCCGCGCCGTACTCCCACAGGTAACGCTGCCAGCGGATGCCGTCCCCGGTGTTGACGTGTTCCGTCCGCACCGAGGGGGTGATGACGGGGTCGGGAGCCAGCCAGGTCGAGATCTTCCCGTCGTGTGGCCAGGCCCGGCTCGCCGCTTCGGCGGTCGCGCCGGGCAGATGGCGCGCGTAGTCGGTGCGTATGGTGGCCAGCCGCTCCCGCGTCGTGTCACGCCGGAACCCGGTCACGACCCTGCCCCGCTCGAACCAGGCCATCCGGTACGTGTCGGCCCCCGCCCAGTGAGCCGCCACCATGGTCAGCAGCCCCTCGTAGTCACGGTCGGGCCCGAGCTGTGCCGTGAACATGCGATCGAACCGGTTGCCGAGCCATCCACGGTCCCGCGGCGTGCCGCCGGGCCCGCGCCGCTGGTAGACGACCTGGCCGAGCACCAGCTTCGCGTCGGCGCTCGGCGTGGTCACGTCGAGCGGCCGGCCGAGCCGGGCGTCGGCGTCCACCGTCCGGTCGGCGTCGAGTCGCAACTCCGGCTGGACGAGCAAAGTGACGCCGTCCTCGTCCAGCACCGTCGTGTCGAACAGCCACCTGCCCTTGGGCAACCGCAGCGTGGTCGTCTCCGCGCCCCCGAACAGCACGATCGGCAGCGCCTCGGCGTCCAACCGGAAGATGCCCGTCTCGAAGGCCCCGGTGGGAATGCCCGCCCTGTTCGTGTGCCTGATCGTCAGGTTGTAGCTCTCGACCTCCTTCTCCACCGCCACGGGGGTGCTCACGCTGACGCCGTCGGCGCCGGAGGCCACGACGTACCCGCCGATGAAGCCGTCGGGCCCGGCGGCACTGGTGTCGGCGGTGACGGCGGCCTCCGCCGCGCCGCCCGCGGGGACGACGATCGTGTCAGGCGACACCGTGAACGCCTCGCCCGCGCGGACGTCGAGCGTGAGGGTGAGCGGCGTGTCGGAGTGGTTGCGGTAGACCAGTTTCCTGGTCACCGCCTCGTCGTCGCCGTGCGGCCACTCCTGTCGCGGGAAGCCGATGCCGGCCGGTTCGGCGGTCACGTTCTGGAGCGTCGCGCGAGCGGCGTCCACCCGGCCCGCGCCCTGCCCGTACACGTTGACAGCGGGGTTGGGCTTGGCCGAGCCCATGAGCGCGGCCTTCAGCGTGTCCGCCTTCCAGCCGGGATGCTCACCGGCCAGCAGGGCCGCGACACCGGCCACGTGCGGGGTGGCCATGGAAGTGCCGGACTTGGTGACGTACGAGCCGGTGCCGGGGCTGTCCTTGCTCCGGGCCGCGGTGATCTCCGCGCCGGGGGCCGTGATGTCCGGTTTAAGCCCGTTGTCACCGACGCGAGGTCCGCGGCTCGAGAACGACGCCGGTTCGTCGGACTTCGTCACCGCGCCCACCGCCAGCGCGGCATCCGCGCTGGCCGGGGACGATACCGACCGATCGGTCCCGGAGTTGCCCGCCGCCACCACGAACAACGTGCCGTACCGCTCGGTCAGCGTCTGGACCGCCTGCTCGATCGGGTCGGTCTCCGGCGTGTCCGCCGTGCCGAGGCTCAGGTTCACGACCTGGGCGCCCTGATCGGCCGCCCACTGCATGCCGGCCAGGATCGCCGACTCGGAGCAGAGGACGGATTCGCACACGCGGCCGTCCAGCAGGGCAGCGTCCGGAGCCACGCCGCGGTAGCGCCCGCCGGAGGCGGCCCCGCTGCCCGCGATGGTGGAGGCGACGTGCGTGCCGTGGCCGACGACATCGCGCTCGTCCGGCTCCTCGGTGAAGTCGCGCCTGGCCACGACCTTGCCGGCGAGGTCCGGGTGAGTGGCGTCGATGCCGGAGTCGAGCACGGCCACCTTCACGCCCTTGCCGGTGTGGCCGCGGGCCCAGGCGTCGGGCGCCCCGATCTGCTTGACGCTCTGGTCCAGCGACACTTTCCTGAACCCGTCGAGCCAGACCTTGCCGCGCGTCCCGAGCAGCCCGGCCCGGCCGGTGGATCCGGCCAGGTCCCGCCAGAACCGCGTCGCCTGCGCGCGTTCCTCCTGTACGGCGTAGCCGCCGACCGCGGGCAGCGCGGCCGACCGGGCGCCGCGGAGCAGGGAGGCCGGCCGCTCCGCCCCGGTGACGATGAGCGGCAGCGAGCCGCGGCGGTCGTCGTATCCGTAGTCGAGCAGCGTCGTCACGTCGAACAGTCGCTCGTCGAGACGTCCGGCCCTGAGCAGCGGGAGCGCGTCGCCGGGGATCACGCGTAACCGGCCCGCGTCCCGGCGGGTGTGGAACATGACCTCGTCGCGGCCCTCGCCCCGCTCGACGAGCGCGGTGTCCGGGCCCACGACGGTCACCCGGTCGCCCGTGATCAAGGTGACGCTCCGGGCCTCCGCCCCGGCCGCGCTCTGCTGCCCCGCCTGCGCGGTGGCGGTGGGTGAGGCGGCGAGCGCGGCCGCGGTCAGCAGTAACACCCCGGCCGCTCTGGCTCCTTTACGCACTGTGAAGCTCCTGATCGTCGACAGTGGATCACTATGTATCTGCCGATGCGACCATTCACGTTCACGCCTGCTAGAGGCCGGTCATCACGAGCCTGATGTAGTAGGAGTAGTAGGTGTCGTCGGTGCCGGTGATGGTCTTCACCAGGCCGACCGACTGCCCCGTGGAGAGCGTGGCGCAGACCGAGCCCTGCGCGGTGATCGTGCCGAGGGTGGTGCCGCCGGAGACCCACGGCGGGGTGACCTCGCGCAGGCTGTAGAGCGCCGAGCCGGAGGAGCTGATCGTGGCGCTCGGGCTCCCGAAGGAAGCGGTGTAGGCGCGGGATCCGGCCCACATGTTGACCCAGTTGTTGCCGGCGGGATACATGATCCCGCCCAGGTTGATCCGGATCTCGTCCACGCCGTCGGACTCGTCCACGTTGTTCGAGTCGATGTAGTCCAGTTCCACCCGGCAGGTCGCGGCCCTGGCCGTCGCGCCGGCGGGGGGTGCGACGGCCAGCGCCGCCGGTACGGCCAGGGTCGCCGTCAGGGCGAGCGCGGGGATCAGTTTCTGAGTGCGCATCCTGTTTCTCCTACGGTGTGAGGTGTGCTCCGCTGCTGTCGCGAAACGCGGCATCAGAGTGGGGCCGGCAGCGTGAGCGGATCGTGAGAGCCCAGGTCAGTGACGGAGAGCACGTTCCATATGCGCCTTTTGGCACAGCCGCGCGGCCGGGGCGCGCCTACTGTGCTGCTTCTATGGGAGAGTCGCTGACCCTGCTGCTGCTCGGTCCGCCGGAGCTGGCCGTCGCGGGGCGGCCGGTGGACATCCGCGCCGCCAAGACGCGCGCCCTGCTCTGCTACCTCGCCGCCACGCCGGGGCCGCGACCGCGCTCGGAGCTGGCCGCGTTGTTGTGGGGCGAGCGGCCTGACGCCAACGCCCGGGGCAGCCTGCGCCTGGCGCTGTCGGAGCTGCGCAAGGAGGTGGGCGGGTGGCTGGACATCACCCGCGACCACGTACGCTTCCGCGCCGGCGACGGCTGCTTCGTCGATCACGGGCGCCTGGCCCAGACGCCGACCGTGGCCGAGGCGCTGCGCTTGTGGCGCGGCGACTTCATGGACGGCGTGTGGTTCTGCGACGCCCCGGCGTTCGGCGGCTGGCTGGAGTCCGAGCGCGGGCGGACCCGGCTCCTGCTGCGCGACCTCCTGCTGCGGGCCGGCTCCGCGCCGCCCGACCAGTTCGTACGGCTGGCGCGGCTGGTGGCCGGGCTGGATCCGTACGACGAGGAGGCGCACCGGCTGCTGATCACGGCGCTGGCCCGGGGCGGGAACCGGGGTGCGGCGCTGGCCTGCTACGACGACCTGCGGCGGCGCCTGGCCGACGAGCTGGGGGTGGAGCCCGCGCCGGAGACGGCGGCCGTCCGCCGCCAGCTCGTCACCCCCGTACGAGCGCCGGAGGCGGCGGTCGTCGGTCGGCAGTTCCGTGCCGCGCCGCCCGTGCCCCGTACCGACCTGTTCGGCCGGGAGACGGAGATCCGGGAACTGCGCGCGCTGCTGGCCCGCGAACGCCTCGTGACCCTGCTCGGCCCCGGCGGCGTCGGCAAGACCCGCCTGGCCATCGCCGCCGCCACGTCGTCGTGCGCGTTCGTGTCCTTCGCCGGGGTGGGCCCGGAGGCGGCCGTCACGACGCTCGCCCGGCGTCTCGGCGTGGACCTCTCCCCGCAGCGCCCTGCCCTTGACCTGCTGCTGGCCGCCCTGTCCGGCCGCGATCAGCTCCTCGTACTGGACAACCTCGAACACCTGCCGGCCATCGACCCGGTCATCGCGCGGATCATGCGTACCGCTCCGGGGGTGCGGATCCTCGCGACCAGCAGACGCCGCCTGGACGTGCCCGGACAGGTGACGTTCGAGGTGGCGGGCCTGCCGGGCCCGGAGGCTGAGGCGTTGTTCGCGTCCAGGGCCGTACGGGCGCAACCGGCCTTCGACCCCGGCCCGCACGCCGTCCCGGTCGCCGCGATCTGCGCCGCCATCGGCGGCCTGCCCCTGGCCATCGAGCTGGCGGCCGGCCTGCTGCGCGCGGTGCCGCTCGCGGAGCTGGCCCAGCGCCTCGGCGTGGACGCCGGCCTGCTGTCCACCGACGGGCCGGCCGCCCGGTCGCGGCACGCCTGCATGCGTACGGTCTTCGAGACCTCCTGGCGGCTGCTCGACCCGGCCGGGAGAGCTGCGCTGGCGGCGTTGTCGGTGTTCAGCGGCGGCTGCACGCTCCGGGCCGCGCTGGAGGTGGCCGGGACCACGCCGCGCGTCCTGGTCCACCTGGTGGATCACAGCATGATCCAGCTCGCCCCGTCCGGCCGCTACGTCCTGCACCCCGTCATCCGGCAGTTCGCCGCCGGACACCTGAACCCCCGGGAGCGCCGCGCGGTGCGGGAACGGCACGCCGCCCACTTCACCCGCCTGCTCGACCGGCACGCCGCCGCCCTCCAGGACGCCTCCGACACCGAGGTCACCCGCGTGCTGGGCGTGGAGCTGGACAACATCCGGCTGGCCTGGGCGGTGTCCGGCCGGCCCGGCTTCCTCGACCGCTACTGGGTGTTGTGCCTGCGCCTGCGTCTGTACGAGGAGTCCGGCGCCGTCGTCCTGCGGCACCTCGCCCGTACGCGCGAGGCCCCGTACCTTCGGGCGCGGTGGTTGCGGATGGCGGGCGTCAGCGAGCACCAGTTGGCCAGGGAGCGCGAGTCCACCCGCCTGGCCAGGGCGGCGCTCGACACGATAGGCGAGCCGCTCCCGATATCCCGCCCCGGCCTCGCCGCCGCCGTCCTGGCGGCCGCCGCCCGCCAGGTCCTCCACCGCGTCCTGCCGATCCGTCGCTCAGGGGCTTCGGCGCAGGCCGAGGCGGCGCAGGCGCTGACGTTCCTGGCGCGGCTGGCCTACCACCAGCAGGACCTGCTCACCATGCTGGCCGCCTCGTTACGCCAGCTCAACGCCGCCGATCGGACGCCGGATGCGGCCCTGCGCGCGGAGGCGTACGCGAACTTCGCCACCATCGCCCGCGTCGCCGGACGACATCGCCTGGCCACCCGCTACGGCGCCCTCGCCGATCGATCGCTGAGCGACATCGACCACCCGACCGAGCCGGCGAGCCGCGCCCGCCTGGCCAGGGGGCTGGATCTGCTCGCGGCCGGGGACTTCGAGGCGGCGTGCGCGTCGTTCACCGAGTGCCGGGCCAGGACGGTCGACCCCCGGGTGGCGGAGAACTGCGCGGGGATGCTCGCCGAGACGGCCCTGTGGCGCGGCGACTTCGAGCAGGCGGCGGAGCTGTTCGCCGCCACGGCGGAGCAGGCGGCCAGGCGGGTGGGCGGCGACGACATCGGCCGCCACTGGTGCCTGATCGGCCAGGCCGAGGCGCTGCTGCGCCTCGACGGGACGAGCGCGGAGCGGATCGGGCAGGTGCTGGCGGCGGCCCGCGCGTCGACCGACCGCCGCCGCGCCCACGAGCAGCGACTCGGCCTGCGTGACGGCACGGTCATGCCGGTGATCCAGGAGATGCGCCTGCTCACGGCCACGGCCCGCCTCGGGCGGATCGGCCCGGGACAGGCGCTGACCACGGTGCTGGAGCTGGCCGCCCGCCTGCCGGCGGGCCGGCGCGGCCTGCTGGAATGCTGGTCCGGCCTGGCCGAACTGCTCGTGTCCCTGCCCCCGGACGCCGCCACGGCGCGTCGGCTCGACCGGCACCTGGCCGGGTTCCAGTCCCGCCACCCCGGCTCCGCGGCCCGCATCGGCTGGGCCCGCGCCCTCGTCCTGGCCCACGGGGGACGGCGGAAGGCCGCGAGGAAAGCGGCGGAACAGGCCATGAGGACGGCCGAACGGCTCTGCGCACCGTACGATCACCGCAGGGCGAAGGAGCTGACCGAGCGCTCCCCGGCCCGTTACGGTCTCACGCCGCGCGGACGACGCGCCTTCCGACGACGGACGTGACGCCCAGGGTGACGCCGATCCCGACCGCGATCGTGACGGCGTAGGGGAGGGGTGCCGCGGCCTGCAGGGGGTTGCCTGTTTTGACGACGGCGAAGGGCAGGACCGTGACGAACGCCCCCACGCTTCCGGCGACGGTGCTGATGGCGGTGGCCGTGCCGATCTCGCGTACCAGCATGCGCTGTGTTTGGGCGCCGGTCGCGCCGATCAGGGACATGGCCGCGAATTCGGAGCGGCGCCGGGTGATGGAGGCGACGAGGTTGTTGGTGAGGGCGATGGCCATGAACGCCGCGATCAGGGCGACGACGAAGTAGTTGATCGACGCCAGGACCTGGGCGGTGCCGTTCGCCGTGCCGGAGCCGTTCTCGATGCCCTGCATGCTGAGCGTGCCCGCGGCGACGCCGACGAAGAGGGTCAGGAACGTCACGGTCGGCCGTACCCGGTCCGGGGCCACGGCGAGGTTGATCGCGGCCAGGCGGGACGGGGCGGTGGTCTGTGCCCGGCGGAAGGCGCTGAGCGTGGCGTTCGCCGTGACGACGAGCTCCGGGGCGAGAATGCACAGGCCGGCGGCGACGAGTACGCAGCCGGGTCCGGTCATCGCGGTGGTGAGCACGTCGGCCGGGTCCATGGCGAGTACAGCGGTCGATGAGGCCAGGCCGGCGGCGATGATGATCGTCGCGGCGACACGGCGCCGCCGTTCCGGACGCCGTACGGTACGACGGCGCGGGGGCGGGGACGCGTCGGCCACCGGGCTGCGATGAGCGAGGGTGCGGCTGCCCATCCACGCGGCCAGCACGCTCGCGGCCAGCACGACGAGCATGCCGAGGACCGGGAGGAGCACGCCGGGCGCGAAGACCGAGGCCGCGTCGGTGAGCCCGGCCGCATGGATGCTCCGCATGACGATCCAGCCGACGAGGTAGCCGCCGGCCAGGCCCGGGAGCGCGGTGACGGCCGAGACGGCCGCCGTCTCGATGGCGAGCAACTGCTGCACCTGCCGCGGACTGGCGCCGATGAGACGGATGCCCGCGATCTCCCCGGCCCGGCCGCCGAGCGCGACGCTGATCGTCGAGACCATGGCGAACAGGACGATCGCGACCGCCCAGCCGCCCATGATGAGCGGGAACTGCACCAGGAACGCGCGGTCGCCGGCGGCCGTGCTCCGGGCCAGCCCGGTGCCGAGCAGGCTCATCATGCCCGTGACCAGGATCGTGCCGACGAGCGCGACCAGGCCGGTGGCGATCGCGGCGGCACGGTGATGCGCGAAGGAGCGCATGGCGATTTTGATCATCGGCTCGCCGCCGCGTCGTTGGCGGCCTGCTCGGCCGATTCGACCAGGACGGCCATTCTGCCGGCGACCTGCTGTGCGGTGGGCCGCGGGAGGTGATCGACGATCCGGCCGTCGGCGAGGAAGAGGACGGCGTCGGAATAGGAGGCGGCGACCGGATCATGCGTGACCATGATGATCGTCTGGCCGCGGTCCGCGAGCTCGCGCATCAACCGCAGGACGTCCCTGGCGCTGCGGATGTCGAGGGCGCCCGTGGGCTCGTCGGCGAAGACGACGTCGGGGTCGGTGATCAACGCTCGCGCGACCGCGACGCGTTGCTTCTGACCGCCGGACAGCTGGTGAGGGCGGTGGCTGCCCCGGTTGCCGAGCCCCACGCGGGCGAGCAGGTCGGTCGTGCGCGCCGGCGTCGTCTCCCGCGAGTCCAGGCGCAGGGGGAGCTCGACGTTGTCGACGGCCGAGAGCGCCGGCAGAAGGTTGAACGACTGGAAGACGAATCCGACGCGGCGCCGGCGCAACTGCGTGAGCCGGGTCTGATCGAGCGAGCGAAGGTCCTGCCCGTCGAGCTCGATGGAGCCGGAGGTCGGCTGCTGCAGCCCGGCGGCGCAGTGCAGGAGCGTGGTCTTGCCGGAACCCGACGGTCCCATGATCGCGATGAAGGAGGACCGGGCGACATCGAGATCGACGCCGCGCAGCGCATGGACCGGCCCGGCCTCTCCCGGGTACTCGCAGCGTAGACCGCGGATGCGCAGCACGGGTGGCGCGGGCGCGGCGGTGGCGTACGGGGTCATGGAACCTCTCTAAATGATTGTTTTAAACGAACATCTTAAACGAACGTTTATTTGATACCGTAGGGCATGTGAGTGCGAAGGACAAGCTGCTGCTGGCGGCGCGCGACTGCCTGCTGACCAAGGGGTACGCGCACACCACCGTGCGAGACCTGGTCGCGGCGTCAGGGGCGAACCAGGCGTCGATCAACTACCACTTCGGGTCCAAGGAGCGACTGCTCACGCGGGCCCTGCGCGATCTCAACACGGAGTGGGGTGAGCTGCTGTTCGCCGTGCTCGAAGAACCCGCCGGGACGCGGTCCGGCGATCAGGAAGCCCTGTGGGGACGGATCATCGACTCGATCCAGGCCAACCGATCGCTGTGGTTCGTCAACTTCGAATCCGTGGCGTCCGCGCGGCAGGACGAGGAGATCCGGGGGATGATCGCCGGCGGTCAGGAGCTCGCGCGGGCATCGCTGGCGCGGGCGTTCGCCGGCCTCGGGCCGGACAGCGATCCGGGGGAGGTCCAGGCGGCCGGATCACACTACCTCGCCCTGCTCGTCGGGCTCGCCTCGCAATGGCTCACCGACCCTGAACGCGCGCCGACGGCGGAGCAGTTCGCCGCCGCCGGCTTCGGCTCCGGCCGTCGCGGGTGACACCGCCCCTGCGCTGCCACCCCCCCGGCTGGGGACGTCCGCCGAGGGGCGACCTGCGCCGACGGTCGGTCCATGCCCTTTGCGGAAGGCGGCACTAAGGCGCGAGGGGAAGGCGCACCTCGAAGCAGGCGCCGCCGTAGGCGGAGTCCAGGACGGCGATGGTTCCCGAGTGGGAGCGTACGACGTCGGAGGCGATCGCCAGGCCCAGACCGGTGCCGCCGTGCCCGCGGCTGCGGGCCGTGTCCAGCCGGGTGAACCGTTCGAAGACCCGCTCGCGATCTTCCTCGGGGATGCCCGGGCCGTCGTCGCCGACCGCCATGATGGCCTGCCCCCCATCGCGGTGCACCTCGACCTCGATCTTTTCGCGGGCATGCCGCTGGGCGTTGTCCAGCAGGTTCGTCAGCACGCGGGTGAGCTGGCTGGACACCCCCTGCACCGTGACACCTTCCGCCAGGCTCGCCCGGACCGGGATCCGGTCGGCGCGCCGGCCCAGTTCCGTACGGGTCAGGTCCCCCAGGTCCACCTTCTCGCGCGCCGCGGATGTGCTGGATCCGAGCCCGGCGAGCATGAGCAGATCCCCCATGATCGCCTGCAGCCGGTCGACGTCGCCCAAGGTCTCGGTGAGCAGCCCATCCACGTCCCGGCCCTGCGGATATATCTGGGCCTCCTCCAGCTTGACGCGCAGCCCGGCCAGCGGGGTGCGCAGTTCGTGCGAGGCGTCGGCCACGAACCGCCGCTGTTCGTAGGTGGCCCGCTCCAGCCGCAGCAGCGTCTGATTGAGCGTATGGATCAGCTTGGCGATCTCGTCGTCGCCTTTCGGCTCGGTGATGCGATCGCTCAGATGGTTGAGGGTGATCGTGGCGAGCTGGGACCGGACGGCCTCCACGGGTCGCAGGATGCGCCCGGTGACCTCCCAGGCGATCCACCCGACGCCGGCGACCAGGATGGCGGCCTGCGCCGCCACGATGGAGTCGACGAACGTGGTGGACGTCAGCGTCGTGGTGCGCCGGGCGGCGTAGACGATCGGGGACCCGGGCCCGTCCACCCGGAGCGCGGTGATGCGCAGGCAGCCTGGCGCGGGGTTGGCGCAGGTCTGGCTGTTCTCCATCGAACCGCCGGAAGAGGGCACCAGCTTCTCCATCGGCTCGCTGCCGGCCGTCGGGGACGCCGCGAGCACATGCCCGCTGGGACTCACGACCTGCAACAGATCGACCCCGGGCACCGACGGCTTGACCGTGCGAGGCAGGACACCCGCGCGTACGGCGGCGGCCGCCAGCACCGCCTGTTGCTGCGTGTCCTGCCATGCCATGTCGGCGATCGCCTCTGAGATCATCTTGCTCATCAACAGGGCCATGGGTATGAGGACCAGCAGCGTGCAGACGACGCTCAAGATCGTGAGCCGCCCGCGAATCGACCGCGGGCGCAATTTCGACAAATAGCTGCCCACACCCCCAAAGTAGTGAAACAGTCCTGGACCAGGACAATGCTGGGGGAAAGCCTCGGCCAAGTCTCCGCGGATGGGCACGGCCTGCTCATGGGCTTTCCCCGCCGCCCGCCGCTTCCTACGCCGCCAACTGGCGCCGGTGATGACCATCACGACGCCGAGCAGGACCGCCCTGCACCGCCGAGTCCCGCGACGGAACGAGCCCGCCGTGCTCGACCCGCCGCCGATCGACGGCAGCCGTTTCATGGGCGTACGCCGGACGGCGGGCCCGTCTTTGCCGGGCGTGGCGCGCGGACCGGGACGGGAGCTGCGGCGGGGCAGCCTCAGGGCACGTCCGGTTCCACGGCGGCCCGCTTCGCCGCAGACACGCGCCGTCCGTAGGACCACGCTCCCACGACGAGAGCACCCCCGAGCCCTCCGAAGGCCAGCCCGCCAAACAAGATCATCCACGTCACGTCCCCGCTGCTGGTGAAGGGCGCCGGTGGCGCGAACCGCGGAATCACCCCGACAACGCTGAGCGGCGCCAGGACCAGCAGCACAACCCCGTACACGCCGAGGCACAGCCCCACCCCCCAGGCCGGGACCAGGGGCAGGAAGGCGGGCACCCGCCGCCCGGCGAGAAACAGGGTCCACCGCGGAAAGACCATTCCCCACCGATGCACCAGCCCAAGAGCGAGAAACACGCCAAGCAGCGCCGCCAGCACCGTCAGGTCAATGCCAACGGCCGCCAGCGCCTGATAGACGGCATCCCCATCGCTCTCGACCCCCCGCAGCCAGGCCTCCCCGCTCACTCCAAGGGCATCACCGCCCAGAGTCCACACCGTCTTCACCCCCGCCCACGGCAGGAGCCCGCACAGCAGCAGATACACCGCCCTCCGAACCCGCAGCGAAGCAGCCACACGCCCTCCCGACGTCGAACATCCGTGACACCGCAAGGCTCCCGTCAAGGGCCGATGGCGCGCCTCCCTCGTACGAGGGAACCCATTCACTCCACCGGGTGAAGGGAGCGATACGCTGTACGGCAAGCGATGCACCGTACGAACATCGGAATTCCGAACTGGTGCCGGCGATGTGGTGGGGCGCGGTGATCTCCAACGTCAAGCTGGCTCGGCCCGGGACCGCACGGTCAACAGGTCATGTGCGGGCTCTCAGAGGTCACGCTCCGGCCTGCCGCCGGCGCAGCAACTCGGCTGCGATCGAGTACGGCGGTGCCGCGGCCCGGGATCGGGAGGCATGCTCGACGATCGCGTCCGTGACAGAGCGGTCGTCGGCGGGCCGGGGGTATGTGGCGTAGACCTGCTGGAGCATCGCGGCGCCGAGGTCGGTGAAGACGCCGGCGTCGGAGAAGACACCCTTGTGCGTCAGGTAGGTCAGCAGCCCGCGCCGGTCGGCAATGCCCAGGGAGGAGTGCAGGGCAATCGCTTCCCACACCCGGTCGACGTCCGCCGTGGCGATGCCGTGCTCGGTCAGCACGGATGCCGCCAGATCGGCGCCTTCCACTTCGAACCGGGCCTGGCCGGCCGCGAGGGTGCCCAGCCCCAGATCGTGCATCACGCAGGCGGCGAAGAGCAGGTTCTCGTCGTAAGCCGCATCGTTCAGGCAGCCTTCCTGCTCGGCCAGCAGGCGGGCGAACAGGAAGCTGCGGATGCTGTGGTCGGCGATCGGCGCGCTCTCCGTCTTCTGTACGAGGGCGAGGCCCGCCTCGGCCAGCGGCCCCGTGGGCAGGGCGAATATGTCGTTCATGCGCCGAAGGTATGAGGGCGGAGCAAGAACGAGAAGAGGCCCGAGTGCCATGCATCGCCAGGATCGGGTCACGCCCGGTGTGTGCCGCGTGATTGATCGCGCCCAGGGAGCGCACCGCGCCTCGTTCTTGGTGGACGGCGCCGCCTGAAGGTATGTCTGGCGGCTTCAGCGGGCGGCCCGGGCCGGGCGGTACCGGCTACGGAAGGTGGCTGGTGTGGTGCCGGTGCGCTGGACGAAGTACTTGACGAAGTTGCTGGCGTCGAGGAAGCCGAGGCGGGCCCCGATGCCCGCGACGGGTTCTTCGCCGTGGGCGAGGAGGCGTTTGGCCTCCAGCACGACGCGACGGTCGATGAACTCCTTGGCGCCGACGCCGGCCGCGGCGAGCGCGGCCCGGGTCAGGGTGCGCGGCGAGTATCCGAGGGCGCGTGCGTAGTGTGCGACGTCGCGGGCCTGGGTGAAGCCGGTTTCGACGGCGGCGCGGAAGCGCTGGAAGGTCTCCGCGTGCTCGGCGGGCAGGGTGCCCACGGGTGCGGTCAAGTGGGTCAGGCGCAGCAGGAGCACGGCGAGCAGCCGCTGGAGGATGGCGGAGCGGGTGGGGGCCGGCATGTGGGTGGTGCCGTATTCGTGGGCGAGGTGGTCGAGGGCCCGGTGCAGGGCGGGGGCGTCCTCTGCGGTGATCTGCCACAGGGTACGTCCGAAGGGGTCGTCGAGGCGGACGTCGGCGGCGGTGGCGGGGTCGAGGAAGTCGGGCTGGAACAGCACCACAGTGCCGGTCGCCGCGCTGAGGTCGCCGAAGCGCTGTACCTGGCCGGGGCGGACCCACAGCCAGGTGCTGTCGGTGGCGGCGTAGTCGGCGAAGTCGATCATGTGCCACAGCAGCCCCTGTTCCACCGTGAGGAGCAGGTGGAAATCCGGGCGCTGTGCGCGGCCCGCTCCCTCGGCGTCCCGGGCGCCTTCCGTCCCGCCGTGGCGATGCAGGCGGCGGCGCAGCTCGGCGATCGGCATCACTTCGACACCGGCCGCGCCGGCCGCCGGCGGGACGTACTGGATCTCCGGGATCGCTTCGTGTCCGTTTTTCACCACGACGAGACCTCACCGTACCTGGGCGGAACCTTTCGCGGCTCCTATGGTTGAACTCAGTCGAGAGCATATGCGACGGCAAGGACGTCGCAGCTCCCGGCCGATATCGATGACTGACTTCTACCAATGTCAGGAGGCCCGAATGACAGACCGTTTCCGTCTGACGTACGCGTTCGACGCCTACTGCGGCTGGTGCTACGGCTTGGGCCCGGCGCTGCGGCAGTTCGCCGACGGCAACGCGGACCGTATCGATCTGCGGGTGTTGTCCGGGGGCCTCTTCTCCGGCCCGCGCGCCCTGCCCGTGGCGGCGTACCCGCACATCCCGGCCGCCAGCCGGCGCATCGCCGCCGCCACCGGGGTCACCTTCGGGGAGGGCTACAAGCACGCCCTGGCCGAGGGGACCCTGGTGCTGGACTCCACCGACGCCGCCGTCGGCCTGGTCGCGTTGAGCCGCCAGGCTCCCGGACGCGTCCTGGAACTGGCGAGCGCGCTCCAGCGCGCCTGGTGCGTCGACGGCCACAGCCTCTCCGACCTCGACGTGTACCGGTCCATCGCCACCGGGCACGGCCTCGACGCCGACGCCGTCGCCGAAGCCATCCTCGACCCGGCCACCCGCACCGAAGCCGAAGACGGCTTCCGGGAACTGCGCCGGCTCGGCGTCGACGCCTACCCGACCCTGCTCCTGCACACCCCCACCGGCATCCACCGGCTCGGCGGGCCGATCTCCAGCGCCCTCGAGCTCACCGAGGCCCTCGACCGGCACATGGCCCCCACCTCCGCCTGACCACCCCCCCGAACCACCACAACAGATCACAAAGGAAAACACTGCCATGACGAACATCGCTGTCTTCGGCGCCAACGGCACCATCGGCTCCGCCATCGTCCGCGAGGCCCTCGACCGCGGCCACACCGTCACCGCCGTCGTCCGCGACCCCGCCAAGGTCACCGAACACCACGCGAACCTGACCGTCACCACCGGCGACGTCCTCGACGTCCAGTCGGTCGCCGCCGCCGCGAAGGGCGGCGACGTCGTCGTCAGCGCTGTCGGCGGCGGTGACGGCCCCGGCCACATCGCCACCATCAAGCCTGCCGCCGTCGCCCTCACCGAAGGACTGCGGACGCTCGGCGGGCAGGCACCCCGCCTGATCACCGTCGGCGGCGCCGGGTCCCTGCGCACCCCCGACGGCAAGCAGGTGTGGGACGCCCCGGGCCTGCCCGACTTCCTGCTGCAGATCATGCACGCCCACGGCGACGCCCTCGACTACTACCGGACCGTCACCGACGTCGACTGGACCAACATCAGCCCCGCGGCCATGATCGAGCCCGGCACCCGCACCGGCAGCTACCGCACCGCCCTGGACGACCTCATCACCGACGACGACGGCAACAGCACCATCACCGTGGAGGACTACGCGGTCGCCCTCGTCGACGAGATCGAGCAGCCCAGGCACCGTGGGCGGCGCTTCACCGTCGGCTACTGACCGACAGGCGCACAGCCTTTTCGGCCCGCCACGGCTCTTGCAGCCTCCGGCCCGGCAACGCGGGGAACTACGCACAACGACCGGTGAGGGATGCCCGCCTGGACGACATCGCCGATGCTTCCGTTGCCGCGAAGTTCCCCGCGGCGGCCCAACCGCCGTGTGATGGCAGACAGCCGTTCGCCGCGGGCAATCACGACAAAGGTCGCCCCCCAGAGATCCGGCTCGCCGAAGATCCCCGCCGCCGCCCTCACCGAGCTCCAGGGCACGGGGCACCGCTTCCGTGCGGGGCTGCCCGGGGGCTGGACGAGCTGTGTTTGAGCCCCGTAGCGGCTTCAGGCATGGTGTCGGCGTAGTCGTCGATCACATCGATGCGGAAGAGGCCCGGCGCGGTGGCGAAGCCCACGACGGAGCTGACGTGCCCGGAACGCAGGCGCCGCAGTAGCGGCAGCACGGCGCGCGCACCGTGGCTTCGTTGGAATCTTCCTCGGCGGCGAGCAGGCCGGTGCCGGCGTTGTTGACCAGGACGTCGATGCGTCCGAACCGTTCGACTGCCGCCTGGATGCTCCCGGGGTCGGTCACATCCGACGGCACGGACAGTTGTCCCCATCGGGGAACTGCTCGCGGATGCCACCACCTGATGTCCTGCCGCGAGCTCCGCGCGTGATTTCCAGGCCGAACCCACGGGACGATCCTGGGTTTCAGGCGGTGCGCAGGTCGAAGGCCGCCCGGTTCTGGGCGACGAAGCTCTCGACATCGAGGGGGTCGGTGCCGCCGATCTTCTTCACGACATCGCTGGTGCCGGCGAAGATGCCGTTGCGGTAGTCGACCGCGACGGCGAGAAGGTGCTGGATGAGGTGTTCCGAGGCGCCGCGGCCCTCGAGGATGGTTCTGAACTCGTCGAGGCTGATGGGCACGTAGGTGACCTGACGGCCGAGCGCCTGCGACATCTTCTCGGCGATCTCGTAGTGGTTGAGCTCCACCGGCCCGTACAGCGGGTAGATCTTGCCGGCGTGCGGGGCGGGGTCCTCCAGGATGGCCGCGATCACCCTTGCCTGGTCGCTTTCAGCGATCGGGGCATGGCGTCCGTCGGCGAAGGGCAGCCGCAGTTCGCCGGTCCCGTCGGCCCAGGTGTTGATCAGCCACTGGGCGAAGAAGGTCGGACGGATGTGGGTGACGGCCACCGGGAAGCGGTCCAGCACACGTTCCGCGACCCAGTGCTGGCGCGCCGCGTTGCTGGCGGAGTCGCGGCGGGCGGAGATTTGCGACATGTTCACGATCGCCTGTACGCCGTGCTCCTCCGCAGCCAGGGCCACGTTCGCCGTGGCGTCCATCAGGCCGGGAAGGATCGGGTAGGTGAAGTACAGGGCCTCGATCCCTTTCGTCGCCTCCGCCAAGGAGTTGAGGTCGAGGACGTCGCCTTCCACGATCTGCGCCCCGAGTCCGGCGAGCCTCTCGGAGCGCTCATCGACCCGGCGGACGAGCGCGCGGACGTGGTGGCCGCGCTGAAGCAGCAGTTCGGCGGTGTGGCGACCGGTCTTTCCGGTCGCCCCGATCACCAGAAGATTGCGTTCCATCACGGTTTCCGTTTCTGGAGAAGTGCGG
Source organism: Nonomuraea sp. NPDC049625 (assembly GCF_040675285.1). Lineage (NCBI taxonomy): Bacteria > Bacillati > Actinomycetota > Actinomycetes > Streptosporangiales > Streptosporangiaceae > Nonomuraea > Nonomuraea sp. NPDC049625. The sequence continues at coordinate 200,580 of NZ_JBFAOQ010000005.1, read as the reverse complement.
AGTCCTTTGCGCGGGCGCCGCACGGACTCAGTGCGCGGTCGTGCGATGTCCGTCGGGCAGGCGGAACAGCTCGAAGAACTGCCGAGCGGCTCCACGACAGGTCGTCCTGAAGCCACCGCGTCATCGACGGTGACCTGCCCCTTCGCGAGGGCGTAGAACGTTTCCTTTTCGCAGATCAGGCGTCACCGGCGCCGGGCCGGTCTCCACCCGTACCCGCTCGCCGTCGCCCTGCCGCCGACCCGCAAATGCGCGGCTTTCCCGACTGGATACCCGGGCCGCCTTGCGGCGGCGGGCCTCCGGGAACAGATGCAAATATCACCGAACTCGCGATGGCGTTCATCACCGATGACAGTCCACATCGGCATCTGTCGGTCGAGCGGCGGAGCCGCGAGACTTCTCGGCAACCGGAAGGAGCGCAATCATGATCATCGATCGCACTGCGCCGCGGGCCGGAACCGAGGCGGTGGCTCGGTCCCGCGGTGTTCCCTCTGTCGTCGCCGCTGGTGTCCGTGGACGTGTTCGTGCTGTGGCCGGCCCTACCTCGTCGCACGGGAGGGCATGTGCCTCCCGGCGAGCTGGGGAACCGGTCTCGATCACGTGGCCGCTCCTGGGCCTGGCAGCAGGTCGACGTCGCCGGCGTGCATCGGCTCGCCGCAGTGGGCGCAGCGCAGGTCGGTACGGCTGATCTCGCCGCATGCGTGGTGGCGGTAGAGCACGGGCGGTCCGGCCTCGCCCGCGAGCCATTTGTCGCCCCAGCCGGCCATGACCATGAGCAGGTCGACCAGTTCGGTGCCTTTGACGGTCAGGTGGTACTCGTGGCGTGGCCGGTTGTCGTAGGGGCGGCGTTCGAGGACGCCTTGGCCGACGAGGTGGTTGAGGCGTTCGGTCAGCACTTTGCGGGAGATCCCGAGGTCGGCCTGGAGGTGGTCGAACCGGTTCAGGCCGGCCCATACGTCGCGCAGGATCAGGGGTGACCAGGGCTCTCCGATGACGTCGAGGGTGCGGGCGATGGAGCAGGCCATGTCGCCGAAGTTGGTGCGTTGCATGGGATCAGTCTACCCATTGGAGTTCCCTTAAGGAACTTCAAGTGTTACGGTCATAGAGTCTCTTCAAGGAACTCCAGAAAGGAATTGCCGCCATGAGCAAGGTCATCGCCGCCCACGCGGTGTCGGTCGACGGCTACATCACCGGCCGCGACCCCGGCGCCGGACGCGGGCTGGGAGACGCAACGATGCTGTTCGACTGGTACTTCAACGGCGACACACCCAGCCGGGTCTTCGACGGGTTCAAACTGAGCGAGCCGAGCGCCCGCGTCTTCGACGCTCTCGCCGCACGTGCGGGCGCGGTCGTCGCAGGGCGCAACACCTACGAGGATTCCGACCGTTTCGGAGGCGGCAGCCCACACCCGAAAGCCCGGCTCGTCGTCCTCAGCCACCGGGCCGCGCCGGAGATGACCGACCGGCAAACCCTCATCACCACTGGCATCAAAGACGCGATCGCGGCGGCTCGCGAGGCCGCCGACGGCCGGGACGTCGGCCTCATGGGCGGCGGCGTCACGACCGAGGCCCTGAAGGCAGGGCTCGTCGACGAGGTGATCCTCCACCAGGTACCCATCCTGCTCGGCGGCGGCCGCCCCTTCTTCCAGTCGCTGCCCGAGCACGTACACCTCCGTCTGCTGGAGGCCGTACCGGCACAGGGTGTCACCCACCTCCACTACGAGGTGGTCCGATGATCCTCGTCACCGGCGGGCTGGGCATGATCGGCGCGCACACCGCCCGCGCGCTCGTCGACCTCGGACACGAGGTCGTCGTCACCGCACACCGCCGGACCGAGGTCCCGTCGTTCCTCGCCGGCCGGGTCAGCGTGGAGCCTCTCGACGTCACCGACTGGGACGCCTTCCTGGCCCTCGCCGATCGCCACGACATCAGCGACGTCGTCCATCTCGCCGGCAGCATCCCCGGAGAGGACCCGGTCCGCTACTTCCGTACGGACACGATCGGCCTGCTCAACGCGCTGGACGCCGCCCGCACGTGGGGCGTGCGCAGGTTCGCCGTCGCGAGCAGCCTCGGCGTGTACGTCGGCCGGAGCGAGACCCGCTGGCACGAGGAGCTCGCGCTGCCCACCGCGAACCTGCCGCACCTGATCGTCGCCTTCAAGAAGGCCGTCGAGCCATTGACCACGCACAGCCTCCAGGGCAGCGGCGTCCAGCCAGTCGTGCTCCGGATCGGGAGCATCTGGGGGCCGCTGATGGACCCGGAATCACCGTTCAACCACATCCCGCCGTACATCAGCGCCGTGCTCCGCGGTGAGAAGCCGCAGCCGCTGTACGCCGACGACGGCGGCGACAGTTGCTACGCACCCGATGCCGGGCGCGCGATCGCCCTGCTGACGACCGCGGAAACCCTGCGGCACGACACCTACAACGTCTCCAGCGGCCGACCGTTCACCAACCGCGAGCTTGCGGACGCCGTGCAGGCGATCACTCCCGGCCTGCGGCTCGACCTCCTGCCCGGACGGCAGACCGGCCCCGGCGACAACCCCTACCTCGACACCACCCGGCTCACCCACGACACCGGCTTCGCACCGGCCTTCGACACCGCCAAGGCGGTCGCCGACTACGTCGCCTGGCGCGCCGACAACCCCCGCTAGAACCCCCACCCGGATCCGGCTGCAAAGAGCGGCCGGCCCAAGATCAGGAGCATCTGATGTACGGGGCACTCGTCAGGCTCGTCATCAAACCAGGAAAGCGATCGGAGTTTCTGGAGCTTTCGCGCTGGAACACCCAGGTGGTCAGGGAATCCGAGCCGGGCACGCTGCGACTCGACCTGTGGGAGGTCGAGACGGAACCTGACGTGATGTACGTCTACGAGGTCTACACGGATGAGGCCGCCTTCGAGAGCCACATCAACAACGGACCGGTGCAGAAGTTCGGTGAGATCATGAATGACCTGGTCGAGGGCTGGACCATGGTCATCCCCTTCGGACACAGCACCATGTCGAATCTGGACGAGTGACCTGGAGCCGACAAGAGCCAGGCCACGACCCCGGCGACAGGCGCGGCTGGCCTCGATCACCTGTCGTTGAACGAGGCAGGCACGCCGGCCGGGCTCGGCGAACGCATCGCCACCGGTGAAGCCTGACGCCAGAGGCACGCAGCCGCTGTTGTTCACGCCGGCACTGACGCTGCAATCACGCAAACTCGCCATTCCCGGCCAGAACGGCCCTGTTGCGTGCGCCGCCGACCCATGCCGGCGCGGACTCGCCGCTCACAAGGACCGGCTGCTGTCCCCAGCCGCCTGCCGACACCTGGGCAGCGTTCGCTACGCGCTGGTGAGGCCAAATCCTTCGCTGACAACGCCACTCGCTTCGGCTCGGTCTGTGAGGTGATCCGCGCGAATGGGCGGAAGAAGTGCTGGCCATCCAGGGTTCGAGGTCCCTTCTCACAGGTCAGAGCGCGATGATCTCTTCAGGTAGGTGAGGCACGTGGATCGGCCTTCAAGGCGTTTCCCCGGTGTTCGGCAAAGCCCACGATGCCGGTAGAGGTCGACATCGGCGGAACCGGCGGAATGGTGGAGCTGGCCCGGTAAGGCGTGCAGGCCACGGCGAGACCCGGCCGCCTGATCTCACGATCAATAGGTCCCTGCGGAGACGTCCGCAGGGACCTATTGATGATCATGTCTTAGGGCTCGACGAGGCCGACCGCGAACGCGTAGTCGTCCAGGGTGAACTGAGTGATGCCCGTGATGCGCAGGGCTTGCACCCGGACGGTGTAGGTGCCCGGGCCCAGGGGAGCAGAGAAGCGCTCGAGGGCGTGGGCCTCCTCGACGCCACCGGGGCTGTCGAACCTGTAGTCCGTGCTCGTGACCGGTTGCAACTCGGTGGTCGTCCCCGCGGAGTTGATCACGACGATGCGCACGGAGCACCATGCACTGGCGTCGCCGGCGCAAATGGACTCGGCGGTGAAGCGGGCGTCGACGAATCGCGTCGTCCCTGAGGGCACGGTGACGTTGACAGACGCCGTCGGGATGTTCCCCCAGGCTCCGACCGTCTGGGCGGTCCATGGGCTGCTCTCCCCGGTGTAAGACTGAGCGCTGGTCTGCGTGCCGGTCTGGGAACTGGACACGGCGTCGGCGGCGGTGATCGTCAGCGCGAGAGCGCCGGACAGCGCTGCCGTGGCGAACGCGGCCTTGATGAGTCTGGACAACGGGGTTCCTCCCTGCTTGCGCGAAGCCGCGCGCTCCGCGATGGGTCGTTGCTGGAACCACGCTGACGAGAATTCCGTGGCCGGTGAAGCCCTGGCCGAATCATCCGTACAAGTCCGTACAAGCACCCGCCCGCCCCTGCCCGCGCCGGCGCATCGGCCAGCCGGTCGGCGGCGTACCTGTCATCCACCTCGGCCCGGACACGCAGCTCTTCGTCGCGTCTCTACGCGGCCCGCAGGCCGGCCAGCGCACAGGGGTGGCCCACCTCGGCCGGCGCACAGGGGCGGCCACTTCGACCGGCCGCAGGACGGCCGCCCTGCGGCCCAGGCCATGCCAGGCCACGCCGGGGCGCGTCGGGCCACGTTGGGCCAGGCCGGGCCACGCCGGGCCACGCCGGGCCACGCCGGGCCACGCCGGGCCACGCCGGGCTAAGGTGACCGGCTCGCCGCCCGCCCGCTCGCTCAGTTCGGCCAGCCGGCCGCAGGCCCGACGAATCCCGCTCTGCTTCACGAACCGCCTTGTGGACACAACCGGGCCCGACCGTGCGCCCCACCGGGTGGCGGAGGCAAGCTGGGATACCGCCACCGACCGGGCGCTCGGCAGCCAGGCCGCCGCCTCGTGCACGCTTTTCTTCCTGCGAGCAGCGGCGCGGCCGCGTTCTGGTCTACGGCGTCCCGGAAAGCAGTTCGACGGCGTGTTCGCCTTCACCGACGCCACCGCGACCCAGCACAAACCCAAGCTCACCATCACCGTCGCCCCGATCATCCCGCCGCACGTGCACTTGGATTACGGAACGTCCCGGACGACCTCTGTCAGCTCGCCGGAATCGATGTCGTAGAAGAGGCCGTGAATCTCAACGTGCTTCGGCGTGCCTGGGCTGTTGCGGATCAGGCTTACGTCGTAGTTGAGTGATTTCTCGAAGTCAGCGATGCAGATGCCGTCCCAGTCGTACGCAGACGAGATATCGGTGTGCTGTTCACGTTTCCACGCATCGATGATCCCCTCCTCCGTGAATGAGGTACCGCCGCAGAAGGAGTGGTGTACGACGACAACCCGCTCGATTCCGAAGAGGTGCTGGGAGACCGTGATCGAGCGAAGAGCATCCGCTGCGCGTCCACCCCCGACGATGAGGGGGAACACCGTCGCTGTAGAACCTCTCTTTCTGCCTGCCTCGTCGAGGACAAGGTCACCAGGGTAGACCTCGTCACCGAAGTAATCGGCCACTGCCTGCGCAACGCCGGCTGCCCGGGGGTCAAAGCAGTAGATGGCGATCGTCCTGACGGGAATCGAACTGGTGACGATCTCCCGGACTGCCGGCTCGCTGTAGCCCGGCTGCCCTCGGAATGTGAATTCGACAAAATCCGACATGCTTAACTCCGATTCTTGCGGTACAGTCCCGGGCTTTTCGCGCAACGCCCGGGATACTCAAAACCAGGGTGAGTCTTCGGCAACCTGAATGCTGCGCAGGTCGAGGATTTCGGCGATGGCGTCGGTGCCGTGGAGGACGGCTTCCTGGTTGGAGGGGACGGGTCGAAAGGCGACCCTGTTCAGTCGACGGAAACGGTCACCATGAAGCCGGTGCCGAGGGCCTCCGCCTACTCCACCCACGGGCCATTGGCTACGCCACGCTCCATGAAGGTGACTCCATCTGCTTCCCGCTCACGCGCCAGGTGGTAGGCGATCGCGTACGGGGGCGGCGGTCTCGGAGCGGGCTCCGTGGGCGAGGACTTCGCCGGTCAGATGGCGGACCATCTCGAGCCGTGGGTAGGCGGCATGGATCTGCCTCTGTTCCTTGGCCACGAGGTCGAAATGTTTGCCGAAATCTATCCAGATGCCTTCGTAGGTGAGGTAGGTCAGCAGCCCCATTCGTTCGGGGATCTGCGGAGTGGTGTGAAGAGCGATCGCCTCCCAGACCCGGTCGACGTCCCGGGCGGGAGCGCCGAGGTCGGTCAGCACGATGGCGGCAAGATCGGCGCCTTCCATCTCGAACCGGAGCCGGCCGGGTGCGTCGGGGCCTGTACCCAGGTCGTGCATCACATGGGCGGCGAAGAGGAGTTCCTCGTCGTAGTCCGCGTCGTTCAGGACGCCTTTGTGGGCGGCGAACAGGCGGGCCCAGTAGAAACCGCGAATGCAGTGGTTGAGCACAGACGGATGCACCGCAGCACGCGCCGCGGCGAGGCTTGCCTCAACCAGCGGCCCGGCAGGAAGAGCGAGTACCTCGTTCTGCAGGCCTTCCGAGAGTGCGGGGATGCCGGTCATGACGCGACACTATGAAACCGGCCCTCCTGCCAAAAGTGGCACGGATGCCAACCAGCGCTACAGTCGTGCCACTATGACAAACAGACACCACGTTGCGGTGCTCGTACTGCCCGGTGTGCTTCCGCTCGAGTTCGGTACCGCGACGCAGATCTTCGCCATGGACCCCCACTATGAGCTGACGGTGTGCGGTGACACCGACACCGGCCTGGTGCCAGGGTTCGGCTTCGCGATCACCGTCGCGGCCGGCCTCGAGGCGCTGGACGACGCCGCCACTGTGATCATTCCGGGTTACGACCACATTGACGCGACCCTGTCCGCTGAGCTTCTGGCGGCACTACGAGCAGCTCACGCCCGAGGCGCCCGACTCGTCTCCATCTGCACCGCGGCCTTCGCCCTGGCCGCGGCCGGGCTGCTCGACGGGCGCCGCGCGACCACACACTGGCGGCACGCCGAGCAATTGCGTCAGCGCTACCCACTCGTCGATGTCCTGCCGAATCAGCTCTACGTCGACGACGGCGAGATCCTCACGTCCGCCGGCGTGACCGCGGGAATTGACCTGTGCCTGCACCTGATCCGCACCGACCTGGGCGCCGCAGCAGCGAACACGCACGCACGCGATCTCGTCGCGCCGCCACGGCGACGGGGAGGCCAAGCACAGTTCATCGAACAATTCCGCCCCGAAGCGAGCGGAGATGAACTCGCACCTCTGCGGGAGTGGATGCTTGACAACCTTGCGACGCCCCTGACCGTCGACCAGCTCGCCGAACGCGCCCATATGTCGCGGCGGACACTGATCCGCCGCTTCCGTGAGGAGACCGGCACTCCGCCCATGGCCTGGCTGACCGACGCTCGCATTGACCGGGCACGCGAACTGCTGGAGGCGACCACCGTGCCCATCGAGCAGATCGGCCGCCTGACCGGTCTCGGCGCTCCCGCTTCCTTGCGGGCCGCATTCCATCGGCACCTCGGCACCTCCCCTCAGGAATACCGGATCCTGTTCCGCCACAAGGACGAGATGGCGGACGCATGATCCCGGGATGCCCTTGAGTCGCCCGACTCGACAGATGCGGGCCTTCTGGGGCGACAGTTGCCAGCACGGGACTATGACCTCGCGCCGTCCTTGCCCCCGGACCTGTCCGATGCCCGCTGGGCGTAAATGGAGCCGACACCGACGGCCTGGCGAGCCGCACGCATGCAGGCCCGTGCGCGATCACCGTCGCCGAGCCGCCGATGGCCAGAGCGTCAGGTCATGCCGCGGACCGCGGCATGGGATCGATCAGATCGGCGGCCAGCAGCGCCTGATCGAGCCCGGAATGGGTGCGCAGCAACTGACCGACGCCCGTGATCTCCAGGATGCGCCTCACCCGTTTGTGCGGGGCGGCCAGGTGCAGGCCGGCGCCATGCTCATCTTGACGGTGGTGCTGCTGGATGAGCAGATGCAGGCCGGAGCTGTCCATGAAACTCACCCCGGACAAATCCAGCACCAGGGGCAGGCCGGCGTCCGGATGCTCACGCTCGATGTAGGCGGTCAGTTGGGCGACTGTGGCGGCATCCACCTCGCCCACCACCTCGATGAGGGTGCCGCCGATCAGGGCTCGGCTGGTCAGATGTAGCGGGATCACGTCAGTCATCCGTGCGGTCAGGTCCTCGGCATGGCGGCCGTCCGCCTGCTCAGACATCGCGTATCCGCCTCCTCGATCGGTACGGGGACTTTGGTGCCGTTCTCAACCGTAAACCCTGAAGAAGGTTACATGAAATAGCTTTCATTATAAACTCTGATGCCAGCCACTACCCGACACCGTCCGCCACCACGGACTGAAAGCGTGAGCGCCATGCAGCCCGGTCACGAGACCCCGGCCTGGACCTTCCTGACCCACCACGCCCGCGTGCTGCTGGAGATCGCCCGCAACCCCGAGGTACGGCTGCGCGAGATCGCCTCCTGGATCGGCATCACCGAGCGCACCGTACAGAGCATCGTCAACGACCTGCACGATGCCGGATACCTCACCCGCGAACGAGTCGGCCGCCACAACCGCTACACCATCAACACGGACCTGGACTTCCGCTACCCCACGGAGGCCGGCATGCCGGTGCGCCGCCTGATCGCCATGTTCACCGACCGCGACCTGCCCGACGGCCCGCCGTCGCACCAGCCGTAGACCGCTACCTCGCCGGCCCGGCGGCCGATGTGGCGGGTTGGTCGTCGTCTTCCAGCGCCCGGTACGGCGTGGAGCGGCCGACGCCTACCTCGCGGGCGAAGGTAACGCGTTCGTCACTATGCGTCCTGCTCATGGTGGTTCGGGAGCACCCTGGAAGCATGTCGAAGACGGCAGCAGGATCCGGACACGTCCCACGGTCACGGGGCAGACGGCGGGCGGTCATCGCCGTGATCGTCGCGATGACGGCGTTACCGGCCGTGGGATTGATCGGCTTCTTCGCCGACCCGCTACGCCTCCCGCCGGACGTGCTGGGCGTGCTGGATCAGCGGGCCAGCGTGATCAGCATGTTCATCGGCGCGGCCGGACTGGTGGTCGCGGTGGTGGCACTGCTGCTGCAGCTGCGCGCCGACCGTACCCAGCCGACCGCTGCCGCCGCTGACCCAGCGGATGGCGTGCCCGAGACGCCGCCTGGCATGTCGGCTTCGGGGGAGCGGTCGATCGCCATCGGCGGGGACAATACCGGCGTCGTCTCGACGGGGGATGGCGCGCGCAATGTGCAGATGCGGGCGCAGGCTTCGGGGCAGGGCCGGGTGTATCAGGCCGGTGGCGACCAGACCATCAACGAACGATGACCACGACCCCGTCGGCTGACTCCCCAGCCCCGCTCCCGCGTGGCGTCCGTCCGGGTCAGTGCGGTCGCCGTCGGGCCGTGGCCGACCGTGGTCTGTTCGGCGTGTACGGGTCGGGCGACGACGGAGACGGAGCTCTGGCGAGCAGCATCGTCGAGCCATCGAAGAACCGCTGTCAGGTAGGGCGATCATCCCGGACTGTGCTGTGTGCGGTCGTGATGTCGACGGCCGGGCCGCCTTCGGCTATGGAGGCCGCAATACCGTCGGGTGTGACCGCCAGAGCGTGGGAACGCCGGGCCCGATGGTGGTCGTTGTGGCCGTCCGGCGGTTGGTCTTGTCCAGCTCCCGGCACCTGCTTGGTGCGCTGCCGTTTCTCCTCGCGCAGTTGCAGGGCGTGAGTGGCGGCGGCCGTCTTCTCCGCGGCTTCGACGATCAGGGTCCAGGCGGCGGTGACCTGCCGCCCGAGCCCGCCTTGGGCCTGGGCGGAGGCCGGGGGAGTAGCAAGCGCACGGCCAGCGGATGCCGCACCGGTTCGGCTACGCCGCGTCACATCGCAGATGGCTCGCGATCAGGTTACGAAGGCGGTCAAGGGGCCTCGTGTTGGCTAGCCTCACCGGCATGCCTCTCGCCTCGATTCCCAGCCCTTCCGAAGGGGTCTGGTATCTCGGATTCATCCCGATCCGGGCCTACGCATTGTGCTTCATCATCGCGATCGGCTTCGGCATCTGGCTGAGCGAGCGCCGTTGGCGCGCCCGCGGCGGCGAGAAGGGCACGATCGGCGACCTGGCGGTCCCCGGAGTGATCTTCGGCCTGATCGGGGCTCGCCTCTACCACGTCATCACCGACTGGCAGACCTACTTCGGCCCGCGCGCGATCAAGGAGCCGTACCAGGCGCTGTTCATTTGGGAAGGCGGGCTCAGCATCTGGGGCGCGGTCGCCCTGGGAGGCGTGGGCATGTGGCTGGCCTGCCGCCGCCGGGGGCTGTCGCTGGCAGCCGTGGCCGACACGGTCGCGCCCGGCATCGCGTTCGGGCAGGCGATCGCCCGCTGGGGCAACTGGTTCAACCAGGAGCTGTACGGTAGTCCGACCACGTTGCCGTGGGGCCTGGAGATCGACCAGGCGCACGGCGGCGAGCCAGGCGTGCTCTACCACCCGACCTTCCTGTACGAGTCGCTGTGGGACGCGGCGCTCGGTTTCGGACTGATCCTGGCCGGCAGACGGTTCACGCTGCACCACGGCCGCCTGTTCGCCGTCTACGTCGCCGGCTACACGTTCGGGCGGTTCTGGATCGAAGGGCTGCGGATCGACCCGGTCGGCGGGGTGGACCACGCGGTGACGCTCCTTGGGCTGCGGATCAACCAGTGGACCTCGATCGTGCTGTTCGTCGGCGCGCTGGTCTATCTCTGGGTGGCTCGTAACAAGGACAACGAGGAGATCGTGGTGCCGGCCTCACAGGGCAAGGCCTCGCACGAGGAGAGCGGCGGGCAGGTCTCCGATCCGACCGAGAGCACCTGACGCGACCGACATGCGACCCGCGCGGCCCGCAGGCGCGCGACGCGGCGCTGGCCGTTTCCGAGTCACCCGTGCCCGCCGGAGGCCGCGAGTGACCGGAGCTTTCCACCGTTGGCGTCGAGCCAGCGGGTCGTGTCCTCCAGCTTGCGGATTCGGTCGGCGACCTCGTCGAGTTGCGCCCTCCCGTTCAGCCAGCGGCCCGCCCGCCACAGGGCGCTGCCGACCGCCCGGGCGAGGAGCAGCTGGGGCAGGGCGTCGGCCTCGGCGACGTCCAGCGGGCGGACCGAGGCGTACCCCCGGAGGAAGGCCGTCGTGCGGAGCTGCCAGTCGCGCGTCTCCAGGGCCCCGCTGTTGAACAGCGCCGCCATCACCTCCTGGACCAGGAAGCCGAGCCCGGCGAACTCGAAGTCAAGCAGCCCGCTCACCTCCCCGGTGTCCTCGTCGACCAGGGCGTTCGAGGCCGCCAGGTCACCGTGGATGACCTGGGTCGGCAGTGTGCCGCCGCCCACAGGCCACTCCTGCTCGACGCGGCGTGCCACGGCCTCGAGGTGGGCGGCCCGCTCCGCGCTGATCCCGGCGGCGCGCAGCTGACGGCAAAGGGCGCCGACGTGCGGCACGGCGGGGTGCGCCAGAGGATTGCCGCGCCAGTCTCCCAGCCCGTCTTCTGGCGGTACGCCCAGCAATGTCTCGCCGAGCAGCCCGGCCGCCCGGCCGAAGCGCTCGAGTGCCGTCCGGCCCGTGAGGTCGGGCCGCACGCCGGGGATCCACCGGCAGACGGTGGCGGGTCCCGCCGCGGTCTCGATCACGGTGTCCCCGCTGGGCGCGGCGACCGGCTCAGGCACCTGGAAGGGAAGTCCGGCCTGCCGTACCCACCGCAGGATCCGGTGCTCGGCGCCGACCCGCGCCGCGGACAGGGTCTGGCTGACCCGGAGCACGTATCGGAGGTCCCCTTGGCGGAGCACGAACGTCTGGTTGTTGGTCCCCTGCTCGGCTCGGATGATCGTCGTGTCCGGGGGAAACCCCCACGCTTCAAGCAACCGGACCAGGAACTCCAGGTCGGCGGGCGCAGTCACGCGCCAATTCTGGCGGCATGCCCAGGCGGGCGCGCAACCGGTTTATGGGCCCCTCAAAGCAAGAGTCAGCAAAGGGTTCCTCTTCTGGTCAACCAGTCCTGCGCGGGTCGAGCCGAGAATGCCGGAAGCCGGACCCGGAGCCATGTGGTGAGGGCTTTGGCGTGACCCGAGCCGCTCGCCTCATGCGATATCGGACGGCTACATGACCGGCTCTCTAGCAGGTGCCGTAGGCGGTGGTCAGATCGTCGGCGAAGAAGCCGACGTTGGGGCTGAACTCGTTGGGGCGGATCTTCAGGGCGAAGGCCACGGGGTTGCTGTTGGGGCGTTGAAGCCGCCGATGCGCCGGCTGGCGACGCCGACGTTGGCGACATCGCCGAACGTCCCGAGGACGTCGCCCTTGAAGTCCGGGTCGGCGAAGATGCAGAACATGCCGGGCTGGCACCGCTTGGAATCAAGCTGCCCGGCCTCGTCGGAGATCCGTACGAGGGCGCTTTCCGGTGCTCTGTGGAAAAAGTGCACACAACAGTCGTGAGTGGTGTAGATCACTTCAAAGCGGGCCGGGGTGAGGCTGAGCGGGCACCCTCGTCGGTCACACTGACTCCATGGAATACGTCGTCCGGGTGCCCGCGCCGCCGCTCGACCGGTTCATCGACGACATCTACTGCCTCACCGGAGTGCCGCGCCACCGCCGGATGAACGTCCCGCCGATGCCGTCCGCCCACCTGTTCATCAACCTGGGCGGACCCGTCCGCCTGTGGGATTCCGATCCCTCGGTGCCGCCGGCAGTGTTCACCGATGGGTGGTTCATGGGGGTATGGACCAGGCGTTTCCTCTTCGAGTACCCCACACCGGTGCGGCTCGTCGGGGTGCACTTCAAGCCTTGGGGGATCTCGCCGTTCGCCGACATGCCGGCGACCGAACTGCGGGACCGATGGGTGCCGGTCGACGCCGTCTGGCAACGGTCCATGGATCGGATCCGCAATCAGGTCGGCGACCTCACGTCGGCCGCCGAGGCGCTGCGGGTGCTGGAGGAGGAGCTGCGATCGCGGCTTGCCGAGGCGCCGTCGCGCGGTCTCGACCTGGTCCAGCACACGGGCTGGTGTTTGGAGACCTCCTACGGCGTGGTGCCGGTGGGTGCGCTGGCCGATGCCGCCGGGGTGAGTGGCAATCACCTGGCCACGCAGTTCAAGTCTCATGTCGGGGTCACCCCGAAGCGGGTGGCGCGGATCTACCGGTTCGCGCGGCTGATCGTGTCCGTGGACGCTCTGCGGCCGGTCGACTGGTCGCAGCTCGCCCACACGGCGGGCTACTTCGACCAGGCCCACTTCAGCAGGGAGTTCAAGGACTTCACCGGCCATACCCCGACGGAATACCTGGACCTGCGGCGCCGGTTCCCCGCCGAGCGGGGATTTCCGCCGGACAGCGGGCCGATGCCCGCCGATTGATTTTTTACAAGCCCACTCGCCCTGAGGGCGGAAGGATCGGGGGCGAACGCGCAAGGAGATTCCAGGAGAACCTGTGGGCACAGTAATCATGCACAACGTGGTGTCGGTGGACGGCTTCATCGCCGACAAGAACGACGACGTCGGGCCACTCCACGATTGGTACTTCAACGGCGAAATCCCGATCACCGAAGGCGGCGACCAGCAGTACGACCATTCCGGAGTCGGAAGCGGCATCAAGGTCTCACGTGCATCGGCGGAGTACGTCCGGTCGACGTGGGAGACGATCGGCACGATCGTGATGGGCCGCCACCTGTTCGACCTGGTGAACGGCTGGGAGGGTCGGCCGCCCGCGGGTGACCACGTGGTCGTGGTGTCCCACCGGCCCAAGCCTGAGGGCTGGCACCCCGAGGCTTCGTACCATTTCGTCGATGGCGTGACGGCTGCGATCGACAAGGCCCAGGAGCTCGCCGGGGAGCGAACCGTCGCTGTGAACGCCGGCGACGTGGGCAGCCAGATCCTGGCGGCCGGCCTCGTGGACGAGGTGGCGATGGACGTGGCGCCGGTGGTGTTCGGGTCGGGCAAACGCTACTTCGGCAGCATCGATGGGCAGCATCTGCTGGAGGATCCCCACGTGGTCATCCAGGGCGAAGGGGTGCTGCACCTGAGGTTCAAGGTGCGCCGTTAAGGCGTGCTGAGACTGCTCCGATGAGCATGGCTCAAGGATCTGGGTCCGCCGGGGATCACCGTGCTGGAGACCCTGGAGGTCCTGGTCCGAGGACGTCAGATGGTCTCACCCAACTGCCCGGCCACCTGCTCCAGGCCACCCCTGATGAGCCGCCCGTAGTCGTCGTCGCCAAGCACGCCGATCCCGTCCCGCGCCTGCTGGAGGTGCTCACGGGCGCGATCGAGATCGCCCAGCTTGCGATAGCACTCACTCAGGTTCAGGTGCAACGACGGATACAAGCCGGCCACCGAAAGCGGCACCCCGGCTTCGGCCACCCGCTCATCGGTGACCAGATCGGCGGCGGCAAGCGCTCGCAGATCCCACCTCAGCTCCTCATGCACGTCGTCCTGCACGTCGGCCATCGAGTGGGCAAGAACGCAAACATGCAGCGGATCGCCTTGCTCGCCGCCGATGTCATCCCAGATCTGCGCGAACAGGTCGCGAGCAGCTTCACGCTGACCTTGGTGGTGATGCAACTCCACCCCCTGGCCGATCCGGGTCATCGTCGGGTCGGTCGTCATGAGCGGCTCCTTGATCGTCGCGGGTAAGCGCGGTCAGCCTACTCGCCTGACGCGGCTCAAAAGCCGCCATGCGGTTGACCAGAGCAGGTTCGCTTGAGCAACCCGGATAACGACCAGGAGCCGCACACGACGACCTCCGGGTGCTGACCGACATGATCAGCCTCCGAGTGCCGTCTGGTCCCAGCCGAGCATGTTCACCGGGACCGACCTTGATCGTGGCGAGAATCAGACCCGCATGTGGGCCTCAGCGAGCATGGGGGTTTCGCCGAGCTGCTGGAGGGCGAGTTGCGCAGCGCTGATTCCGACCTCGGCCAGCAGTCCCGGCGCGGCTGACTGGTCTGTGGCCACGGCGAGGGAGTCACCGCGGCCGACGGCCGGGCGGTCGTGCCAGGTCGTCCCGGGCAGATCGATGGCTCCGGTGCAGTCCGTGCGCAGGGCGCTGCGGTACCACTGCAGCGCCGCGCGCCAGCCGGGCCAGGACTCGTCGAGAAGATGGTGAACGCGGCGTTCGGCGTCGGCTTTCCGCTCGCCTGGGGCGCAGGCGGCGGAGATCTGGACGAGTTCGTGTCCGGGCGGGGCCAGGGTGGGGTCGGCGAGGCTGTAGCGGGCGGCGTAGATCCGGGCATCGAGGTCCATCACCCGGAACCAGTCTGGGCCGCTGTCGACCCGCAGGCCCAGGTCGACCGTCGTCACGCGGGCGCCGGGCCAGGTGAGCGATCGGTCGCCGGTCAATTGGCGCGCCGTGGCCAGGCTGGTGGCCAGGATCGTCGGGCCCGCGGGCAGGGCAGGCACCCGTGTCCGGGTGCTTATCTGCGCGCCGAGGCCGGCTGCCCGCTCGGCCAGAAGGTCGACCAGGGTGGACCACCCGCCGGTCACGTACCGGACGCCGCCGGCCATCGCCCGGCGCAGGCGCTGGTGGGCGAACGCGGCCGAAAGCCGCCCGGGGTCGTGGTCGAAGGTGAAGATGAAGACCACTCCGACGATGGCCTCAGCCGTCCTGGCGTCGACGTGCCGGAGCAGCCATGCGCGCAACGATTCTTCGGCGGGCGCCTCGGTGGGTAGCGCGGCGATGACCTGGCCGAGTTCGGCCGGCCACGGTCCGAGCCGGCCTCCGGCCCGGACGAGGGTGGCATGGCGCGGCGCCTCCACGATGGGCGGGGTGAGACCGCGGCCCTCCAGCCACGCCCACCATGGCCCGTCCACGTAGATCGCGTGGGTACCGAGATTGGCCCGGTAAGGAGCCGCCAGCGTGCGTGCTCGCCCACCCGGCCGGGGATTTGCCTCGGCGACGGTCACCCGCCAGCCGCGTTCGGCCGCCTCGATGGCGGCGGTGAGCCCGGTCAGGCCGGCGCCGACGATGTGCAGATCTGGTTTCACGAGATAGCCCCTTCTGCGTGATGTCCTCCTGGCTGGAAAGTGGCGGGGAACTCGTGAAAGGTTCCGGCTGATGTTCTTGTAATCTTCCTGGCGTGGACCCCGAGAACGTCGCCGCCGCTCAGCAGGGGGACGCGCTCGCGTTGGACCGGCTTCTCGACGAGCTGGCCCCGTACGTCCGCCGATTGTGCGCTCGGATCGCCCCTGCGGCGGCCGACGATGCCACGCAGGAGGCCCTGCTGGCGGTCTTCCGGGGCCTGCCGTCGCTGCGCGCCCCTGAAGCGATCATGACCTGGGTCCGGTCGGTCACGGTCCGGACGGCGATCCGGCTCGCCCACCGGCATGACCTGGAGGTCGCCGCGGAGGAAACGCTCATGGCCGGCCACGTCTCCTCTCAGGAAGGGCTGGTGGACATCGATGACGCCCTGGCGCGCCTGCCTGTCTCCCAGCGCGCCGTGCTGATGTTGCGTACGCAAGAAGGCCTCAGCGAACAAGAGATCGCCGACACGTTGGGGATCCCGATAGGAACCGTGAAATCCCGGCTGCATCGGGCCAGGGCCGCGTTCCGGGAGGTGTGGGAATCGTGAACGATCCTGTGGCGCACCCCGATATCGACCCGATCGACCGCCTGGCCATTCTCGCGGCCGCCTTGCCCGGCGCCGTTGTCGGGCAGCGCCGCATCGCCGCCCCCTTCGAGGCTGTGTGGCAGGTCGTCGCGGACCTGGAACACGCCACCCCCCGCTACGAGCCCGGCGTCGCCCACGTGCGCGTCATCGAGCAGCGCGGCGAGTTCCTGCGACTGCTGGTGCAGGACAGCGCCGGCCGCGAGGACGCGATGGACGCCAGGCTCCGGCCGGGCTGGTGCCTGATGCAGTCCGCCACAGTCGTCATCGCCTTCGCCGCCCGCCGCCTGGGCAGCGAGACCCTGCTGGCACATCTCGAACACCAGCGCGGGCAGACCCCGGAGCCCGGCCAAAACGGGTCGGACCACCGCCGCGCCGCCCTCGCGAAAATCGACCAGGAGCTCCACACCATCGAAAGTCTCGCTGCCCACCATGGGCCCTGAGTTCCGGGGTATCTCTCCAGGACGGATGAGGCAGCCCCCGACGAGGACCGGCGGGCGGGAGCCCCGTACCTATGCCCGATGCGGCCCGGCGAGGCGCTCGGCCAGGAACTCGCGCTCGGCCTCGTTTCCGGTCAACTCCAGCGCCTGGCGGTAGGCGATCGAGGCCTCCTCCCGGCGGCCCAGCCGATGCAGCAGGTCCGCCTTGATCGCCGGTAGGTACTGGTATCTCGCGAGCCGGCCGTCCTTCTCCAGCTCCGCGACCTCTTCCAGCGCCCGCGCCGGCCCGGAGACCATCGACACCGCCACCGTGCGGTTCAACGCCACCACCGGCGACGGCCACACCGACAGCAGCTCGTCGTACAGGGTCACGATCTGCGGCCAGTCCGTCCGGTCGTACGACGGCGCCTCGGCGTAGAGGGAGGCGATCGCGGCCTGCAGGACATAGCGGCCCGGTCGCCCGCCGCGCAGCCCGTCCACGATCAGGCCGTGCGCCTCGGACATCGCCGAACGGTCCCAGAGCGATCGATCCTGGTCCTCCAGACGCAGCAAGCGCCCCTCGGCATCGACCCGGGTGGCGCGCCGGGCATCGGTGACCAGCAGCAGCGCGAGCAGCCCCCGCACCTCCCGCTCGTCGGGCATCAGCTCCCGCAGCGTCCTGGCCAGCCGTATCGACTGGTCCACCAGGTCCGTACGCACCAGCGATGCGCCGGACGGCGCGGTGTGCCCGGCGGTGAACAGCAGATGGATCACGCCGAGCACCGCGCGCAGCCGATCCGGCAGCTCAGCGCGTTCCGGCAGCCGGAAGGGGATCCGCGCGGCCGAGATCTTCTTCTTCGCCCGGGTCATCCGGGCGGCCATCGTCGGCTCCGACACCAGAAGCGCCCGGGCGACATCGGCGGTCGTCACCCCGCACACCAGCCGCAGCGTGAGTGCCAGCTGCGCCTCCTGCGCCAACGCGGGGTGGCAGCACATGAAGATCAGCCGCAACCGCTCGTCCGGCACCACGTCCTCCGGCTCGACGGTGGCCGGCTCGTCCTCCGCCTCTTCGGGCTCCACCAGCAGCGGAAGTTTCGAGCGGAACGTCTGCCGGCGCCGCACCGCGTCCATCGCGCGGCGCTTGGCCGCGGTGGTGAGCCACGCCTGCGGCGTGTCCGGGATCCCGTCGCGGGCCCAGCTCGCCAGAGCCGCGGCGTACGCCTCCTGCACGCACTCCTCGGCCAGGTCCAGGTCGCGCGCGACGCCCGCCGTCGCGGCGAGCACCAGGGCCCATCCGCGACGGTACGCGTCCGCGACCGCCGATTCGACGTCCGCCGGGGGCGTCATGCCGTGGCGGGCCGATCCGCGATGAAGCCGCCTTCGACGGGCCGCACCTCGACACCGCCGCCCTGCTGGGTGGCGGGGTTGGCCCGAGCGATCTTCAGAGCGGCATCCAGGTCGGGCGCCTCGATGATGGCGAACCCGGCGATGACCTCCTTGGCGTCGACGAACGGGCCGTCCGTCACCACGTCGCCGCGGATCGAGGTGGCTGTGTCGGCGGGCTGCAGCGCGAATGCCGCGACCAGCGCGCCGGAGTTCACCAGGTCCTCGAAGTGGCGCTCGTGGGCCTCCCGAGCTCCGGGAATGACCTCGGCCTTCGTGTGGATGAGGATCGCGTACTGAGCCATGGTGGCTGTCCTTCCAGGTGCTTGTTACTGGCTTACACCCTTATGTCGAACGGCCTGCCCGGATTCGACAACCCACCTCCGTGGTGATGGCCGTGCCGGGTGGGTGTGCGGCGCGCCCCGCCGGACGCTAAAGTTCGCGATCAACGACTGTGTTGTCGCGCCTGCCATCTCATGCGCCAAGCACGTCGGCAGTTGCCGGAGCGACGACCAGAGGACGTGGGTGGCCAGCCAGAGCAGAGGACGGCCGGGCTGGCTTCATGTCGGCGCGCTCGAAGATCGCGTCCACAGGGCATGGGGTCCGGGTACGTTCCCTCCTGCCGAAACCCTGCTGGCGATCATGACGTTGTCCGCGGTGCCGCGCGCCTTGGGCACCCGGCTGGCCGCTCATCTGGGCGGCGGGATCGTCGTGGGACCCGGGGCCGTGCCGGACTTACCGGGCTTCGAGCATTTGCGGGGCATCCCGCTGCCCGTTCAGCAGGGCGGGTGGGAGCGCAGCGCCGGCGTTTACGACCCGAGGCGGCGCATGATCGGGGTGGGCAGCGTGCCGTCGCCGTCGGCGAGCGTGGCGGGCCATGAGCTGGGGCACGCGGCCGACGACATGGATGGCATGCCGTCCCAGACCCCGTTCTGGACGGCCCTGCACGCCGCGAGCGCCGGACGCCTCGCCCCGCCTTACCGGGCGGCGGTCACCGAGCTGTACGCCGAAGCCTTCGCCTGCGTGCTGGTCCGGCGGGCCCGGCGGCTCATCGAGCTGTTCGGGGATGAAGACGCGGCCCGGCAGGCTTATGCCTGGTTCGCGGGACGGTACGGGATCCGCTGAGCGGCACCCCTGCCGATGGCGCACCGGGCCGCTATGCTGGGCAGAGAACCGTGGCAGACGGGACGGAGGGGATGAAACACATGACCGCGATCATGCTGGCCGGCGGCGTCCTTCGCGTCCCGACCTCCACCGTGCTCCCCGACGGCACCCGCATCGACGGCACCAGGGACATCACGCCCGACGCCCCGGACTACCACGACTGGCTGCCGCACGCGATCGACGAGGAAGCCTCCTGGCACGGTGACCGTGACGACGAGGACATCCTGCGACGCTGGCGGGCCGCGGCCAGCGCCTGATCAGCCGCGGGCCGTGGCCGGCCCCCGGACCTGTCCGGCACCACCACGCGATCAGGCGGCCTGCAGCCGCCATGCAAGCGACGCCTGATCAACTACCGGCATCGCAACGGACAAGGCCGGGCCCACCAGGCTCCGGCCATCAGCATGAGGAAGAAAGATGGCATCGATCGTCTTCGGAGCATTCGCCGTCATCGCACTGATCGTGGGCGTGGTGCTGTTCCTCGTGTTGAGGCGGAAGCCGCACACCCGGGCCGGGGCGTATGTCAGCGCGGCGTGCCTCTTCCTGGCCGCGGGCGTGCTCACGATGGGCTTCCTGTCGTTCGCGAGCCTGGAATCCGCCTCGCTGCGGACCTTCACGCCGGAGGAGCGCGCGGCGGCGCTGCCGTGCAACGCGACGGTCCTGGGGGCCGAGGAGACGTCCAACAAGCTCAACGGACGCTACATCTGGATGTTGCGGCTCCGCGTGACCCCGCAGGCCGGCGAGCCTTACGAGATCGAGCGCGCGGCCCGGCTCACCTCGTCCATGGGGGAGCGCCTGGAGCGGGGGAACGCCGTGCTCGCCTGCCTGGTGGCCCCCACCGACCACACGCGGATCGAGATCTCGGCCCTGGCCTGAGTCGTAAGCCGTGGTCAGGCGGCTCGAAGCGCTCCTTGCTGACCTCGGGCCAGGCCTTCATCCTGACGACGAAGAGCTGTTCGAGGCGTTCAGACGCACAGCCGGCGATACATGCCGTGGTTGAGCCGCACCAGGTCAGGCGCGTGCGCCGCCGTCCACCCTGAGGACGGTGCCGGTCACGAAGGAGGCGCGGTCGCTGAGCAGCCAGGCGGCGGCCTGGGCGATCTCGTCGGGATCGGCCGCGCGGCGCAGCGGGGTCCGGGCCTTGAGCCGCTCGACGAGACCGGGGGAGTGCTCCTCCCATGTACGGATCATCTCGGTCAGCGTGTTGCCGGGGGCGATGGCGTTGACGCGGATTCCTTCGGGGCCGTAGGTGATGGCGGCCGACTCCGTGAGGCTGTTGACGGCCCGCTTCATCGCCCCGTAGGCGGGCAGTTCGGGGTTGCCCATCAGGCTGCCGATGCTGGAGTTGTTGACGATGGCTCCCGTGCCTGCGGTGGCGCGGATGGCGGCGATCTCGGCGGTCATGGCCAGCCACGGGCCCCTGAGGTTCACGGCGTAGAGGAGGTCGAAGTCGGCCTCGTTCACCTGGTCGATCGGGCCGGGCGGCGTGATGGTCGCGCCGTTGTTGAAGGCGACGTCGAGCCGGCCGTACAGGTCCACGACGCGATCGACGGCGGCGCGCACGCTGGCGGCGTCGGCGAGGTCGCACACCACGTAATCGGCGGTGCCGCCCGCCGCCCGTACCTCCTCGGTCACCGCTTTCAGCTGTTCCTCCGTACGGGCCGCGAGCAGCACCCGGGCGCCCTCCCGGGCGAACAGCCGGGCCGCGGCGGCGCCGATGCCGCGCCCGGCGCCGGTGATGAAGGCGACCTTGCCTGCCAGCAGCCCCATGGACGTTTCGTTGGCGTTGTGCATGACAGTCAGCCTGCGCCAGTGCGCCGGGCTTATCCAGGTACAACCGGTACATGCCAGGACTGCGCACATTCGTGCAAGCTGGGAGTATGGACAGACAGGAACTGGCGGCCTTCCTGCGCAGCAGGCGCGAGCGGATCATCCCCGCTGACGTGGGGCTGCCTGCCGGGCCGCGCCGCCGTACGCCCGGGTTGCGCCGCGAGGAGGCGGCGCAGCTGGCCTTCATCTCGACCGAGTACTACACCCGGCTGGAGCAGGCCCGCGGTCCGCGCCCGTCGCAGGAGGTGCTGGCCGGGCTGGCCCGGGCCCTCCGCCTGTCCGATGCCGAACGCGACCACCTCCACCGCCTCGCCGGCGCACCGCCCGCCCCCGCGCCGGGGCCCTCGCGCGAGGTGCGCCAGAGCATCCTCGACCTGCTGCGGCGGCTGCCGCAGGCCGCCGCGATCGTGACGTCCGCGATGTACGAGATCATCGCCTGGAACGACCTGGCGGCCGCGCTCATGGAAGACTTCTCCGCCCTGTCGCGGCGCGACCGCAATCTGGTCCGCCGCGTCTTCCTCGGCCCGCACCCTCAGGGACGGCGGTTGTACGGGGTGTCGGATGCGGATGAGTTCGCCCGCTCTTCGGCCAGCCACCTGCGCGCCACCGCCGCCCGCTACCCTGACGACCCCGAGGTGGCCGAGCTGGTGCGTGAGCTTCACGAGGGAAGCGAGGAGTTCGCCCGTCTGTGGGACTCCCACGACGTGGCCGGCGCACCGATGATGACGAAGACCTTCCAGCATCCGCTGGTCGGCCCGGTCACCGTCAACTGCGACGTTCTCGACATCACCGACCGGGACCAGCGGGTCGTGATCTACACCGCCGTCCCCGGCTCGCCGTCCGAACAGGCGCTACGCCTGCTGGCGGTCGTCGGCACGCAACGCATGGACGTTCCGACCTGAGATTTCCCGGTGGGTGGCCTGCGTGCTCGCGGGCTCGGGTCGGTCTCGATCTGGCTGACCACCCGCAGCAGGGAACGGCCCGGCGGCCGCCCGCTTCACGCCGGATCGACCACCCTGCTCACGATCCACGCGTGCTTGCCGACCTGCCGGCCGCGGGCGAATCCGTACTGTTCGAAGAGCTCGACCGTCGCGCTGAACAGGAAACGGCCCGGCGCCTCGCGGCCGGTGGTCACCTCGGAGATGGCCTCGACGAGGCCGCCCCCGGCCAGGGCGATCTGGTCGAGCGCGCCTTCCAGGGCCATCCGCGCGACCCCCTGGCCGCGATGCCGGCCGTCGACGTAGAAGCAGGTGATCCGCCAGTCCGGGCGGGGCGGCGCTTCCTTGTCGTACGCGCGCCGGTGCTTGATGCCGGGGAGCTCATCGGGGCTGCCGTACTGGCACCATCCCTGGGCGGCGCCGTGCTCGTCGAGGACGAGCGCTGCATGAGCGCGACCCGTACGGACCCGGTCCTCCTTGACGGCGCGACGGCCGGCGCCCCTCTGGTTGCCCTCCGGATGAAAACCGACGCACCAGCACCCGCCGAAGATCCCGTTGTTGCGCTCGACGAGCTCCGCGAAGGCGGGCCAGGTGGCGGCGTCCAGGGGCCGGACCGTGTACGACATATGGATACCTTCGCACGCCCGCCGGCGGGCCCCTGCTGTCAGCCGCTCTCGTGGTGATCGCCTGGGCCGTCCACCGCCGTCCCAGGCAACTCGCCGACCACGAGCAAACGGCGGTGATGGGTAGTGACGTCATGGCCGTCATCCTCGGTGGATGCGGGCATGGCGGGCCTCACACCGGGCGCTTGGCGCCCGATTCGCCGTCAGCCAGCACCATGGCGCACTGCGGCGGGCGGACCACGTTCGTGTTCGCGGACGACCCGGCGTTCGCACTGGCCGGAGTGGTGCACAGCGACAGCAGGGCAACCAGGGCGGCTGCCGAGGCGGCAGTACGGCGAGTCCAGGTACGGGTCTGCATGCGGCCCTCCAGTCGGCCGATGAGCACGACGGTACTGCCTCCCAGCATCGGCGCCGGGGGCCAGCCCGTCCACCCCCGGAACGGCGAGTAATTCGTGAAGGCGTCGGGCCGGATTGCGGTCCACTCGCGTGGTGGACGCCGGGCTTGACCGGGAAGGAGCGCCATCGCTCAGCAGCACCGAGCCCGGACGAATCCCGGGAAGCTCGGCCCATGGCCTGGGCCTCCGATCACGGACGCCCTCCACCCCCGGCTCGTGGACAAGAGGAGACGATCCTGGCTGCCGCGGATTCTCGGGCTCAACGCACCCCTTACGATGGCCGGTCATGGGAACGGACTGGGTGCCCGCGACGGTACGCGACCACGCCGACCTCGCCGAACTCGAACACCTCGTCCGCACGCACGCAGCCCTCCATACGCAGGGCACATACGCACGCAACGACGTGGACCAGCGGCTGCGCGCCCTGCTGATCATCGACACCGACGCGGATGGCGCTTGGCCGAGCCATCGGGTGGCCGTCATCGGTCACAACCCGTTGTTCCCGCCCGAGTGGCGGCAGGCCGCCTGGTCGACCCTCCTGCCGGAAGAGCTTCGGGTGTGGTCGGCGCGATGGCGCCACTGGTACGACTCCGTCATGGCCGGCCAATACCGCCACTACCTCCACCGGCTGCGCACCTGGGAGCAGAGCCAGGAGCTCGCCCAGGCTCAGGCCGAGCTGGTCGCGGCGGCGGGCGCCGCTGAGAGCCGTACGAACGCCTGGACCCGCAGGCCCGATTTCCGCCGCGCCCGCGACCTCGTGTCCGCTCTCCCACCCCCGCCCCTCATACCTGCTCCCGGCCCGCCCCCGCGCAACCACGCAGAGGACCGGGAGGGCTCCGGGCAGGTGGCCTGCGAAGAGACGGTGGCCGGGCACCGCGCCGTGCTGGAGCGTGCCGCGCGCGAGTTCAGCCGTACGGTGCCGAGCCGGTTCAAGCGCAACCCCCGCTGGTCGCCCGGCCTGGTGAAGCCGATGCTTCTAGAAGTCATCGCAAACCAGCACATCGCTGCCGCCGCGGGGCACAGCGCGATCGGCGGCACGGGACGGCGCTTGAGCAACCAGCTCGATCAGCAGCTCGGCGAGTCGCTCCGGTACCGACCAGAACGGCGAGTGCCCGCCACTCCGGCACACTGCCGGATGACGACGCCGGCTGCCCCGACACGAAGGCGGGGCCGGGGTCGATCGGTCGCGCGGCAGGCCCGGAACCTCGGCGGCGGATCCATAGGCGTGGCCTGCCGCTGATCGCTTACTGAGCGGACCGAATCGTCGTGAGGAGGTCCGCCGTCGTCGTGATGGCGTGTGCGTAGGTCGGCCCGTTCAGCTCGTGAGCCGCGTGCAGCATCTCCGCGGTGAAGGCCGCGGTCGCGTCCCGTACCAGGGTCACGTGGTATCCGAGCTCCATGGCGTACCTGCCGGTCGACTCGATGCAGGTGTTGGCGAGCAGGCCGATGATGATGACATGGGTGATGCCGTGCTGCCGGAGCATCAGGTCGAGATCGGTGTTGGCGAAGCCGCTCTGTGACCAATGCTCCTTGACGACGACGTCGCCGTCCTGGGGGGCGAGATCGGGGTGCCATTCGCCGCCCCAGCTGCCTTTCGCGAAGGTATGGCGTTCCTGGATCCCGCGCTGAGTGGGATTGGGGTGGTTCCAGTCGTCGTAGTCCCCGGGTTGCCACTGCCGATGCGGAACGACGAACACCTGGATCCCGGCCTCTCGTGCGGCGGCGATCACCGCGCGTAGATTGTCCAGAAGCCCCACGCGCTGGGCGATCTCCTTCAACCGGGGCCAGATCTTCCCGCCCTCGGACAAGAAGTCGTTGTAGGGATCGACCAGGAGGACCCCGGCCCGGCTGAGTTCGTAGGACGTGCTGGTCATCGCGCAGTGGGCTTCGTGCCAGGGTTGTTCACCTCGGTCGGCTGGCTTCGTGTGTGCCTGTTCACGCCTGTGGTGTACCCCGGTCCCGGACCGAGCTCGGCGATGCGGTCGAAGTCTTGACAGGCTCTTTGTCCGTCCCGTCCGCATCAGCACCATGCGGACGGCCCCGTCCTCGAACTCATGGGTGACGGGCTATTCGAGGCTCAGTACGCCGCGAGCGTGAGCGCGTTGGCGGCCTCGTTGAGCGGCTTCATGATCGGCCGCATCGCCAGATCCTTCCACGGCAGGCGGCTGACCAGCCGCATCATCGTGGTCTGCATCTTGATCTGCCGCGGGCTGCCCGCGACCATCTGCGCGGCGTTGCTCGCGCCGAGCGCCACGTTCACGTCCACGTACCCGCGCATCGCTTCTCGATATCCGGCATAAGCCGCACGATGGTCGCCCGCCGCCGCGCTCATTTCACCGGCCAGTACGTACGCACCCACCAGCGCGAGGCTGGTGCCCTGCCCGGACAGCGGGGACGGGCTGTAGGCGGCGTCGCCGACCAGGGCGATCCGGCCGGTGGACCAGTGCTCCATGCGAACCTGGCTGACCGGCGTGAAGTAGAAGTCCGGCGAGTGCGGCATGGCTCGCAGCAGCGTGTCGCTCTCCCACCCGACGCCGGCGAACGCCTCGGTCAAGATGCGCTGCTGCGCGGCCCTGTCGAAGCGGTCGGGCAGGACGGCGGGGCTCGGGAAGACGAACTGCGCCTTCGCGGTGTCGGGCCTGGTGGCGTAGACGTTCACGACCTTGCCGGGCGTCGGATAGAGCAGCTCCCAGTGGTCGAGTCCGAGGTGGTTGGGGACGGTGAAGACGGCCGCGTGCATCCCGAGGGGGTGGACGTAGCGCTCCTGCGGGCCGAAGGCCAGGCGGCGTACGGTCGAGTGCAGGCCGTCGGCGCCGATGACGAGGTCGAAGCGGCGTGGCGGGGCGTGGCGGAAGGTGACGTCGACGCCGTCGGGGCCTTCGTGGAGGCCGGTGATCGTGTCGCCGAACAGGTATTCGCAGCTCTCACGTGTCGCGTCGTAGAGGAGCCGGGCGAGGTCGCCACGCATCACCTCGTCGTCGCCGGGAGCGCGCATGCCGATGAGGTCGGGGCCGAGGTTGGCCAGTGGCTTGCCGCTCTCGGCGACCCACGAGCCGCCGCGGATGGCGGTACTTGCCCGCCGTACGGTCTCCAGCATGCCCATCCGCTCGACGACCTGCATGGCCACGCCGCGCAGATCGACCTTGTAGCCACCGTCGCGAAGCTCGGGGGCCAGCTCGACCACGGTGGGGGTGAATCCGTAGCGGCGCAGCCAGTAGGCCAGAGCGGGGCCGGCCACGCTGGCGCCGGAGATCAGAACGGTGCGGTTGGCGAGTCGCCGTGAGTTCGTCATGCCAAGAACCGTAACGGCATTGCCAGAGTTTTGGCAACTACTTTCCTCCTCTGTTTGCCACGCGACTAGGCGCGGTTAATTGTCCTGGCAAAGATTTGCCAAGCGTGTGTAGGGTGGCTAGCATGAGCTGCGGCAGAGGGCCGGTCGGCCCGCGCTCTCACCTGGCAAGGAGACGACAGATGCTGACGCAGCCCGCCTTCGGCCGACGGCTCAAGCAGCTGAGGACCGAACGCGGCCTGACCCAGGCCGAGCTCGCGGGCGAGGGGATGTCCACCGGATACCTCTCCCGACTGGAGTCCGGGGCCCGGCCCCCCACTGACGAGGCCGTGGCTCACCTGGCCCGTCAGCTCGGCGTCGCCCCCGAAGACCTGGCCGAACCGCCGGACTGGTCGCTGGCGCGCAGCCTGGCCGCCACCGTCGGACTCGACGTGGACGAGGCCGGCGAACTGCTGGCCCGAGCCCTGCGTACGGCAGGCAGCGAGGACCCCCTGCTGCGCTGGCAAGCGCTGTGGCAAGTCGCCGAATGGCGACGCCACAACATGGAGCACATCGAGGAGCGCAGCTGCCTGGACGAGTTGGTGGCGCTCGCCGAACAGCTCGACCTGCCCGAGTTGCGCGCCCGAGCACGGGCGCGACTGGCGCGCGCGCAACGCGGGGCGGGCCAGGTTCCGGCCGCGGTCGAGACCGCGATCAGTGCCTACCGCCTGGCCGTCGACGAGGGCCTGACGACACGCATCGTGGCCGACACCCTCCTGGCTCTGGTGTCCTCGCTGGCCGAGGCGGGCCGGATGGCCGAGGCCCGCCAGCACGCCGACGAACTGCTCACCGTGGTCGCGGGCTTGCCCGCCGGCAGGCTCCTGGCGGAGGCGGCGTGGACCGTGGCCGGCGTCCGGCTCCGCCAGGGCGAGCCCCAGGTCGCGCTGAAGCTGGTCAACGACGCTCTGGAGCAACTCCAAGGCCGCCTCGACCCGGCCATGTGGGTGCGGCTGCGAATCGTCGCCGCCCGCCTCCACCTCAACGTGACCCCGCCCGAGACCGAGCCCGCCCGGCGCCGTATCGAGGAGGTCGAGGCGTGTCTGCCGTTCGCCGGCACGCCCACGGTCGAGCAGGAACTGCTCGCGCTACGCGCACGCCTGGCCTTCCACACCGGGCACACCGACGAAGCCCGCACCCTGCTCGACCGACTCGCCGACGCGCACGACCACCTGGACTATCAGGAGCAGATCCGCCTGGACGTGCTGCGCAACCAGCTCCTGCTGCTGGACGGCAAGCAGGATGAAGGCATGCGGGGCCTTCGGACGCTGGCCGAGCAGGCACAGGAGCGCGCCAACTTCGACCTGGCCGCGGAGATCTGGCGCCACGCCGCCGAGTCACTGGCTCGAGCCGGCGGCGAGAACCAGTTCCCCGGAGTCTGAGCGCAGGGATTCGCGCTCCAGCGCACGGGGGGTCGAGGCGGTCCCGCGCACCATCCACGCGCTCGCCCACCTCGACCCGGCCACCGCGCTCGGCGACGCGTAGGGCCAGCCCCACCAGCCGTCATGGCCATTGAGCCTCCAGGCGAAGTCAGGTGCGGCCAGGCCGGGGGCGCTCGTGCTGCAGCCCTGGCAGCGAGAAGATCCCGTACCTGGTGCGATGGCTGGTTCTGGCAAGGAGTGCCCCAGGCGCGGGGGAGCGCGGGTCAGTCAGTTGGTGAAGAAGGTCTGCAGGTGGCGGTTCACGGGATCGGGGCAGTCCAGCTGGGGCGTGTGGCCGCAGCCGTCCAGGATGTGGAGCTGGTCATGGGGCAGCAGTTCGGCGAAGCGGTGGGCGCGCTCGACGGGCTGGATGGTGTCCTGTCTGCCCCACAGCACCAGGGTGGGGGTGTTGGTGGAGGGCAGGGCACGTTCGGTCTGCGCCCAGTCCAGGCGGCGTTCCAGCAGGTAGGTGGCGCGGATGTTGTCGCGGAAGGTCATCGGCGCCCACCACTCGTCCAGCAGGCGGTCGGTGATGCGGTCCTTGTTGACCATCATGCCGCTCAGCTCGCCGCCGGCCAGGACGCTGCGATAGCGCCGGAAGCGTTTCGGTCGACGCCTGACCGAGGAACGGATGAGGCCGTGGCGATCGCCGGAGGTGGCCGGCCTCCCGTACGGGCTGGGGCGATCGCCGCCGCTCGATGGATGCCTGAGGCAGCGTGACGGCGGAAACGCTGACGTACGAAACGTACGACCGGGCACTGAGCGAGATTCTTGGGGAGGGGTTTTCACATGCCGTCCACCAGAAGCGACATGACGGTCACTTCCAGTGAGGTTTTCTTAATGGTGATCACTTCCAGATTGCGTTGAAGTCCAGAGCGGGGCGGTGTGCTCTCGCCGTTGCGGCTGGGGCTGATGGTGACGCGCTGCAGAGCTCGCCAGGATTGCTTGAGTTCCGCGGCGGTGTGCTCGCGCAGGGCGCGGAGGCTGCGTATGAGGCCTTTGACGATGCGGGGGTGCCCGAGCAGAGAATGGCGACGTGACTGATCTCTACGCGGTAAGGGTGCTGGCCGTCGATCCAGCGCGTCGCCGCATACAACTGCGGGTAACTGCCTTCAACCCGGACGTCTGGCACTGGCCGCTGCCCGACAAGAGCTTCTTCCTCCGTGATCTGGAAGAGGATGAGACCATACTGGACCTTCTTGTTGACGAGGACGATGGGATGAATCGCGACTTCGTCGAGAGTGTGGAGCGGACTGCGACGCGCAACTACCCCTTCACGGCGGCGGCCGAAGAACGGCTGTCTGAAAGTGGCAGAGGATTTCCCTGGGAGGATGAAGGGCCGTTCAACGAGATGTCCCCTGAATCCGCCGCGGCCTTCCTCCGATGCGAGGAGATACACGTAGGGGCCGATTACGACGTGGTGGTCACCGACTCACGGCTGATCGAGCATCTGAAAGCCGGCGACTGGTGGCGCACCACCGCTTACCCCGGTGCAGACTGACGCGGCGAAGCCGACGGGCAGCACAGGAGTCAGGCAGTGACGTTTTCCCAGTGGTGATCATCTCCAGATCGCGTTGAGTGTGAGGGTGGCGCGAGCGATGTTCCCTGTCCGGCTGGGGCTGGTGGTGACGCGCTGCAGGGCTCGACAGCGCTGCTTGAGTTCGGCGACTGCGCGTTCTCCGAGCGCTCGGATGCCTCTGATCAGGTTGTTCATAGTTCGTGTGTCGGCGTGCAGGGCCTGTTCCGACTGGCCTTTCGGACGGCGGATTGGGACGAGGATGCCGATGCCGGCGCCGATGTAGCCCTTGTCGGCGAGGGTGGGCAGGCCGTCGGCCGCCGCCTTGTAGAGGACGGGGAATGCGTGGAGGCGGTCGGGGGTGGAGCCGGGTTCGGTGTCGGAGACCCACAGCGGGGTACCGTCAGGAGCGGCCAGGAACTGTACCTTGCCGCCGAACGCCTTGTGCTTCTGGCCGAACCAGAGGTCGTTGCCGTTCTCACGGAGACCGGCGACGCGGTCGGAGGCGATCAGCGTGCCGTCGAGGATCACGTGGGTCATGCCCTCGCCTCGGCAGCGGCCGAGAACCTCGTGCAGGTCCGGCGCCTGGCTGGCGAGGACGTCGATGCCTTCGTGGAGGTAGCGGTAGCCGGTTGCCTGGGAGACGCGCCTTCCACCAGCCCGTTGGTCACGTCGCTGCGAAAACGTCAGTGGGGTGCGCATGAGCCGCCGGATGGTGGGTTCGGTAGCCGCGTCGGTGATGCGTTCGATTGCGACCTCACGCATCACGGTGTCGTGGTGGGGCCGTACGGCGGCCAGTCGTCGCGCGTTCCTCAAGGGGGTTGTACGGCACGTCAACGTCCTCGGCCGCCGGCTCCAATCCTCAGCCGGCCGCCGCCCGCTCGGCCCTCAACCGTTCCACGTCAGTGAGCACCCGGTCGCGGATGTGGCAGATCAATTTGGCCAGATCGGCGCAGTAGACGGAAGGATTGAGAAATCCCGAGCCGGCGCGGTATCGAGTGCTGTACTCGCCGGCCCCGCAGATATCCCGGATCGAGCAGGAAACGCAGATCGGCGACAGGCCGGCCACCTTTCGTTGCCGGGCGACGACGCCCGGAAGGAGTCGCGCGTCGTCGAACGTGTTACGAAAAACGTCCAAGCCGGTGTAGGGGGCGCCCTCGTAGGCGGACTTCAAAGCGTCACCGAGTTCGATGGTTCCGTCGCTTTCGATGACGATGAGTTGGAACGGGTTGAGCCCCAGCCCTTCGGTGTAGGCATGACCGCCGAGGGACAACGTCATGATGTTCTCGAAGAGCCTGACACCGGCCGGAAGCGGCACGGTGGAATACCAGCGCTCGAAGATCGGTATCAGCCAGTCCGCATACGCGGTGCCTCCGTCCCCGGCGGTCCATCCCGGTGGAGGAGACGACCAATTGCCGAGCGGCAGCAGGAAGTCCATGGCCGGCGCCCCGGTGGCGAGCAGCGCCTCGTAGGTGGTCAGGGGGTCGTTCTCCAGGTCGATGGTGCACAGCACAAGGTCGAAGAGGTCACGGTAATCAGGGCGGTTCAGAACCTCGATGCCGCGCATCACCAGGTCATAGCTGCCGCGGCCGTTGGCGTACTTGCGGTGACGGTTCTGCCCTTCCCTGTCGCCGTCGAGGCTGACCGTGACACCGATGCGGTGTTCGCGCAGGACGTTCAAGAGGTTCTCGTCTGAAAGGAGCACGCCGTTCGTGGTGGTGACGAGCCGCAGCGGGACCTCGGACGGCGCGGCGTTCCGGAACGCTCGCGCCGCGTACGCGAATTGATCCGCGCCTGCAAGCAGCGCTTCGCCGCCGTGCATCCGCACCGACGCTCCCGCAATTTCGTCGGCGTGAGCCCGCACGTGCTCTCCGAGCCGGAAGGCGACCTGGTCGATCGTCTTGCGTGACATGGCCACCGGCTTGCTCTTCCAGCTCTGGTCGGCCATCTCGTACATGTAGCAGTAGTCACAGGCCAGGTTGCACCGGCCGTGGAATTTGAGAGCGAATTCCACGAAGGGCAGAGGGCGCCAGTACGGATCCTCAAGCGCCTGATCGGTCACGTCCTGAGTCGGCCATTCTGCAGCTCGCTCTTTCACCCGCACGATCGGTAGCTCGATCACGATGTCCTTCGCCTCTCTGCCCTTCGTGTCCCAGCCGGCCGCTACACGGCCCGATCAGCCACGGGAACGAACCCGCTCCGTCACCTGTTGAAAGTGCCCGCAGGACGGAAGACATCGTCGTCGGCGGTCACCCGGTTCAGCACCGCACCGAGCGCGCTGTTCTGGTCGGTGGTCGCCGCGACCTCGGAGAGATTCGCCTGAGAGGACTCGGCAGCCGAAGCGGCACCGGCTGCTCCGACCCCGACCGCGGACGCGGCTGCGAAGGCGGCGGCCGTCAAGGCCACCTTCCGTACGAGATTTCCTTCACGTTCCGACATTGGATACCCCTTTCCTGCGGCTGGACATCGACCTGCCGCCATAGCGATTTCCGACCCGCGGCAAGCGATGTCCTGTTAATCAAAGTTGATCACGACAGCGGGACGGTACCGCACCACGCCCACAGAGTCGCTACAAAACCACTACACAGCCGATTCTTCGATGCCCAGCACTACACGGTCATCCAAGGTCAGGGGCCAGAGACAGCCTCTTGATCAGCCGCGGTTATTCGACTCCCAAAGCGACCTTCTGGTAACGCTCGGAGCGGGGCAAAAGACCTTGACTGCCAAGGATTTCCCGTCCTGTAGTCGCAGAAAGAATGCGCAAGTTGGGGTCACGGGATGTGGAGATCGTCGAGGCTGCTGCCGCGCATTGCTCCTGCGGGTTCGTCTACTGGGGCGGAGCTGCCGGGGCGCTCACCATGTGCTCATGGAGAACTCCAGCCGGACGCAACCGGCGAAGCTGCCGGTCGTCTTCGTCTCCAACACGAGAGACACGCTCAAGGTCGACGATCCGCCAAGGTAGGGCTATCGGCTGGGCGCAACGGCGCGGGTTTGATCAGCGCGACTCCCGCATCGGGTATCACCGCTGGCATGCGGCCAAGGTCGGACATCGAGGCCTGACGGCCAGATGAAAAGTTGGACCCATGTTTCCGGAGACTCCCGCCGCCGTGGCGGCGCTGTCGGTGGCCACCCGTTTCTGCTCGCCCGCGCTGTTCAACCACTGCGTCCGCTCCTACCTGTGGGGAGCGATGTACGGCACAGCACACGGGATCGCCTTCGATGACGAGCTCTACTACGTCTCGGCGCTGCTCCACGACATCGGGCTGACGGAGGCTTTCGACAGCCATCGGCTGCCGTTCGAGGAGGCGGGAGGACAGCTGGCCTGGGTTTTCGGCGTGGCCGCCGGCTGGCCGGTCGGCCGGGCCGCCAGGGTCACCGAGATCATCATGCTGCACATGCGCGAGGACGTGTCCCCGGCCACCGACCCCGAGTCCCACCTGCTGCAGGTCGCCACAAGCTGGGAGGTGGTCGGACGGCGGCCGGAGGAGTTCTCGCCGGACGCCCGGGCGGAGATGCTCGTCCGCTACCCTCGGCTGGGATTCGGCGCGCAGTTCCTGGCGTGCTTCGAGGACCAGGCGAGGCGCAAGCCGGACAGCGCTGCCGCCGTATCGGTCAGGAACGACGTCGCGGGGCGGATCGCCGCCAACCCTCTCGAAGGCCGCTCACCCACCTGACCTCCAAGGCCGCGAACTCCGCCGTCAGCCCTGCTTGGGCGCAACGGAGTCGACGACCGCGAACGTCCCTACGAATCCGTCAGCCGGCACTCGGCCCGGCCCGCCGAGGAAGCTGCCCTCGCTGATGGAGATCACCGCCTGCATGACGTCAGTCCAGCGTTTCTCGGAGGGCGGTTCGCGAGCCGATGCCCTTCCGTCGTTGGGGTTGGGTAAGGCCGGCTGGTTACGGGCTTGCCACGCATTTCGACAACACGGACGTGTCCCGAACCCCGTCGTGGTGAACCCGGCCCGCCTGACTTTCGTCTGAGGGAATGTGCGTCGACTCACTCTGCTGACACTCCTGCTCGCCGCCGGCTGTTCGCCCGAGGCGGCGTGTACCGCGATCGGCACCCCCGTCGGTGTGAGCTTGCACATTGCAGCTCCGCTTGCCGCCGAGGCCAGCGCCGCCACGATGGAGGTGTGCTGGGACGGTGCCTGCAAACAGGTCGGCGTCGAGTTGAGGCCGTCCACGCGGGCGACCAGGGAGACCTGTTCCGGTGACAATTGTCGGGCGGATGAAGAGCGGACCGGCGAGAAGAACGGGTTCGGTGACGTGGCGGGGCTGCCCAAACGGCCGGTGACGATCCGGCTGACGCTGCACGGCGCCGGCGCGAAGCCGCTGCTGGAACGCAGGCTCGAGGTCACACCGAAGGGACGTTTCCCGAACGGCCCAGAGTGCGGGGAAGGCGGCCCCAATGTTGTCCTCACGGTGGCGGCGGACGGGTCGGTACGAGAGGGATGACGGTGATCGGTTGTCATCTGGCCAGTACGTTCCGCGAGTCGATGTCCCTTTCGTCGTCGGGCTTGGGACAGGTCGGCCGGCCGGAGGCTCACCGGTCCGGCTATGGGCGCGGCTGGGTGAACGATCCCGGCTCGGTCTCGACGAGGATTCCGCGGCCGGCCAGGCGTTTGAGCTTGGCGCGGACGTGCTGGATGCCGTTCCGCGTCAGGGCCAGGTCACGGGCGCCCAGTGAGCCGCCGACCTCGCCGAAGACGGTGAGAATCTGCCGGTAGGCGGGGTGATCGGGACAGCTGGCGGCGGCGCGACCGGTTCAGCCGGGGCGAGATCCTCCTCGGCGAGGGAGATGAGGGTCTTGCGGCTGATCCGCAGGTGCTTGACCGTCTTGCTGAGTTCGCCCAGACGCGCGCCAGCGTGCCCGGCAGGTGAGTGGTGTACCGGTCGCGTCCGTCATGAACCTGCTCAGCTCAGTCTTCGACCGGGCGGTGACCGACGCGGACGAACTGGCCTGTCTCGTCCTGGATCCCTAGAGCTGACTCATCCGGCGCTCCCCGCCCTCCCAGCGGGCAACGACCTCCACCATCTCGGGAAACGCATCGATGAACGCGTCCACGCGATGCCCGTCGAAATCCGCACGCCGCCTGACGCCGCTCTGCATGCAGGCGATGAAACCCAGCCCCGCCCCGTTGGCGGCCTGAGCGTCACCGGGGGAGTCGCCCACGTACACGCACTGACCGGGCTCCAGTCCCGTCGCAGCCAGCAACTCGTCGAAAGCGCGGCCGTCCGGCTTGCCGAAACGCACGTTGCCGGCGTGGTAAACGCCGTCCAACCGGCCCGCCAGGACATGATCCGGTGCCAGCAGATGCTCCACCTCCGCCTCTGTACGCGAGGTCAGCAGCAGGACATCGTGCCCCGCCGCGGCAAGCTCATCGAGGGCCCACAGGTTCTCCGGCGTGACCGCATCCAGCCGGCCGTCCGCCACGTACTCCCCGAGCACCTCCCGATATTCCGCCGCGAACGCCACGAGATCGACGCCCGGCGAACGTTTCGGCATCGCCTCCAGCAGCGGCAACCCCCACGTGGACAGATGTACCGGCCGGGACATCGGCGCACGGCCGAGACGCGTCAGGACCTCGTTCTCCAGCTCGAAACACGCCGCCTCGGTCAGGCAGAGCGTGTCATCCACATCGATCACCACGGCGCGAATCACACCGCCACCCTAACGACGCCACCGCCGGCGCAGCAGACAGGCGGCAGGAGGCGAGCGAGCGAGCTATCCAACGTGCACCTGCTGAGCCGCCCGTACAGCTCGCCGGAAGCGCCCGTCCCTCGCCGACGAAACCCTGGCCGCCCTGACCCCGCTCGGTGGCCGACGTCGTGACCGCCCTGATCCAGGCCGCCCGCGGCGCAGGCGGCGGGCCGGCTTCGGGTCACGAGCAGGCGGGCGGCTCCAACCGGGCGGCCGTACGCTCGTGCTTCGGCTGAGCCGCCGTCTCCTGGGAGCCGAGGAGCGCGCGGGTGAGTGCCTGGCCGTCGCCCGCCATCGCCTGCAGCGCCGTGTCGAAATGATCGTCGGTGAGCACCCGCTCGTCGGAGCGCAACGCGACCAGGATGACCCGGCGCAGCAGTTCTTTGATGAACGACGCCGTGACCCCCTCGGTGGCGGCGACCACCTTGGCGGTGTCGGCGACAATGGGCCGGTTGCGGGCGTACAGGCGGATCAGGCGTTCGCGCGCCGCCGCGTCAGGCGGCGGCACCTCCACCGCGAGGTCCACCCGGCCGGGCCGCTGCACCAGGGCCTTCTCCAGAGCCTCCACCCGGTTGGTGGTCAGGACGAACGTCACGTCGACGTCGCCGCTGATCCCGTCCATGGCATCCAGCAGGGAGAACAGCAGCGGGCTGGTCTCGTGGTGGCTGCGGTCCTCGGCGATCAGGTCCACGTCCTCGACGACCACGATGGACGGTTGCAGCTTGCGCGCCACCGCCACCGCGTAGTCGATCTTGCGCATGGCGGGTCCGGTCATCAGCACCGCCGTGTGCTCGCGCAGCCGCCCGATGAGGTAGCGCGTGGTGTGGGTCTTGCCGGTGCCCGGCGGCCCGTACAGCAGCAGCCCCCGGCGCAGGTGCTGGCCGGCCTCGGTGAGGCGGTCGGCGTGCTCGGCGATCCCCACGACGTGCTCCTCGATGGCCTCCAGCCGTCCTTCCGGCAGGACCACCTCGTCGGGGTCCAGCTCGGGGCGGGGCAGGAAGGTGAGCAGTTCGTTCTCCCTGTGCTCGCTGAAGCCGAAGCTGAGCACCTGACCGCGGAACGGGTCGTTGTCCTGTTTGAGCCGGTTCACCTCGTCGCGTACGGCGCTCGCAACGTCCCGCCGGGCCGCCAGCACGGTGAGCAGGCTGTGGCCGTCGTAGTCGTCCTTGTTACTCAGCCCGATGAGCACCGGGGCGCCGTCGGGCGCCGCCGTGGCGACCAGGCCGAGCTGCACGATCTCGATCGTGGTGTCGGGGCCGATCGGGGCCGTTCCGTAGTCGGGGCGGCCGAGCATGCGGCTGCCCTCACGCATCGCCGCGAGCAGCATGTTGATGATGCTCTCCCAGCGCCGCTCGCCGCCCACTATGCCGAACCACTGCGCGCCGGGGGAGTGGGCGTCCAGGTAGAGGTCGGCGGCGGTCTGCAGCGCGGCGTGCTCGTAGAGCCGGTACTTCTCCTCCACGACGACCACGTCGCTGAGCGGGCAGCCGAGGTGCTCGGTCACCTTGGCGACCAGCGGAGAGGTGGCGTTGGCCTCGCCGATCCGCTCGGCCACCACGGTGTAGACCTGCCGCAGGCTCTCGGCGAGCGCTCGCGCGTCGGCGAGTTCGATGTCGGTCACATCCCTATCATCGCGATCGGGGCGGACGAATGCGCCTGATTAATTGCCATCGGGTACGTCCTGGTGCATCCGGAAATCCCGCGCGGGACCGAGAACGCGTACGCCCATCTGGCTTGCGCACCACCGCACCGGCCACGCGAACGTACACACCGGCGCGGTTGCGCACCGGGCAGAACCCACAGGGGCAATCCCCTCCAGGCGCCTCCTCATTCCCACCGCCGCTGTAAGTGCCACGTGATCTCTCGTTACCGTCTGGGCCTTCCGGCTCTGCTCCTCACGGGCCTTTATCTTGGTGCGCCGGCAGTCGCCGCGGCGATCGCGCTGACCTCTGGCGGTGTCGGCATGTTGTGGCGCCTGACCCTCTTCACACCAGTGGACGAATCCACCCCCGCGACGTGACCGAACGTGCTCGTCATGCTGGTGGACGGGCCGCCATGTGCCTGGCGTCCTGTTCACGATCTGGCTCGCCCGTTCGGCCCACGAGCTCGCGGGACCGACCCAGCCCGCCGGGATCGTCGCGGGCGCTGAGCAAACGGTCATCCAGTCGTAGACGATGCCGGAGAGCTGTTCCATTGAGACCTGACTGTCCGATACGGGCGCAGGACACCGTCGCCGGCCGAGGCTTTGCAGCAACTGCTTCTCCATAAGCCGCCGCCCGGAAGTGATCAGGCGCCGATCCGCCACGATAATCGTGACCGTGATCCTCATGGACGCAGTTCTGGAGACCGACGGAACGGCGGGCTTCACCGCCTGGCCGGTCGCTGAACCGGCCACCGACAACATCCTTGCCCTCTCCGGCCAGATGAGCCCGGCCGAGGTCGGCACCGCGATGGCGGTCATCTTCAGCTACGCCGACATCCCGACCGCGCCGATCAGCGATCTCCACCATCTGCTGGACCGGCATCTGGCCGATGCCGAAGCGCTTATCGCTCCAGGCGGGCTACGGATCAGGGACGCGACCACCAATGCCGAGATCCTGCCGGGATGCTGTTGCAGCCTGGAAAACTGGCGGGAGTGGCGCGACGTCCTGCACAAGCAGGGCATCTGGCTGGGGCACGATCCCGACACCGAGCTCGAATACATCGCCGGAGCCGTCCGGCTCAGGCAGGAGTCTGGCTCACGCTCGCTACCTTCACCCACGCATGAGGTGGAGATCCAGCTCGACGACCTGCCTGCCCTCCTGGCCACAGTGCACCTGCGACTGCAGGGCTTCCTCAGCCTCGTCGGCCGATGGGCGAGCGAGACCACCCCGCGAGCCGCCGACCGCCTCGTCACCATTCTCGACGAGAACTTCGAAATCAACGGCCCTCTCGAACTCTGCTGAGAACACCACGCGTATTGAGCGCTCAGAAGCCGGGATGGTGCGGGTTCGGGAAGGCGTCGGCGCTGATGTCGGTGGCGAAAGCCAGGAACGCGGTGACGGCCCAGGCGGTCCGGCGGGCGGTGCCGGCCGGCCATGTGTCTCTCACGATAGGTGACCAAGACTGGGCTCGGTGACAAATGGCAATGGCAAGGAGACCTCGCTCCTTGCCACTTTCAGGTTATAGCGCACTGGGGGGCTTGCGGCAAGACCCGGGTGGTGCCTCAAGATGGTCCGCCGAAGCCAGAACACCTGCGGAAACGGGGGACACGAAATGCGTGTGGTGTTGTCGACATGGGGATCGCGCGGGGACGTAGAGCCCTTGGCGGCACTCGCGGTACGGCTGCGGGAACTCGGCGCGGAGGCACAGGTGTGCGCGCCGCCGGACGAGGAGTTCGCGGCGCTGCTGGCGCGTGTCGGCGTGCCGCTGGTGCCGCTGGGCCCCACGGTGCGCTCGGTGGTCGCCGGCCCGAAGCCGCCTTCGGCGCAAGCCGCGTTCCGGCTCGCTCCCGAGCTGGTCGCCGCGCGGTTCGACACGCTCACAACGGCCGCCGAGGGATGCGACGCGCTGCTGGCGACCGGCCTGATGCCGGCCGGCGCACGGGACGTGGCCGAGAAACTGGGCATCCGGTACGTGTGCGCCTGCTTCCATATTCTGGGACTGCCGTCGCGGCACTTCCCTCCGGGGGCGCGGCCGGGCCAACAGTCCCCGCCGGGCGAGACCGACAACCGGGTGCTGTGGGAGCAGGACGCCCAGCGGGTGAACGCGTTGTACGGCGAGGCGCTCAACAGCCACCGGGCGGCGATCGGCCTGCCGCCGGTGGACAACGTCCGCGACTACGTCCTCACCGACCGGCCGTGGCTGGCGGCAGACGCGACCCTGTGCCCGTCGCAGGGTATGACGGACCTTGACGTCGTACAGACCGGGGCATGGATCCTGCCCGACGAACGCCCGCTCCCGGAAGAGCTGCAGGCGTTCCTGGACGCCGGCGAACCGCCGGTGTACGTGGGCTTCGGCAGCATGGCCGCGTACGCCCCGAAGGACATCGCCCGGGTGGCCATCGAGGCGATCCGCGCGCACGGCCGCCGCATCCTGCTCGCCCGCGGCTGGGCCGACCTGGCCCTGATCGACGATCGGGACGACTGCTTCGTCGTCGGCGAGGTCAACCAGCAGGCACTGTTTCCCCGGGTGGCCGCCGTCGTTCACCACGGCGGCGCGGGCACCACGACGACGGCAGCCCGGGCCGGCGCGCCCCAGGTCGTGGTCCCCCAGATCGCGGACCAGCCGTACTGGGCCGCCCGGATCGCCGAGCTGGGCATCGGCGCGGCACACGACGGTCGGACCCCGACCGTCGAGTCCCTGTCAGCCGCGCTCACCCTGGCCCTGGCGCCCGAAACCCGAGCACGAGCCAGGGCCGTGGCGGGCACGATCCACACCGACGGAGCGACGGTGGCCGCGAAACTGCTCCTCGACTCAGCCAGCCGGTAAAGGCCGCCCGTGCCCGCGTGAACGCCCGGCCTGCCGGGCGCGCGGGTGCGGGGGAGCCGCTGCCGGTCTCGATGATGTTGGCGTCGAGCTCGCCCGCCGCCGCCAGGAACCGATGAGCTTCATCCCGCTGCGCGAGCACCTGGACACCGAGCCGGGCGTCGGTCTCGCGGTCGCGACCGAGGAGGCGTATCAAGCCACCGCCGACCGGCTCCACGCGATGTGGCCGCTGGTCACCAGGCTGCGCGCGGTGAGTCGCCCTCCCCCGGACGCTCGTCGACGGTGATCGGCACCGAGGTGACCGCGCCGTCGGCGAGGCCGACCTGATAGGCGCGCCACTCGTGCACGTACAGGAGGTGCTCGCCGGTCCCGTCCACGCTGAAGCGCAGGCTCAGCGAGGCGTCGTGTGGCAGCTCCGGGCGGGCCAGGACCTGCGCCGGTCCGCCCGTCACGGGGACGCGTTCGACGGTGTGCCCGGACGCGTAGATCAGCGCGCTGCCGTCGGGGGTGTGGGCGAGCGACTCGATGGGCGTGGCGCCCGTGGCGTTCTTGATGATCTGGTACGTGGTGCCGTTCGGGTCGGCGGCCAGACGGGTGAGGTCGAGCGAGGCGATGGCCCGGCGCCCCAGCAGGTAGGCGATCGAGCGACCGTCCGGGGCCCAGGACAGGCTGCTCAGCATCGGGTGCGTCATCGTCTTCCAGTCGCGGCGCCGGCCGGTGGCGACGTCGAGTATGGAGATCTTGGCGCCGCCTCCGATGAGCGGCGTGGCGTAGGCCAGGCGGGTGCCGTCGGCGCTGAGGGCGAGGTCGTAGACCGCCCTGAGGTCGTCGGGGTCGGTCTGCGTGACGGCGACCGGCTTCCCTGGCCGCCCGTCCTCGCCGAGGCGGACCAGGAAGAAGAGGATGTCCGGATTCTTCGGCTCGGTCCAGCCGGCGATGGCGAACGTCCGGTTGTCCCGGGCGGCGGCCACGAGATGCCAGGAGCTGGAGATACCGGGCGGCAGCGGGATGTTGGCGATGAACGCCCCGGTCTCGGCGTTGTGCACGGCGGGCGGCACCGACGTGAAGACGCCGGTCTTGGAGTTGCCGGGGAAGTGGACGAGCGGAGTTCGCGCGGAGACGAAGTAGCGCGGCCGGCCCGTCGACGGCAGGGGTGCGCCGGTCGCCATGGGATCGGTCAGGGAGGTCGCCGGCGGGTACGGGTGCCGTACGGGACCCGAGGACATCATGTGCGAGGGCTGCGGCAGGAGCACCGTTGCCGACGGCTGCGGTGGGGACGCCGGTGGCTGGATCGCCGGTGGCTGGGTCGCGCTGACGAGCGACACCCGGTCGGCGGCCGGATCGGCGCAGCCGGTGACCAGAACGGCCAGGGCTAAGCCCGCCAGCGTGGCGGACGCACGGGAGGACATGCGTTGATCATCGTATGAAAACGGTGTCCTGCCCAGCACGGGACACGAAACCATGAGGCGGCGGGGGCGTCCGGCCGGTCGCCGATGCGTCAGGCGCGGTCGAGGTACCGGGTGAAGAATCGGACCGCGCTGTCGGTCTCGAACCTGGGCGTCTCCTTGTGTCTGCCCGCGTTGGCGTGCAGCGTCTTCTCCTTCGAGGCGAAGGCGTCGAACAACGCCAGACCGGACTCGCGCGGGATGGTGATCCGCTTCGCCGTCTCGGCCAGGAGGCCGGGCCAGTGGAGGCCGAAGACCGCGGCCGTGATCCTGGAGTCGACCGCCGCCACCGTGCCCGATGAGCACCAGGGGTGCGCGATCGGAGCCGGAGGCGGGCGTGTCTACGCGCGGCCGGTCACCTCGTCGCCGGCGGTTCGGGGGAGAAGCAGGGTGGGGATCGCCAGGAGGGCCAGGATGATCGAGAGGAGGACGAACGCCACGCGGTACGGCCCGGCCGCGCCCGCCACCCCGGGTATCGTCTCGCCCAGCCGTACGAGCAGCGCGCCGATCGCCACGCCGAGGCCCGCGCCCAGCTCCTGGAGCGTCGACAGCAGCGTGTTGGCGTGGTTCATCCGGTCCTGGCCGACGTCGGCGAAGGCCACGCTGTTGTACGCGGTGAACCCCGTCGACCGTACGATCCCGCTCACCAGCAGCAGCACGAGGATCACCGGCAGCGGTGTCGTGGGCTCGAGGAACGCCATCCCGACCAGGCATGCGGCGCCGATCACGATCGACCAGAGCAGGACGATGCGGATCCCGAACCGGCGCATCAGCGACGTGGTGGCGGGCTTGATCCCGACGTTCCCCACGAACAGTGCGATCACCACCAGCCCAGCCTGCGCCGCCGACCAGCCGAACCCCACCTGGAACAGCAGCGGCAGCACGAACGGGACCGCGATGATCACGCCGCGGTAGACCGACCCGCTCGCCGCCGTGACCCGGTACGTCGTCACCCGCAGGATCCGCAGGTCGACGATCGGGCGCGGGGCGCGCAGCAGGTGCCGTACCGCCAGGCCCAGACCCGCGACCGCGACCACCAGCGCCACCGCCGTCGACGGCCCGAACCCCGAGCCGAGCCCCTCCAGCGCCACGATCAGCCCCGCGACGCCCACCGCCATGAGGGCGAACCCGGCGCGGTCCAGCGGGTCACGGGCGTCGGCGCGCAGGTCGGGCACGATCCGCAGCGCCACGACCAACGCCGCGAGCCCGAGCGGCACGTTGATCACGAAGATCCACCGCCAGGACGCGTAGTCGGCCAGCAACCCGCCGACGACCGGCGCCAGCACCGGCGCGAGCAGGCCCGGCCAGGTCAGGTACGCGATCGCCCGGACCAGGTCGGACTTCTCCGTCGTCCGCAGCACCACCAGCCGGCCGACCGGCACCATCAGCGCACCGCCCGCCCCCTGCACCACCCGCGCGGCGACGAGCGCGGGCAGCGTCGGGGCCAGCGCGCAGCCGAGCGAGGCCAGCACGAACAGCACGATCGCCACCGCGAACACCCGGCGCGGGCCGAACCGGTCGGCCAGCCAGCCGCTGATCGGGATCAGCACCCCGATGGTGAGCACGTACGCGGTGATCGCGACGTTCACGTCGATCGGCGCGATCCCGAGCTCCGCGGCGATACGCGGCGCGGCGGGCGTGATCACCGTGCCGTCGAGTATCTCCATGAAGAACGTGCCGGCGACCAGTAAGGCCAGCCCTCTCTGGAATTCCACGTCGGCAAGGGTATAGACGGCGCAAAACCGGATATTCGGCGCCCTCCCCACGGCTTCCCCAGGCCACAGACGAACGTTGAACCCGGAGGGGATCGCCGATCCGAAGGCTGGGAACCCGGCTCACGCGCACGCAGCCGATCCTCCTGCACGTCGTCCCCAAGGAGACGCCCGGCTCCGTGAAGGTGGGATCAGTTGCGCGCCGACGGGAGCACGGCGACGGCTTCGACCTCGACGAGCTGGTCCTTGTAGCCGAGTACGGTCACGCCGAGCAAGGTGCTGGGCACGTCGTGCTCGCCCATGTACTCCCGGTAGACCGCCCACGCCGTGCCCAGGTCGCTCTGCTGGGAGGAGGCCACGTAGACGGTGGTCTTGACGACATCGGTCAGTGACGCGCCCGCCCCTTCCAGCGCGGTCACGAGGTTGCGCATCACCTGGTGCGCCTGGCCGGCGTAGTCGCCGACCGCGACGGTCGCGCCGTCGAGATCAAGGGGACACGCGCCGGCCACCCAGACAGAACGCACCGGCGCGTCGGCCACCGCGGCATAGGCGTAGTCCACCTGCTGCGTGAGCTGGTGGTTACGGATCAATCTGACGCCGCTGCTCATGTCGTGCTCCATTCCGAAGATTTCACGTGGGCCAGCTCGGCGAGCGGCCCAGGATTGCCACGATCTCATCCAGCCGCGACCCGCCCGACCACGGGAGCGCCGGTGCGAAGGCCGCCCCGGGCGCGAGGCGCGCCTGGCCAACGGGTACGGCTCGCGCCACGGCGAGGGCGGCGTCCAGCAGGTCCGGCGGGAAGTCGACCGCGACGCCCAGCGCCTTGGCGAGATCCCAGGAATGCACCACGTAGTCGATGAAGTGGAAGCTGATCGCCTGCGCCCCGGGGAAGGCGCTCCCGCTGGCGAACTCGGGCAGCGGGAACATGCGCTCCAGCACGCCGTCGGCGGCGAAGGCCGCCAGGACGTGTTCGGCGGAGGCCCGGTAGCTCGCCACGGGGTCGTCGCCGAGGGAACGCAGCTTCCACCGGGCGAGATCGCCGTCTCCCCTGGACGCCGCGGCGAAGCCGTAGTGCTGGGTGGCCATGTGGGCGAGCAGGCCGTACACGGTCCATCCGAGGCAGGGCGTCGGACGGGACAGATCCTCGGGCCGCACTCGATCCGCCAGTTCGACGCTGGCGCGAACGGCCTGCGCGTCGAGTGCGACCAT
Organism: Nonomuraea sp. NPDC049625; assembly: GCF_040675285.1. Lineage (NCBI taxonomy): Bacteria > Bacillati > Actinomycetota > Actinomycetes > Streptosporangiales > Streptosporangiaceae > Nonomuraea > Nonomuraea sp. NPDC049625. The sequence continues at coordinate 156,514 of NZ_JBFAOQ010000005.1, read as the reverse complement.
GAGCCCATTTATATGCATTCGCATATGGTCTTCGGATGCATATGATCTGTCAACCGGATATCTTGGACCTGTGACGGCCCGCCGCGATCTCGCCGAGATGCTGCATCCTCTCCTGCAGTCGCTCATCGCGGCGGAGCTGCCGGTGCTGGCGGCGCATGGTGTCTCCATGTGGGGATACACCGTGCTCGGCGCCCTGGACGACGGCTCCGTACGTACGCAGGCCGCTCTGGCCGAGGCGATCGGTGCCGACAAGACCCGCATCATCGGCACCCTCGACAAGCTCCAGGCGGCCGGGCTGATCACCCGCGAGCCGGACCCGCACGACCGCCGCGCGCGGATCCTCACGATCACCGCCGAGGGCCGCGAGGTGCGCGGGTCGGTGCGGGCCGAGATCCAGGCGAACGAGGAGCGCCTGCTCGCCCGCCTGCCCGCGGCCGACCGCCACGGCTTCCTCCGCGCCCTGCAGGCGCTCCACCGGCTGCCCCGCGAACAGATCGCCGAGAGGTCGCCGCTCGACCGGCGGCCCACCCGGCGATCGAACGCGACCCACGACCGTTGAGGAGCGGCCGATCAGCTGGGCTGGCCGGTCGGCATGATGGTGACCTGCTGAAGGTTCACCCGCGGCGGGAGGCTCGCGAGAAACCCGACGGTCTCGGCGACGTCCTGCGGCGTGAGCCACTCCATCGTCTCCTTGGCGCCCTCCAGCCACGCCCGGGCCCCCTCGTCGGTGACGTGGCTCTGCAACTCGGTCGCGACGATGCCCGGCTCGATCGCCGAGACCCGCACCCTCTTCGCGCCCAGCTCGACCCGCAGGTGGCGGGAGAGATGGGTGACGTACGCCTTGGTCCCGGAGTAGACGGCGAAGTTCGGGAAGATGTTCTGGGCCGCGATCGACGAGGTGTTGATCAGGTCGGCCACTCCGCGCTCGGCGGCGGCCTTCACCAGCTGGGGGGTGAACGCGGCGATGGCGTTCATCAGGCCGGTGATGTTGAGGTCGATCTGGCGCTGCCACTGGGCGGTGGCCAGCTCCTCGATCGGCGCGGGGAGCATGACGCCCGCGTTGTTGAACAGCAGGTCGGCGCCGCCCAGCTCGGCCGCCACCCGGTCGGCGGCCGCCTGCGCCGCGGCCGCGTCGGTGACGTCGACGGCCAGGGCCAGCGCCCGGCCGCCGTTCTTCTCGATCCGGGCGACCAGGTCGTCCAGCCGCTCGGCGCGCCGCGCCAGGACGACGACGCGGGCGCCCAGCTCGGCCAGGTGCTCGGCCGCCGCCTCGCCGATGCCGCTGGAGGCGCCGGTGACGACCGCGACGCGGCCGGTGAGGGAACGGGCAGAGATCTGCGTGGTCATGGTGGGTACCTTTCAAGGTGGGTGAAGTGACAGGTGGCCGCGGCCGGCATCGCCGCAAGCTCCCTCATCAGGACACCACCCGACAGGCCCTCGCAGGCCGTCAAAATGGGCCCTCACCAGGCAGGTCTCCGCGAAACTGGTACTGTCAGGGCCACCCTGGCGAGGACCGGTCGTGCCAGGCTTGGCCACACTGGAGACATGGACCGAAGCAGCGAGATCGCCGACTTCCTGCGCTCACGGCGCGCCGGGATCACCCCCGAGGAGGCCGGGCTGCCCTTCGACGGGCGCACCCGCCGGGTGCCCGGGCTGCGCCGCGACGAGGTGGCCCGCCTGGCCGGGGTCAGCACCGAGTACTACACCCGGCTCGAGCAGGGCCGCGGCGGCTCCCCGTCGCCCGAGGTCGTCGAGGCCATCGCCCGGGCCCTGCGGCTCAACCCCTCCGAGCGCGAGCACCTCACCAACCTGCTGGTCCGCCCCGCCGACGCGCGCCGGGCTCCGGTCAGCCCGCAGCGGGTCAGGCCGGGCCTGCACCTGATGCTGCACACCCTCGACCACGTGCCCGCCTTCATCCTCGGCCGCCGCACCGACGTGCTGGCCTCCAACCGCCTCGCCCGCGAGGTGCTGACCGACTTCGACGCCCTGCCCGCGCCCCGGCGCAACCTGGCCCGCTACTACCTGCTGGACCCCGAGGCCCGCGAAAGGGTCGGCGACTGGGAGCGGATCGCGGCCGAGACCGTCGCCGTCCTGCGCCTGGAGGCCGGCCGCTACCCCAACGACCGCCAGCTCGCCGACCTCGTCGGGGAGCTCACCCTGAAGTCGCCGGAGTTCTCCGCCTGGTGGAACGACCACCGCGTGCTGCGCCGCACCCACGGCGCCAAGACCTACCACCATCCCGTCGTCGGCGATCTCCACTTCTCCTACGAGTCCTTCCAGGCACCCGGCGACGTCGACCAGACCCTGTGCGTCTACAACGTCGAACCGGGCTCGGCGACCGCCCAGGCCCTCCAGCTCCTCACCAGCTGGACGGCGCCACAGCAGCAGGCGCACCCCCGGCCCGGAGCCTCCTGACGCTGCCCGGCGCTCGCCCGGCGGTTCGCGCCGAGTCCGGCCGCCGTCCGTATCAAGAAGGTTCGGCGGGGTGCTTGCGCAGGCGCCAGGCGGCCTGGGCGCCGAGGCTGGTGTCGATGTGCTCGCGCATCACGCCGGCGGCCGACTCCGCGTCGCCCGCGATGACGTACTCCAGCAGGGCCTCGTGCTCGGCGGCCTTGCGGTCGCGGGCGGCCTGGCCGCGCTCGACCTCCAGAGCGAGGCGGCGATAGCGGTCGGCCTTGTCCCACAGGCCGTCGAGGGTCTGGATGAGCAGGTCGTTGTGGGAGGCCGCGTAGAGGGCGGCGTGGAACTTGCGGTGGGCCACGAACTGCTCGTAGCCAGGGTTGCCGGGCAGCGGCTTGAGGCCCTCGTGCGCGGCGCGCATGGCGGCGATGTCGGCCTTGGTGCGCCGTTCGGCAGCCAGCCCGATCGCCAGCGGATCGAGGGAGCGGCGCAGCTCCAGCAGGTCGCGGGCCTCCTCGGCGGCCAGCGGCGCGACGCGGGCGTCGCGGTGGGCGTCCAGCTCGACCAGCCCCTCACTTTTGAGCCGGCGCAGCGCCTCGCGCAGGGGAGTGGTGCTGATGCCGATGTCGCGGGCCAGCTGCGCCTGCGCGATGACGGAGCCGGGAAGCAGCTTCCCGGACAGGATCAGCTCTTTGACGCGCAGGTAGGCGAAGTCCGCCTTCGTCGTGTAGAGCTCGGCCGCTGATTCGCTCATCGCTGTCCTGTCTCGTCGGTCACCGTTATAACCTACACCGCCATCCAGTCTTGTCGGCAAGAGCCGGGACCGCTCGTCGGAAAACCAGAGCGCCGGATCGTCGCCGCTATAAGGCATCTCATAGGCTCTTCGCGTTACATTCCGGAAACGAGGGCTTGACGTCATAGGTTATAACGAAGCAGAGTGTGCGGCATCGCAGGCGGCGGCTGGTCGGTCGCGCCTGGTCTAGGAGGAAGCACATGACCACCTTCCACCCCACGTTCCGCGCCCTGGGCGTCGCCGTACTCGCACTCGGCCTCCTCACGGCCTGCGGCGGTGGAGGCAGCAATGGAGACGGGGCGGCGAAACAGCCGCCGCCGAACACGATCGCGACGGGACGGGCCCCGTCCTACTACCCGAGCGACTACGCCCAGCTCATCGAGGCGTCCAAGAAGGAGGGCGGCACGCTCACCATCTACTCCAACACCGACCAGGAGAACTGGGCGCCGATCTTCCGGGACTTCGAGAAGAAGTACCCCTGGGTGACGAAGATCGCGGCCAACAACCTGGACAGCGACGAGGTGTTCCAGCGGGTGCTCAGCGAGAAGGCCACCGGCAGCTCGCCGGCCGACCTGGTCGTGTCGAACGCCGCCCAGGCGTGGGCCGACTTCGCCGCCCGGCCGGGAACCCTGATGGAGTACGCCTCGCCGGAGAAGGGCAAGCTGCCGGACTTCGGCGAGCTGCTGCCCAACGTGTACGCCATGTCGGCCGACCCCATGTCGATCGCGTACAACACCTCGCTGCTGCCCGAGAAGCCGACCGGGCTGAAGAGCCTGGCGACGATCCTGGCCAAGGACCCCGCCCAGTACAAGAGCAAGATCACCACGCGGGACGTGAGCGGCGCGTTCGGCTTCACCGTCTCGCACGCCTTCGCCGAGGCCCGCCCCGACTCCTGGACCTCGCTGCAGTCGGTGCTGCCGCTGGCCAGGCCGGAGACGTCGTCCGGCACCCAGCTGGAGAAGATCACGTCCGGCGAGTACGTGGCCGGTTTCTTCGTCAGCGCCGCCCCGGCGTACCCCGTGGTGGAGAAGAGCGGCGGCCTGCTGGCGATCTCCTTCCTCGACGACGGCACGGTCGTGCTGCCGCGCGGCGTGGGCATCGCCGCCAAGGCGCCGCATCCGGCGACCTCGAAGCTGTTCGTGGACTTCGTGCTGTCGCAGGAGGGCCAGCGGGCGGTGGCCGAGGGCGGGCTGACCTCCTACCGCGACGGCGTCGCGACCGGCGACGGCCTGCACACCTACCAGGAGCTGGTCAAGGCGGTGGGCCAGGCCAACATCATCCTCGCCAAGTACGCGAAGGTCCCCGACGCCGAGGTCAAGTCGTTCACCGGCAAGTGGAACGGCCTGCTCGGCCGCTGAGAGGAACACGATGACCACCCTTTCCCCGCCGCGTCCGCCGGCACATCCCCCGCCGCGCTACCGCAGGCCGCTGGGGCTGGCCCGGGAGAGCTGGCTGCAGTACGCCGTGCTGCTCCTGCTGGCGGTCCTGGTGCTGGCGCCGGTCGTCCCGACGCTCTACCAGTCCTTCCTCGACCGCCCTCTGTACGAGGCGGGCGGCGTGCTCGGCGCCGGCAACTACGTGCGGCTGTTCACCGAGGCGGGATTCGGCCGCGTCGTGCTCAACACGGCGCTGTTCGCGGGGCTGACCACCGTGCTCAGCCTGCTCATCGCGGTGCCGATGGCCGTGGTCGTGGTACGCACCAAGCTGCCCGGCGGCCGCGTCTTCGCCGCCGCCATGCAGTGGCCATTCTTCATCTCCTCGCTCATCCTCGGCTTCGGCTGGATCACCATGTACGGCCCGGCCGGGTTCGTCAGCGTCGAGGTACGCCGCCTGCTCGGCTTCCTGCCGTGGAACCTGTACTCCATCCCCGGCATGGCGCTGACCGAGGCCGTGGCGCTGGCCCCGATCGTCTACACCTTCTGCGCCAACGCGCTGCGCCAGAGCGACGCCTCGCTGGAGGCCGCCGCCCAGGTGTGCGGGGCCGGGCCGCTGCGCATCCTGCGCTCGGTGATCCTGCCGCTGCTGCGCCCGCCCGTCGTCTACAGCTCCATCCTGGTGGTCAGCATGTCGGTGGAGACGCTGAGCGTGCCGCTGCTGTTCGGCCAGCCGGTACGCATCGACGTCTTCTCCACCTTCCTGTACCGCAACGGCCTGCAGTCCATCAATCCGGACTACGGGGTGCTGGGCGCGGCGTCGGCGATCATTCTGCTCGTCACCGTCAGCCTGGTCGCGCTGCAGGCCAAGCTGCTGAAGAACGCCCAGCGGTTCGTCTCCGTCCGCGGCAAGGCGACCCGCCCGCGACCGCTGGACCTGGGCCGGCTGAAGTGGATCAGCATGGCCGCCATCGCCTTCTACGTGGTGATGGGCGCCCTGGTGCCCATCGGCGGGCTGGTCTTCCGCTCCTTCACGCAGGTGTTCACGCCGCTGCAGTCACCGTTCAAGACCCTCACCGGGGACAACTACGAACGGATCTTCACCTATCCGGTGTACGTGCAGTCCATCGTCAACAGCCTGCTGGTCGCGGCGATCGGCGCGGTCCTGGTCAGCGCGCTGTCGCTGCTGGCGGTCATGGTGGCCAGGCGCTCCACCTTCCGCTTCGCCCGCGCGGTGGAGTATCTGGCGCTCGCCCCGCAGGCGATGCCCGGCATCATCGTCGGCATCGGCCTGTTCTGGGCGCTGGCCTTCGCGCCGTTCGGGCTGGGCACCCTGATCCAGGGCACGCTGTGGGCGCTGATCATCGGTTTCGGGCTGCGCGCGCTGCCCAGCGGGTTCGGCTCCATCTCACCGTCGATCATGCAGATCGGCCGGGAGCTCGACAACGCCGCCCGGGTCTCCGGCGCCGACTGGGTGCGTACGTTCACCCGCATCCTGGCGGCCCTGCTGCGGCCGGTCTTCGCCGGGGCGCTGATCCTGACGTTCGTGACGCTGCTCAAGGAGTACTCGCCCGCGGTGTTCCTGGGCTCGGCGGACTCCAACATCATCGGCACGACCATGCTCGAGCTGTGGGTGCAGGGCAACACCGGCTCCGTGGCCGCGCTGGCCAGCCTGCAGATCGCCATCACGGCGACCTTCGTCGGGCTCGCCGGACTACTTCTCAAGGGGCGTACAGATGCCTGAGGTCAAGGTCGCCAACCTGTCCAAGCAATTCGGTGACAACGCCGTCCTGCGCGACATCTCCTTCACCATCGCCGACGGCGAGTTCTTCACGCTGCTCGGCCCCAGCGGCTGCGGCAAGTCCACCACCCTGGCGTGCATCGCCGGCCTGGAGCGGCCGAGCACCGGCAGCATCGCGGTCGGCCCGGCCACGTTCGTCGACGCCGGCACGTTCGTGCCGCCCGAGGGGCGCAACCTCGGGATGGTGTTCCAGTCGTACGCGCTGTGGCCGCACATGACGGTCGCGCAGAACCTGGCCATGCCGCTCAAGATCCGCAAGGTCGACAGGCGCACGCAGGACGAGCTCATCACCGAGGCCCTCGGCAAGGTGGGCCTGGCCGAACTGAAGGACCGCTACCCGCACCAGCTGTCCGGCGGCCAGCAGCAGCGCGTCGCCCTCGCCCGTGCCCTGGTCTACTCGCCCAGCGTGCTGCTGCTGGACGAGCCGCTGTCCAACCTGGACGCGCAGCTGCGCGAGCAGGCCCGCGCCTGGCTCAAGCGGCTGCAGGAGGAGCTCGGCATCACCACCGTGTACGTCACGCACGACCAGGAGGAGGCCCTGGCCCTGAGCGACCGCATCGCGGTGATGTCCAAGGGCGACATGGTGCAGATCGGCACCCCGAAAGAGATCTACGAGACCCCCGCGACCGCCGAGGTGGCCGCGTTCGTCGGTCGCTGCAACTTCCTCACCGGCACGATGACCGGCCCCGCGGAGGTGCGGCTGGACTGCACGGGGCAGACCATCGCCGTCCCGGAGGGCACGCCGGGCCCGCGCGTCACCGTGGCCGTCCGCCCCGAACGGCTGGAGATCCTCCCGCCCGGCCGCAGCGCCCCCGCCGACGTGAACGTGCTCACCGCCGAGGTGCTCACCAGCTCCTACATCGGCTCCCGCTACGAGTACGACCTGCGCCTGGGCGACCACGTCATCCAGGCGGAGACCGCCCGCCCGGGGCTGAGCGGCGAGGTCACGCTCGTCGTCGAGCCCGCCGCCTGCCTGCTCTACCCGACCACCGACGCCCTGCCCGAGGACGTCGAAGCACTCGTAAGGACGTAAATTTCGTGACTTCCTACCGTCTTGGCGTACTCGAAGGCGACGGCATCGGCCCCGAGATCGTCCCCGCGTCCGTCCTGGTCGTGGACGCCGCGCTCGCCGCCGCCGGAGCCGCCCCCGTCGAGTGGGCCGAGCTGCCGCTCGGCGCCTGCGCCATCGACAGCCACGGCGACGCCGTACCGGAGGAGACGCTCGCCGCCCTCGCCGAGGTGGACGCCTGGCTGCTCGGCCCGCACGACAGCGCCGCCTACCCCGAGCCGCACCGCTCCAAGCTCAACCCCAGCGGCACCATCCGCAAGCACTTCGACCTGTTCGCCAACATCCGCCCGGCCAAGTCCTTCGACGGTGCCGACGCCGTCGTCCCCGGCACCGACCTGGTCATCGTCCGGGAGAACACCCAGGGCTTCTACGCCGACCGCAGCACCTACAAGGGCAGCGGCGAGTTCATGCCCAGCCCCGACGTGGCCATCGCCATGGGCATCATCACCCGGCCCGCCGTCGAGCGGATCGCCGTCGAGGCGTTCGAGCTCGCCTCCCGCAGGCGCGGCAAGCTCACGATCGTGCACAAGGCCAACGTGCTGAGGCTGACCACCGGCATGTTCCGCGACGTCTGCCGCGAGGTCGCCGCGCGCTATCCGGACGTGGCCGTGGACGACTTCCACATCGACGCGATGACGGTGCACCTGGTGCGGCGGGCGAACGACTTCGACGTGATCGTCACCGAGAACATGTTCGGCGACATCCTGTCCGACCTGGCCGGCGAGATCGCCGGATCGCTCGGCATCGCCCCGTCCATCAACGCCTCCCACGAGCGCGCCATGGCCCAGGCCGCGCACGGCTCCGCCCCCGACATCGCCGGGCAGGACGTCGCCAACCCCATCGCGATGATCCTTTCCAGCGCCATGCTGCTCGACTGGCTCGGCGCCCGCCACCAGGACCCCGCTTTGGTCCGGGCCGCCGCCCTGATCGAGGCCGCGGTCGCCGACACCGTCCGGGGCGGCACCCGTACCCGTGACATGGGCGGCACGGCGGGCACCCGAGCGTTCGCCGAGGCCGTCGCCGCCGGTGTGAAGCGATGAACCCGACGATCGCGGTCGTCAACGCCACCCCGGCCTCCATCCGGCCCGCCGCCGACGGGCTCGGCGAAGGGTTTCCCGAGGCCAGGGCCTGGCACCTCCTGGACGACCGGCTCGTTACCGAGGCCGACGCGGCCGGCGGCATGACACCCGCGCTGACGCGTCGCATGCTCGCGCTCATCGACTACGCGGTCCGCGGCGGCGCCGACGCGGTGCTGCTGTCCTGCTCGATGTACGGCCCGGCCGCCGGGCTCGCCCGGCGGCTGCACGAGGTGCCGGTGACGGGCTCGGACGAGGCCGTGTTCGCCGACGTCGCCCGGCGGCGGCCCGGCACCGTGCTCGTGCTCGGCTCGCTCGACTCCGCGGCGGCGGACTCGGCGCGGCGGCTCAAGGAGGTGGCGGACGGCGTCGAGGTGCGCGCGATCGCGGCGCCGGGAGCCGCGCCCGCGGCCGCCGCCCGCGACTGGCCGGACCTGACCGACGCGCTCGCGCGGGCCGCCGCGCCTCACCTTGACGGCGTCGAGCTGGTCCTGCTCGGGCAGTACTCGATCAGCCCGGTGCACGCCGAGCTGGCCGACCGGCTCGGCCTGCCGGTGCTGAGCCCGCCGCTGGCGGCGGCCCGGGCGTTGCGCGAGGCGCTGGCATGAGCGTGCTGCTGGGCTGCGTGGCAGACGACTACACCGGAGGCACCGACGTCGCCGCCGCGTTGCGCCGGTCGGGCCTGCGCACGGTGCTGATCTTCGGCATCCCCGGGCCCGCGACGGTGCTCCCGGACTGCGATGCCGTCGTCGTCGCGCTCAAGACCCGCTCGATCCCGGCCGGGGAGGCGGTCGCCGCGTCGCTCGCCGTTCAGCGGTGGCTTCACGAGCGCGGAGTCCGGCGCCTGTACGTCAAGTACTGCTCCACCTTCGACTCCACCGACCAGGGCAACATCGGCCCGGTCGCCGACGCGCTGACCGAGGCGGGCGGGGCCCGCCTGACCGTGGTGTGCCCGGCCGCTCCCGAGCACGGCCGCACCGTCTACCAGGGGCACCTGTTCGTCGGCGACCGGCTGCTGTCGGAGTCGTCGATGCGCCACCACCCGCTGACGCCGATGACCGACCCCGACCTGGTCCGCGTCCTGGGACGGCAGACCCCGCACCGCGTCGCGCTGGTCGCGCACGAGACCGTCCGGCGCGGAGCGGACGCGGTGCGCGCGGCGCTCGACGCGCTGCGGGCCCAGGACGTCCGGTACGCGGTCACGGACGCCCTCGACGACCGCGACCTCGACGTCATCGCCCGCGCCAGCGCGCACCTGCCCGTCATCACGGGCGCGGCGGGGCTGGCCGGAGCTCTGGAGACCGCCCGGCACGAACCGGCCACACCTGCCCTTCCCACGGGACCAGGGGTGGTGCTCGCGGGCAGCTGCTCGGCCGCCACGCTGGAGCAGGTGGCCCTGGCCCGCCGGCACATGCCCTCCTACCGGCTGCGCGCCGAGGAGGACGGGCTGGTCGAGGAGGCCATCGGCTGGCTGGAGGCCAACCTCGCGGCGGAGGGCCGCGCCATGGTCTACTCCTCGGCTCCCCCCGAGGAGCGCTCGCCCGGCGCCGCCGGGCTGCTGGAGCGGGCGCTGGCGGCCGTCGCCGCCCGTGCCGCCCGGCTCGGCGTCCGGCGCATCGTCGTCGCCGGCGGCGAGACCTCCGGCGCCGTGGTCAACGCGCTCGGCGTGACCGGCGCGGTCGTGGGCGCCGAAGCCGACCGGGGAGTCCCCTGGCTGTTCACCACCGGCCACCCGAGCCTGGCCCTGCTGCTCAAGTCCGGCAACTTCGGCCGTCCCGACCTGCTCGTCACAGCCCTGGAAGCACCATGACCGATATTTCCTCACAAATCGCTGAGCTGGGCGCGTCCCTGTTCCGCCGGCGGCTGACGCACGGCCGTACCGGCAACCTCAGCGCCCGCACCGGCGACGCCTTCCTCATCACCCCTACCGGTGGCTCCCTCGGCGACGTCGCGCCCGATCAGCTGTCGCTGGTCAGCCTGGCGGGCGAGCACCTGGACGGGCCGCGCCCGTCGAAGGAGGCCTTCCTGCACGCCGCCTTCTACCGCGCCCGCCCGGACGCCGGCGCGGTCGTCCACCTGCACAGCACCTACTCCGTCGCCGTGTCCTGCCACGACGGCCTCGACCCGGACGACGTGCTGCCGCCGCTGACCGCCTACTACGTGATGCGCGTCGGGCGGCTGCCGCTGCTGCCGTACCACGCGCCCGGCGACCCGGAGCTGGGGCCGATCGCCGAACGGGCCGCCCGCACCGCGCACGCGCTGCTGCTGGCCAACCACGGGCCCATCGCCGCCGGCGCCGACCTCGCCGCCGCCGCGGACGTCGTCGAGGAGCTGGAGGAGACGGCGCGGCTGTGGCTGCTGCTGCGCGACCGCCCCGTCCGGCCGCTCACCCCCGACCAGGTCAGGAGCCTGTCGTGATCCCTGCCTCCGAGCTGATCTCCTTCGGGATCGAGGTCCTGACCTCGCTCGGCGTCCCCGAACCCGACGCGCGGCTGGTGGCCGACAGCCTGGTCACGGCCGACGCGTGGGGCCACCCCTCGCACGGCATGCTGCGCCTGGAGTGGTACGCCGACCGCCTGCGCGCCGGGGCCATGCGCGCGGTGACCGACGTGGCCACCGTGCTCGACGGCGGCGCCGTCGCCGTCCTCGACGGCCGCGACGGCATCGGCCAGGTCGTCACCGCGTACGCGGCCCGCGACGCCGTACGCCGCGCCGGCGAGCACGGCGTGGGCGTCGTCGCGGTGCGCGACAGCAACCACTTCGGCACCGCCGCGTACTTCACCCGCATGATCGCCGCCGAGGGCTGCGTCGCCCTGCTGACCACCAACGGCAGCCCCGCCATGGCCCCGTGGGGCGGCCGGGAGAAGAGCGTGGGCGCCAACCCGTGGTCCATCGCGGTGCCCGGCGGCCGGCGCGGCCCGGTCGTGCTCGACATCGCCAACACCGTCGTCGCCCGGGGCAAGATCTACGCCGCTCTCGAACGCGGGCACGCCATCCCCGAGGGCTGGGCCCAGACGGCGGACGGCGTCCCCACCACCGACCCGGCCCTGGCCGTCGACGGGCTCATCCTGCCCATGGCCGGGCACAAGGGGTACGGCATCTCGTTCATGATGGACGTGCTGTCGGGCGTGCTGACCGGCAGCTCCTACGCCACCGACGTGGCCGGCCCCTACGTCCCCGACCGCCGCAGCGGCTGCGGCCACCTGCTGCTCGCGCTGCGCCTGGACGCCGTGGCCGACCCCGCCGACTACGCCCGCCGCCTCGACGACCTCATCGACCGCACCAAGGCCGTGCCGCTCGCGCCCGGCTTCGACGAGATCTTCTATCCCGGCGAGATCGAGGCCCGCAACGCCGCCGAATCCGCCGTGGCCGGAGTGCGCCTGCCCGGAAAGACCCTGCAGGGCCTGCGCCGGCTCGCCAAGGCGTGCGCCGTCCCGCAACCCGCCTGGATGAGCGCATGTTCGTCGTGATCGTCCAGCTCCAGGTGCGGCCCGACCGCCTGGAGACCTTCCTCGACGGCATCCGGGCCAACGCCCGCGCCACCCGCGACGAGCCCGGCTGCCTCCGCTTCGACGTGGTGCACAGCGACGACGACCCGCACCGGTTCGTCCTGTACGAGATCTACCGGGACGAGGCCGCCTTCTTCACCGAACACCGCGCCGCGCCGCACTACGCCGCCTGGCGCCAGGTGGCCGAGGCGTGCGTGACCGAGCACCGCAACACCTTCTGCCATCCCGTCTCGCTCCAAGGGCAGGCCACGTGACCGACTTCCTCACGGTGGGATCTCGCCGTTACCGCATCCACACCGTCGACGCACCCGCGCGCCTGCCGTACAGCCTGCGCATCATGCTGGAGAACCTGCTCCGGCACGCCGCGCCCGCCGAGCAGGTGCGGGCCCTGACCGGATGGCGGCCGGACGCCGGCCGGACCGCCGCCGTGGACCTGCATCCCGCCCGGGTGTTCCTGCACGACACCAACGGCGTGCCCGTGCTGGCCGACCTGGCCTCCATGCGCGACGCCATGGCGGCGCTCGGCGGCGACCCCGCCTCGGTCAACCCGGCCATCCCCGCGGAGCTGGTCATCGACCACTCCATCATCGCCGACGTCTTCGGCCGTCCCGACGCGCTGGCCCGCAACGCCGACCGGGAGTACGAGCGCAACGCCGAGCGCTACCGCTTCCTGCGCTGGGGCCAGGCGTCGCTGCGGGGCTTCACGGTGGTGCCGCCGGGCAAGGGCATCATGCACCAGATCAACGTCGAATACCTGGCCAGGGTGGTCATGTCCCGCGGCGATGAGGCGTACCCGGACCTGTGCCTGGGCACCGACTCGCACACCACCATGGTCAACGGGCTCGGCACGCTCGGCTGGGGCATCGGCGGCATCGAGGCCGAGGCGGCCATGCTGGGCCAGTCGGTGTCCATCCTCGTGCCCGACGTGGTGGGCGTGCGCCTGCACGGCGAGCTGCCGGTCGCCGCCACCGCGACCGACCTCGTGCTGACCCTCACCGAGCTGTTGCGCGACCACGGGGTGGTCGGCAAGATCGTCGAGTTCCATGGGCCGGGGGTCACGGCGCTGCCGGTGACCGACCGGGTGACGATCTCCAACATGAGCCCGGAGTTCGGCTCCACGGCCGCACTGTTCCCCGTCGACGCCGAGACGATCCGCTACCTGCGCTTCACCGGCCGCGACGGCGACCACGCCGACCTGGTCGAGGCGTACGCCAGGGCGCAGGGGCTGTGGCACGAGCCGGACGCGCCGCCCGCGTACACCGCCGACCTGGACCTCGACCTGGCCACCGTCGTCCCGTCCGTCGCCGGCCCGCGCCGCCCCCAGGACCGCATTCCTCTGGAGGGGGTGAAGGCCGCCTTCCGCGCGCAGGAGCGGCCCCCCGTCGCGGCGGAGCGGGAGATCACGCACGGGACCGTCGCCATCGCCGCCATCACCTCCTGCACCAACACCTCCAACCCCTCGGTCATGGTCGCCGCCGGGCTGCTCGCCAAGAAGGCAGCCGAGCGCGGGCTGAGCGCCAAGCCATGGGTGAAGACCACCCTGTCGCCCGGCTCGCGCGTCGTCATGGACTACTACGGCGAAGCGGGCCTGACTCCCTACCTGGAACGGCTCGGCTTCACCCTGGCCGGGTTCGGCTGCATGACGTGCATCGGCGCCTCCGGCCCGCTCGTCGAGGAGGTGTCGAAGGCCGTGGCCGAGCACGACCTCGACGTGGCCGCGGTCCTGTCGGGCAACCGCAACTTCGAGGGCCGTATCCAGCCCGAGGTGCGCTCCAACTACCTCGCCTCGCCGCCGCTCGTCGTCGCGTACGCCCTCGCCGGCACGATGGACCTCGACCTCACCACCGAGCCTCTCGGCACCGACCCCGGCGGGCGTCCCGTCTACCTGCGTGACCTGTGGCCCGCCCCGGAGGAGGTGCGCGCGGTCATCGAGCGGGTGATCAGGCCGGAGATGTTCGCCCGCGCCTATGCCGACGTCCTCGACGGCGACGAACGCTGGCAGCGCCTGGACGTCGCCGGCTCCGCCACCTACCCCTGGGACCCCGCCTCCACGTACGTGCGCCGCGCCCCCTACCTCGACGGCATGTCGCCCGAGCCGCCGCCCGTCACCGACATCACCGGCGCCCGCGTCCTGGTCAAGCTGGGCGACTTCATCACGACCGACCACATCTCACCCGCTGGGGCCATCCTCCCGTCCAGCCCCGCCGGCCGCTACCTCACCGGCCTCGGCGTGCCACGTCACGAGCTCAACACCTACGCCTCCCGCCGTGGCAACCACGAGGTCATGATGCGCGGCGCCTTCGCCAACGTCCGCCTGCGCAACCAGCTCGCCCCCGGCACCGAAGGCGGCCTCACCGCCGACTTCCTGGACGGCGGCACGATCACCACCGTGTACGAGGCCGCCCGCGCCTACCAGGAGGCCGCCGTACCGGTCGTGGTGCTGGCCGGGGAGGGTTACGGCGCGGGCTCCTCCCGCGACTGGGCCGCCAAAGGCCCCGCGCTGCTCGGCGTGCGCGCCGTCATCGCCAAGTCGTTCGAACGCATCCACCGCTCCAACCTGGTCGGCATGGGCGTCCTGCCGCTGCAGTTCCTGCCCGGCCAGGGCCCGGACGAGCTCGGCCTCACCGGCCGCGAGGTCATCGGCGTCACCGGCCTGGCCGCGCTCGGCGGACCGCGGCTCCCGCCCACCCTGACCGTCACCGCCGGCGGCGTCACCTTCCAGGCTCGCCTCCGGCTCGACACGCCTCGCGAGGCCGACTACTACCGGCACGGCGGAATCATGCCCTATGTCCTGCGCGGCCTGCTGGCAGCTGCGCGCCGATCCCGTTGAGCACACGATCCAGCCCGTGCCGGAAGCGCTCGGCGGGGGAGAGGTGCGCGGTCCTGGATTCCTGCACGGATCGGCCGAACAGGGGGTAGGCGCCCGACCCGACGATCTGCCGTACGTACGGCCCGATGTAGTCGCGTTTCCAGCGCTCCGGGTCCAGGCCGGTACGGCGGGCCTCCTCCAGCCAGCCGATCTCGCGGCGGATCGCGCTGTGGACGTAGTCGTTCACCATGCTGACGAAGCCGGTCATCTCGTCGATGTCGAGACCGAGCCCGTCGAGCGCGCCCAGGGCGAACTCGTGCACCCGCAGCAGCTGCGGGCCCAGGGTCGGGCGGCCGCTGAGCAGCGGGGTCAGCCAGGGATGGCGCAGGCCGGCGGCCCGGGTCTCGCAGGCGACCAGGGAGAGGTCGCCTCGCCAGTCGCCGGACGGCTCGGCGGGGAGTTCGAGCTCGCCCATCGCCAGGTCGATCATGAGGTCGAACAGGTCATCGCGTTTCGGTACGTAGCGATAGAGCGACATGGCGCCGGTGCCCAGCTCGCCCCCGATCCGGCGCATGGTCGCGGCCTCCACCCCCTCGGCGTCGGCGATCCGGACGGCCGCCCGGGTGATCTGCTCGCGGCTGTAGCCGGGCCGCCGCCCGGGCCCCGAACGCTCCAGGCGCTCGGGCCGCATCCAGATGCTGATCAGTTCCTCGTCGGACATCCTGGCCTCTCCCTAACTTGCGTACACAGTACTCGAATGGCTAGGGTCCCATTTCGAGTACGAAGTACGCGAAATAAGGGAAGGCGTGATCAGCAATGACGACCTTGACCGGCAAGACGGCGCTCGTGACCGGTGCCAGCAGGGGGATCGGCCGGGCCGTCGCCACCCGGCTGGCCCGGGAGGGCGCCCGGGTCGCCGTCCACTACGGCAGCAACGAGGCGGCCGCCAAGGAGACGGTCGTGGCCATCGAGGCGGCCGGCGGGCAGGCGTTCGCCGTACGGGCCGAGCTGGGCGTGCCGGGGGACGCCGAAGCGCTGTGGGACGGCTTCGACGCCCACGCCGACGGCCTGGACATCCTGGTCAACAACGCGGGCATCCTCGGCGACCAGGATGAGATCGACGGCGTGACCAGGGACGGCTTCGAGCGGCTGTTCGCGGTCAACACGACCGCGCCGTTCTTCATCACCCGGCTCGCCCTGCCGCGGCTGCGGGACGGCGGCCGGATCATCACCATCGGCACGATGCTGACGCGGGGCGCGGCCATGCCGCGGGCGATCGGCTACGCCATGTCCAAGGCCGCGCTCGACGTGCTGACCACCGCGCTGGCCAAGCAGCTCGGGCCGCGAGGCATCACGGTCAACACCGTGGCGCCCGGCGTCATCGACACCGACATGCACCAGGGACGCCTGGTCGGCGAGGCCCTGGCCTGGCTGTCGTCGCAGTCGCCGCTGGGCCGGCTGGGAACCCCGCAGGACGTCGCCGACGCGGTGGCCTTCCTGGCCGGTGACGACAGCCGTTACATGACCGGGCACCGCCTGGACGTCTCGGGCGGAACGACCATGTGACCCGCGGCGATGAGTTCAGTGCCGCCGGCCGGTCTACCTGTGTGACCGCCATGCCGCACACGCCGTCCGGAGGTTCCGATGACCGACCAGCTGCCCGTCGAGGTCACCAATCTCGACCGCTACGACCACGACGTGCTGGCGTGGGACCGCGCCCACGCCGTGCTCAGCAGTTCGTCGGGGGCGGACATCACGTGGTTTCTCGGCACCGTACGGCCCGACGGCCGGCCGCACGCCGCGGGGGTCGGCGCCGTCTGGTACGACGGCGCCCTCCATTTCACCACCGGCCCGGGCGCCCGCAAGACCCGCAACCTGGAGGCCGATCCGAACTGCACGATCTCCGTCAGGCTCGACGGCATCGACCTGAACCTCGAGGGCACCGCGCACCGGGTCACCGACGCCACCATGGTCGAGCGCGTGGCTGCCCTGTACGCCGAGCTCGGCTGGCCCGCGACCGCCGAGGGCGACGCGATCACCGCGCCGTTCAGCGCGCCGAGCGCGGGCCCGGCGCCGTGGCACCTCTATCGCTTCTCGATGCGCGTCGCGTTCGGCGTCGCCACCGCCGAACCGCACGGAGCCACCCGCTGGCGGTTCGCCTGAGCGCCTGACGCGGCGACCGAGGTCGGGCCGGACGGCGGGCGATGCCGCGGTCCGGCCCGAGAAGGGGTTCAGCGGGCGCCGTTCTCAGGGCCTGCCGAAGCCCAGGACCGCCGCGTAGTAGACGGCCGCGATC
This sequence comes from Nonomuraea sp. NPDC049625, assembly GCF_040675285.1. NCBI lineage: Bacteria > Bacillati > Actinomycetota > Actinomycetes > Streptosporangiales > Streptosporangiaceae > Nonomuraea > Nonomuraea sp. NPDC049625. The sequence goes on along the minus strand of NZ_JBFAOQ010000005.1, from coordinate 139,388 downwards.
TTCCTGCAGGCGCCCCGCACCAGGAAGAAGTAGCCGCCGCACACCTTGTCCTTCAGGGTGATGTAGAACCGGGTGTCCACGTCGAGCTTCCGGAAGACGGTGCGGTCGAGGTAGTACTTGTACTTCATCCTCTGGTTGGTCATCAGACCGTACCCGTAGTCGTGGGAGTCACAGGCCGGCCGGAAGTCGAACCCGGCGGGGCGGTCCGCTCCCGGCTTCGTGCAGTGGTCGTGAACGATGCCCCTGACCTTGAAGCCGCTGGCGGTCCGCTTCCAGTCGGGCTTCTTCCAGCTGCCGCCGTGGTAGGCCCAGGCCGAGCAGCCCGACTTCGTGTACCACATCCAGGTCTTGGCCGAGTCGCACTTCTTCGGGTAGGACTGCGGGGGGTCCACGCCGTCCGGCAGGAAGTCGCCGGCCGGCGGCTCGGTGGCGTTCGGGTCGTCGAGCCCGGCCGCGCCCTCGGTCGGCCCGCCGTTGGCCGGCATGTCGGTGCCGGTGGCGACCACCTGGGGAGCCGCGGCGCCCTCAGGGAAGGTGAGCTGCCAGTCGCCGTTGCTGACGGACTCGATCGATGACAGGCGTCCCACGGAGTCGTAGGCGTAGGTCCCCTGGACGGAGCCGAGGCTGGGATCGCTCGCGGTGCGCAGCAGGCCGTTCAGGTCGTAGGCGTAGCTCGCCTCGGTCTGCGGCGCGTCGGTTCCGTACGCGACCTTGATCTCCTTGAGCCGGCCCGCGTAGTCGCCGTTGGAGGTGCCGGTGGCCGTGGTGGCCGTGGCGTAGGTGAACGTGGTGACGCTTGCGGGGCTCTCGCCACGGGTCGGTTCCTTGACGCTGCTGACGCGGCCCTGGGCGTCGTAGGTGATGGCGGACTTGCCGAAGGCGGCGGTGCCCACGCTGGTCACCCGCCAGGGGTCGGCGCCCGGCGCCCCGGCCGGCCGGGCCCAGGTGTAGGTGAGCTGGAGGTCGGCGTTGCTGATGGGGGTGCCGTCGGCGTTGGTCAAGGGCTCCTTGCCCGGGTCCAGGGGACCCAGATCCGTCACGAACGTCTCGGTCGTCGTGGTGCGCATCGCCCCGATGACCGCGTCCCACTTGGTGGTTTCGGTGATCTTGGATCCGTCGGCGGCCTCGTACGTCTGGATGCCGCCGCCGTCGGGGAAGGAGACGCTGCTCTTCAGGGTGAAGCTGGTCGACGTCCCTTCGTCGAGTTCCGTGACGACGATGGTGCCGTTCTGGTTCTCGAGTTTCCGGTTGATCTCTCCGCCGGCGAACTCGGCCTGCCAGCCCGGCCCGAAGACGCCCAGCTCGGGCCTGGTGGCCGGGGCGGACTGCGGCCGGGCCAGATCACCGGCGGTCAGGGCCACGCCGTGCTTGCGGCTGATCGCGCCCGCGGACACGTCCAGTTCGGTGAGCTTGAAGGTCTTGGTGTCGGAGGAGTACTGGCCGGGCCCGACCTCCTGGACGTTCGCCGGTGGCGGGTCGGCGAGCGCGGTGGCGGAGACCTCCGGGGCGAGGAAGGGGAGGAGCATCGCCGAGACGGCGACGGGGAGCGCTAATCGGCGCAAGGGGTGCCTCCAGGTGAAAGGAGAAAGTGATTTGATCACCTGGAGAGTAAGGGCAGACAATCCGCTCGACAAGAGCTGGACAATTTTCTTGAACGGTGCTGAAATCGCCTACGGAGCCATGCCTTGGAGATAATTTATTGATGCATTAATGCAGGTGAGAGGCTAGGCCGTGAATTTGTAGAGCATTTGTAGCGGCGTTGTAGAGTCTTCCCGAATAATGACTCGGCAAAATGACGTGAAGGCATATTCGGAGTTCCAGGAATCGGCGTGGCGGCCGCCGCGGCGCAGCAGTTCGTCGTGGCCGCCTTCTTCCACGATCCGGCCGCCGTCCAGAAAGACGATGCGGTCGGCGCGCCGGACGGTCCGCAGCCGATGCGCCACCATCACGACCGTCCGGCCCGCCATCAGGCGCTCGATGCCTTCGTGGACGGCCGCCTCGTTCACCGGGTCCAGCGCGGAGGTGACCTCGTCCAGCAGCACGATGGGCGCGTTCTTCAGCAGCGCCGCGCGATCGAGACACGCCGGCGTTCGCCGCCGGACAGCAGCGCGCCGCCCTCGCCGACATTCGTCGCCCAGCCGCCGGGCAGCCGCTCGATCACCTCGTCCCGCCGCGCCGCGGCCGCCGCCGCCCGCACGTCGGCTTCCGCTGAACACCACCCGGTATCAACGTGATCAGCGTGAGCCGCCAGTCGACGGTGAACAGGTAGATCAGCGGCACCACGAACGCGGCGGCCAGCTCGCCGGGGGTGTGGGCGATGAACGGGTGCACGGCGCTCACGTCCTCCCCGACCACCTTCGCCAGCTCGCCGGTCCGGCGCCGGGAGAACCAGCCGATCGGTACGCGTCCCAGCCGCGCGGCCAGTTGCCGGCGGAACGACAGCTGCACCTGGCCGTCGAGGACGTGCCCGATCCCGGACGAGGCGGCCGTGAACAGCAGCCGTACGAACAGGCCGGCCGCGCCCGCGATGACGACGGTCCAGACGTGACCGTGATCGGCCGGGCCGGGCGACAACAGCGTACGACCCAGTTCGACGACCGCCAGCAGCGGCGCCAGCCCCGCGACGGCGCCGATGACCTGCAGGATCACAACGGCGGCGAAACTCCATCCGTGGGGGCGCAGCAGCCTTGCCATGCTCGGTCCCGCCACGGAGTCATCTGCCACTACCGCACCGGGATCACCGACCGGCCGGACTACGACGCCGGGAGTAGTCGGGTCCTTCCGTCGGCGCCGGCGATGACGAGCCTCAGCACGTCCGTCCCGAGCCCGCCCTCCCACCCGAAGACGGCACCGATGGAACGGTGATCCAATACTCCGGCTCACTGAGGTCATGGCCGCTGACGCCAACATGAAATCTACAACGTAAAGGCGCATGGCCGTTGATCGCCCCAGGATGGGGACTCGCCTGTTCAGTCAGGTGCTCAGGCCGAGTTCCACGATCCGGCCGTCGCGGGGTGCCAGGCGCGGTTCGACGTCGCTCGGCCGAGCGACGTCGATGGTCGGCTTTCATCGGTTCAGCCGCAGGTCCGGGAGCTGGTCGAGCTGCGGGCCGCACATCCGGGACGCCTCGGAGAGGAACTTCCGCAGCGGCTGATCGGCGGCTCACCAAGACCGATGGGGCCGCCGGTTACAGGTCGGCGAGGAAGTCCAGCGCGACGGCCCAGGCGCGCTCGGCAGCTTGCGCGTTGTAGTCGGGCAGGTCGGGGTCGGTGAACAGGTGGCCGACGCCCGGATAGCGGAAGACCTCCACGTCGGTCCGCGCCCGGCGCATCCGGATGTACCAGGCGTTCAACCAGTCGGCGGGTTCGTAGGTGTCGGGATCGGCCACGTGAAGCTGGACCGGCAGGTCATCGGCCGAGAGGTCGTCGGCCATGTCGGAGGTGCCGTGCATCAGCAGCAGCCCTCGAGACTGCTCGTCACCCAGGGCGAGGTTCTGGGCGATCGCCGCGCCGAGTGAGAAGCCCGCGTACACCAGGCCGTCCGGGGACAGCGGGGCCGCTGCGGTCACGGCCCGCTTCAGCAGCTCATCGCGGCCGATCTCCTCCTTGATCGCGGTCCCCTCCTCGGGCGTGTCGACGACCCGGCCGTCGTACAGATCGGGGACGTGCACCTCGTGGCCGGCCGTCCGCAACCGGTCAGCGGCCTGGTGGACGGCGGGCCGCAGGCCGTACATCGAGTGCAGGAGGAGAATTCGTGCCATGCGCCGCAGCTTAGCCAGCGCTCGGGGTGGTGCTGACGCGGCGGGCTCGAAGTCGTTGGTGTGGGCGAGGTGTGGGCGAGCCGATCCCCGTCGTCGGCGTGGATGCCCGTCCACCACGCCGACTGCCGCAACGTCATGGTCTACAAGGCGGCTCGGCGCCTACCTCCACCTGGGCAGGCTCGATGACGGGCCGGTGCTGCGGTGGTATTACGCGTGGCTACCCTCGCGGTCGAGGGCGAGAAGGTCGGCATTCCCGGCATTGGCGTCAGGTTCCAGGTGATGATCAAGCTGATCTCAGGATTCAACCGCTGCCGCGCCGCCTGGGCGCAGCGCCGTGGAGGGCGGGTCGGGCGCATGGGGGGCCGGAGGGCTGGGCGCTTGGCTTGGACTGCCGGACAGCGGCCCGCACGACGACCGGTCCGGGACCGTCTCGCCGTGCGCCGCCTCCCGGGTTGCCGATGGCTGCGAGTGAGGACAGCATGGCCCGGGTGCCGGGGGAGGGATCGTGGACGACGAGGCGATGCGGGTGGTGGCACGGGCGTACGGGCTGGGGGAGCCGGTCGGGCCGGCCGTGTACGCGGCGCGCGGCGAGCTGGGCCGGATCTGGCGGTTGGACACCGGGCGCGGTTCGTGGGCCGTGAAGGAGTTGCTCGTGCCCGCCGAGGAGAGTGCCGCCCGGCAGGACGCCGCGTTCCAGCTGGCCGCCGGGAAGGCAGGGGTGCGCCTGCCGCGGCACGTCACGACGGTTGAGGGCGACGTGCTGCTCGACGGGAGGTGGCGGGTCTACGAATGGGTGGATCTGGTGCCGGGCGAGGTGGTCACGGCGGCCGAGCTCGGCGTGGTGACGGCCGGGCTGCATGGGGTGGGGCATCCGGCGTCGGGGCCGGTGGTCCCGTGGTTCGCTGAGCCGGTCGGCCGGGCCGCGTGGGAGGAGCTGGCGGCGGCCGGGGGTGAGTGGGCGCCGATGCTGGAGCGGGCGCTTGCCGATCTCGTCGCGCTGGACTCCCTGGTCGCCTCGCCCGGGTCTTCCACCACCACCTGCCATCGCGACGTCAACGTGGAGAACGTGTGCCGGGCAGCCGACGGCGGCGTGATCGTGCTGGACTGGGAGAACTGCGGGCCGGCGCGCCCGGCGTTCGAGCTGGCGGGGATCCTCGTCGATCTGCCCCTGGAGGACGCGGTCGCGGCCTACCGGGCCTATCGGGGCGCGGGCGGGCCTGCGGTGGTGGCCGAGCCGGCCGACTTCTCGATGGCGATCGTGGTGCAGGGGCATTTGCTGGAGTTCTACGCCAGGCGTGCCCTGTCACCTGAGGAGCCGGAGGAGAATCGCGGCAGGGCCCGGGCTCGGTTGCACGCGATGCTCGACCGGACGCTGACACCGGAGAGGATCGACCACATTCTGGCGGCGCTCTGAGCCTCTCCCGGCTCTGGCGGCCCCCGGGCTCGGCTCGGGCACTGCCGGCGACCCGATCCAGGCCGACGCGCGCCGCTCGTCTGGAGTTTCGTCAGGCACCCGCTCGGCGAAGGGACCCGTCTGCCCTCTGGCTTGGCGGATTGCGCTCTTAAACGTTCCGTTTAAAACGGTAAGTTGACATCGGTTTGAGTGTTGCGGCATCGTGAGCACATGCCCACAGATGCCGATCACCACCTTGACCCCTTCACTCCTCCGCATCCGGAGCAGGCGCGCGCGCAACGCGTGTACGCGTCCCTGTTCCGGATCGCCGAGCGGCACGCGGTCACCGATGAGCAGCGCGGCCGGCAGGTCCATGCGTCGGCCATCGGCCCGCACGAAGCCGTCAGGCTCGTGACGTTCCTGCTCAGCGGAGCCGCGCGGCTCGATGACGGCGAGCCGGAGGTCGACCACGCCGACATCACGGCGGCGTTGAGCCTCCTCCCGCTGGTGCGCGGGGAGTTGGACGCGCTGGAGGTCAGCCTGCTGGAGATGGCGCGGGGGCGAGGCATGACCTGGCAGGAGATCGCGTTCGGGCTCGGGCTCGGCACCGCCCAGGCCGCCAGGCAACGCCACGAACGCCTCGCGGACCGTGTCGAAGACCAGGAGTAGCACGGACCTCCACACCCCTGCTTCGGAGGATGTCCGTCGTTGGTGTGGGTGTAGTGCTGGTGGCGAAGTTCGGGGCGGTCTCTCCGCGTCTGGATGAACGTGCCCCTGTGGCCGGCTTGACCTTGTCGCCAGCGTCAGCGTTTATCGTCGCGACATGAGCGGCTTCGATCGGGTCACCCTCCTCAAGCACGACCAGAGCTTCTTCGACGCTCTGGTGGCGAGCGATCTCGCCGTCCTGGAGGAGCTGCTGGCCGACGACTTCGTCCTGGTCGGGGTCGAGGACGGGGCCGTCGCCGACAAAAGGATCCTGCTCGACCTGGTGGGCTCCGGCTCCCTGCGGTTCCCGCGGATCCACTCGTTCCCGGACGAGGCGATCGTCCGGGTCATCGGCACAGTCGGCATCGTCGTCGGGCGTACCGGCATGAACTTCACCAACCCCGACGGCACCACGTTCAGCGCCGGAAGCCGCTACACCCACGTTTACGCCTCCGACGACCACGGCGCCTGGCACCTCGTCTCCGCTCAGGGTACGGCGATCAAGGCTTGATCCCCGGCGCGGGCGTCTGGGTGGCGGGTTAGGCAGGCGACGCCGAGCGGGGTCCGCGCCTACCTGAATGAGGACGACAAGAAGATCGCCGCCAGGTCCGCGGTGACGACGGCGCTCAGGCGGGTCGCCGCGTCTCGCTGGGTCGCGGTCGCCGCGGGGTCATCGTCCTTGCGAGCCCGTCAGCCGGCCAGGTCGGACCGGCGGGCGACGTACAGGATCCGGTCGTGTTCGTCCTCGTCGGCCGGGTCCCGTGCCGACGTCCCCACCAGCCCGTGGGTGGCCACGACGTGCAGTCCGGCCCGCTCGGCCGCCTCGCGCACCGTCCGCTCGGAATGGTGCCGTTGCACGTGGCGCATCGACAGCCGCTCCCAGCCCGCCCCGTTCCGTTCGAACAGGTCGAACTGCGTGATCACGACCGCGTCGGCCTCGATCCGCGGGGACTCCGCGAACCAGGCCACGTACCGGTCGCCCCGGTCGGCGACCGTGGGGACGTTGAACATGCGGCGGTAGTAGCCGATGGTGTTCAGGTCGAAGATCAGCACCCCGTCCTCGGTGAGCTGGTCGCGCGCGGCCGTCAGCGCCTGTCGCAGCTGCTCTGTGCCGGTCAGGTACGTCATCGGCACGTCCACGCAGGCGACCACGTCGAAGCCGGTCAGTCCGGGCGGGGGCTCCTGCAGCCGTCCCACCAGGAACCGGATCTCCTCGGCCCCGGGCCGGCGGCGGGCCGTCGCGACCATCGCGGGGGACAGGTCGTAGCCGGTCACCTCGAACCCGCGCTCGCGGAAGGCCACGCTGCTGCGGCCGGTTCCACAGCCGGCGTCCAGGAGCCGCCGTCCGCCCGACCCGTACCGATCGGCCGCCTCCACGAAGCGGGCCACCAGGCTGGAGGTGTCCAGCTGCGCGTTCAGCTCGTCGTAGCGGGCCGCGATGCTCTCGTAGGCGGCCAGCGTCTCGTCCACGTGCGACATGCGTGCCTCCTGGGTGCGGGTGTCCCGCCGCGGCGCGAGCCGTGCCGGGCCGTTGGGCCCGGCACAGCCGATGGAGATGGACTACCAGATGAACCATGCCTGCCGGTTGACCCGGCGGCCGGTGACCCGGCGCAGCAACTTCCTCACGGAGCTCACCTCCTTCCTGACGACCGAGGGTGGTCAGGTCTGATGCGGGATCCGGCGCAACTGGAACGGGGGAGGGGTGATGATGCCCGCGACGTGGGGCTGCCCGTGACCGCCGCGTACCTCGAGGCGGGCGCCGTCGGTCACGGCGGCGAGCAGGTCGGAGGCCAGGTTGCGGGCGACGACGGCGCCTGCACAGGTGAACGGGCCCCCGCCGAAGGGCAGGTAGGGCCCACGGGGACCGGGGCCGTCCCATCTGCCGGGCCGGAAGCGGGTGGCCTGCGGCCAGTGCCGTTCGTCGCGGTGCAGGAGGTAGGCGCAGACCGACACGCTTTCTCCCGGTTCCAGTTGTACGCCGCCGACCTGGTGGGCGCGGAGTACGGGGCGGCCCATCAGCCAGGCCACCGGCCACAGCCGCAGCGACTCCCGTACGGCCGAGTCCGCGGGCACGGTCGCCAGGTCGACGCCGTCGGTCGCGGCCGCCAGCAACGCCCAGGCGACCACGTGGCTCACGGGCGCCACCGAGGTTCGGAACAGCAGCAGATACACCTGGGCGAGCTGGGCGGCAGGCGTATCGGGCGGGGCGGCCTCGAGTATGGCGTCCAGCAGGTCGCCGGGCAGGTCGCGCCGCGGACCGGCCCGCCGCGCGAGCACCTCGACGGCGAGTGCCCGCACCACGCGCACCCACAGCGCCCGCCGCATCGCGCTCGCCAGCCGGCCGCTGGGGCGGATCAGGACATTGTTCCGCACCACCTGCGCCATCAGCTCCCGCAAGGGCGGCGGGCTGTCCGGCCGCAGCAGCGCCTCGGCCAGGAACCGGTACGCGGCGGCGCGCCCGGCCGAGGGCCACTCGCTGACCTCCCCGAGTTCGGCCACCACGGCGGGCAGCCGCTCGCGATGCGCGGCCAGATGGGCGCGTAACGTCGCGCGGGCCGCCCGCCCGATCGCGACCTGCGTCTCCCGCGGCTCCAGCCGGCCGCCGCGGACGTGGAAGAAGTCGGACACGTCGTCGTAGTGGCCCTCCTCGTCCTGCAGCACCCGCAGGGCCTCCGCCGGGTCGGCCACGCACAGCGAACCGTCGTCGGGCAGCCGGAACACCGGGCCCCGCTCGCGGGCCGCGTGCTCGACGAACCCCAGCGGGTCCCGCCGGTACCACCGCGCCGCCCCGCCCGGCCACGGCCGCGTCCCGCCGGGAGCGGCCCGATCCGGTCCTCCGACCGTCGTCATTCCCACCTGCCCCATTTCGGGTGTACGCGCACGCCCGCCGGTACGTGGTCGACACCAAATCAGGAATAGTGCCGGTTAATAAGTTAACGCCGAGGAGTATCGCCACTGAATTTACAGAATTGGTGGAATCTCGGCAATGAATGCGTTGTGTCGTAATGGCATTGCTGACCGTATGCGCCGTGCATGAACTGGGCTGCTTCGATATCAAAAGGAAGTCGCGCTACATAAATGGCATTTCAAAGGCGCGCCGCCGCCCGGAGCCCGCGACGCCGCGCCGGGATCGCGGCGTCGCGGGCTCGGGCCTCCGGGCGCCCCGCTACGAGCCGACCGCCCACGCGCGGGTGATCGTCTGGACGACGCCCGCCCCCGCGTGGTCGCCGGCCGTCGCGCGGAGCGAGACGTGGCCCGCGCGCGGGTTGGTCACCAGCGCGGTCCATCCGGTGCCGGCTTTGGCCGATTCGACCAGCGCCGCCTTGATCCGTTCGCCGTTCCAGTCGGGATGCTGCTGGGCGATGATGGCGGCGGCCCCCGCGACGTGCGGCGCCGCCATCGAGGTCCCGCTGTGCGCCATGTGGCCGTCACGTTCGAGGATCGTGAAGCGCACGCGCCTGCCCTGTGCGGGCTCGACGCGATGGCCTGAGGCGCTCACCACGACCCTGTCCCCGGTCAGCAGCGTCACCGTTCCCGCGGCCGGGGGAGGAGCTCCGGGGACCGGGAGAGCGCCAGCGAGAGCAGAACCTTGGTCATACGCACGCCTTTCTGCAGCGTGGGGGCGGGCCGCTCGGGGTGCTACGAGCGGCCCGCCGTCACCGTACGGTCAGATGATCTTGCGGTAGATCCGGGACGCGATCGCCTGAGCCGCGCTCTCCCGGCCGAACTCCTGGTAGACCCGCGACGTGATCTCCACGGCCTTGGGCGAGTAGGCGGGGTAGAAGGCCTTCCCGCACTCCAGGTCCTTCAGCGCCGCCTTGATCTCCTTGTCCAGGTACGGCTTGGCCTCCGCCGGCTTCAGGTTCGGCAGGAAGATGACGGTCCTGCCCTTCGGGGCCTTGGGCAGTTCGCCCTTCCAGGCCTTCCTGGCGACCTCCGAGGCCTGCCGCACGATCTTCGTGTGGCTCAGGCCGTCCAGCGCGGTCGGCCTGGTCTCGCCGGCCCCCAGGCACGTGGCGAACTGCTTGCCCAGCCGCACGAGCTCCTTGTCCTGGTCGAGGACGCCCAGCGACTTCTGCACCGCCGCTTCGAGCTGGTCGTAGTAGTCCTCCTGGGAGGTGACGGTCTTGCCCAGCACGTCCTTGACCGCCTGGGAGAAGCAGGCGTCGTCGGCGGCGCGCCACTTCTTCAGGTCGGCGGCCGAGAGGGACATCAGGGTCTTGTTGTTCGGGTTGTCCGGCGAGGTGGGGTTGACCACCTCATCCTTCGGATAGACGTTCGGGGACCAGACGCCGAAGCCGTACCTGGCCCGGTACGTCCGCAGCGCCTTGAGGTCGCCCGAGAGCCGTTCCCGCTCCCCGGGCTGCCACCGGCGCTCGGGCGCGAGCGCGGCCACGTAGGCGAGGCCCTGCTCGGTCATGCAGGCGACGCGCTTGTCCTCCATCTGCCGCTGCTTGTCGTACGCGGCGTCGTCCCCGGGCGGTGCGGCGAGAGCGCCGAACGAACCGGCGAGCAGGGTGGCCGCGACGGCCTTGGCGATGAACATGGGTAGTTCTCCTTCATCGAAATGTGGGCATGCGAAACTGAACTCCCGGCCGAAAAGGCCGGATCAGGGGGAAAGTCTCAGCAGGGGATCTTCATGCGGGACGCCTTCGGCGACACCTCGGGCAGCCCCGGGACGAGGTCGGCGGCGAGCACGGCGACGCCGTTCACCGAGCCCTTCTTCTCGAAGTACTCGCCCTCGGGCAGCTTCACCTTCTTGGCCTCGGTGATCACCGTGCGCTCGCCCAGGTAGCGATAGGTCTGCCGGTCGAAGATCAGCTCGGACCGGCGGCCGTCGCCCTCGTCCATGGCGACGGCCAGCCCGGGGCGGCCGGAGACGTCCACGGCGTCGCGGATGAGCACGATGCCGTCCAGCCCGGCGGCCACCTGGTAGAGCGCGGCGCCCAGGCTGGGCCGTACCACGGACTCGCGGATCAGGCCCTGGAGAGAGGTCCAGATGCGCAGCGGCTCCTCGCCCGTGTCGGCCACGATCTTCGCGCGCACCTGGGCGGGGTCCGTCGGCCAGGCGCCCAGCCGGGCGTAGGCCGGTTGGCCGAGGCAGCCCGACGACTCGGAGAGGATGTCCTCGACGCCGCGGTCCCAGAACTTCCGGGGCGCCGGTCCCGTGGCCGACAGGGCCTGCTTGCGGCTCAGCCAGGGCTTGCCCACGTCGGCGGCCTCCCAGCGTTCCTCGTTGACCATCACCTTGGTGTACTGCGTCGTGCCCGCCTTGTCCTTGGTGTACAGGCTTTGCTGGGCGAGCGTCTTGGTGTGGACGTACTGGCCGCGGGACGGCACCGTGTCACCCTGGCCGGCGGCGGCCCGCGCGGCCAGGGTGAGCAGCGCCTTGGCGTCGGCCGGAGGCGCGGCGAGCAGGTTTCCGGGGGTGTGCGGGGCGGAGCCGCCCAGGCCTACCTCGGTGACGAGGATGCCGGCGGTGAGCGTCACCGCCATCGCGCCGACCAGGATCACGCGCCGGGCCGGCAGCGCGGTGGCCCACCTGCGGCGCAAACGGCCGAGCTGGGACGCCTGCGCCTCGTGGGCCTGCCGGAGGAAGCGGTCCCGCCCCGCCGCGGCGGCCCGCGGCGTGGGGTCCGGCTCCGTGAACACGGCCTCGATCAGCTTGAGCTCGTCCATCACCACTCCTTCATCGGGTTGACGTCGCCCAGGGCGGTACGCAGCTTCTTCCTCGCCCTGTTGATCCGGGACCCGACGGTCCCGACCGGTATGTCCAGCGCAGTGGCGATCTCCTCGTAGCCGAGCCCGCCGAACACGAGCAGGAACACCGCGTCGCGATCGCCCTTCGCGAGCCCTTTCAGCCCGCGCACGAGCTCCGGCCTGCTGGCCTCCGCCGCGAGCTGTGAGGTCACCCGGTCCTCGTGCCCGTCGGCGGAGTCCTCGGCCGGAACCTTGCTGAGGGCGTTCAGGCGGCGGCCTTCTCTGCGGCGGTGCCGGGCCACGACATTCGTCGCGATGCCGTATAACCACGACCGCACGGTGCCTCGGTCGGAGTCGAAACCGCCTCTGCCGTTGAACGCGATCAGGAAGGCGTCCGCGACCATGTCCTCGACGTGCTCGCTGCCGAGCCGGGCGGCCAGATATCGGTAGAGCTCGTGGAAATAGCGGTCGTACAGGAGGGCGAAAAGGTCAGGGTTGTCCATCGACCGCTCGACCACGGTGACGTCTTCCATCACGTCACTGGCGTCAGGTGGTGCAGCCATGGCGTCCTTTCGGAGGGAACTGTCACCCCGGAGTTCGCCGCTCAGCCGTTTTTCTTCACGGCCGTGTTTCAGCCCAGGTCGAGGCGGGCGAGTTCGGTGCGGGTGGTGACGCCGAGCTTGGGGAAGGCGCGGTAGAGGTGGTGGCTGACGGTCTTGGGGCTGAGGAACAGCTGGGCGGCGATCTCCCGGTTGGTGACCCCCGTGGCGGCCAGGCGTACCACCTGGAGTTCCTGGGGTGAGAGCGAGGCGGCCAGGTCGGGGGCGCCCTGGGCGACGGTCTCGCCCGCCGCGCGCAGCTCGGCGCGCGCCCGTTCGGCCCACGGCGCGGCGCCGACGCGTTCGAAGGTCTCCAGCGCCGAGCGCAGGCGGGTCCTGGACTCGGTCTTGCGGCGGGCGCGGCGCAGCCACTCGCCGTAGAGCAGGTCGGTGCGGGCCCGTTCGTACGGCCGGTTCGCGTCGGCGTGCGATCGTACGGCCTGCTCCCAATGCCGCTCCGCCTCCGCGTCGTCGGTGGCGAGCAGGGCCCGGCAGCGGTGCAGCACGGCCTCCGCCCACGGATGGCGGGCGGCGGCGGCCCAGGACTCGAAGCGCGCCAGCGGTTGCGCGGCGCGGGCGGGCAGGCCCAGCCGTACGGCGGCCTCGATCTGGTCGGGAGCGAAGTAGATGGGCATGATCTGGTGCCGGAGCGGCCCCCGGGCGGCGGCGTCGAAGCGCTCCAGCGCGGCCTCGAAGCGGCCCTGACCGAGGTCCAGCAGGCCGAGCGCCCACTCGGCCCAGCCCACGATCGTCGCCACCGGATGGGCGCTGACGTGCGCGATCGTGCGCTCGGCGAGCTCGCGGCAGTCCTGCTCCCGGCCCTGGACGGCGGCCACCATGGCCATGACGCTCTCGAAGTGCGCGATGCGGTGCGTCTGGCCGATGTCGGTGGCGAGCCGGCGTCCCTCGGTCGCGGTCGTGACGGCGTCGCGGAAGCGCCCGAGGTACATCTGGTGGATCGCCAGCACCGCCTGGGCGAGCGGCAGCAGCCCGATCATGCCGTCGGCCCGGCACTCCTCGATCGCCGCGTGGGCGATGGCGAGCCCGTTGCCGAAGTCGCCCGAGATCCCGGCCAGCGAGCAGATGCTGATCCGCAGGGCCGTCATGCCGGAGGGGATCGCCGCGGCCAGGTCGATGAGCTCGCGGAACGGCGGCAGCGCCCGGTCCAGGTCGCCGGCCAGGAAATCGGCCATCGCGTGGGCCGCCCGGACGAACCCGTCGAGCCCGTCCTCCGGCGTCAGCGGCAGGCCGGCCAGCCCCGCCGAGGACTCGGCGACGGCCGCCGGATCGCTCAGGTACCACGCGTTGCGCACCGCGTCGAGCAGGAGGAGCGCCGCGCCCCTGCGGTCGAGGCCGGCGATGGCGGCGGCGCCGTCGACGAGGATCCGGTGGGCTTCCTGCACCGCGCCCCGGTCGAACGCGATCCGGCCGCGCAGCCCCGCCAGCCGGGCCAGGGTCAGCGGGTCGTCGCCCAGCCGCCGGGCCTGATCGGCCAGGACCTGCGCGTGCTCCAGGGCGCCGGCGTCCGCGGCGGCCTCGGCCGACAGGGCCAGCCGCCGGGCACGTTCGGCCAGGCCGGGGGTGAGCCGCGCGGCCCGCTCCAGGGCCGCGGCGGCCGCGGCGTGGCCCGCGCGTTCGCGGGCGCGGCCGGCCGCCTGTTCGAGCGCGGCGGCGATCGGCTCGTCGCGGCCGGTCACGGCGGCGGCCAGGTGCCAGGCGCGGCGGTCGGCGTCCTGCTCGTTGTCGAGCACGCCGGCGAGGGCGCGGTGCGCGGCCAGGCGCTCGTCGTAGGCCGCCCGCCGCGCCGCCGCCGTACGCATCAGCGGGTGGCCGAAGGACAGCCGCTCGCCGGAGATGGACAGGAAACCGGCGCGCTCGGCCGGCCCCAGGGCGGCGGCGTCGACCCCCAGCCTCCCGGCCGCGCGCACGACCACGTCGAGATCCCCGGCGTCGTCAAGGGCGGCGACCATCAGCATCGTCTGGCTGTCCGGCGGCAGGACGGCGATCCGCGCCTCGTACGCCTCCTGGATCCGGCGCGGCAGCGGCAGCGACTCCGGCGCGTGGTGCGGCGAATCGGGCATCCGGGGCAACTCGATCAGGGCGAGCGGGTTGCCGCCGCTCTCGGCGAGGATCCTCTCCCGTACGTGGGGGCCCAGACCGGGCGTGTGCTCGCGCAGCAGATCGCCGGCGGCCTGCCGGTCGAGGCCTTCGAGCCGCAACTCGGGCACTCCGGGCGCGTGGAAGGCGTCCCTGGCCGCGAACAGCAGGGCGATCCCCTCCGAGTGCAGCCGCCGGGCCGCGAACAGCAGCGCCTCGGCCGACGACCGGTCCATCCACTGCGCGTCGTCGACCAGGCAGAGCAGCGGGCCGTCCTCGGCCAGTTCGGTGAGCAGCGACAGGGCGGCCAGGCCGATGAGGAAGCGGTCCTCCGGCGCGGTGGCGAGGCCGAACGCGCCTTCCAGCGCCCTGGCCTGCGGCGCCGGAAGCCTGCCGATCCGGTCGAGCGCCGGGTGGAGCAGCAGGTGGAGCGCCGCGAAGGGCAGCTCGGCCTCGGTCTCGATGCCGGTGCCGCGCAGCGGACGCATGCCCTCCGCCGACCGGGCGGCGTGGTCGAGGAGGGCGGACTTGCCGATCCCGGGCTCGCCCCGCAGGATCAGGCTCCCGCTCCGGCCGCCCCTGGCCTGCGCGATCAGAACGTCGATCTGCGCCTGCTCCCTCTCCCGTCCCCACAGCACCATCAGAATGTAGCGCCCCCCGACACCAGACAATCGTCCGATACCGGGCAGACGCTCTCCCTCCCTAACGTCGTACACGCCACGTAAGGAGAGACATGGATTTCTTACTTTTCTTGCTGCTGTTCGTCGCGCTGTGCGGGTGGCTCGACCACTGGGCCACCCGAACTCCCGAGCCGGTCTCCAAGGAGGGACGCTGAATGTTCGTCGGACACTTCGGTCTGGCCGCCGCCGTCAAAGCCGGCCAGCCCCGCGTCCCGCTGTGGTCGCTCATGCTCGCCACGCAGTTCCTCGACGTCATCTTCGTGATCCTGTTCCTGGCGGGCGGGATCGAGTCCTTCCAGGCCGTCGCCCCGGGCACCTACGGCGAGGCGCTGATCGACGCGCAGTACACCCACTCACTGCTGGGCGCGTTGCTGCTGTCGGCGCTGTACGGCGGCTTCGGAGCCTGGCGGTGGGGCCGCACGGCCGGGTGGGTGCTGGGCGCGGTGACGTTCAGCCACTGGCTGCTCGACCTGCTCGTCCACCGGGCCGACCTGCCGTTGCTGCCCGGCAACGCCGGCGACCTGCCGCTGCTCGGCTTCGGACTGTGGCAGATCCCCTGGCTCACGGGCGTCGCCGAGGGGGTTCTCGTGGTGGTCGGCGCGGTCCTGTACTTCCGCTCGGTACGGGAGCGCGCCACGGTCACCTGGCGGGCGATGGTCTCCGGCGGTGCGATGGCCCTGCTGCTCGCGCTGGGGCTGATCGTGGACATCGTCAGTTAGGAAGGTGGCGACATGTTCGTTGACGTTCCGGGCGGTCGCCTGGCCTACGACAGTGTCGGCGAAGGGCCGCTCGTCGTGTGCGTACCCGGTCTGGGGGACACCCGCGAGGCCTACCGGTTCCTGCGCCCGCAGCTGGTGGAGGCGGGGTACCGGGTGGTGACGGCGGACCTGCGCGGCCACGGGGAGTCCTCGGCGGGCTGGGACGACTACTCCCAGTCCGCGGTGGGCGGCGACATCGTGGCCCTGCTGGAGGAGCTGGACGCGCCCGGCGCCGTCCTGCTCGGCAACTCCTACGCGGCGGGCGGCGTCGTCCGCGCCGCCGCGGAGGCGCCCGAGCGGGTGGCCGGGATCGTCGCGATCGACGGCTTCATCAGAGCCGTCCCCCTCAACGTCGCCGTCCGCGCGCTGGTCCGGCTGATCGCCGCCTCCCCGCGGCTGTGGAGCCTCTACTACGCCATGGCGCACCGTACGGCCAGGCCCGCCGACCTGGCCGGACACCGCGCCGAACTGGTGGCCATGCTGCGCGACCCGAAACGGCGCGAGGCGATGCGCGCCATGCTCCTCGACCGCGAACCGGACGCCGAGGGGGCCATCGCCCAGGTCCGCTGCCCGGCCCTGGTCCTCATGGGCGCCAAGGACCCCGACTTCCCCGACCCGGCGGCCGAGGCGCGGACCCAGGCGTCGCTCCTGCGCGGGCAGGCCGTCGTGATCGACGGCGCGGGCCACTACCCGATGTCGGAGTATCCCGAGCGTACGGCCGAGGCGCTGCTGCCCTTCCTGAAGAACGCGTTCTGACGGTGCTCATCCCGCCCTCCGCAGCCAGAGCGTGTGCGCGGCCCAGGCCGACGCCGCGCCCACCGCGTACCAGAAGAGGTCAGGCGGGTTGAACGTGCTGCCCAGCAGCGGCCGCAGCACGGCCGGGATCTCCCCGAGCTGGGCGAACTCGATCGCCCAGCTCGCCCCGGCCGCCATCACCGCCGGCACCCAGGGGCGCACCCGGGGGAGGACCAGCACCACGAGCGTGTAGATCAACACGGTGTAGAGGGCGTCGCCCGCGTACTTCGACACCGGGCCGTCGAAGAACGCGCGCACCCCCAATCCGGCCGCGACGGTCAGGACGGCTGCGCAGAGAGCGACTAGGCGGGGCACCGGATCACGTTATCGACGTATGGTGACTCACTGCGACATCGGTGCGGTCGCTCGCGGCAGCGCGTTGCGGCGGATCACTTCGGCGTACCAGTGGCCGCTGTTCTTGATCGTGCGGTGCTGGGTGGTGTAGTCGACGCGGCGCAGCGCCTCACGGTCGGCCGGGCTGTCCGAGTACGCGATGAGCGACTGCACGTTGAGCGTGGTGCCGATGACGGCGGCCGAGTCGGCGGTCCGGATCGCCCGGGTGGCCAGACCGTGACCGAGCAGCAGGTGATGAGATGCGGCCAGCGCGGCGGCGCCGTCGCTGCGGCCGGGCGCGTGCCGGCCGTCGGCATAGCCGAGGAAAGCGGCGCACCACGGTTCGTTGAGCGTGATCCAGTGGCGGACGCGGTCGCCCAGCGCTCCGTGGACGAGTGCGGCGTATTCGGCGAAGCGAGCGGCGGTGTCCCGGGCGGGCCACCCTCCGGCGTCCTCGAGTTCCTGCGGCAGGTCCCAGTGGTAGAGCGTGACCCACGGCTCGATCCCCCGGTCCAGCAGCTCGTCGGTGAGCCGCCGGTAGAAGTCGAGCCCGCGCTGGTTGGCCCGGCCCCGGCCGCCGGGCTGCACCCGGGGCCAGGAGACGGAGAACCGGTACGCGTTCAGGCCCAGCCGGGCCATGAGGGCGACGTCGCCGGCGTACCGGTGGTAGTGGTCGCAAGCGACGTCGCCGGTGTCCCCGTCGAGCACGCGTCCCGGGGTGTGGCTGAAGGTGTCCCAGATCGAGGCGGTGCGGCCGTCCTCGGCGACGGCGCCTTCGACCTGGTACGCCGCCGTCGCGGCACCCCAGAGGAAGCCCTGGGGGAAGGGAAGTGCGGACACGGAGGGCCTCTCGGGTGAGGACGGCGCCGGCCGGGTGACCGGCGCCGTCGCGCGGGGTCAGGACAGCGTCAGTTCCAGGTAGGGGTGGTTGCCGGTCGCTTCCTTGCTGGAGAAGGAGGTGAACGGCCCGTACGCCGTGGCGGTGGACGTGATCGCGAGGCTGGCCTCCTGCCCGGCGGCGAGCTGGGCCTGGACGAACGCGGTCACGTCCACGGCGTGCCAGGACGCGGTGGTGTCGAGCGTGAACGTGCCGAGACCGGCGCCCAGCGGCGGCCTGGTGTTCCAGGTCAGCGTGGCTTCGCTCCAGCTCGCGTCGGTGACCGCGTGGACGGCGTCGGTCGCGCCCGCGGCGTCGCTGGTCGAGCCGTAGACGTGCAGGGTTGCCGAGACGACCGTGCCGTGCGCCGCGGTCAGCGGGAAGGTCAGGTACGCGACCCGGTCGAACCCGCTGCCGAGGCTGGGATTGTTGCGTACTTCGAGGACGGAGCCCGTGCCGAAGGTGGTGGCCGCGTAGGTGCCGTCGCGGACGAACCCGTCGGCCACGGGTTCGATGTGCGACGGGTCGACCACCGACACCGGCACACGGACGACCTTCAGTATCGGTGCGTGAATGATCAGCGCGCCGACTTTCGCGCTGCCACCGCCGGCGGCGGTGACCAGGCCGGAGCCGTCCACCGTGGCCACGGCCGGATGGCTGCTGGTCCAGGTGATGGTCGCCGTGGACAGATCGGCCGGGCTGCCGTCGGTCTGCTTGCCGGTCAGGCTCAGCCGCAGGGTGTCGCCGACCGACAGGGCCGGCGGGCCGGCCGGGGACGCGGTCACGGTCCCGAGAACGACCGGCCGGGGCGCCGCGTCCGCCTGGGCGTCGGACTTTCCGGCGTAGACCCGGACCTCCGTGACGCTGTTGTAGCTGCTGACGGAGTTTCCGTGGCCGACCAGCCGGACGTGGCGGGCCGACCGCGCCGCGAAGGAGAAGACTTCGGCGTCGTCGGACGTGCCGGCGGAGACGGCTCGCGTGAGCGCCGCGTTCCAGGTGGTGCCGTCGGTGGAGGTGAGGACGTCGAAGGTGGACGTTCGCGCGTGCCCGTTGAAGAACGCGACGGCGACGGCGCCCACGGTGCGCTTGGCGCCGAGGTCGAGCGTGAGTGCCTGCCCGTCGCCCGCCGCGGCCCAGCGGCTGCCCATGTTGCCGTCGACGGCGTCGGCCGCGGGGCTGCCCTCGTTCGCGCTGGCGGTGACCGACGCGACGGGCAGTGCGGTGGCGGTCTTTCCCGCCTGCCGGAAGTGCACCTGGTAGGCAGGGCCGTAGACCTTCTGGCGGTTGGCGTCGAGCCGGAAGGTCGTCACGGTGGCCGTGCCCGGGATCGCGGTCGCCCGGGTGACGGTCGCGTAGGTGCCGTTCGGCGTCAGGGGGACGACCTTGGGCGCGGTGGCGGTGTTCGCGGGCAGGGTGATGTCGTAGCGGTAGCGCCGCGGATCGAATCCGGCCAGGCGGTCGGCGCCGACCATGATGTCGGTCAGGGCCGTCGGGCCGGTCGCGCCCGGCGTCCAGGAGGCCAGCGGGGTTACCGCCGGGGTGTCGGTGGGCGGCTTCTGGCCCGCGGCGAGGGGAACCATCCGCATCGCCACCGTGGTGGTCCCGGCCGCGGTCAGCTGGATCGCGAGGGTTCGTGAGCCGGGCTGGCGGCTCTGGCCGGTGGGGTCGGGGCTGTCCGGCAAGGGCCGGGAGTCCCCGATGAGCAGCCGCCCATCGGTGGTGAGCAGTTGGACCCAGAGCCGCTGTCCGCCTCGGTAGAGGGTGGCCGACCGTCCGTCGGCGGCCACCACGACGTCGGCGCGGGTGTGCAGGAACGACCAGTAGCCGATCGGTTCGCTCGTCTTCACCTCGTCCTGGAGCAGCACCTGCCGCCGGTCGTCGAACAGTTGCAGGCCGCGCTGGGCGCGTTGCACCCGGCCGCCGTAGAGGCCGGTGAGGTCGGTGATCTCGTACCACTTCTGGGGCGTCGAGCTGACGGTGGTGATCGGAGCGCCGACGGTCAGCGCGGTGGAGGGGGTGGGCCCGGTGCCGAGCCGCATCGTGTTCTGGCCCTCGGGACGGGTCACGTAGTAGTCCCATCGGCCGCCGGTGTCCTTGGTCCAGTCGAAGTACCCCGGGAGGCTGTAGCTGTCGAGGCCGAGGTCGTCGAACCAGCGCACCCCCGCGGCGTCGAGGACGAAGTCTCCGGCGTCGAGGTTCTCGTGGGCGGCGATCTGGTCGTACCCGGCGCGCATGCCCTTGGTGGCGACGGAGACGGCGTAGGGGTCGTCCCAGGCGCTGCGGGCGGTGGCGATCTCGACGCCGTCGAAGAAGGCGTCGGTCGCCGCCGGATGGCCGGCGCCGCCGCCGTCGGCCGGGTCGTACCAGAGGATGTCCATCGGGCTGGCCGAGCGGTCGGCGAGCCGCGCCTGCCAGGCCATGTAGTACGGCTTGCCGTAGCGGGTGGCGAGCCACATCATGAACGGCGCCTGCCAGGTCGGGGTGACCGCGCCGAGCAGGTCGGTTCCGCCGTCGCCGTAGTTGAAGGTCAGGCCGGTCGCGCCGGTCGCGTGGACGCCGTAGTCGCCGGTGCCGGCGAGGCCGGGCAGGTCGGACAGGCCGAAGTCGGTGCCGGTCGCGGTCTTCATGGCGGCGAGGTAGAGGACGAGGTACTCGGTGGCGTACTGCCAGTACTGCGGGCTCTCGCCGCCGGCGCCGTCCGGGCCGTAGCCGCTGATCCCGTTCTGGATCGACGTGATGCTCGCTTTGAGCACCTGGTCGACGACGCCGCGCTCGTCGGCGGTCAGGCCCGGGTCGTCGCCGATGGCCAGCGCCCCGAGCGCGACCGCGTTGCAGACGAGGTTCCAGTTGTGGTTCTGGGTGTAGAAGCTGGTGGCGTACCCGTAGCGGACGAGGGCCGGCCGCAGGGCCTTGGTGACGATGGCGGAGCGGATCGTGGCCTTGTCACTCGCCGACAGATAGTCGTAGAGCCAGTCGTAGCCGATCGCGACGCTGTTGGACAGCTCTCCGACCTCCAGGAACTGGTCCTTGTCCCAGGCCGGGGCGGAGGAGAGGGCGACGAGTTCGCGCGCCGCGCGTTCGGCGTACCGGGTCTCGCCGGTGATCCGGTAGACGAGAGCGAGGGCGTAGACGCGGCGTTTCGCCTCGTCGATGACGGAGGTCGACAGGGCGGTCGGCGGCGAGGTGGCGAGGACGCCGTCCGCGCCGGCCTTGACCTGGGCATACCAGGCCTTGAGCCGGGTGTCGGTGCCGATGCGCCGGGCGGCGGCGGAGAACGTCTGCGCGGTCGCCAGGAGCCGCGGGTGCTCCGGCGTCAGCAGCGCGACGACGCTGGCCGGAGGCTGGACGGGATCGGCGTGCGCGGGGGTGTCCACCGCCGCCAGGGTCGTCAACGTGGCGAGGGTCAGGACGAGGGCGGCGGCGCCCGCGCGGAGCCGGGCGGCGGTTGTGCTCAAGGACGGCATGGCACAGCCTTCTCTCTTCGATGGAGTTGCCCCCATGCGTCTGCGGTGGGTCAGTGGTTGGCCGCGTGCTGCTCGGCGAGTTCCTTGGCGATCGCGTCGCCGCCCTGGGACTTCCACTGCGAGACGGCCCCGCTCCAGTCCGACACCGGGCGCTTGCCCGTGATGATCGCGTTGGTCACGTCGGTGATCTGCTGGTTGAGCTTCGTGCCCTGCGCGGCCTGGGTCGGCGAGACCAGGCCGTAGGACGGGTCGCCGACGCCGATGGGGACGATCTCCTGCTGGGCCTGGTAGCTGCGGCGGGTGGCGTCGGCGTTGCCGGGCAGGTAGAGCACATACGGAGCGGCCGCGATGTACTGCAGGGGCAGGTTCGTCTTGTTCTCGCCGCCGGTGGTGGCCAGCGCGGTGGGCAACGGGTCGCCGTCGGCACCGGTGGTGAAGTGCACCCCGGCGACACCGTAGTTGATCAGCTCGTACTCCTTGCTGCCGAACGGCGCGGCCAGGAAGTTCAGCACTCGCAGCAGCATCTTGATGCGCTCCGGCGACGCCTTCTTCAGGGCGGTGAAGCCGCCGCGGCCGCTGTTGGAGAACACCCCGTTGCCCAGCCACGGAGTCGGGTTGTCGCCGTACGGGCGGACGAAGTCGACCATGAAGGCGTCGCCGACCCCGGAGACCATTCCCGGGTAGCCGCCGATGCCGCCGCCCAGGGTCGGCGTCGTGCCGTTCATGAAGAACGTGTTCGCCTGGGTGGCCTGGGTGCTCAGCAGGTCCGGGTAGAAGTAGCCCTTGGCGTACCAGTCGCGCAGCCGCTGCAGCGCCTCCGGGTAGACCGGGTTCTCGTAACGGCTGGTGAACGCGCCGTCGGCGAGCACCCAGTTGCTGGGGACACCGGCCGCGCCGAGGTGGATGTTCTCGCTGAAGTTGTTGCCGCCCAGCGGGAACTGCTTGGCGGTGGCGAGCTTGGCCAAGCCCTCGGCGAACTGGGCCGTGGACACGCCGAGCCCCATCTTGATGCCGGCGGTCTCGAGCTTCTGCCTGTTGCCGAACATCACGCCGGCGAGCTGGGGCCGGGGCACCGGGACGCCGTACAGGCGGCCGCCGATTCGGCCGACGTTCTGCCATGAGATCGTCGGCAGGTTGGCCAGGTTCGGGTAGTCCTTGATCGCCTCACCGGAGATGTACTCGGTCAGATCGGCACACTTGGCCTGGGTGAACTGCAGTGCGTTGGACATCGCCAGGTCGATGGTGGCGATGATGTCGGGCAGGTCGCCGCCGGCCATCATGGTGGCGTACTTGGCGTTGAGATCGGCCGCCGGGACGAGGGTGAGGCGCAGGTCCACCCCGAGCGCCTCGTTGATCGCGGTCCACAGCTTGTTGCTCGCGGCCGGGGACGGCGCGGTGCCGTAGGTGATGACCATGCAGGTGACGACCGAGCCGTCGCCCGGCTTGCCGTCGACGGTCTGGGCCAGCTTCTGCGGATAGGTCAGGAAGGCGTCCTGGACGCCTTGGGCGGTGCCGGGCAGGTCTGGCTTCACCAGGTTGATCGGGGTGTAGGTGGGGAGCGGGGCGAGACCCTTGCCCGCGTTGCCCACCGATGTGGCCGAGCCGTCGCCGCAGGCGGCGAGGCCGGGTACGGCGGAGGCGAGCGCGACGCCGCCGGTCAGTCTGAGCAGCGATCTCCGGGTGATGTCCATGGCAAGCGCTTTCCCTTCCGGGTGGGTTGTGCGGTCCGCGCTGGGCGCGGAAGGTGTGCAGGGGGGTGGGCCGTCAGGCGAGGTCAGCCCTTGATCGCGCCGGTGAGCACGCCTTTGGTGAAGAAGCGCTGCACGAGCGGATAGACCGCGAGAATCGGCAGCACCGCGACCACGACGGTGGCCATGGTCGTGGTCTGTGGGGCCACGCTGGCCCCGGCTCCGGCCGCGATCGACGTGTCGGGGTTGGCCCCGAGCATGACGATCTGCCGCAGCATGGGTTGCAGCGGCCAGGTGGACTGGTCGTCGAGGTAGAGCATGGCGTTGAAGAAGCTGTTCCAGTAGCCGACCGCGTAGTAGAAGCCGACCACCGCGATGATCGCCTTGGACAGCGGAAGCACGACGTGCCACAGCACGCGGCCGTCGCCGGCGCCGTCGATGCGGGCGCTCTCCGACAGTTGCGCCGGCAGGCCCTGGAAGTAGCCCCGCATGATGACTAGGTTGAAGGAGCTGATGAGCACCGGGGCGATCAGCGCCGCGTAGTGGTTGCGCAGGTCCAGGTTGCTGACGACCAGGAAGCTGGGGATGATCGCCGGCGGGAACAGGAAGGTGAGCAGGACGCCCAGCATGATCGGCTTGCCGCCGAAGACGTTCGGCCGGGCCAGCGCGTACGCCATCAGCACGGTGGCGGTGAGGCTCACCGCGGTGCCCACGATCGTGACCACGGCGGAGACGAGCACCGCGTGAGAGATCACCCCGGAACCGAACAGCCGCCGGTACGCGTCCAGCGTCACCTGCTCGGGCCAGATCGACCAGCCGCCGTTGCGGATCACCTGCAGGTCGGGCGACAGGCTGGTGGCGACGACCACCCAGAACGGGATGATCACCAACGCCACCGTGATCGTCACCGCGACGGCCTTCGCCGCCTTGGTGCTCGGCCGGGGCGGCTCCATCCAGACCGGACGTGTCATCGGTAGACTCCTTCCTCGCCAAGCCGGTGCGCGACCTTGTTGGCCACGACGATCAGGACCAGGCCGACGAGGCCCTTGAAGATGCCGGCCAGGGCGGCCGGCCCCCAACTGCCGTTGACCACCCCGTGGTAGTAGGTGTATGTGTCCAGGACCTCCGCGACCCCGGGGGAGAACCCGTCGCGCTGCAGCAGGACCTGATCGAAGCCGACGCTCAGGATGTCGCCCAGCCGCAGGATCAGCAGCAGGACGAGGACGGGTCGCAGGGACGGCAGGGTCACGTGCCACAGCCGCCTGCCCCACCCCGCGCCGTCGATCGCGGATGCCTCGTAGAGTTGATCGTCGACGTTGTGCAGGGCGGCCAGCACGATGATCGTGCCCCAGCCGCAGTCCTTCCAGATCAGCTCGGCGATCATCAGCGGCTTGAACAACGACGGCTCGCTGAAGACGTTGACCAGGTGGTAGCCGTTGTCGGCGAACAGCCCGTTGAGCACGCCCGCCGCACCGAGCAGTTGCTGGAACAGCGCGACGACGATCACCCATGAGATGAAATGGGGCAGGTAGACGATGCTCTGGACCGCCTTGCGCACCCACCCTCGGGTCAGGCTGTGCAGCAGCAGCGCCAGGGCCACCGGCACCGGGAAATAGAAGGTCAGCTGCAGCGTGGCGAGGCTGATGGTGTTGACCGCCGCCTGCCAGAAGTCGGGGTCGGCGAACAGCGTCCGGAAGTTGTCCAGGCCTACCCAGGGGCTGTTCGCGATGCCCGCGAACGGCAGGTAGTTCTGGAAGACGATGACGTTGCCCAGCAGGGCGACGTAGTGGAACACCAGGAAGTACAGCACTCCCGGTGCCATCATGAGCAGCAATAAGCGGCTGCGGCGCAGCCGCTGCCGCCGGCCGCCGCGCCGGCGCGCGGACTCGGCCGCGCTGGTGGGCGGATCGTCCGTCCGCCGGTCAGCGAGGGTGACGGCCACGTTGCCTCCTGGAAACAGCTACGTAATGGCGCTTGGTCCTCGGCACGTTAAAAGGGTTTCACTCGTACGTCAAGACCCACACTTCGCAAACAGGCAGATAGAGTCTCTCCCCTGGACCGGCCGCGAGGGCACGGGCTAGGCTCTGGAGTAAACCCTTTTAACAAAGCGGAACCGCGCACGGAGGTAGAGAACGGCATGGAGAACAGGCGGGCGAGCATCCGCGACGTGGCGGCCCGGGCGGGCGTCTCGGTGTCCACCGTGTCACGCATCCTCAACGGCAGTTATCCGCCGGCGCCGGAAACCCGCGACAAGGTCATGCGCGCGGTCCGCGACCTCGCCTACGTCGCCAATCCGCACGCCCGCGCACTGATCCACCAGGAGACCGGCACGATCGCCATCGTGGTCCGGATGCTCGACGACGGCTTTCTCATGAGCCTGGTCCAGAGCATCGCCAACACCCTCGCCGACGCCGGGCGGTTCTGCCTGATCGGCACCACCGGCGGCGACCCCGATCGCGAGCTGCAGGTGCTGCGGCAGATGAGCGCCCAGCACGCGCAGGCCATCGTCCTCATCGGCGCCGTCAGCGAAAGCCCGGAGTACGTGCGCGAGACCAGCGCCTTCGCCGGCTCCCTCGCGCAGACCGGCTCACGTCTGGTGCTGTGCGCCCGCCCCCCGCTCGGCCCGGACGTACCCGCCCTCGTGGTCGAGTACGACAACGAGGGCGGTGCGTACGCCGCGACCAGTCACCTGCTGTCGCGCGGCCACCGCCGCATCCTGCTCCTGAGCGGCCAGCAGGACCACAGCACCACGGTGCGGCGGCGGGACGGATACCGCCGTGCCCTGGCCGACCTCGGCGGCGACCTCGACCCCCGGCTGGAGGCGGGCCCCGCGTGGAGCCGCGAGACCGGCTACGCCCGCATGCGCGACATCCTGCGGGCCGGGCCGCCGGACTTCACCGCCGTGTTCGCCCACACCGACCACGTCGCGAGCGGCGTCCTGCAAGCCCTGCGGGAGGCAGGGCTGCGCACGCCCGAGGACATCTCGGTCGTGGGGTTCGACGACGCCACCTTCGCCGCCGATCTCGGACTGACCACCGTGCACATTCCCGCCCGGGAACTGGGCCGGCTCGCTGCCACGATGGCGATGGCGCCGGACACCGTCGACCCGCGGGTCGTGCTCGGCACTCACGTCGTCGTACGGGACAGCGTCGCGATCGCGGCCACCACCGAATAGGAGCATGATGACCCGCCGGCCCGTGACAGCACTGGTCATGTCCGAACCCACCATCCGCCAGCTTTTCGACGACGCACGATTCGAGCGACTACACAACCTCGCCCGGCTCGGCCGCCCCGAAGCGCTGACCGAGCTCGGCTCACCGTCTAGCCGCGCCCGGCTCCGCGACATCGAAGTCATGATCACAGGTTGGGGGTGTCCGCTCCTGACCGGCGAGGTCCTCGATGCCGCTCCCCGGCTGCGCGCCGTGCTGCACGCGGCCGGCACCGTGAAGACGCATCTGACCGACGCCTCCTGCTGGGAACGCGGGATCCTCGTCACCTCCGCGGCCAACGCCAACGCGGTGCCCGTCGCGGAGTACACCCTCGCCGCGATCCTGCACAGCGGCAAACGCGTGAGCGCCTTCGCCGAGGCGTACCGGCGGCGGGGCGCCGACTCCGCGTGGCGGGAACGGGTGGCCGCCGGGTCGAACTACGGCGGCGTCGTCGGCATCGTCGGCCTGTCGCACACCGGCCGGCGGGTGGCACGCCTGCTGCAGGCCTTCGACCGCACCGTGCTCGTGAGCGACCCCTACGCCACCGAGGCGGACGCCGAGGACCTCGGCACGACCCTCGTGCCCCTGCCCGACCTGCTGCGCCGCAGCGACATCGTGACCCTGCACGCGCCGTCACTGCCCGAGACCCGCAACCTGCTGAACGCCGACCGCCTCGCGCTGCTTCCCGACCACGCCACGGTCATCAACACCGCCCGAGGCAGCCTGATCGACACCGACGCGCTCACCGCCGAATGCGTGAGCGGGCGGCTCAGCGCGATCCTCGACGTCACCGACCCCGAACCGCTGCCGGTCGACTCACCGCTGTTCGGGCTGCCCAACGTGCAGCTCACGCCGCACATCGCCGGAGCCATGGGCACGGAGGTCCATCGCCTCGCCGAGGCTGCCCTCGACGAACTCGAGCGGTACGCGAAGGGGCTGCCTCCGGCGTATCCGATCCACATGCGCGACCTCGCCCGCATCGCCTAGAAACCCCGGTACGGACATGCTCGCGTGACAACGCCCTTCCGCGCCGGCCGGCCGGTGTCCGTACCGGAACCGGGCTCTCTTCCCGCGGCCCGGTCAGCCGGCCAGCGCCGCGGCGATCCGGTCCTCCGCCCAGGGCACCATGAGGAAGCCGCGTTTGACCGTCAGCACCTGCACGCCCGCCGTCCACGACTGGATGCCGGGCACGGAGGCCAGCGTGCGCGAGGTGAAGTGGTGGATGTCGGCCGTGGTCGGCACGATCACCTCGCAGATCAGCGACGTCTGGCCCAGCAGGGAGGCGATCATCCGCACGCCGCGCTCGTTCGCGAGCCGCTCGGCGACGGCGTCCTGCATGCTGGGCTCGACCGACAGCCAGAAGAGCAGCTCCGCCTCGTAGCCGAGTGCGGCGGCCGGGATGAACGTGGCCGTGATGGCGCAGCCGCGCTCGACCATGGCCTCGAAGCGCCGCCTGGCCGTGCTCTCGCTGATGCCCAGCCGGTTGCCGACCGACTGGAAGCTGGCCCGCCCGTCCTCGCGCATCGCCGCCAGCACGGCGCGGTCGACGTCGTCGAGGTGCCCGCGCTCGCAGGTGTGCAGGGGCGGCTCCAGCGCGAACGGCGCCGCCTGCTCCCCGACCACGGGGACGCTCCAGTCGTAGCTGCGCTTGTAGGTGTGCAGCACGAGGTCGGCGACGCTCTGCTGGGTGCCGGGGATGGCGTGCACGACGTCGACCAGCATCGAGTACAGGTCGCGGTCCTTGGGCGCGACGAGCTCGAAGACGATGTCGTAGCCGCCGGTGACGATGGAGACGTACCGGATGTCGGGGTTCTTGGCCAGCAGCCCGGCGACCCTGAGCTGGCTGCCGGGCGCGCACGACAGCCGGACGATGAACACGTGCACGGGCCCGTCGTGCTCCAGGTGCGGCAGCACCGCCACGCGGGCCAGGCCCGCGGCGAACAGGTGCTGGGCCCGGCGCGCCACCGTGCTGGTGGAGATGCCCAGCAACTGGGCGATGTCGGTCCAGCTCGCCCTGCCGTTCACGTGGAGCGCGGCGAGGATCTTCCGGTCGAGGTCGTCGAGATCTTCCATCGGGGGCATCATCGCGTGTTCAGCGCCGCCCGCGCACCTTGTCGAGGAAGTCGCGGACGGTCGTCTCCCACAGCTCGGCCTCCTCGACCTGCGGCGAGTGGCCGGACTTCTCGAATACCCGCAGCTCAGCCTGGGGGATGAGGCGGGCGATGGTCTCGCTGCACTCGACCGGCGTGATCCAGTCGTGCCTGCCGACGGTCACCAGGACCGGGGCCGTGATGCCGGGCAGCAGGTGCTTGATGTCGTAGTTCGGCTGGTTGACGGCGAAGGCGTGGTTGTGGGTGAGGTAGTGGTACGGAGTCGCGGCCACGCGCTGCTCGACCTTGGCCGGGTCGTAGTCGTGGTCGTAGAGCGGCAGGATCTCCCGCCAGCAGTCCTTCAGGTCCGCGTCGTCGCGGACGGTGCCGGACATGATCCGATCCAGCTTGGCCGGGTCGATCCGCACCCGGGACGAGGCGGCGGCGTTGCGGGTGGCGAGCTCCTGGTTGGCGTTGTCGGCCGAGGTGTCGCGCAGCACGACGGCGCTGACGCGGTCGGGGTGGCGGGCGGCGTACTCCATGGCGATGAAGCCGCCGTACGAGCCGCCGGCGATCACGATGCGCTCGGCGCCGAGCCATTCGCGCAGGCCCTCGACGTCGGCGACCCACTGCTCGTGCGTGAACGGCCCGTTCTGTCCGCTCCTGCCCGATCCTCTGGCGTCGAAGACGACCACCCGGTAGGCGTCGGCGAGCCGCCCGAAGCTGGCCTTCGGCTCGGCGAGCGAGCCGAGCCCCGGCGCGCCGTGGTGGGCGATGATCGTCTCCTCGCCGTCGCCGAGGACCTCGACGTTCAGGGGGTTGCCGTTGATGTCGACGAACACGTGTCTGCCTTTCAGATGATGACGTCGGTGAGCTCGCGCGGGTACGCCGTGAGCCGGCGCGGCCCCGACTCGGTGACCAGGACGGTGTCGGAGATGCGGTACCCGGCGTGCCCCGGCACGTACACGCCGGGCTCGCTGGACAGGATCATGCCGGGGGCCAGCTCGGTGGTGTCGCCGTCGGACAGCCACGGCGGCTCGTGGAAGCCGAGCCCGATGCCGTGCCCCTGCCGGTGGCGGATGTACTCGCCCAGCCCGGCCTCCTCGATCACCGCCAGGCAGCGGCGGTTGGCCTCCTCGCAGGTCAGGCCCGCGATCAGGGCCTCGGTACCGGTCTCCTGGGCCTCGCGGACGGTCTCGTAGTAGCGGGCCTGCCGCGTGGTGGGCTCGCCGATCACGAACGTGCGCTCGCTCTCGACGAACCGGCCGCCGACCGCGCACCCGAGCGAGAGCATGAACGTCTCTCCCGCCCGCAGCCGGTCGCCGCCCGGCAGCCGGTGCGGCTGGGCCGAGTTGGGGCCGCCGTAGACGAGGCCGCCGGTGAGCATGGGGACCACGACGACGTCCTGGTGCCTGGCGTACATGAGGCGGGCGCCGTGGCCGATGACGTGGGAGGCCAGCTCCGTCTCGGCGGGCAGCTTGCCGCCGGCTTCGAGGGCCGCCCTGACCAGCTCGACGCCGGCCTCCAGCATGGCGTCGGCGATGCGCGCGGCCTCCTCGTGCAGGGTGATCTCCTCGGGCGTCTTGCGCAGCCGGACGCGGCCGACGGCCTCGCAGGTGCTCCACCGGGTGCCGGGGAACGCCTCGGCCAGGGCCTGGGCGCGGGCGACGCTGGTGGAGGGTGCGTACGCGGCGGTCGCGGGCCGGCGTACGTGGCCGGCGAGCACCGCGAACGGCGGGCGGCGGCCGGGGAACTCGGGATAGGCCACGATCTCGGCGCGGGCCCGCTGGTCCTGGGCGTACTCGCGTTCGAGGTCCGGTACGAGCAGGACCGGGTCGCCGTCGAGCGGCAGCCAGCAGGCGACCGGGCGCTCGTTCGGGAAGTGGTGGAAGCCGGTGAGGTAGGCGACGTCGAGCGGGTCGTCGAGCAGCAGCGCCGACAGGTCCTCCGCGGCCATCTCCGCGCGGACGCGGGCGAGCGCGCCGGCGTAGAAGGCGTCGGGGAGCCGCTGGCTGAAGGTCATGAGTCGCTCCTGTGGTTGCGGGCGTCGTTGTAGGCCACGGACAGCAGCGTCGTGGACAGGACGAGCAGCAAGATGGCCAGCGACGGGAAGAGTGTGGTCCACCAGGCGGAGGCGAGCGAGCCGGACTGCTGCGCCTTGTGCAGGATCGTCCCCCACGACCAGCTGTTGGGGTCGCCCAGGCCGAGGAAGGAGAGCCCGGCCTCGGCGAGCACGGCGCGGGAGGTGGTCAGCACGACCGACACGCCGACGACGGGGATGACGCCGGGCAGCAGGTGCTTGCGGACGATCCACAGCGACGAGCCGCCGACGACCTTGGCCGCCGACACGAACGGCATGGGCACGATCGCCAGCGCCTGCGAGCGGACCACGCGGGCCACCTCGGGCCAGCTGAACAGCGCGATGACCACGGCCAGCGTGCGCACGCTCGGCCCGGCCAGCGCCGCCACCAGGATCATCAGCGGCAGCACGGGCAGCGACAGCGACAGGTCCACCAGCACGCCGAGCGGCGTGTCGAGGCGGCGGAAGTAGGCGGCGCTGACGCCGATGAGCAGGCCGATCACGATGGCCAGCACGGAGGCGCTGACGCCGACCGCCATGCTGACCCGGGTGCCCCACACGACCTGGGCGAACACGTCCTGCCCGATGTCGTCGGTCCCGAACCAGTGGGCGGCCGACGGCGGCTGGGAGGTGTCGGCGCCGTACCCCTCGGGGAAGGGCGCGATCAGCGGCGCGAGGACCGCGACCAGTGCCAGCAGCACCAGCACGACGCCGCTGGCCAGGCCGAGCGGGTTGCGGCGGAACGCGCTCCAGGTCCGCTGCCTGGGCGTGAGCTCGATGGCAGCCACAGTCATGAGGTGCGCACCCTGGGGTCGAGGATTCCGTAGGCCACGTCGGTGATCAGGTTGGCGGCCACGACGGCCGCCGCGAGCAGCACGAACGCGCCCTGCAGGACGGGGAAGTCGAGCTGGCCGACCGCCTCGTAGATGGCGCGGCCGATGCCCGGGTAGGCGTAGATCGTCTCGGTCAGCACCGCGCCGCCGACCAGGGTGCCGAGCTGGAGCCCGGCGATGGTGGTGGTCGGCAGCAGCGCGTTGCGCAGGGCGTGCTTCCACACGACCTTCCCCGGGCGGACGCCCTTGGCCTTGGCCAGTGCGACGTAGTCCTCGCCGAGCGCGTCGATGAGCGTGGTGCGCATGGTGAGCACGTAGCCGCCCAGCTGGATGAGGACCAGCGACAGGCACGGCAGCACCAGGTGGTGCAGCATGCTGAGCGTGGCGCCGAAGCCGGTGGCATCGAGGTCGACCGCGCCGCCGATGGGGAACCAGCCGAGCCAGACCCCCAGGACGTACATGAGGAAGATCCCGACGCTCGGCACGAACAGGGACTGCGCGGTGACGCCGGTGACCTGGATCAGGCGGTCCAGCCACCCCTTGGCCTTGGTGGCGGCGAGCACGCCGAGCGGGATGCCCAGCGCGATCGTCACCACCATGGCCGAGATTGTCAGGATCAGCGTCCACGGCAGCCGCTCCATCAGCACGGTCGTGACGGGCACCGACTGACGGAACGACATGCCGAGGTTGCCGTGCAGGAGCTGGCCGAGGTAGTCGACGTACTGCGCGCCGAGTGACTTGTCCAGGCCGAAGTCGGCCAGGAGCTTCTGGCGCAGCTCCTCGGTCATGTTCGGGTCGGCCACGGCCAGCACCGGGTCGCCCGGCAGCAGGCGCACCAGGAAGAACGTGACCGTGACCGCGAACCACAGGGTGAGCAGGCCGCGGGCCAGCCGCAGGCCGATGAACCGCATGGCGATCAGCCCGCCGGCTTGGCCGCGGCGAGGGAGAGCGGGTTCAGGATGGACAGCAGCTCGCTGGGCATCGGCTTGAACCCGGTCCACTTCGTGGAGTGCGCGATGTTGAACGTCTCCACGTACAGGACGTTGTCGTAGACCTGGTCGTGGATGATCCGCGCGGCCTCCTGGATCGGCGCCTTGGCGTCGGCGGGGCTGAGCGCCCGCTGCGCCTGGTCGATCAGGTCGTCGAGCTTGGGGTCGCTGACCTGGGCGTAGTTGATGAACCCGCCGGTCTTGAAGGCCAGCCCGAGGTTCGCGGGCGGGTTGTCCATGACGGCCCACGAGCCGGCGTAGATGTCGAAGTCGCGCTTGAGCGTCTTGTCCAGGTACGTGTTGCGCTCCAGGCCCTGCAGCTTGATCGTGATCCCGGCCTTCTTCGCCGAGTCGCGGACCATGGGGGCCCAGCGGGCGATGTTCGGGTCGGCCTGGTCGTAGACCATGCTCAGGCTGAGGTCGGTCACCCCGGCCTCGGCCAGCAGCTTCTTGGACTGCTCCGGGTCGAAGATGTACTCCTTCGAGGACGGGTCCACGTAGTCGGGCAGCGACGGGGTGAGCACGCTGGAGTTGGAGGACTTGGCGAAGCCCTTGAGCGCGATGTTCCTGATGGCCTCGTAGTCGACGGCCTGCGCGAGCGCCTGCCGGACGCGGACGTCGTCGAGCGGCTTGCGCTTGGTGTTGTACTGCAGGTGCGCCCAGCCCAGCGACGGGATCTGCTGCAACGTGACCTTCGGGTCGTTCTTCAGCTCGGTCGCGGTGGCGGGCGGCAGCACGTTGCCGATCAGGTCGATCTCGCCGTTGCGCAGCGCGAGGACCTCGGTGTTCACGTCGGGGAAGACCCGGAAGACGATCTCCTTGACGGCGGGCGTGCCGGGGCCGAAGTCGTCCACGCGCTGCATGATGTAGCGCTGGCCGCGCTCGACCTTGGTGAGCTTGAACGGCCCCGCGCTCACCCAGTCGGCGTCGTTGGCGAACTTCTGCACGCTGGGCGCCTTCTCGAAGACGTGCTTGGGCACGACCGGCAGCCAGAAGCCGACGTTGTCGAGGAAGGTGCCGTCAGGGCGCTTGAGGGAGAATCGCACCTCGGTCGGCGAGACGGCCTCGGCCTTGTCCAGCGCGGTGATGAGCCCGGCGACCACGCCGAACTTCTCCTTCTGCACCGTCGTCACCGAGAACACCACGTCGTCGGCGGTGACCGGCTTGCCGTCGGACCACTTCATGTCGTCGCGCAGCTTCACCGTGGCGGTCTTGCCGTCGTCGGAGTAGGACCACTCGGTGGCCAGGTACGGGACGCGCTTGCCCGACTCGTCCATCTGGGTCAGGTGCGGGTACATGAGGTTGGTGACCCACGAGTCGGTACGGCTGTTGCCGACCAGGGGGTTGTAGTTGACCACGTCGGCGGTCGTGCCGATGGTCAGCCGGTCGGCGTTGGCCGGCGGCGCGCTCTGGGACGACGACGACTGTCCCGGCACGCTAGGGGCGCAGGCCGCCGTCGCGATCGCCAGCGCGGCGAAGACGAGGATGGAGCGTCTCATCAGAACCAGACCTCTTCCAGCACACGCATGACGTTGCCGCCGATGACCTTGGTGATCTCGTCGTCGGAGTAGTCGTGGGCGACGAGCCAGGAGATGATGTTCCAGAAGCACTCGGCCGGGTTCTCCAGGCCGTCCACGTAGGCGACCTTCTCGTACGGGGTTCCCGCGTGCGCCTCGTTGAGCGACAGGTGCTCGGCGAAGGTGTCGTGCAGCCCCACGTGGTCGCCGAACAGCGTGTCGGGGCCGAAGGCGACGTGATCGATGCCGACGAGGTCCACGCAGTAGGTGAAGTGGTCCATGACCGACTCCAGGCTGTGGCGGGGGTGGTCGGGCGAGAGCGTGGTGTGCGGGGCCGCCTCCAGGCCGATCACGCCGCCGCGCTCGGCCGCCGCCTTGATGACGGAGTCCGGCTTCATCCGGTTCGTCGGCCAGACCGAACGGGCGCCCGCGTGGGTGATGAGGATCGGCTTGGTGGAGTGGCGGATCGTGTCGAGCGAGGTCTGGTCGCCCGAGTGGGAGACGTCGATGGCGATGCCGAGCTTGTTCATGCGGCGCACGGCCTTCTCGCCGAACAGGGTCAGGCCGCCGTCACCGCGCTCCTTCAGGCCGCTGCCCAGGGTGTTGGCCTCGCTGTAGGCGATGCCCATCTGGCGGACGCCGAAGCCGTACAGCATGTCGATCCTGTCGACCTCGTTCTCGATCATCGTGGCCGCCTCGAGGGCGAGCACGAGGCCCATGCGGCCGCCGGCGTGTGCCTCGCGCACGTCGGCCAGGCGCTCGACCTTGATGAGGAAGTCCTGGTGGGCCAGGTCCGACAGGCGCATGCCGATGTCGGCGATCACGTCGTTCCACTTCCAGCCCGCCTGGCTGGTGATGCAGCAGGTGCCGTCCATGAGGTTGTCGAAGACGACCGTCATGCCGGAGCGGGCCAGGCCGGCGTAGCCGGTGTGGTGGCGGGCGGTGCGGTTGTAGTCGACGGTCTGGCCGATGTCGTCGGGAAAGATCGACGGGTGGTCGTGCAGCGAGACGACCAGGCTGTCGACGAGCAGGCGGCGGACGCGCTCGGTCTGCTCGGTGGTGAGCTCGGGCCCCTGGTACGCCGGAACCCTGCCGAGCTCGGGCGCCAGGTCGAACTCCCGGTAGTCGACGCCTGCTTCCAGGTACTCGTAGGAACGGTAACCCTTATAGCTCTTCGCGGCTTCCAGCACTGGCAATCCCTTTCATCCGATTTCGAGGAAGCTTGCCAGGATCGGGCGTGAAAGGCAATATGAGAGTTGTTTTTCGGCAACTTCGGCTAAGTCGACGCCAAGTTTCGTCACATCTGAGAAAGGGGTGCAGTGAGCGAGGCACCCGTCCTGGAGATCCGCGACCTCCACGTCACCTTCACCGCCCACGGACGCGAGGTCCCGGCGGTGCGGGGCGTGGACCTGACCATCGAACGCGGCCAGACACTGGCGCTGCTGGGCGAGTCGGGGTCGGGCAAATCCGTCACCGCCAAGGCCGTCATGGGGCTGCTCGACGGCCCGAACGTCCGGGTGCGCTCCGCGGCGACCCGGCTCGGCGGCCGGGACCTGACGGCGATGTCCGCCGAGGAGCGCCGTGCGCTGCGCGGCAGCGCGATGACGCTGGTCTTCCAGGACGCCCTGTCGGCGCTCAATCCGGTGCTCAGCGTCGGTGACCAGGTCGGGGAGCTGTTCCGGGTGCACCGTGGCGCCTCGCGCAAGCAGGCCAGGGCCCGCGCGGTCGAACTGCTCGACCTGGTGGGCATCCCGGCCGCCGCCACGCGCGTGGACGACTACCCGCACCAGTTCTCCGGCGGCATGCGCCAGCGCATCCTCGTGGCCATGGCCGTGGCGCTCGAACCCGACCTGATCATCGCCGACGAGCCGACGACCGCGCTGGACGTGACCGTCCAGGCGCAGATCCTGGAGCTCATCGACCGGCTGCGGCGCGAGCTGGGCACCGCCGTGCTGCTCATCACCCACGACCTGGGGGTGGCGGCCGAGGTCAGCGACCGGGTGGCGGTGATGTACGCCGGGCGCATCGTGGAGAGCGGCGAGGTCGGCGAGCTGTACGACCTGCCGGCCCATCCCTACACCGACGCGCTGCTGGCCGCCATCCCCGACCTGGACAGCCCGGCCGCGTCGCTGCGCGCCATCCCCGGGGCGCCGCCGAGCCCGGCGAGCGTACCGCCCGGGTGCTCGTTCGCGCCGCGCTGCGCGCGGGCGAGCGAGGTGTGCTCGACCACGCGTCCGGAACTGACGTTGCTGCCGACCGGAACCGGCCGGTACGCCGCCTGCCACCACTCGGAGGAGATGCTCGATGCCGCCCGCGTCTGACCAGCCCGTGTCTGACCAGCCCGTGTTGCAGGCCGTCGGGCTGCACAAGACCTACCGCGGCGGGATGCTGTCCAGGGGCGGGGCCGTGCGCGCGGTCGCGGGCGTGGACCTGGAGCTGCGTGCCGGCGAGACCCTGGGCATCGTCGGCGAGTCGGGTTGCGGCAAGTCCACGCTGGCCCGCATGCTCGTCGGCCTCGAACGCCCTGACCAGGGCGAGGTCACCTTCCGCGGCCGGCCGTTCTTCGCCCGCGGCGGCGTGCCGCGCGACATCAGGCGGCGCGTCCAGATGGTCTTCCAGGACCCGCTGACCTCCCTGAACCCCCGCATGACGGTGCATGACATCGTCGCCGAGCCGCTGCGGGTGCACCGGCTGTGCCCGGACGCGCGCGCCATGCGGGAGCGGGTCGGCGAGCTGCTGGAGCTGGTGGGCCTGTCCCCCGACCGGATGAACCGGTTCCCGCACGAGTTCTCCGGCGGGCAGCGGCAGCGGATCGGCATCGCCCGCGCGCTGGCCACCGAACCGGACGTGATCGTGTGCGACGAGCCGGTGTCGGCGCTGGACATGTCGGTGCAGGCGCAGGTGGTCAACCTCTTCGCCGAGCTGCAGCGCACGCTCGGCGTGGCGCTGGTGTTCATCGCCCACGACCTGGCCGTGGTGCGGCACGTGTCGCACCGGGTCGGCGTGATGTACCTGGGGCGGCTGGCCGAGGTCGGGCCCGCGGCCGGGGTGTACGGTGAGCCGGCGCATCCGTACACGATGGCGTTGCTCTCCGCGGCACCCGTGCCGAAGCCCCGGCTGCGCGGCCGGAAGCGGATCATGCTGGCGGGCGACCCGCCGAGCCCCGTCGCGCCGCCACCCGGATGCCGCTTCCACACGCGCTGCTGGAAGGCGACCGAGCGGTGCGCCGAGGTCGAGCCCGTGCTGGAGGCGGTCGGCGACCACTACGCCGCCTGCCACCACGCCGAACGGGCGGGCGGCTGAGCCCGCGGCCCGGAGCGAGTGCTCCGGGCCGGCGGCCTTCCTTCAGGAGGCGGGCACCCTCTGGGGCCGCCATGAGAACACCGCGCGCGAGCGGGGCTCGACCGTGACGCGCAGCCACTGGGTCGCCGTGACGCCGTAGGTCTCCAGCCTCGTCAGGTTGGGGACGCCCGCGTAGCCGGGCTCCACCTCGTACACGTGCTCGTCACCGTGCACGAGCAGGACGGGCTTGCCGTACGCCTTGGCACGGTCGGTGATCCGGGCGCGGATCTCGGAGAACCCGGGAGTGTCGGTCGGCTCGGCCTGCATCAGGAGCAGCACGCCGGGCGCGTTCGTCTGCCGTGCGGTGTCGAAGGCGGTGTCGATCCAGTCGAGGGCCGCCGCCTTCCGCGCCGTGAACTCGGCCAGTCGCAGGTCAGGGCGGTCGCCGCCGGGCAGTTGGGACCACGGCGCCAGGTCGTTCTCGCTGCCGACCACGTGCACGGTCGCGAACACGACGCCCTGCCGGCGGAACAGCACGTTCTCCTTGTAGGCGCTGTGCCGGCTGTCGGACGCCTGGGTCCGCACGCCGATCGAGTTGCGGCCGAGCGTGTGACCGGCCTTCGGGTAGAAGAACGTGCGGACCGCGTCGAGCCGCTCGGTGGGCACATAGCCCCCGGCGGCGGTGCGGTGGCAGTCGGTCCACTCGTTGTCGCCGGGGGTCAGCACGAACGGGTCGTCGAAGGTGCCGAACAGCTTGGCCAGGTCGGCGAAGCGCGCGTCGTCACAGGTGGACGCGCCATCCTTGACGTCACCGGCGTGCAGGACGAAGCGGACGTCCGGGTCGGCGTTCACCGCGTCGACCAGCGCGGGGAACGCCGCCCGCTGGTCGGCGCCGTACGGAGTGTCGCCGAGCAGGGCGAAGCTGAGAGACGGGCCGCCGGTCTCCTGGACATCGGCCGACGCGGGAGTGACGGTGCCGGCGACCAGGGCTGCCATCAGCGCGGCGACGGCAGCGGAAGATTTACGCATGGGACGATTCTCCGCACAGCCCGACAACCCGGACATTACGCCAAGTCGACGAGTCACCGACGGCTCGCTGACATGGACGTGGCCGACCTCATCCCGGCCATCCTGAGGTCAGGCCGATCGGACGCCACGGGCCGTGGTCGAAGGCGGCGCGGGCGGCGGCCACGGTGCGGTCCATGTCCTGCACGGTCGCGACCGGTACCTCGCCGACGACCTCCTCGCTCGACGGGGAGACGACCTTCAGCACCTCGCCGCCCGCCGGTTTGACCCACTCACCTCCGACGTAGAACTCACGCCGGTACATCAGCCGATCGTCCATGACGCTTGCCTTCCTGCTGGGGGATGGTGGACCCGCATCGGCCCTGGCCGCCTTCGGTCACTCCTCGACGGTGATGGCCAGGGCGGGGCAGACCAGGGCGGCCTGCCGCACGTCCGCCATCCGCTCGGGCGACGGGTCGTCGTTCAGCAGGACCACGACCCCGTCCTCGTCCCGCTGGTCGAACACGTCGTCGGCGGCCATGACGCACTGCCCGGATGCGACGCACTTGTCCTGCTCGATGATGATCTTCACGATGTCCTCCTCGGTCACCAGGTGACGGGCAGCTCGTAGGCCCCGTAGACGAACCCGTCGTGCTTGAACGGGATCTGCTCCAGCTCGGCGGCGAGCGCCAGGGTGGGGATCCGCCGCAGGAGGGCGGGGTAGGCGACCTGCAGCTCCATCCGCGCCAGCGGCTGTCCCAGGCACTGGTGCACCCCGTACCCGAAGGTCACGTGCAGCCGGGGGTTGCGCTGGAGGTCCAGCCGGTCCGGGTCGGGGAAGACGGACGGGTCGCGGTTGGCGGTCTCGTTGACCGTGATGATGCCCTCGCCGGCCCGGATGACCTGGCCGGCGATCTCGATGTCCTCCAGCGCCACCCGCCGCAGCCCGCCGTGGGTGATCGTGAGGTAGCGCAGCAGCTCCTCGACCGCCGAGGCGATCAGCTTCGGGTCGTCGCTCTCGCGGAGGAGGGCGAGCTGGCCGGGGTCCTGCAGCAGGGCCAGGGTGCCCAGCGTGATCATGTTCGCGGTGGTCTCGTGGCCGGCGAACAGCATCAGCACGCCCATGCGGGCGGCCTCCTGCCGGGACAGCTCACCGGCCTTGACCCGCTCGACCAGCCCGGACAGCAGGTCGTCGCCGGGCTTGGCGAGCTTCTCGCCGATCAGCCCGTCCAGGTACTCGGCCAGCCGGTGCTGGGCCTGTCCGCGTTCCTCCGCGGTCGAGTTGCGGTTGATGATGGTCCTGCTGTTGGCCTGGAAGAACTCGTGGTCGTCGTACGGGACGCCGAGCAGGTTGGAGATC
Source organism: Nonomuraea sp. NPDC049625 (assembly GCF_040675285.1). Classification (NCBI taxonomy): domain Bacteria; kingdom Bacillati; phylum Actinomycetota; class Actinomycetes; order Streptosporangiales; family Streptosporangiaceae; genus Nonomuraea; species Nonomuraea sp. NPDC049625. Next base: position 100,174 of record NZ_JBFAOQ010000005.1, on the reverse strand, counting down.
ACCAGAGAGGGCAGCGGCAGCGCGAACGCCTCGACGAGGTCGGCGGGCTTCGGGCCGGCGAGCAGCCGGTCGATCAGCTCGTCCGCGATCTCCTGCGTGGCCGGGCGCATCGCCTCGACCCGCTTGACCGTGAACGCGGAGGTTGCCATCCGCCGCAGGCGGGCATGCTCGGGATCGTCCATCATGATGAAGCCGAGGCTCGCCGAGCCCGCCTTGGCCATGCTGTCCATCGTCGCGGCCTCCGCCGGGGAGAGCCGGGGGATGCCGCGCGCGGGCTCGACGCTGACCTTGGGGTGACCGAGCACAGCGCGGTGCTCGGCGTGGCCGGTCACCAGCCACGCGGTGCTGCCGTCCCACAGCCGGACCCGGGCCAGCGGGCCCTCCTCCTGCCGCGCCCGCATCGCGGGAGCCGGGTCCAGCGGGCACTTCGCCGATCTGGCGATGTCGTACTCCGGGATTGTCGTCACTGTTTCCTCCTGGAATGCCTTTCAAGCGAGCTTCACGGGCCGTCTCGCGGGCCTGGCCGATCCCCGCACTCGCGTCGGCTGGATGATTTAAATCAACCGATTGATTTAAACTCTAGCGTGGGGCGGATGCCTGTCAAGCCGGAGCAGCCCTCGACGGGACGACCGTCGGTCCGTCGCTTGAATAGGCTGTCCTTCCGTCACGCCTCGCCGGCACGGCCGAGGACCTGCGGCGGCCTGTGGGACCGGGCCGTCGCGGGCTGCGCGAAAGTCCCGGTGCGGTGAATGACGATGATCAGCAAGATGACACGGGACGAGCAGGTCAGCGCGACCCGGGAGGCGCTCCTGGCCGCGGCCGAGCGGCTGTTCGCCGAACGCGGCGTGCACGCCGTCGGCAACCGCCAGATCAGCGAGGCCGCCGGGCAGGGCAACAACGCCGCGGTCAGCTACCACTTCGGCACCAAGGCCGACCTGATCCGCGCGATCGCGCGCAAGCACGCCGAGCAGATCGAGCGCATCCGCGCACGCATGATGGCCGACATCGACGGCTCCACCGACCTGCGCGACTGGGTCGGTTGCCTGGTCCGCCCGCTCACCGAACACCTGGAGACCCTGGGCAGCCCCACCTGGTACGCCCGCTTCGCCGCCCAGGTCATGGCCGACCCCGCGTTCAACGCGATCATGGTGGACGAGGCCCTGACCGCCGCCCCGGTGCTGCGGCTCTTCAGCGACGGCCTGGCCCGGTGCATGCCCGGCCGCCCCGCCGGCCTCCACCGCGAACGCACCACCATGGCCCGCCACCTCATCGTGCAGATGTGCGTCGAGCGGGAACGGGCCCTGGCCGAACACGCGCCCACCTTCCGGCCCACCTGGGACGACACGGCCGACGGCCTGATCGACGCGATCGTCGCGATGTGGCAGGCCCCCGTCCGGGGCACGCCGTAGCTCCTTCTCCCTGCGAAGCAATTTCGCCCGGGCTGTCACAAGCCCGGAGGCTGTCCGGTCTTAGCTGGCGACCGGGTGGCGACGAGGTGGCCCGGCGGAGCGAAAGGATCGCAATGAAGATCGTGGTAATCGGCGGGACGGGCCTGATCGGGTCGAAGCTGGTGGCGAAGCTGGGCGAGCACGGTCACGAGGCGGTGGCGGCGGCACCGAACACGGGCGTCAACACGCTGACCGGCGAAGGGCTGGCCGAGGTGCTGGCAGGTGCGCAGGTGGTGGTGGACGTGTCGAACTCGCCGTCGTTCGAGCGGGCCGCGGTGCTGGAGTTCTTCGAGACCTCCACGGGCAACCTGCTGGCGGCGGAGGCGGCGGCGGGCGTGGGTCACCACGTCGCGGTGTCGATCGTCGGTACGGAGCGGATGCCGGACAACGGATACTTCGCGGCGAAGATCGCTCAGGAGCAGCTGATCGAGAAGTCGGGCATCCCGTTCTCCCTCGTGCACTCGACCCAGTTCTTCGAGTTCGCCCGGGGCATCGCCGACGAGGCCACGGCGGATGGCAAGGTGCACATCGCACCCGTGCTGTTCCAGCCGATCGCGGGTGACGACGTGGCCCAGGCGGTCGGCCGGACCGCGGTCGGAGCGCCGTTGAACGGCAGGGTCGAGATCGCCGGGCCCGAGGAGTACCGCATGGACGAGTTCTTCCGCCAGGCGCTGACCGCCTGGGGCGACCCGCGCGAGGTGGTCACCGACCCGCACGCGCGCTACTTCGGCAGCGAGCTGAGCGAGCGGTCGCTGGTTCCCGAGGACGGCGCCGTCCTCGGCACGATCAGCTACCGCGACTGGCTCGGCCGGAACGCGACCGGCAAATAGCCGGAGGAGGCATGTGAGCCACCCGTTGCACGCAAAGGTCGCCCAGGTCATCGGAGCCCTGGTCGCCGGAGCGTCGTCGGGCATCGGCGAGGCCACCGCGCCGGCCCTCTCGGTGGAGGGGGCCCGTGCCGCGGTCGGGGCCCGGCGCTGACGGTCGGACGGCCTGGCGGGTGACCGCCGTGCCCATTATCTCGGAGGTAATCGACGTCCCGTGCCTTTGCCGAGAGGGTTGCGGCATGAGTACTGACACCCGTGACGTCGTGGAGGAGCTGCTGCGCAGGATGGCCAAGGGCGATCATCCGCGCACCGCGGAGTTGTTCGCCGAGCCGGTCGACTGGCAGCTCGACTGGCCCGCCGAGGGGCATCCCGCGGTGCCGTGGATCCGGCCCCGGTCCAGCCGGGCCGACGTGGCGGACCATTTCCGCTCGCTGGAGGCCCACCACGTGCCCGAGCTGAACGGCACGTCGGTGACGCGGATCCTGGTCGACGGGACGCACGCCGTCGTGCTCGGTGAGATCGCGCAGACGGTACGTGTCAGCGGGGTCGCGTACACCTCGCCGTTCGCGCTGCACCTCACCGTCGAGGACGGGCTCATCACCAGCTACCACATCTACGAGGACAGCCTCACGGTCGCGCGAGCCCTCGGCGGCCGCCGGTGAGCTCTCAGTCGTGCCGGGGGCGGGAGCTTTCGCGGGGGTGCAGTTCCGTCTGCAGCACCATCCGGGCCGCCGGCCGGGCCGGGTTGTCGATCCGGCTGGCCAGCAGTTGCGCCGCCGCCCGCCCCAGTTCGTACGTCGGCTGCCGGACCGTGCTCAGCCCGGGCCGGAACAGCCGGGCCCACGGGATGTCGTCGAACCCGATCACCCCCACCCGCTCGGGGATCGGCACCCCCCGCTCGGTCAGGCACTCCACCGCCCCCACCGTCATGAGGTTGTTGGCCGCGAACACGGCGTCCATCTCCACCCCCTCGTCCAGCAGCGCGGCCATGGCCGAGTAGCCGCCCTCCTCCCGGAAGTCCGCGTGCCGCACCAGGGCACGATCCACCGGCACGCCGGCCGCGCGCAGCGCCCGGTGGTAGCCGCGCAGCCGCCGCATGGCGGTGGACATCCGCCGCGGGCCCGTGATGCACGCGATCCGCCGGTAGCCGGACGACAGCAGGTGCGCGGTCGCCATCTCCGCGCCCTTCTCGTTGTCCACCATCACCGCGTCGACCTCGGTCTCGGCCAGTTCGCGGTCGATGGTGACGACGGCGGTGCCCGCGGCGACCAGGGCGGAGATGTCCGTCGAGTCGTCAGCCGGAGAGATGATCACGCCGGCCATGTTGTCGGCCAGCGCCACCGCGATGTACTCGGCCTCCCGGGCCCGGTTCTCGTCGGTGTTGCACAGGACCACCGAGTACCCGAACTGCCGGCCCCCGTCCTCCACCCCCCGTACCAGGGAGGTGAAGAACGGGTTGCCGACGTCGGAGACCAGCACCGCCCACAACGTCGTCTGCCTGCGCCTGAGATTGCGCGCCACTCCGTTGGGCCGGTAGCCGAGCTCCCGCACGGCCGCGAGCACCCGCCCCGCCAGTTCCGGGTTGACCGTGGAACGGCCGTTGAGCACGCGGGAGACCGTCGCGGCGGAGACCCCGGCGTGCCGCGCGACATCTTGGATCTTGATCAACCTCGTCCGATCTCGGAGACACGGGCAGGAGAAATCGATTACGCAGGTGGGAACGGCAACCGCTCCGCCACCGGCGCGAGCCCGAACGGCTTGTGCGGCAGCGTCTGGTACCAGTACGCGACCGAGGAGAAGTCGTCCGAGCGCTTGTTGGCGTGGCCGTGCTCGATCGTCACCCTGATGGACTCGGTGAACGTGATCGGGTCCTCGACGTGGAAGCGGTAGAGGGAGATCTCGCCGCTCCAGTTGTCCCCGCCGGGCATGGTGATGCCGTGGTACGGCGCGTGGTAGGTCTGCGTCGGGCACCAGGCGGTGTTGAAGTAGTCCTCGGTGCCGGTCCCGTGCAGCGAGGGCGGGAACGGCTCCCCGTCGATGAAGATCATGTCATCGCCCTCGCCGTACCAGTTCCAGTCGCTGGTCTCGCGCAGGTTGCGGATGTTGAGCACGCAGCCCACGTAGTGGCCGCGCCCCTCGGCGTCGAGGATGACGTAGTTGCCGTCGCCCGTGTCGTTGATGCCCTCGACCTGGTACTCGCGGTTGCTCTGCGTGCCCTGCGGGACCCCGTCGGTGGGCCGCTCGCGCCGCCACTGCGCGTGGAAGTAACCGAGGTCCTCGGCCGCCGAGTCGAACAGCTCGTAGTCGACGTAGTAGTAGAAGAAGACCGGCTCGGCCGACAGTTCGCTGATCAGCTCCACCTTCGCGCGGCTCGCGAACGGCATGTGGAACCACGAGTTGAAGCTCTTGCCGTCCTGCGGGCTCATCTGCAGCGGCGCGGAGACGAAGTTCGCGGTCTTGGCGTGGCCCATGCCGAAGAAGTCGCCGAGCGGCACCAGCACGCTGGGGTGCTCCTGGTCGTCCCAGGTGATCTTCAGCACGAGCCTGCGCAGGTAGTCGACGTCCACCGCGTCCGGCACGTCCTTCAGCGGGAGCGCCACCGTGCACCAGATGTGGTTGATCGAGCCGGGGCCCTCGATGTCGGCCAGGGTCACGGTGGTGCCGGCCTCGACGGTCAGCCGGTCCTCGTTGCCGCCCGTGCGGTCGTAGCTGGAGACCCGCTTGCGCCTGGACGACCGCAGGCGGGGCAGGTCACGCAGGCTGCTGCCGTGGTTTCCGTAGCTCATATGATCCTCATTCACTTCAATCCGGAGGTCTTGATCGCCTCGACCAGGCGGCGCTGGCCGAGCACGAACGCGATCAAGGTGGGCACGGCCGCGATCACCGTCGCGGCCAGGACGTAGTTCCAGGCCGAGCCGTACTGGCCTTGGAGGGTGGCGATGCCGACCTGCACCATGCGCAGCTCGGGGTCGCGGGTGGCGGTCAAGGGCCAGAGGAACGCGTTCCAGTTGGCCAGGAAGAACAGCACGGCGAGCGAGGCGAGCACGGGCCGGCTGAGCGGCACGACCACCTGCCACCAGCGCCGGAAATATCCGCATCCGTCGAGATCTGCCGCCTCTTCGAGCTCGCGCGGGATCGTCAGGTAGTACTGCCGGAGCAGGAAGATCCCGAACGCGTGGAAGATCGCCGGCAGGATCAGCCCCGCGTACGTGTCGAGCAGCCCGAGCTGCCTGGCCACCAGGAACAGCGGGACGAGGATCACCGGCAGCGACACCAGCAGCGTGGAGACGATCATCGAGAAGATCACCTGCCGCCCGGGGAAGCGCAGCCGGGCGAGCGCGTAGGCGGCCATCGAGTGCAGCACGAGCGCGACCACCGTGACGGCCACGGAGACGACGAGGCTGTTGAGCATGTACCTGCCGAGGGGCACCTCGGTCAGCACGTAGAGCAGGTTGTCCAGGGTGAAGCGGCTGGGCAGCGCCACCTCGAACAGCTCGTCCGCCGGCTTCAGCACCGTCACCAGCAGCCAGACCAGCGGCGCCACCGTGACGGCCGCCAGCACGTACCCGACGAGGGCGCGCAGCCTAACCGACATCGAACCTGCCTCCCTTCGTGAGCCCGAACATCAGCCCCGTGGCCACGACCAGGAACCCGACCACGACCGTGGTCAGCGCCGCCGCGTAGCCGTAGTTGTTGAAGGTGAAGGCCTGCTGGTAGATGTAGAAGACCACGCTGGACGTGCTGTTGGCCGGACCGCCCTTGGTCAGCACGTAGACGAGGTCGAAGGCCTGCAGACCGGTCACCGCGCCGACGGTCGAGTTGACCAGCACGAAGAAGCTGGTCGGCCGGAGCAGCGGCCAGATGACGTGGCGGAAGCGCTGCCACGAGGTGGCCCCGTCGACGCGCGCCGCCTCCTCGTACTCCTTGGGGATGTCCTTGAGCCCGCCCAGCAGGATCAGCATCTGGTACCCCATGAGGAACCAGATGCTGATCACCACCAGCGACCCGAGCGCCAGCGCGGGGTTGCCCAGGAACGACACGTCGCCCAGGCCCACCGGCCGCAGCAGCGCGGGCACCGCGCCCTGCTTGTCGGCCAGCAGGAACTGCCACACCACGCCGACCACGACGAGGCTGATGACGTGCGGCAGGAAGAACATCGTGCGCACCAGGCCGACGCCGGGGAAGTGGTCGCGGACCAGCAGCGCGAGCCCGAGACTGACGACGAACCCGATGGGGACGAAGGTCACCATGTACGTCAGCGTGACCTTGACGCTCTGCCAGAGCTGCGCGTCCTCGGCCATCTGGCGGAAGTTGTCCAGGCCGACGTACGTGTAGCCGCCGAACCCGTCCACGCTGAACAGCGACACGCCGACGGCCAGCACCATGGGGAGGCCGACGAAGACGAGCAGGCCGAGCAGGTCGGGCGCGACGAACGCGTACGCGGCCAGGGCCTCTCTCCTGCGCCGGGTCCACCACACGCGGGGCACGGCCTCGCCGGCGACCGCCGTACCCGGGTCGACCAATGTGGCCACGACTACCGCCTTTCGCTCAGAGGGCCGGTCGCCGGGTGCCGCCGGCGCGGTTTCACTGGGGACACGCGGGCGCCTGCCCCCAACCGGACCGTTGCGACGCGACCCTCCGGCCGCGTCGCCGAGGCCCGGCTGGAACATGACCGCACGTCCATCGCCCGACCGGACGGCAGCGGCCGTGGGGTTGCGCCCGCGAAGGCGTCAGAGCATGGCCGCACCCTTGTAGCCCTTCAGGAAGGTGTCGATCTTGGCGGCGGCGTCCGCCGCAGCCTTGGCCGGGTCCACCCCGCCGAGCTGGGTGGCCTGGATGGCGTCCGAGACGGCCTTGTACACCTCGGGCGTGTAGCGGGGCTCGCCCCGGCCGCCCGGCACCACCTGCTCCAGGAACACCTTGAGCGCCGGCTTGTCGAACGCCCCCGCCGCCTTGGCCGCCTCCTGGACGGACTTGCGGGCCGGCAGGTTCGTCTTGACGACCGTGTTCCACTGCCGGCCGCGCTCGACGCCGGCCGCGTCGGTGGCGCCCAGCGCCCAGGCGATGAACTTGGCCGCCGCCTCCGGGTTCGCCCCCTTGGCGTTGGCGACGAACGCCCACCCGCCGATGTCGGTGGTGTAAGTCCCGCCTTCAGGAACGGGAAGCCGGAACACCCCGTATTTGAAGTCCTTCTTCTCCTGCTCCAGCTGCGACACCGACCAGATGCCGCTCTGCTGCATGGCGACGGACCCGCTTGCGAGGTTCGCCGGGGCGTTGCCCGCGCCGTCGCCCTGCGGCTTGCGCGGCGCGACCTTGTTGTTGACCGCGTCCTGCCAGAGCTTCAGCGCCTGGTGTACGCCGGGCGCGTTGAACCCGGCCCCGCCGTTCCCCGGCACGGCCGAGCCGCCGGCCATCCACATGAACGGGTACCAGGTGAAGTTCTGGTAGTAGCCGGGGATGGTCTCGAAGAGGATGCCGAACTGGTCCTTGGTGGTCAGCTTGGCGGCCACGTCCAGCAACTGGTCCCAGGTCTGGGGGAGGTCGCCCTCGGCCAGCTTCGCCTTCTCGAAGGCGTCGATGCTGTAGTACATGGCCAGCGGCTCTTGTTCCATCGGCAGGCCGTAGATCTTGCCGTCCACCTTGCGCGTGTCCAGCACGCCGCCGTCGAAGTCGGCGATCTGGTCGGGCTTGAGGTGCGGCGTGAGATCGGCCAGTACGCCGCCGTTGTGGTAGCGGAGGAAGTCGCCGGGGCTGAGCAGGAAGATGTCCGGCCCCTGACCGGCGGAGAACGCGGTCTGCAGCGCCGTGCCGGCGAGGTACTCGGAGACGGGCAGGTAGTGGAGCTTGACCTTGACCTCGTTGTTGGCGTTCCACGCCGCCACCAGGTCGGTGAACCACTTGCTCTGCGCGTCGGCCTGCGGGTTGGGGCCGTAGAAGTTCCAGAACGTCAGCTCTTTGGCGTTGCCGGTCTTCCCGCCGCCCCCGCACGCGGACAGCAGCGGTGCCGCCATCGCCGACCCTAAGACGACGGCGCCGCCACGCAGCAGAGATCGGCGGGTCACCCTCTCGAAAGCCGACATGTCGCATCCTCCTGATCTTGCAGAAAGCTCGGGGGGTGAGCAATCGATTTCCCAGAAAGGTAGGCGTCGGGGCGGCCAGCGTCAAGAAGTTCCTGCTACAGCTTCCCGAATCCGGGAATCGATATCTCCTCGAGACCTGCGCCCCCGCTCCGGGCGGCAACCGCCGCCACTATGACGCGTATCCACGCTGAGCAGCCGACCGCCGCGACCGAGCTCCGCCGTTTCGCCGGCCCCGGCTCCCAGCGAACCGACCGGGCCGGCGCCGGTCGCCAGCGGGTTGCCGTGGAGGGCGGCGGTCGCGGTGCTGAGCCGACGGGGGGTCACGCGCATGTCCGGTGAGGCGAGGGGCCGAGCTCCGCCGACTCGCCGCCCCGGCTCCTCGGCGGGGTGCCGGGGCAGCGCGGACGCGGTGAGGCGCGGCAAGCGCGGGAGGCGCAGGCTGCCGTTGGGGATGGCCGGCGTGTGGGAGGTGCCCGACGTGCGGGAGGCCGAGGCCGCCGCTGGGGGGTGGCCGGCGGGAGGCCCGGGGCCGCCGCTGGGGGGTGACCGGCGTGTGGGAGGTGCGGACCGGCGTCGGGAGGTGGCCCGTGTTGGGGGAGGCGCGGGACGGCGTCGGGAGGTGGCCCGTGTTGGGGGGAGGCGCGGGACGGCGTTGGGGGCGACCGGCGTGCTGATGGCCGAGCTCGGTGGTGGACGGGCGTGGGTGAACCGGCGTGGGTGAACCGGCGTGGTGGTGGTCGTCCGCGACGGTGAGGCGGTGGGGCCTCGGCGGCAGGGTTCGAGAAATCGGTTCACCGTTGTGATTCTGTGATGTGAAGCGGGATTGACGGGTCAAAAGGTCGGATCTAGGTTGAGGGAAATCGATTTCTGAGCAATCGATTTCTCGTATGCATGGAGGACAACCCGTGGCACGTATCGGAGTGCTGAGCATCTCGGACGGGCGGGACTTCGTCGCCCGCGATCTCGTTGAGCACATCACCCACGCCACCACCGCCCTCGCGGAGGCGTTGCGCAAGGAGGGCCACGAGGTCATCGTGGCGCCGGAGATCGTGTGGACCAACGAGCTGGCCACGTCGCAGGCGCGATGGCTGGCCGATCGCCGGCCCGATCTGACCATCTTCAACTACGCGGTCTGGGCCTTCCCGCATTTCACCATGCTGGCCGCCGAGGCCACCCCGGGGCCGCTGCTGCTCATGGCGAACATCGACCCCGCGCAGCCCGGCATGGTCGGCATGCTCGCCGGCGGCGGTGGCCTGGACCAGATCGGCCGGGTGCACGCCCGCGCCTGGGGAGACATCGACGACCCCGCCGTCAGGGAGCGCGTGCTGACCGAGGTGCGGGCCGCCCAGGCGGTCCGGGGCCTGCGCGGCTCGACGTTCGGCCGGATCGGCGGCCGGCCGATGGGCATGTACACCGCCGTCGCCAACACCGACCAGTGGATGCGTACGTTCGGCGTCGACGTCGAGGAGATCGACCAGTGGGAGATCGTCCGGCGGAGTGAGAACGCCTCCCAGGCGCGGGTCACCCAGGCCCGCCAGTGGCTCGAGGCCAAGGGGAACGTGCACTACGACGGCAAGCAGCTCACGCCGGACCTGCTCGAACGCCAGATCCGCACGTACTACGCGATGCGCGAGCTCATCGACGAGTGGAACCTGGACTTCTCCGGCATCAAGGGCCAGCCCGAGCTGACCACCCACTTCTGCACGATGGACCTCGCCGAGGCCTTCCTCAACGACCCGTACGACTGGGAGGGCCCGAAGGACACCCACGTCTGCGCCACCGAGGCCGACATGGACGGCGCGCTGACGATGCAGATCCTGAAGCTGCTGAGCGGCGACCCGGTGCTCTTCGCCGACGTCCGCCACTACCACGCGGACAAGGACGTCTGGGACCTGTGCAACTCCGGCCAGCACGCCACCTGGTACGCGGCCAGGTCCGACGACCCCGAGGAGAACCTTGCCAGGACGCACTTCTACCCCGAGGTGTTCTTCTTCCCGGCAGGTGGCGCGAGCGTGCACCATCTCGCCGCGCCCGGCGCCGCCACGTTCGCCCGCCTCACCCGCAGGGACGGCCAGTACCGCATGCACGTGATGCGCGGCGATTTCGAGCTGTACGACGACGCCACCAACGAGGCGATGGCCCGGCAGTCCACGTTCGAGTGGCCGCACGCGTTCACCAGGCTGCACGTGCCGGCCACCGAGTTCCTCGGGCGGTTCGGCTCCAACCACATCCACGCGGTCCCCGGCGACTACATCGCCGAGCTGGAAGCGGTCTGCAAGCAGCTGGGCGTCGAGTTCGAGGGGTTCGGCGATGCGGCTTAGTCCTCTCCTCCTCGCGGCCGCGCTCGTCCTGGGCGGGTTGAGCGCACCGGCGCAGGCGAGCGCCAAGGGCCCCAGCGCACCGGCGCAGGCGAGCGCCAAGGGCCCCAGCGCACCGGCGCAGGCGCAGGCGAGCGCCAAGGGACCCGTCGGGTGGGACGTCTACCGCAGGCTCGACCGGCTGCCCGAGCTGCCCGTCGGCGTGCAGACCAAGCAGTTCTCCAGCTTCGACCGCACCGGCGACAACAACGACGGGTTCGAGGGCACGTACTCGTGCCTGAGCAGCACCGACGACGGGGGCTGCGTGATCGCCGAGCACACCGGCGCCGGCGAGGTGCAGGCCATCTGGTTCACCAGGGACGGCGGCGACGTCAGCAGGACCGGCAGGATCACGGTCGAGCTCGACGGCAGGAAGGTGGTGGACGCGAGCCTCCAGGACCTGGTGGACGGCAAGCTCGGCGCCCCCTTCGCCTACCCCCTCGTGGGCAACGCCGACCAGAGCTCCGGCGGCGTCTACGTCGAGGTGCCGATGCCGTTCACCCGCTCGATGCGCATCACCACCGAGCACAACCCGCTCTTCCACCACGTCAGCTACCGCACGTTCGCCGACGCCGAGGGCGTGAGCACGTTCGACCCGGCCGACAAGGCGCAGGACGTCATCGACCGGCTCAAGGCGGGCGGCGATCCCAAGCCCGCCGTCCCGGGCGCGCGCTCCCAGGACGCCGCGATCCGCCTCGCGCCCGGCCAGTCGGTACGGGTCGCGCGCACCCAGGGCGCCGGCCTGCTGTCGGCGATCAAGCTGACGCTGCCCCAGGCCGAGCAGGTGCTGCCTGAGACCGAGGCCGACGAGGGCCGGGCGTTCGGCCGGAACGGCTCCAGCGAGTTCACGGTGAAGATCGACCCCGCCAACGACGGCGTGCGGCTGACCAGGCGCATCGACCCCGCCATCGGCCGGCAGGTCGCCAAGGTCCTGGTGGACGGCCAGCAGGTGGCCCAGTGGCCGCCGAGCAAGCTCGGCGCCGCCGGGATGTGGGCCGAGGAGGTCGTGGACCTGCCGGCCAGTGCCACCAAGGGCAAGTCGCAGATCACTGTCAAGAACGTGTTCGCCTCGTCGGACCTCGACTACAACGAGTTCACGTACTGGGTGGACAGCGCCGGCAAGCGTACCGACACCGTGGACGTGGGCGACGCGGCCGACGAGGCCGCGCACCACTACACGATCGTCGCGCAGACGTGGCAGGGCGAGCGGACCTTCGCCTTCCCGATGGACCAGCCCCAGCTGGCGAAGATCAGGACGGCGCAGGAGATCCTGCAGGGGCTGCGGCTACGGATCACGTTCGACGGCCGGCGCACGGTCGACTCGCCGGCCGGCGAGTTCTTCGGCAGCGGGCACGCGATGCTGCCCGTCAAGTCGCTCATGTACGCGGTCGACGCCGCGACCAGCACGCTCAGCGCGTGGTGGCCGATGCCGTACCGGACGGGCGCGACGGTCGAGCTGTTCAACGACTCCGGCCGCACGATCGAGGGCCAGGCGACGGTCACGTCAACCAACCGCCCCGTATCAGGAAATGTCGGTTATTTCAGGACGCAGTCCCGCGCCGGCGGCACCACCCCCGGCACGAGCTGGCCCTTCCTTCGGGTCTCCGGCGCGCAGGGCAAGTTCGTCGGGATCAGCCACACCATGCGCGGCCCGACCAACCGCAACTACCTGGAAGGCGACGAGCGCGTCTATGTGGACGGCTCGCGCACCCCGCAGATCCACGGCACCGGCACCGAGGACTTCTACCAGGCGGGCTGGTACTTCAACCGCGAGACCTTCAGCACCCCGTTCCACGGCAACACCGCCCACCTGGCCCCGGCGACCGGCTGCCCGGCGGAGAACGACTGCACCGGCGCGTACCGGCTGATGATCGGCGACGCCGTGCCGTTCGCGGGCTCGCTGACGTTCGACATCGAGCACGGCTGGACGAACGACGTCGAAGGCGTCTACTCCTCCACCGCCTACTGGTACGGCTCCGACCGCAGCGCCACGGCGCAGACGGACTCGCTGACGGTCGGCGACCCGGCGAGCGAGCGGCAGCACGGCTACACCGGACAGGGTGAGGTCACCACGCTGGAGTCCGCGTTCGAGGGCGACTTCAGGAACCCCGTCACGCTCAAGGCCACCCAGCGGGTCACGCAGGCCCCGGTCACGTTCAGGCTCACGATCGACCGGAACAACCAGGGCGTCGAGCTGCGCCGTACGAGTGACCAGAGCGTCGCCGGGCAGCACGCCGAGGTCACCGTCAACGGGCGGCGGCTGGCCGACTGGGTGCAGCCGCTGGGCAACCGGACCCGCAGGTGGCTGGAGGACGTCTACCAGATCCCGGCGGGCGTCACCCGCGGGCAGCGGGAGATCACCGTCCAGCTGGCCCCGAAGACCCCCTGGTCGGCGGCCTCCTACACGGCGTGGAGCCTCCGGTGACCACCGTCCTGGCGATGCGGGCCATCGGCAAGTCCTTCCCCGGCGTGCGGGCCCTCGACGGGGTGTCGCTCACCGTGGCGGAGGGCGAGGTGGTGGCCCTGCTCGGGGAGAACGGCGCCGGCAAGTCCACGCTGATGAACATCCTGGCCGGGGTGTTCAAGGACTACGAGGGCGAGATCGAGATCGGCGGCGAGGTGGCGCACATCCACTCGCCCAAGGACGCGCGGCGGCACGGGATCGCCATGATCCACCAGGAGCTCAACCTGGTGCCCGAGCTGTCCGTCGCGGACAACATCTTTCTCGGCCAGGAACGCGCGCTCCTCGACCGCAGGGCCACCGAGGCGCGCACCGCCGAGCTGCTGCGCGGCCTCGGGCTCGACCTGTCGCCGCGCACGCTCGTCAAACAGTGCAAGATCGCCGAACGCCAGCTCATCGAGGTGGCCAAGGCCCTGTCGCAGAACGTCCGCGTCCTGGTCATGGACGAGCCCACCTCGGCCCTGGCCGACGCGGAGGTGCAGCGGCTGTACGAGGTCATCCGCGACCTGACCGGACGCGGCGTGGCCGTCATCTACATCTCGCACCGGCTGGAGGAGCTGGAGGAGATCGCCGACCGGGTCGTCGTGCTGCGCGACGGCCAGTACATCGGCGAGCGCACCGGCATCAACCGGGACGAGCTCATCCAGATGATGGTCGGCCGCCCCCTGGGCGAGATGTTCCCGCGCGCCGACGGCGCCACCGAAGGTGACGAGTTGCTGCGGGTCGAGGGGCTCCGCGTGCCGGGGGATCGGGACACCGGGCGTACGGCGCTGCGGGACATCTCGCTGACCGTGCGCACCGGGGAGATCGTCGGCGTGGCCGGGCTCATGGGCGCCGGGCGCAGCGAGCTGCTCGAATCGATCTTCGGCGTGCACCGGCCGTCGGAGGGATCGATCAGCCTGCACGGCGCGCCGTACCGTCCCAGGAGCCCCAAGCAGGCGATCGAGCGCGGTGTCGCGCTGGTCGCCGAGGACCGCAAGGCGCAGAGCCTCGTGCTGGGCAACAGCGTGGCCTTCAACGCGAGCCTGTCATCGCTCAGGCGCTACCTGCGGTTCTGGACCGTGGACCGGCGGCGCGAGGGCGCGGCCGTCGAGCAGCAGGTGCGCGCGCTGCGGGTCAAGACGCCCGGACTGCGCTTCACCGTCGGCAACCTCTCCGGCGGCAACCAGCAGAAGGTCGTGCTGGCCAAGTGGCTGCTCACGGCGCCCTCGCTGATCCTCATGGACGAGCCCACGCGCGGCATCGACGTGGGCGCCAAGGCGGAGATCCACGCGCTCATGTCGTCGCTGGCCGCCGAGGGCAAGGGCGTGCTCGTGGCCTCCTCCGAGCTGCCCGAGCTGCTCGCCATGTGCGACCGGATCCTCGTGCTCTGCGAGGGCCGCATCACCGCCGAGTTCCCGAGAGGCCAGGCGACGCAGGAGGCGATCCTCGAGGCCGCCATGGCAAGACAGCAGGTGACCATATGACAACCGTGAAGACCGCGCCACCCGATCCAGTGCCGCCCGTGAAGGCGCCGGGGGAGAGCCGGATGCGGCGCACGCTCTCCGCCCTCGGGGCCGCGCAGGCGTACATCGGCCTGGTGCTGATCCTCGCCGTGGGGATCGCCACCAAGGGCGAGATGTTCCTGAACGAGACCAACCTCACCAACGCCATCGGAGCCTTCGCCTCCCGCGGCATCCTGGCGGTCGGCGTCACGCTGGTGATCCTGACCGGCGGCATCGACCTGTCCGTGGGCTCGCTGCTGGGCATCGCGTCGATGACGGCCGCGATGATGCTCGCCAAGTTCTCGCTGGAGCCGTGGCAGATCGTGCCGATCTGCATGGTGGTGGGAGCCCTCTTCGGGTTCCTGAACGGCGCCGGCACGGCCTGGCTGCGCATCCAGTCGTTCGTCATGACCCTGGCCATGCTCTCGGTCGTACGCGGGCTCGACCGGCAGGTCAGCGACAACGTCAGCGTCGGCACCCAGATCGCCGGGGCCGACGGGAAGCTGACGCCGCAGGCTGAGGCGTTCCAGCTGTTCGGCACCCCCGGGCACAACCTCTTTGATCGCGTCTACTATCCGGTGCTGGCCTTCATCGTGGTCTGCGTCGTCTTCCACCTGATCCTGACGAAGACCCGGTTCGGCCGGCACGTGTACGCCGTCGGCGGCAACCCCACCGCGGCCCGGCTGTCCGGCGTCAACGTCACGGCGGTCACGATCGCGGTCTTCACCCTGTCCGGCATGCTCGCCGGCTTCGCCGGGCCGATCGACGCCGCCTACAGCGCCTCGGCCGACCCCCAGGCCGGGCAGTCGTTCGAGCTGGACGCCATCGCCGCCGCCGTCATCGGCGGGGCGTCGCTGGCGGGCGGCAAGGGCACCATCGCCGGCACGTTCGTGGGGGCGCTCATCCTGACGCTCCTGGACAACGTGCTCGGCCTCAACGCGGTCAGCGACAACTGGCAGCTCGTCATCAAGGGACTGATCGTCGTCGTGGCGGTCGTCCTGCAGCGTCCCGATCTCTTCAAGATCTTCCGAGGAGGGTCTCGATCATGAAGAAGCCCATCACCATCGCGCTGTGCGCGCTCCTGGCCGCCGCGTGCGCGTCCAAGGCGCCCGCGCCGTCGGCGTCGTCAGGTGAGAAGGAGAAGTTCGTCGTCGGCTATTCGCAGTCGAACAACGCCGAGCCGTACCGGGCCCAGCTCAACCTGCAGTTGCAGCACTTTTTGAAGAAATATCCGGACATCGAGTTGCTGCCGATCGCCGACGCCAAGCAGTCGAGCGCCACGCAGGTCTCCCAGGTCCAGAACTTCATCACCCAGAAGGTCGACGCGCTCATCGTCTCGCCCACCGAGCCCGCGCCGCTGACGGCGGCCGTGCAGCAGGCGTGCGACGCCAAGATCCCCGTGATCGTCCTCGACCGCACCGTGAACACCGACTGCTACACCGCCTTCATCGGCGGCGACAACGTGCTCATCGGCAGGAAGGCGGGGGAGGAGGCGGTCAGGCTGCTGCCGGACGGCGGCAACATCGTCGAGCTGCGCGGCATCATGTCCAACCAGCCGCAGATCGACCGCGACAAGGGCTTCCGCGAGGCCGTCGCGGCCAACCCCAAGATCAAGATTATCGCCGACCGCGAGGGCAAGTGGGTGAAGGAACAGGCCACCCCGATCATGCAGCAGTGGCTCGCCCAGCACGAGCAGATCGACCTCGTGTACGGGCACAACGACCCGATGGCGCTGGGCGCGTACCTGGCGGCCCAGGCGGCGGGCAAGGCCGACAAGATCAAGTTCATCGGCATCGACGGCCTGGCCATCCCCGACGGCGGCATCCGCGCGGTCCAGCTCGGCCAGCTCTCGGCCACGTTCATCTACCCGACGGGCGCGCAGGAGGCGGCCGACACCGTCAACAAGATCCTGCACGGCCGGCAGGTCGAGAAGAAGCAGGTGCTCGGCACGACGCAGGTCACCAAGGACAACGCGGCCGAGCTCTACAAGCAGTTCGACCTGTCGGGGCAGAACTGATGTTCCTCGGAGTCGACATCGGCACCTCCAGCTCCAAGGGGGTGCTCGTGGCGCCCGACGGCACGGTCGTGGCGACGGCGGTCCGCGAACACCGCACCGCCTCGCCACGGCCGGGCTGGTTCGAGCACTCGGCGCAGGACGTCTGGTGGGCCGACTTCACCTCGATCGTGGCGGAGCTGGCCCGCCCGGACGTCGCCGCCGTCGGGCTGAGCGGGATCGGCCCGTGCGTGCTGCCCTGCGCGCAGGACGGCACGCCGCTGCGGCCCGCGATCCTGTACGGGGTGGACACCCGGGCCACCGCCGAGATCGCGGCGCAGACCTCCCGGTACGGCGCCTCCGCGATCCTGGAGCGGTGCGGGTCGCCGCTGACCTCCCAGGGGGTGGGGCCGAAGCTGGAATGGCTGCGCACCCACGAGCCCGAGGTGTGGGCGCGGACGCGGCGGATCTTCATGGCGCACTCGTGGCTGGCGTACCGGCTGACCGGCGCGTACGTGCTCGACCATCACGCGGCCAGCCAGTGCACGCCGCTGTACGACACCCGTGCCCACGAGTGGATCGACGACTGGGAGCTCTTCCCCGAGCTGGAGCTGCCCGCGCTGGCGTGGAGCGGCGACGTCGTCGGCACGGTCACGGAGGCGGCCGCCGCCACCACCGGGCTCCCGAAGGGGATCCCGGTGGTGGCCGGGACCATCGACGCGTGGGCCGAGGCGCTGAGCGTGGGGGCGACCTCGCCGGGCGACGTCATGCTCATGTACGGGACGACGATGTTCCTGGTCGAGGTGCTGGCCTCGCGGGCCGTCTCGCCGCGGTTGTGGGGGACCGTGGGGGTCTCGCCGGGGACGTACAACCTGGCGGCGGGGATGGCCACGTCGGGCGCCGTCACCGGATGGCTGCGCGACCTGACCGGCGCCTCGTTCGAGTCGCTCACGGCCGAGGCCGCGGCGGTGGGGCGCGGGGCGGAGGGGCTGCTGATGCTGCCGTACTTCGCGGGAGAACGCACGCCTCTCTTCGACCCGGACGCGCGCGGCACCCTCATCGGGCTGACGCTGCGGCACGGGCGCGGCCACCTGTACCGGGCCGCGCTGGAGGCGACCGCGTTCGGCGTGCTGCACAACCTGGAGGCCATGCGGGCCGCGGGCGGGTCGGCGAAGCGGCTGGTCGCGGTGGGCGGCGGCACCAAGGGCGGGCTGTGGACGCGGATCGTGTCCGACGTGCTCCAGCAGGAGCAGGTCCTGTCCACCCACACGGTGGGCGCCGCCTTCGGCGACGCCATGCTGGCGGCCCAGGCTTGCGGCGTCTCGTGCGCGGGCTGGAACCCGGTGGCGTCCGTCGTGGAGCCCGACCCGGCCGCCGCCGAGGACTACGCGCGGTTGTACGGGCTCTACCGGGACCTGTACGACTCCACCTCCCACATCGCCCACGAGCTCGCGACCCGTTAACGGGGGGTGGAGCTCTCGCGGGGATGGAGCTCGGCGGGCAGGACGATCGTGGCGGGCTTGGCGGCGGGGGTGGCGATGCGGTCGACCAGCAGGCGGGCGGCCATGCGGCCCAGCTCGTACGTCGGCTGCGTCACCGTCGACGGCGACGGGTGCACCAGGTCCGCCCACGGGATCTCGTCGAAGCCGACCAGGCCGACCTGCCCGGGCACGTCCACCCCGTGCTCGGTCAGGCAGCGCAGCGCGCCCACCGTCATGAGGTTGTTGGCCACGAAGACCGCGTCGGGAGGCTCGGGAGAGGACAGCAGTGCGGCCATGGCGTCGTAACCCCCCTGCTCGCGGAAGTCCGCGCGGACGATCACAGGGTCACCCGGCAGCGCCGTCGTGTAGCCGCGCAGGCGCAGGTCGGCGGTGCTCACACCCTCGGGCCCCGCGATGCACGCGATCCGCCGGTATCCGGCCGCGAGCAGGTGCTCGGTGGCCGTGCGCGCGCCTCCCTCGTTGTCGACCACCACCGTGTCCACGGCGCCCCTGGGCAGCTCGCGGTCGACGGCGACGACGGGCACGGGCGAGTCGATGAGCGTCTTGGCCGCCTTGACGCTGCCCGAGGAGGAGATGATGACGCCGGCCATCTGCTCGCTCAGCGCCGCCGCGACGTAGGTCTCCTCCTTGGCCGGGTCCTCGTCGCTGTTGCACAGCACGACCGAGTAACCCTCCTGCTGCGCGACGTCCTCGATGCCGCGCACCATGGAGGTGAAGAACGGGTTGCCGATGTCGGAGATGATCACGGCCCAGAGGGACGTACGGCTGCGCCGCAGGTTGCGCGCGACCGCGTTGGGGCGGTAGCCGAGCTCGCGGACCGCCGTGAGCACCCGGGCGACCATGGCGGGGTCGACGGTCTGGGCGCCGTTGAGCACGCGGGAAACGGTGGCGGCGGACACGCCTGCCTCCCGTGCGACATCGTAGATAGTGGGCATCGCACCAAGTTTCTACCATCGCGGAGCCCCGCGCCCCTCCTCGCCGCAGGTTGGGGTCGAGGTCCTGGTCCAGGAATCGCTTTCCGGTCATGATCATACTTCCACATTTCCTGAAATATTGAAATGTGGTGGTTTACCTGGGCAAATGCTCGACTGAAATCCTGACAAATCAGGGCTTGACGGCTGTCAGGCCGCGATTGTACGTTCATCCAGAAATCGATTGCTCAGATCTCTTCTCCCTTCACCCCCACCTCACGGCCTCCTGACTGCCATGCGCTCAGGAGTCCCGCACCGCCAGGAGAAGTCATGTTCTCGATCGTTCGACGATGTTTGGGCGCGGGCCTGGCCACGCTGCTCATGATGACCATCACCGCCGTCCCGGCGGCGACGGCCGCCGCCTCGCCGCCGCCCAGCCCGTTCTTCTCGACCGTGCAGATCGACTCCGGCGCGACGGTCGGCGCGCCCGCCGCGGGCGACAACCGCAACCACGGCGACCTGTGGCCGAACTGCTGGTCCGACGACGACAACGTCTACACCGCCTACGGTGACGGCATCGGGTTCGCGGGCACGTACAGCGACATCGGCGTGGCCCGCATCTCGGGCATGCCCGGCAACCTGACCGGCGCGCAGCTGCCGATCGGCGACAACGTCGGCCAGGTGTGGACGGCGAACCACACGCGCAAGCCCACCGGCATGGCCTGCGTGGGCGGCACGCTCTACCTGGCCGTGCAGGACCTGGCGTTCGACTTCGACGACGCCCCGGCGGCGACGATCGCGAAGTCGACCGACCACGGCAGGACGTGGACGTGGGACAGGTCGGGGCCGATGTTCGGCAACGGGGTGTTCACCACGATCATGTTCCTGGACTACGGCAAGGCGTACGGCAACGCCCCCGACGGCTACGTCTACGCCTACGGCCTCGACCACAACTGGCGCGACTCCTTCGCGAACCGGGTGCCCGACCCGGTGGACCTGTGGCTGGCCCGGGTGCCCAAGGACCAGGTGCAGAACCGGTCGGCCTGGGAGTTCGTCAGCGGCTTCGCCGCCTCCGGCGCGCCCACCTGGTCCGCGGACATCGGCCGGCGGGTCGCGGTCATGCACGACGACCGGCGCATCTACCAGGACGTCTACACCGCCAACCGGGCCAAGAACCTGACCGTGCTCAGCCAGGGCGGCGTGGTGTACAACAAGCCGCTCAACCGCTACCTCTACACGTCCTGGACGGAGTACACCTTCGAGTTCTACGAGTCGCCGACGCCGTGGGGCCCGTGGAAGCACTTCTCCGGCAAGGACTTCGGCGGCTACCCGTGGACCACGACCAAGCACGGCGGTTACGCCACCACGATCCCGTCCAAGTACATCAGCGCCGACGGCAAGTCGATGTGGCTGCAGTCGAACGTCTGCCCGTGCGGCGGCGGCTTCCCCGACGGGCAGCACTGGGCGTACACGTTCTCGCTGCGCAAGATGCGCCTGGAGCCGCACGTGGACACCACCCCGGCCAACACGCCCGACGGCGCCAGGAACCTGGCCCGCGAGCCGGGCACGACCGGCGTCGAGCGGGTGGCGCATTTCGGGAACGTCGGGTTCTACAACGACGGCAACAAGGCGCAGAGCGAGGACGACTGGAACGACGAGCGCAAGGGCGCGAGCTGGTGGGGCTACACCTGGCCGCGCGAATACCTGATGAACAAGGTCGCCTTCACCAGCGGGCAGCTCTTCGGCGACGGCGGCTGGTTCGCGAGCGATCTGCGGGTGCAGGTCCGCAGGAACCACGAATGGGTGAACGTCACCGGACTGCGCATCACGCCTGACTACCCGTACGACAACACGGCGGGCCCGAACCGCACGTACGAGCTGGGCTTCAACCCGGTGGACGGCGACGGCGTGCGCGTCATCGGCGCCCCGGGCGGCACCCGCACCTTCACCTCCGTCGCCGAACTGGAGGTGTACTACACGGGCACCAGCGGGACCATGTTCGGCGGCTCGCCGGCGGATTTCACCGGAGACGGCAAGGACGACATCGTGGCCTTCACCCACGGGGCGAGCGCGGACGTGTGGGCCGCCGCCTCGACCGGCACGGGCTTCGGGGCGTCCGCGAAGTGGCACGACTTCTTCGCCCCGAGCGGTGAGCTCCCCTACACCGGCGATTTCACCGGCGACGGGAAAGCCGACATCATCACCTTCACCCAAGGGACCACCGGCGACGTGTACGTGGCGCCGTCCACCGGCAACGGCTTCGGACCGGGCGTGAAATGGCACGACTTCTTCGCCCCGAGCGGTGAGGTCCCGGCGGTGGGCGATTTCGACGGCGACGGCAAGGACGACATCGCCACCTTCACCCGCGGCGCCGCCGCGGACGTCTACGTGGCCCTGTCCAGCGGGAACGGGTTCGGCGCCGGCCAGAAATGGCACGACTACTTCGGCCTGAACGGCGAGTTCCCGGCCGTCGGTGACGTCAACGGGGACGGCAAGGACGACCTGATCGTCTTCACCCAGGGCTCCACGGCGGACGTGTACGTGGCCATGTCCACCGGCCACGGCTTCGGCCCAGCGACCAAGGTGGCCGACAGCTTCGCGCCCGGCGCGGACCAGCCCCGCGTGGGCGACTTCGACGGCGACGGCAAGGACGACATCGCCTCCTTCACCAACAACCCCGCCGCCGACGTCTCGGTGGCCCTGTCGGACGGCGCCGGATTCAGGGCCGCCACGAAATGGCACGACGACTTCGCCCCGGCGGGCGAGTTCCCGTACGTCGGCGACTACGACGGCGACGGGAAGGACGACATCGTCTCCTTCACCCACACGCCGTCCGCCGACGTGCGCGTGAGCCTGTCGACCGGCACCTCCTTCGCCGGCGGCGGCAAGTGGCACGACTTCTTCGGCCTGCCCGGCGAGACCACTCTCTGACCCGGTAATCCTCCGCGCGGCACGGCAACCCTCGCGCCGCGCGGCCGCGTCACGCCTCCAGACAGGAGAGAACCCCGTGAGAAGCAGGATCCTGTTATCGGTGACGGCCTTGTCGGCCGGCGTCTTCCTCGTCCCGCCCGCCCCGGCCGCCGCGGCCGGGCTCCGCCCCGACTTCCGCGCCCCGTGGCCGTGCGGACAGGTGCGGGACTACTACCACCACCCCACCGAGGTCGCCAACGCCATCGACTTCAACATCGCCGGCTCCGGCGACCTCGGCACCCCCGCTCTGGCCTCGGCGCCCGGCACGGTGATCGAGACGGTCACCGGCCACCCCGGCTACGGCAACTACGTCCGCGTGGACCACGGCGGCGGCTGGACGAGCCTCGTCGCGCACCTGGACCGGATCACGGCCGCCAGGGGCCAGTGGGTCGACTACGGCGCCGAACTCGGCAAGGTCGGCAGCACCGGCAACTCCACCGGCCCGCACCTGCACTACGAGCAGGAGGCCGACGGCGGTAACCAGCCGATCGTCATCGACGGTGTGGCTCTCCGCTACAGCGAAGCCGCCGCCAAGCACACCAGTGGCAACTGCGGTGGCGGCGGCCCGCTCCTGGGCGGCTCTCCGGCGGACTTCGACGGTGACGGCAAGGACGACATCGTCACCTTCACGCACGGCGCGAACGCCGACGTCTACGTGGCGAAGTCGACCGGCACCGCCTTCGACGGCACGTCGGTGAAATGGCACGACTACTTCGCGTTGAGCGGCGAGGTCCCGCTGACCGGCGACTTCACCGGCGACGGCAAGGACGACGTCGTCACGTTCACCCAGGGATCCAACGCCGACGTCTACGTGGCGCCGTCCTCCGGTACGGGCTTCGGTACTGCCGCGAAGTGGCACGACTTTTTCGCGCCGAGCGGGGAGATTCCCGCGGTCGGCGACTTCGACGGTGACGGCAAGGACGACATCGTCACCTTCACCCGTGGCACGGCCAACGACGTGTACGTGGCGCTGTCGACCGGCACCGGTTTCGGCACGGGCGTGAAATGGCACGACTGGTTCGCGCTCAACGGTGAGTTCCCGGCCGTCGGCGATGTCAACGGCGACGGCAAGGACGACCTGATCGTCTTCACCCAGGGTTCGACGAATGACGTGTACGTGGCGACGTCCACCGGGACGGGTTTCAACGCCGCGGTGAAGGCGCACGACAATTTCGCGCTCGCCGGTGAGCAGCCCCGGATCGCGGATGTGAACGGTGACGGCAAGGATGACATCGTCACGTTCACCAACAACGGGCTCGGTGACGTGTGGGTCGCCGTTTCCGACGGCCGGGGCTTCGGTCCGGGCGTGAAGTGGAACGACTGGTTCGCGCCGAACGGCGAATTCCCTTACACCGGTGATTTCGACGGCGATGGCAAGGACGACATCGTCACCTTCACCAAGGGCGCCACGAACGACGTGTTCGTGGGGTTGTCGAACGGCACTTCCGCCTTCGGCACCGGCATCAAATGGCATGACTTCTTCGGCCTCGACGGCGAAACCACCCTCTGATCCAGGAGACATCATGCGCAAGTCCCGAATCGGCCGCGCGTTATCCGTCACCGCGGGCGCGCTGGCGATCGCCGCCGCCTCGGCCATGCCCGCCCAGGCGGCCCCCGACCCCGGCAAGCACCGCTCCAACGCCGAACTCCTCCTCGCCTGCCCGTCCGTCCCCGCCGTCCACGACCAGTGGGTGACGACCGCCGTCTACCGGGTCGGCCGCAGCCTCAACGCCAACGACAAGGTGATGCTCGCGGCGTTCGAGACCGGCTGGGTCGAGTCCCACATGAACAACCTCAACTGCGGCGACAAGGACTCCCTCGGCGTCTTCCAGCAGCGCCCGAGCCAGGGCTGGGGGACTCCTGAGCAGATCCTCGACGTCAGCTTCGCCGCCAACTCGTTCTTCACCCGGGCCATCAGGAACGACGCGGCCAACCCCGGCTACACCCCGGGGCAGCTCGCCCAGAGCGTCCAGCGCTCCGCCTTCCCCGACCGCTACGACCAGTCCGAGGCCAAGGCCCGCTCGCTCCTGAACGAGGCCGCCTGGATGCACGGCATGCAGGCGGGCTCGCCGGCCGACTTCGACGGCGACGGGAAGGACGACATCATCACCTTCGCCAAGAACGCCTCGGCCGACGTGTACGTGTCCACCTCGAGCGGCACCGCTTTCAACGGCACGTCGGTGAAGTGGCACGACTTCTTCGGGCTGGGCGGCGAGACCACCTACACCGGCGACTTCACCGGTGACGGCAAGGACGACGTCGTCACGTTCACGCACGGCTCCAGCGGCGACGTGTACGTGGCGCCGTCCACCGGCACGGGCTTCGGTCCCGCCGCGAAATGGCATGACTTCTTCGCGCCCGGCGGCGAGATCGCGGCGGTCGGCGACTTCGACGGCGACGGGAAGGACGACATCGCGACCTTCGCCCGCGGGACGACCCAGGACGTCTTCGTGGCCCTGTCCAGCGGGAACGGGTTCGGCGCGGGCCAGAAATGGCATGACTTCTTCGGCCTGAACGGCGAGTTCCCGGCGGTGGGTGATGTCAACGGTGACGGCAAGGACGACATCATCGTCTTCACTCAGGGTTCGACGGATGACGTGTATGTGGCGACGTCCACCGGGACGGGTTTCAACGCCGCGGTGAAGATGCACGACAATTTCGCGCTCGCCGGTGAGCAGCCCCGGATCGCGGATGTGAACGGTGACGGCAAGGACGACATCGTCACGTTCACCAACAACGGGCTCGGTGATGTGTGGGTCGCGATTTCGGATGGGCAGGGCTTCGGTCCGGGCGTGAAGTGGAACGACTGGTTCGCTCCGAACGGCGAGTTCCCCTACACCGGTGATTTCGACGGCGATGGCAAGGACGACATCGTCACCTTCACCAAGGGTTCCACGAACGACGTCTTCGTCGGCCTGTCGAACGGCACTTCGGCCTTCGGCGCCGGGGTCAAGTGGCACGACTTCTTCGGCCTGAACGGCGAAACCACCCTCTAGAAGGAGCCGGAACAATGCAGTGGAAGCATGTGCGTAAGGCCGCCTTATGCGCGGCCGTCGGCGGGCTGCTGCTCACCGCCAGGCCCGCCGTCGCCGCCCAGCCGGACGGGCTGGACAAGGCGTTCGCCGACGCGACAGCGGAATACCAGGTCCCCAAGGACCTGCTCGTGGCGGTCGGTTACGGTGAGACGCATCTCGACGGCCACAACGGCGCGCCCAGCAGCGACAACGGCTACGGCGTCATGCACCTGGTGAGCAATCCGCAGCACAAGACCCTCGAACAGGCCGCCAAGCTCACCGGCGAGCCCGAGGCCGACCTGAAGAGCGACGCCGCGGCCAACATCCGCGGCGGCGCGGCGGTCCTGCGTGCCCTCGCCGACCAGGCGGGGCTCGACGCGTCGAAGCGCAAGGACGTCAACGCCTGGTACCCGGTCGTCGCACGCTACGGCGGCGCCGCCGATGACCAGGTGGCCCGCCTGTACGCCGACACCGTCTACGGCCTGCTCACCCAGGGCATCAAGGCCGAGGTCGTCGTCCAGCCGCGCAAGGTGAGGCCGGAGCGCGGCACGTACGAGAAGGTCAAGCCCCTGGCGGCCACCACCGGTGAACCCCAGGCCGGCCTCCTGAGCACCGACTACCCGCCGGCGCACTGGGTCCCCGCCAACGGCAACAACTACTCGCCCGGCCGCTCCAGCCCCATCCGCAAGATCGTCATCCACGTCACCCAGGGCTCGTACGCCGGCACGATCAGCTGGTTCCAGAACCCGTCCGCGCAGGTCAGCGCCCACTACGTGATCCGCTCGTCCGACGGTGACGTCACGCAGATGGTCCGCGACACCGACACCGCCTACCACGCACGGTCCTCGAACGCCGAGGCCCTGGGCATCGAGCACGAGGGCTTCGTGGACAACCCGTCGTGGTTCACCGACGCCATGTACCGCTCCTCGGCCGCCCTGACCCGCTACCTGGCCGACAAGTGGGGCATCCCGCGCACCCGCGCGAACATCGTCGGCCACAACGAGCTCCCCGGCAACGACCACACGGACCCCGGCCCGCACTGGAACTGGGACTACTACATGTCCCTCGTGAACGGTGGCGGCGGCTCGCTCCTGGGCGGCTCTCCGGCGGACTTCGACGGTGACGGCAAGGACGACATCGTCACCTTCACGCACGGCGCGAACGCCGACGTCTACGTGGCGAAGTCGACCGGCACCGCCTTCGACGGCACGTCGGTCAAGTGGCACGACTACTTCGCGTTGAGCGGCGAGGTCCCGCTGACCGGCGACTTCACCGGCGACGGCAAGGACGACATCGTCACCTTCACCCAGGGGGCGAACGCCGACGTCTACGTGGCGCCGTCCACCGGGAACAGCTTCGGGGCGGCGACCAAGTGGCACGACTTCTTCGCGCCGAGCGGTGAAGTGCCGGCGGTCGGCGATTTCGACGGTGACGGCAAGGACGACATCGTCACGTTCACCCGTGGCACGGCCAACGACGTGTACGTGGCCTTGTCCAACGACCATGGATTCGGTGCCGGCGTCAAATGGCATGACTGGTTCGCCTTGAACGGCGAATTCCCGGCGGTGGGTGATGTCAACGGTGACGGCAAGGACGACATCATCGTCTTCACTCAGGGTTCGACGAATGACGTGTACGTGGCGACGTCCACCGGGACGGGTTTCAACGCCGCGGTGAAGATGCACGACAATTTCGCGCTCGCCGGTGAGCAACCTCGGATCGCGGATGTGAACGGTGACGGTAAGGACGACATCGTCACGTTCACCAACAACAACCTCGGTGATGTGTGGGTCGCGATTTCGGATGGTCAGGGTTTCGGTCCGGGCGTGAAGTGGAACGACTGGTTCGCTCCGAACGGCGAGTTCCCGTACACCGGTGATTTCGACGGCGATGGCAAGGACGACATCGTCACCTTCACCAAGGGTTCCACGAACGATGTCTTCGTCGGCCTGTCGAACGGCACGTCGGCCTTCGGCGCCGGGGTCAAGTGGCACGACTTCTTCGGCCTCAACGGCGAGACCACGCTGTGAAAGGCACGCGGATGATGCGAAAGCTGCTCGCCGCGCTGGCGACGAGCCTGCTTCTCGTGGCCGCCCCCGTCGCCGTGACAGCGCAGCCCGCTGTCGCGGCGGCGGGGGCCGACAAAGGGCCGATCGGCTGGGACGTCTTCCGGCGCCTCGACCGGCTCCCGTACCTGAGCCCCGGTACCCAGACCCGGCAGTTCTCCAGCTTCGACCGGGCCGGCGCCAACTTCCAGGACGGGTTCGGCGGCGTGTACTCCTGCCTGCGCACCTCGGGAAGCCAGTGCGTGATCGCCGAGGACACGGGCGCCGGCGAGATCTCCTCGATCTGGTTCACCAGGGACGGCGGCGACGTGTCGGCCACCGGCACGATCACCATCGAGCTCGACGGCGCCGTGGTCGTCAGCGCGCCGCTGCAGAGCCTGGTCAACGGGCAGGTCGGCGGGCCGTTCGTCTTCCCGCTGGTGGCCAACGCCGACCAGAGCTCGGGCGGCGTCTACATCAAGGTGCCGATGCCGTACCGCCAGTCCATGCGGGTGTACACGCAGCACAACCCGCTCTTCTACCACGTCACCTACCGCCACTTCCCAGACGCGGAAGGGGTGCGGCGGTTCGACCCCGCAGAGAACGCCTCCGACGTCGTCAACCTGCTGAAGGCGTCCGGCACCCGCGACCCCAAGCCGGCCCGGCCCGGCGCGCAAACCGTCACCCAGAAGGCGAGCCTGACGGCGGGGCAGCAGCGCGAGTTCGCCCGGGTGACCGGCTCCGGCGCGATCTCCGCGCTGCGGGTGCGGGTCCCGGACGCGTCGGACACCGACGACACCCTGGCCGGGCTGCGGCTGCGGCTCGACTTCGACGGCCGGACCACCGCCGACTCTCCGGTCGGCGAGTTCTTCGGCGCCGGTCTGGGCGAGTACCCGGTCAAGTCGCTGCTGTTCGCCGTGGACACCGCGGGCGGCGGCTGGTACACGACGTGGTGGCCGATGCCGTACCGGTCCGAGGCCAGGGTGAGCCTGGTCAACGGTACCGGGCGCACGCTGGACGACCTGGAGGTGCAGGTCACCTCCGCTGCCGACGCCTCCTGGGCGGACGCGCTCGCGCCCGGCGGCCAGGCCGGCTACTTCACCACCGAGTCGCGGCGCGGCCCGGCCGTCCGTGACTCCGACTGGCTGTTCTCCGACCGCACGGGACGGGGCAAGTTCGTCGGCGTCTCGCACACCATGAACGGGCTCATCACCGAAGGTCTCACGCGGGAGTACCTGGAGGGCGACGAGCGCGCATACGTGGACGGCGCGCTGACGCCGCAGCTCCACGGCTCCGGGACCGAGGACTTCTACGAGTCCGGCTGGTACTTCAACCGCGGCGAGTTCAACGATCCGCTGGCCGGCAACCCGGCGCACGAGAAGGCCGGCGGCGGCTGCCCGTACGAATGCGACGCCGCGTACCGGCTCATGCTCTCCGACGGCGTGGAGTTCTCCTCCGCGCTCAGGTTCGGCATCGAGCACGGCCCGCAGAACGACAAGCCCGCCACGTACGGCTCCACCGCGTTCCTCTACACGCAGCCCACCTTCGGCACGCACCGCACGAGCGTCCTCGACGTCGGCGACGCGGCCGGCAGGGCCGCGCACGACTACCGGGAGAGCGGCGCCGCCACCCAGGCCACGCTCGCCTCGGTGTACGAGGGGGACGAGGACCACCAGACCGTGCGCGGGGTGACGCGGTCCACGTCGAGCCCCGTGTCGTTCCAACTCGGCGTGGACGCCGGCAACGCGGGCGTGCTGCTGCGGCGCACCTCCGACCAGGCTGCCGCCGGCCAGGCGGCCCGGGTCCTGGTGGACGGGGTGGACGTCGGCGAGTGGCGGCAGCCGCTCGGCAACGGCACCCAGCGCTGGCTGGCGGACACGTTCGCGCTGCCGGTGAGCGCGACCGCGGGCAAGTCCTCCATCAGGGTCGAGCTGCGGCCCACGGCCGGCGCGCCCCCGTGGACCGCGGCCCGGTACGCCGCTGACAGCCTCGTCCCCGCGCAGCACGCCGACGACCGGGCGCCCGCGGCGAGCGAGGGGCCGTCCCTGGTCGGCGGCGACAGGCACGCGCTGCACCTCACCTGGCGCGAGCCGGACGACGACCTCGGCATCCGCGAATACCGCGTGTACGGCTCCACCTCGCCGTCCGCGCAGAACACGCTGCTCGGCACCACCCGCGCGCCCGGCTTCACCCACGGCCCGCTGGCCGCCGGCGCGACCTGGTACTACCGGGTGGAGGCGGTGGACCTGTCAGGCCGCACGGCCGCCGCCGGGCCGGTCGTCTCCGGCCGCACCGGCACGCCCACCCGCACCGACCTCGACAAGGACGGGCGGGACGACGTGCTGACCTTCACCCGGGGGAGCACCGGCGACGTGTACGCCTCGCTCTCCGACGGGACGAGGTTCGTGCAGGACGGGTGGAAGTGGCATGACTCGTTCGCCGTCGGCCAGGAGATCGCCCTGACGGGTGACTTCGACGGCGACGGCCGCGACGACGCGGCGACGTTCACCCGGGGGAGCGCCGCCGACGTCTTCGTGTCGCTGTCGGACGGCACGAAACTCGTGCAGAACGGCTGGAAGTGGCACGACTACTTCGCCGCCGGCACGGAGATCCCCGCCGTGGGCGACTTCGACGGCGACGGCCGCGACGACATCGCGACCTTCACCCGGGGCGACTCGGGTGACGTCTGGGTGGCCCTGTCGACCGGGTCCGGGTTCGGGACGTCGCGCAAGTGGCACGACCGCTTCGTGATCGGCGACGAGCTCCCGGCCGTGGGCGACTTCGACGGCGACGGCCGGGACGACGTCGCGGCCTTCACCCGGGGCACGTCCGCCGACGTGTTCGTGGCGCTGTCCAGCGGCAGCGTCTTCCGGCACGACGGGTGGCGCTGGCACGGCAACTTCGCCGTCGGCTCCGAGACGCCCGCCGTCGGCGACTTCAACGGCGACGGGCGCGACGACATCGCGACCTTCACCGGCGGCGCGGCGGCCGACGTCTTCGTGTCGCTGTCCGACGGCGGGAGGTTCGTGGAGAACGCCTGGAAGTGGCACGACAACTTCGCGGGCGGCGACCAGGTCCCGGGCGTCGGCGACGTCAACGGCGACGGCAAGGCCGACGTGATCGCCTTCACGCGGGGCGACGCCGCGGACGTGTTCGTGGCCACCTCGGAGACCGGCCGTTTCCAGCCGACGCCGATCAAGTGGCACGACCACTTCGCCGCCGGCACGGAGTGGCCGCAACCGAGCCAGATCCGCTGACCTGCCTCACGGCACCCGAGCCCGCTCCCGTCCCTCCGGGAGCGGGCTCATCGAGCTGCTTTCGGTGAGTGCTCGCAGGCGCTGCAGCCCACGGTGTGATGGCGAGCCCGGGGCGGCGGTGTAGAGGACGATGCGATGTTCCCCGCCGGGCAGGGGCAGGACGTCGCAATCGAGCTCCATCACGCCCACCACCGGGTGCATGGCTCGCTTCGTCACGGTCCGCTGCACTTCGATGTCCTGCGCCGCCCACAGCTCGGCGAACAGCGGGCTGGCCGCCGTCAGCTCGTCCACGATCTCCCGTACGTCTGGATCGTCCGGGTAGCGGCCGCTGGCCCGCAGATCGGCGACGGCCTGGCGGGCATGGTCGGCGTGATCGCTCAGCAGGGCGGGAGCGCCGCCGAACAGCCAGCGCAGCGTGTTGCGCCGGCGGGGCGGTCTGGCCGCCGGGTCGCCGATGAGCGCGACCAGCATCCGGTTCCAGGCGAGCAGGTCCCAGCAGACGTTGACGATCACGGCGGGGAACTCCTCGAAGCGATCCAGCAGGCGCCGCGCGTACTCGGGAACCTCCGGCGCGGAGCCGGTCCGGACCGGGGCCTGGCCGCCCATCCGCAGCAGGTAGTCGTGCTCGTCGCCGGTCAGCCGCAGCGTGCGGCTCAGCGCGGCGAGCACCTGCGCGGACGGCTGCGGCCCGCGGCCCTGCTCCAGCCGGATGTAGTAGTCGACCGAGATCCCGGCCAGCAGCGCGACCTCCTCGCGGCGCAGGCCCGGCGTCTGGCGCCGGCGGCCGGGCGCCAGCCCCGCCTCTTCCGGCCTGACCCGCTCGCGCCTGCTCCGCAGAAAACTGCCCAGCTCGTCCTTGTTCATCGTCTTCCATCATGGCCTGGTATCACGAGTCCCAGGCCCACGGGGGCCTACCCGACGTCCCGGCCGCGCGGCCAACCTGGTGGCATGACGATTCTGGTGACCGGGGCGCGCGGGCACGTCGCGCGCGGCCTCGTACAGCGACTCTTCGCCGCGGGACAGCCCGTCCGCGCGGCCGGCCGGAACCCGGGCGCGGCCCGCCTGCCCGCCGGGGTGGAAACGGTGCTCTGCGACCTCGCCGACCCGGACACGTTCGACGCCGCGCTCGCCGGCGTCACCAAGGTCTTCCTGTACGCCGAGCGACGCGGCCTGGACGACTTCGTCACCCGCGCCGCGACCGCCGGGGTGGAGCACATCGTCCTGCTGTCCGCGCTGCTCGCCGACCCCGCCTCGACCGACGCGATCGGCCGCATGCACGGCGACGCCGAGCAGGCCGTGGCCCGCTCGGGAATCGCCTGGACGTTCCTGCGCCCGGGCGCCTTCGCCACCAACACGCTCCAGTGGGCGCCGTCGGTCCGGGCCGAGGGGGTGGTGCGGGACCCGTTCCCGGACTCGCGCTCGGCCCCCGTGCACGAGGCGGACATCGCGGCGGTCGCCGCCCTCGCCCTGACCGAGCCGGGACACGAAGGTGCGACCTACCCGCTGACCGGGCCGGAGCTGGTCAGCCGCAGCCGTCAGGCCGAGCTGATCGGGGAGGCCATCGGCCGTCCGGTCCGCTTCCTCGTCCAGGATCTGGAGGAGTACCGCGCGGAGCTGAGCGCCTGGACGACGCCCCAGGTCGCCGACGTGGTGATCAAGGAGTCGGCCGCCGCCGTCGACCGGCCTTTGCCCCCCACGGACACGGTCGAGAAGGTCACCGGCCGGCCCGCCCGCACGTACGGCGAGTGGGCCCGCGACCACGCCGAGGACTTCCGCGACGAGCCCTCGTGATCGTGGCCTTCAGGAGCCCTTGACCAGCGCGAACGCGCCACGGGTCAGCCCCAGCTGCTCCGAGAACGCCCGCGCCTGGTCGAACGGGGTCTTCGGATCGATCGCCAGGGTCGTCACCACGAACGACCTCCCGTCCGCCGTCCTGGCGAGATATCCCAGGTCGCTCACCCCGGGCTCCGACCCGCCCTTGAACCAGACCGACGGCCACTGGGCCCTGTCCAGCGCGAGCCCCGCGTCGTCGATCGACAGGGCCTCGCCGACGTGCTTGTCGGGCAGCTTCGACAGCCGGGCGAAGGCCTGGCACACCTGGGCGGGGGAGGCGTACCACTCGATCGTGTCCAGCCCGCGCGGCGCGGTCCACCCGGTGATGCGGGACAGCGGGACCTTGGCGACCACCTTGTCCAGGTAGGCCCGCTTCCCGGCCGTTCCCAGCGAGAGGTACTTCTTGGCGTGCCGCGGGTAGCCGGCGCCCTTGAGCACGAACATCTCCCGCGTGGTGAGCCAGGGCGTGTCGCGCCGGTCGCGGGCGCCCCAGGCCCGCGCGGTACGCTCGACGTTCTTGCGGCCGGCCCGGTGGATGAGCAGGTCGGCGGCGGTGTTGTCGCTGATGGAGATCATCAGCTTGGCGGCCTCCAGCACCGACACCTCGCTGTTGTCCGGGCGGTTCTGCAGCTCGCCCGACCCCAGGCTCTTCAGCTCCGGCGTGATCGTGAGCCGGGTGTCCCACCCGAACGCCCCGCTCGCGATGCGTTCGGCCACGGCCCCCAGCACGTAGAGCTTGAACATGGAGCCGAGCGGGCGCGCCGTGCCGGGGGCGACGGAGTGCACGGGGCGGCAGGCCCCGTCCTTGGCCACCTCGGCGGCGATGAAGCCGGCCTGCGGCGCGAGCCTGCTCAGCCGCTGGTCCAGCTCCGCCCAGTCCTTGGGCGCGGGGGAGACCTGCGGGCGGAACAGCAGCCCGCTGATGAGGCCGGCGCCGTCCGTCGTGAGCGACAGGTCGAACAGGACGCCGGCCGCCTCGACCGTGGCGACGAGCAGGGCGCTCTCCGACCTGGTGAGCTCCTGGAACCGCATGCCCTTGAAGCCGGTCAGGGTCTGGTTCAGCCGGTCGGCGGGGACGCTCTGGAGGAACTCGGCGGCGAAGTGCTGCCTCAGCTCGCTCTCCGGGATCGGCGGGCGCGTGGCGGCGTCGAGCAGCCAGCGCAACTGCCGGCCCGCGGGCGTGTCGGGGATCTCGGGCGCGGCGACGGCGGCGGCCTGCACGGGCGCGGCCTGGCCCACGCAGACCGCCGTCATCGTGGCCGCGACGGCTGCCGCCGTCAGAATGCGGACGGGCTTGTTGTTTCTCATGGTGCTCAGGCAATCGCGGCGGGGTCATGGCGGGCCACCATGGGAGCCACCGTTCTGGCCGGTGGGGATGGCCGTACGAAATATGCGGATAACCTCATAGCCCTCTCGCCGATCACTCACGACGATGGAGGCTTATGGGTTCGAGGCTGGTGGCCGGGGTACTGGCGACGGGCGCGGCCGCCGGCATCGTGGCCAACGTGATCATCACGAGCCGCATCACGGCGAGCCGCGGCGTCCCCCTCCCGGTGACCGAATGGGTGTACATGGTGGTGGCGCTGCTCATGCCCGCGCTGGGCTGGTTGCTGGCCATCCGGCGTCCCGAGCTGCGTTATGGCTGGCTGCTCCTGCTCTGCGCACTCTTCCTGGGGATCGGCCTGACCGGCACGGGGTTGTCGATCATGGGCACGGTGCCGCTCTGGCTGACCGCCCCGCTCTCCTCCGTCCTCGCTGTCTTCTACGGCCTGAACTGGATCTTCGTCCCGCTGCTCTTCCCCGAAGGACGGCTGCCGTCGCGCCGCTGGCGCGCGTTCGCGTGGATCTCCGGCATCGCGATCGCCCTGCACGCCGTGGGGAACACGCTGAGCGGCGGCGCCGCGCGCGAGCCGACGCGGGTCCTGGAGTCGACGCTCACCCTGGTCGGGCTCTTGATGTCGGCCGCCGGCCAGCTCATCACGTGGATCATGGCGGCGATCGCGTTCTGCGGGCTCGTGCTCCGCCGGCGGCGCAGCGCGCGGGTCGAGCGCCGGCAGTACACCTGGATGGTCGGGGGCGTGGCCGTGAGCCTGCTGGGCGGCGTCGTCCAGATGGTGTTCCTCGCGAGACTGCCGATGCTCGCGCTGTTCGGGACGATGGCCATGACGGGGGCGCTGCCCGTCGCGATCGGGGTCACCGTGGTCCGCCACCGGCTGCTCGACATCGGGATCGGCATCCGGGGCTCCCGCCTGCACCTGATCTTCGACGTCCGGCCGACGGTGGACGAGGTGCTATCCGACCTCGGCACCGCGCTGGAGGACGCGCCCGAGCCCGCGGAGCAGCTCGGCCGGGTGGCCGCGGCCGTGCGCACCGCGTTGGAGGCCACCTGGGCGGCCGTGACGCTGGCGGACGGCACCCGCGTGGTCGCCGGCCGGCAGGAGGGCCCGGCGACGCTGACGGTGCCGGTGCACGGAGGGCTCGGCCGGATCGAGTGCGGCCCCCGAGGCGTGGGCGGGCTGACGCGCGTGGACCGGCGGCTCCTGGAGGCGCTGGCCGTGCCGGCCGGGCTGGCCATCCAGAGCGCCGGCCTGGCCACCCGCCTGGTCAACGCCCAGGAGGCGGAACGCCGGCGCATCGAACGCAACATCCACGACGGCGTACAGCAGCAGCTTGTCGCGCTCATCGCCGGTCTGGAGCTGGCCCGCTCCACCGGCGCGAGCCCCGACATGCTCGCCCACCTGCGCGAACAGGCCCGCCAGACGCTCGCCGACCTGCGCGAGCTGGCGGCCGGCATCCACCCGTCGGCCCTCAGCCAGGGCGGCCTGGTGGAGGCGGTGGAGGAACGCTGCTCCCGCCTGCCCGTGCACACGACGGTGACCTCGGACCCCGGGCTGCGAA
Organism: Nonomuraea sp. NPDC049625; assembly: GCF_040675285.1. Lineage (NCBI taxonomy): Bacteria > Bacillati > Actinomycetota > Actinomycetes > Streptosporangiales > Streptosporangiaceae > Nonomuraea > Nonomuraea sp. NPDC049625. The sequence continues at coordinate 65,094 of NZ_JBFAOQ010000005.1, read as the reverse complement.
CCAGGCGGTTCAAGGACGAGGTCGAGGGCGCGATGTACTTCACCGTCAACGAGGCCCTCGCCAACGCGCTCAAACACGCGGGTGCCGCCACCATAGAGGTGGGCCTGTCGCACGCGGGCGGCCGCCTGCGCGCCACGGTCGCCGACGACGGCGAGGGCTTCGACCCGGGGGCCACCGCCCGCAGGGGGCTGGCCACGCTGTCCGACCGGCTGGACGCGCTCGGCGGCGGGCTCGACCTCGACAGCTCGCCGGGAAAGGGGACACGGATGAAGGCGTGGGTGCCGGTCGATGGGTGAGCGGATCCGTACGGTGGTCGCCGACGACCACTACCTCGTACGCGAAGGAACCCGCCAATTGCTCGACATGTCGGGCGAGATCACGGTCGTCGGCGCGGTCGGCAACGCCGACGAACTCCTCGACGCCGTCCGCCGCCTCGGCCCCGACGTCGTGGTCACCGACATCCGGATGCCGGGCGGCGACTGGCGGCCCGGCTTCGAGGGCATCGACGCCGCCCACCGCATCAGGACCGCGCATCCAGGGGTGGGGGTCGTGGTGCTGTCGCAGTTCGCGGACGCGTTGTTCGCGTTCGAGCTGTTCAAGCACGGCACCGAAGGCTACGCCTACCTGCTCAAGGACCGGGTCGGGGACCTGGACGAGCTGCTGGGGGCCATCAGGGCGGTGGCCTGCGGCGGCTCCGTCATCGACCCGAAGGTCGTGGAGGGCCTGCTGGCCAGGCGCGACGTCCGCGGCCAGCAGGAGGCGCTGACCGGCCGCGAACGCGACGTGCTCCGGGAGATGGCGCGCGGCCGCTCCAACTCGGCCATCGCCAGGGCGCTTCATCTGTCGATCTCGTCGGTGGAGAAGAACGTCAACGCCATTTTCACGAAACTGGGGCTGGAGAACAGCGGGGACGTGCACCGGAGGGTGGCGGCGGTCCTCGCCTACCTCGGCCCCGATCGATAGGCGCAGCAGCCCGACCGCTGACTACCATGGGTAGCCATGGAGTTGACGGAGCGATTCGAGTGGCGTGGGAGGCAGATCGCCTGGGGGCGCGCGGGCGCCGGTCCGGCGGTGGTGTTCTGTCATGGCACGCCGTTCTCGTCGGCGTTGTGGCAGCCGTTCGCGGAGGCCCTGAGCCGCGACTTCACCGTCTACCTGTGGGACATGCCCGGATACGGCCGTTCGTCCAAGCATGCCGAGCATCCCGTGGACTTCGGCGCGCAGGCCGATGCGTTCGCGGCGCTGCTCGCGCACTGGGGGCTGGAGCGGCCGCACGTGATCGCCCACGACTTCGGCGGTGCGGTGTCGCTGCGCACGCACCTGACCCTGGGCGTCGGCTACGCCTCGCTCATGCTCGTCGACGTCGTGGCCATCCCGCCCAGCGGCTCACCCTTCTTCAGGTTCGTGCAGGACCATCCTGACGTCCTGGGGCAGCTGCCGGCGTACATCCACACCGCCATCGTGCGCGCCTACATTCAGGGCGCGAGCCACCGCGGCCTGCGCGACGACGATCTCGACGCCCTCGTGCGGCCGTGGACGGGGGAGGACGGCCAGCCCGCCTTCTACCGGCAGATCGCCCACTATGACGAGCGCTTCCTCGAAGAGAACGAGGAACAGCTGGGCCGCATCAGCATCCCCGTACGGATCCTGTGGGGCTCCTGCGACGCGTGGATCCCCACCGAGATCGGCCGGCGGTTGCAGGGCCTGATCCCCGCCGCGGAGCTCTCGCTGATCCCCGCCGCCGGTCACCTGGTCCACCACGACGCGCCCGTCCCGCTCATGGACGAGATCCGCGCCTGGCTCACCCGGCATGAATCTACAACGTAAAGGCGCCGGGGTCGGAAGCCACGGCCACGCCGGTCTCTCAAGGTGACCACGGCCTGCCGGTCAGGCCGATCCAGCGAGCAGGGAAGTCGCGGCGAGCTCCTGCCGGTGCTGACGCGCCTGTTTGGGCATGTTCCAGCCGAGTACGGCGGTGGCCCGGCCGTCGTGGCGGTAGACGGCGACGAAGCGGCGTTCGGCCACGGAGCCTTCCGCGATGGACACCTCGGCGTCGGGTGACGGCATCCCGTGTACGTGGATCTTGGCGTTGAACTGGTCGGTCCAGAAGTAGGGGATCGGGGTGTAGGGGCGGTCGTCGCCGAGGAGATTGCCGGCGACGGCGATCGCCTGTTCGGTGGCGTTGGTCCGGTTCTCCAGCCGGAGCGACCTGCCCAGGGTCTCGTGGTGCCAGCGGGCCACGTCGCCGACCGCGTAGACGCCGTCCGCCGCGCGGCAGCGGGAGTCGCACACCAGCCCGTTGTCCAGGTCGAGCCCGCTGCCGGCAAGCCATTCCGTGGCCGGGGCTGCGCCGAAGGCGACCACGACGACGTCGGCCGGCAGCACGTCGCCGGTCTCCAGGCGTACCCCGGTGACGTGGCCGTGCCGTTCGGTCAGGCCGCTGACGGCGGCGCCGAGCCGCAGCTCGACCCCGTGCTCGGTGTGCAGGTCGGCGAGCAGCCCGGCGGCCGGTTGGCCGAGCTGACAGGCCAGCGGCGCCGGTTGAGGGCCGGCCAGGGTGACGTTCACGCCCATGCCGCACGCGGTGGCGGCGATCTCGGCGCCGAGCACGCCGTCCCCGACGACCACCAGGCGCGTGCAGGACAGCAGGTCGGCCCGCAGTGCCAGCGCGTCGTCGAGGGTGCGCAGCACGTGGACGCCGGCCGGCCCGGCCTGGTCCGGCAGTGTGCGGGGGCGCAGTCCGGTGGCTACCACCACCGCGTCCGCGCTCAGAACGCGTCCCGATGCCGTGCGCACGGTACGGGAGGAGACGTCCAGCCCGGTCGCCGGGTCGCCGAGCACGAACTCCGCGTTCAGCGCGGACAGCGTGGCCGGGGGCCGCAGCCGGGCTCGCTCGGGTTCCCAGCTGCCGGACAGGATCTGCTTGGACAGCGGCGGCCGGTCGTAGGGCAGGTGGGGTTCGGCTCCCAGCACGGTCACCCGGCCTTCGTATCCCTTGCGGCGCAGGGCTTCCACGGTGGCCAGGCCGGCGGCGGAGGCGCCGGCCACGAGCACGTGGTCGGGGGTGCTCATGCGTCCTCGCTCACGAAGATCGCAGCTCCGGGGCAGACGTCGGCGGCCTCGCGGACGACGGCGTGGAGCTCCGCGGGCGGCCGCTCGTTGAGCAGGATCACGATCCCGTCGTCGTCTCGCTGGTCGAACACGTCCGGCGCGACGAGCACGCACGTGCCGGCGCCGCAGCACTTGTCCTGGTCAATGGTGACTTTCATGGTTTCGTCTTCCTTTAGGGGGATGGGTCAGGCGGCCTTTGAGTTGGGTCATCGGTGGCGCCAGGACGGCGCTGGAGGAGCCTTCGCCGCGAAATGGGTAAGTCAGTCGCTTGATTTAATTAAATCATATGATTGAGTTGGGTGGATGCGAGGTTTCCTACGATGCGGTGAAGGCCACAGGGAGGAGAGGGTGATGGCGGGCGGGACTGCGCGGCCCGAGCGGGGGAGCGCGACGCGGGAGGTGATCCTGGCCACCGCGGAGCGGCTGTTCGCCGAGCACGGGGTGCACGCGGTGTCCAACCGTCAGATCAGCGAGGCCGCGGGTCAGGGCAACAGCGCCGCGGTGGGCTACCACTTCGGCACGAAGGTCGACCTGGTACGCGCCATCGCGCGCAGGCACGCCGACGAGATGGAGCAACTGCGGGTGTGGATGGTCGCCGACGCCGCCGGCTCGGCGGACGTGCGCGACTGGGTGGCCTGTCTGGTGCGCCCGTTCACCCGGCATCTGGACGCGCAGGGCAGCCCCACCTGGTACGCCCGGTTCCGCGCGCAGGTGATGGCCGATCCGGCGCTCTACCAGATCACGGTCGAGGAATCGCTGCCGTCGCCCTCGCTGCGGCTGCTCGTGGACGGCCTGAACCGGTGTCTGAGCGACCTGCCGGCCACCGTGCAGAAGGAGCGCTGGGCCATGGCGCGTCACGTCATCGTGCACATGTGCGTCGAACGGGAACGTGCCCTCGCCGAGGGCGCCACCACCCTCCAGCCCAGCTGGGACGACCTCGCCTCCGGTCTGATCGACGCGATAGTCGGCCTGTGGCAGGCCCCGGTGACGCCTCGCCCGTAAGCCCGGGGCCTCCCATCGGCCTGTGTGAATCACGTGATTGGCTAGATTAAATCATGTGATTCACTATGTGGCACGGACAGGCCGCCGAGCAATGGAAAGGACCGACTCCTATGACGGCCGAAAGCCTGGCCGAGGTGCCGGAGTTCCCGATGGCGCGGGAGGCCCGCTGCCCGTTCGACCCGGCCCCGGGCCTGTACGCCCAGCGCGAGCAGGGCCCGCTGACCAGGGTCCGGCTGGTCTGCGGCACCCTCTACCGGCGCATCCCGACCTTGAAACCGGCCACCGAGCTGGACCGGGTGCCGTTCAAGCACAACGGGCTGGTCTACGGCGTCTTCGAGCTCCCCGTCACCTGGTGACCCGGCAACGGTAGGAGCTTCAAGCCGCCGGTGCCGGTCACGGAGACCCGTGCCCGCGCCTATCCGGTGAACGAATCGGCATGAGCGCTATGTGGATAGTGGGACCTCGTGCAACGCTCATAGGCTCGCATGGCCAGAAGGCATCGGCATCTCCGGCCCTGCGAAAGGAAACTGAACGTGAATCGTGTCCTGCTTGTCTTGGCCGCGACACTTGCCATGGGGGTGGGAGGCGTCATGGTCGCCGCATCGCCGGCCGTGGCCGCGGGTAACGGCGCTGTCCCGAGTACGGTCATGGGTGACGAGAGCGACAGCGTCCGCATCACGGGAGAAACCCCCACTCCATGAATTCAGGCGGCATCGCGCGCATTTCTCCGGGGTAAGCGCGGGAGTCGCGTACTTTCTTGATGAAATCAGCGCGCCGGTGCGCACGGCGGCTGCTCGACCCCAGGCAGAGGGGCCGGCGGCATGAGCCCGTTTTCCGGGAATGGCGGTGAACCGCAAACAACGGTCCACCGCCTTTTTCATATAAGTATTCCGTTGCTGGAAGGAACAGTTCGATGATCAACCCGTTCCGCATCGACATCCCGCAGGACGAGCTGGATGACTTACGAGACCGGCTCGCCCGTACCCGCTGGAGCGGCGAGATCGGCGGCCAAGGCTGGAGCCGCGGCGTCCCGACCGGCTACCTGCAGCAGCTCGCCGCCTACTGGGCCGACGGCTACGACTGGCGCAAGCACGAGGCCAGGCTGAACGACCTGCCCCAGTTCACCACCGACATCGACGGGCAGACCATCCATTTCGCGCACATTCGCTCTCCCGAGGCCGACGCCACTCCGCTGATGCTCGTCCACGGCTGGCCCGGCTCGATCGCCGAGTTCCTGGACGTCGTCGGCCCCCTGACCGACCCGCGCTCCTACGGCGGCGACCCTGCGGACGCCTTCCACCTGGTGATCCCCTCTCTGCCCGGGTTCGGCTTCTCCGTTCCGCTGCGCGAGGCGGGCTGGACGCACGGCCGCATCGCCGGCGCTTTCACCGAGCTGATGAACCGGCTCGGCTACTCCCGCTACGGCGTGCAGGGCGGCGACGTCGGCGCCTTCGTCGCCCCGGAAATGGGCCGCCAAGATGCCGAGCGCGTCCTCGGCGTGCACGTCAACGCCCTGGTCACCTTCCCGATCGGGGCCGACGGTGAGATGGACGGCCTGACCACGTCCGAACTGGAGCGGCTGGCGCGCCTGGAGCACTGGCAGCAGGAACAGAGCGGCTACGACAAGATCCAAGGCACCCGTCCGCAGACCCTGGGGCACGGCCTGAACGACTCCCCGGCCGGCCAGCTCGCCTGGATCGCCGAGAAGTTCAAGGAATGGACCGACAGCGCCGCGGACCTGCCCGAAGACGCCGTCGGCCGCGACGCCCTCCTCACCGACGTCAGCATCTACTGGTTCACGCAGACCGGCGCCTCTTCGGCCCACCTCTACTACGAGGCCCACCACGACCCCTCGGCCTGGGCGCCGCGCGACCCCGGGACCGTGCCCACCGGCGTGGCGGTCTCCCTCACCCAGGACGTGGCCATCCGTCGTTTCGCAGAACGCGATCACACCATCGTGCATTGGACCGAATTCGAGCGCGGCGGACACTTCCTGGCCCTGGAGCAGCCCGGCCCGTTCGTCGGCGACGTGCGCGAGTTCTTCCGCTCCCTGCGCTGACCGTTCACACCGCCGCCACACTCCGATGGCGGCGGTCCGAGGCCGACCTTGACCGGTGCCGGCCGGCACGCTGTTGCCGACCGGCCCGCAGTGCATCCACCGCCATTCGGCCACCGGCCGTCCACGCGCCTCGCTCGGCGGTCCACCGGACCCTGCGACTCGCGTGCCACCGCGGTCTCGAGCGCGTCGAGACGCAGCTCATCGGCCATGAGCCTGAGCAGGTTGACGGTGCCGCGGCACGATCCGGAAGCATGGCACCTAATTTTTTTGTCGCGCTAACCTACCGAGTACTCGGTAAGTTAGGTATGGTCCCGTTACATTCCGCGAGGTGCTCGTCGCGCCTGGGGAACGGACGAGAACGCGAGGAACGATCGCCATGCCTGCTGGACGTTCTGGGCCGCGACGCGGTGTCGGAATACCCTGCTCGACCAGGCCTTCTCGGTGCCGAACGGCTCCTAGCCCCACACCCGTCGAACTCTCAAGTAGGTGTGATGCCGAAACGACCGAACGTGCTCCTGATCGTGGCGGACCAGCACCGCTACGACTGGATCGAGGGAACGGGCGACCTGCCGGTACGCACACCTCACCTGCGGAGACTGGCCGAGCGTGGCATGACGTTCCGCCGCGCCGTGACTCCCGCGCCGCTGTGCGCACCGGCGCGGGCCTGCCTGGCCACCGGTCTGGACTACGACTCCGGCCCGGTGCCGAGCAACTTCCACGATCTGCCGCCGGAGACGCGTACCTATTTCCGGACGCTCCGGGACGAGGCCGGGTACCACGTGGCGGGCGTCGGGAAGTTCGACCTGCACAAGGCGACGTTCGACTGGAATCTCGACGGCTCGCGGTGCCTGCGCGAGTGGGGTCTGGACGGTGGCATCGACAACGAGGGTAAGTTCGACTCGCTCTGGTCGGGGCGTACCGGACCCAAAGGGCCGTACATGAACCATCTGTACGGACGCGGGGTCGCGGACCTGCACCTGCGGGACTTCGAGCGCAGACGGCACGAGCCCTACTTCGACGTCGAGCCCAGCCCGCTGCCGGAGGACGCCTACCTGGACAACTGGATCGCGCGCAACGCCCGCGACGTCCTGTCGAGCTGCCCTCAGGGGCGGCCCTGGCACGTGGTGGTGAACTTCGCCGGCCCGCACGATCCGATGGACGTGCCGCCAGGGCTGATCGACAGGTGGCGGGACGTCGAGTTCCCGGTTCCGGCCGGTGAGGATCCGGCCGACCCCCGCCACCAGGAGGTGCGGCGCCGCTACGCGGCCATGATCGAGAACATCGACGGCCACGTCGGCGGGCTGCTCGACCTGATCGCGGAACGGGGGGAGCTGGAGAACACGGTGGTCGTCTACACCAGCGACCATGGCGAGATGCTCGGTGACCAGGGTATCTGGGGCAAGCAGGTCGCCCTGGACCCGAGCATCCGCATCCCGATGATCATCGCCGGACCGGTCGTGAGGCACCCTGGCCTCACCAGCGACGCCCTGGTCTCGCTGGAGGACCTGGCCGCGACCTTCCTCGACGTCGCGGGGCCGGCACCCGCGCAGTGGATGACCGCGCGGTCGCTGCTGCCCGTCGTGCGAGGGAAGACGCCCGAGCACCGCGACCATGTCGTGTCCGGGCTCGACCGGTCCGCCCGCGAGATCGAGCTCGCCCAGCGTCACTACGGGGACAACCGGTGGGTGGCCCTGCGCCGCTGGCGTGCCGTCTCCACCAGGACGCGCAAGCTCGTGGTGAGCGCCGACCTGCCCGCGCCGGCCCTGTTCGACCTGGAGTCCGATCCGTACGAGACCACGGACCTGGCCGGTTCGGAACCGGCGACGGTGCGCGAGCTGCTGGCCTGCCTCGACGATGACCTCGTGGCCACGCTGCTCTGCCGGCGGGGGAGTTCGATCGCTTCCAGCCCCACAGCCGACCACGACGACGTACGGGAGAAGAGCGATGGATGACGGGGGCTCCGCACCACACGGAGGGGCTCAGGACGGCGCCGCGGCGCCGAAGAGGCGACGGAGAAAGGTCGTCACGCGCCCGCACGGCGACCAACGCCGCCGCGAGATCCTCGACACGGCCGTCACCGCGTTCTCCGCCAACGGCTTCAATGCCGTGAGCCTGCGGGAAGTCGCCGACAAGGCCGACATTTCCCAGGCCGGTCTGCTGCATCACTTCCCCAACAAGGCCTCGCTCCTGATGGCCGTGCTGCAGGACCGCGAGGACAGGAACCGGGAGGACGAGCGGCGCCGGCTGGCCGAGGGGGAGGACCGGATGGAGGTGTTCCTCCGCACCCTCGAGGACAACGAGCGCAACCCCGTGCTCGTCCAGCTGTTCGCCCTGCTGTCGGCGGAGGGGCTGAGCCTTGAGCACCCGGCCCACGAATGGTGGGTCGAGCGGTACCGGGCCATCGTGATCTCCGTGCAGGGGTGGCTCACCGAGGTGATCGACGAGCGCAACCTGCCTCCGGGGCTGACCACGGAGACGGTCGCGCGATGGCTCATCGCGCTCGCCGACGGGCTGCGCGTCCAATGGCTGCTGGACCCCGACGCGGTGAGCCGGGCGGAGGCGGTCCGCCAGTTCGCCGACCTGCTGCGCTCACTGACCCGGCCGAACACGAACCCGGCCGGCGAGACATCGGATACGTGAGCACAACCGGCACATCACACTCCTCCGACAGAAACAGAAAGGCCCGCATGCCAGCCCCCAACGTGATCGTGATCCTCGCCGACGACCTCGGCTATTCCGACCTCGGCAGCTTCGGTGGGGAGATCGACACTCCGAACCTCGACCGCCTCGCCCGCAGCGGTGTCCGGATGACGTCGTTCTACGTCACGCCGCGCTGCAGCCCCTCCCGTGCGGCCCTGTTGACCGGCCGGCACCCCCACTCCGTGGGAATCGGCGTCCTGACGCGCGACAACAGGCCGGGCGGCTACCGGGGCTCCCTGGACCAGAGTGTCCCGACCCTCGCGCAGAGGCTGAAAGACCAGGGTTACCGGACCGCGCTGGTCGGCAAATGGCACCTGTCGTCCGACACCACGACACCCAACGACACGTGGCCCACACGCCGCGGATTCGACGAGTTCTACGGCATCCTGCCCGGGTGCAGCAGCTACTACCAGCCGCCGCTCATGTCGGGCGAATCGAGGGTGCCCGAGGCGCACGCGGATCCGGACTACTACATCACCGACGACCTCAGCGAGCACGCCCGCGACTTCGTCGCCCGCGCCTCGGCCGGTGACCCGCCGTTCTTCCTCTACCTGGCGTACACGGCTCCCCATTGGCCGTTGCACGCCCGCGAGCCCGACATCGCGAAATACCGCGAGCGGTACCGGGCCGGCTGGGACACGCTCCGCGCGGAACGCTTCCGGCGCCAGGCCGACCTCGGTGTCGCCGGCGTCGCGGAACTGCCCCCGCGGGACGAGGCGGTTCCACCGTGGGCCGACGTCGACGACCACGCCTGGCAGGTGGAGCGGATGGCCACGTACGCCGCCCAGGTCGAGGTGATGGACCGCGGCATCGGTCAGGTCCTCGACCAGCTCGAACGGTCAGGGACCCGCGAGAACACGATCGTGATGTTCCTCTCCGACAACGGCGGGTGCGCCGAGGACCTGCCGCACGGTCCCGGACAGCCGCTCTTCGGAGAGGAGATCTGCCCCCGGCACACCCGGCTCGGCGAACCGGTCGAGGTGGGCAACACCCCCCGGATCATGCCCGGTCCCGAGCAGAGCTACCTCAGCTACGGCCGAGGCTGGGCGAACCTGTCCAACACGCCGTTCCGCCTCTACAAGCGCTGGGTTCACGAGGGCGGTGTCGCCTCCCCCTTCATCGTGTCGTGGCCGAGCGCGCTGCCCGCCGACCGGGTCGAACGGCGCCCCGGTCACCTGGTCGACCTGACCTCCACCATCGTGCAGGCGGCGTACGGCCACGCGGACACGGCGGGCCACAGCCTGCTGCCCGTGTGGCGGGGCGACGACCTTCCCACCGCCGACGAACCCCGGACGTTGTGCTGGGAACACATCGGCAATGCCGCCGTACGACGGGGGCGCTGGAAGCTCGTACGCGAGTGGGGCGGCCCCTGGGAGCTGTACGACATCGAGGCCGACCGCGGCGAGAGCGAGGATCTCGCCCCGCGGGAGCCGTCGCTCGTCGCGGAGCTCGCAGCGGTCTGGGCACAATGGGCCAAGGACAACGCGGTCATCCCCTGGTCGGATGTGCTGGCCGACCTCCGCCGCCGGGGCCGGCCCGAGACCGAGGCGCTGAGGTAGGCGCCGACGGCCTCATCGGTGTCCTTGCCGGGTGCTGGACGGAAGCCGGCCGTAGGTCTGCCTGTACAGGGCCGCGAAGCGGCCGAGATGGGTGAATCCCCATCGCAGGGCCACCTCCGTGACGGTCGTCTGGCTGCCCGTATCCGCGATGCGGACGAGATCGGCGTGCGTGTGAGCCAACCGTACGGAACGGAGATAGGCCATCGGGGTGGTCTGCAGATGTTCACGGAAGCCGAGCTGGAGGGTACGGACGCTGACTCTGGCCGCGGCGGCGATGTCGCCGAGGCAGATCGCCTCGCCGGCGTGGTCTTCGCAGTAGCGGATGGCACGCCGGAGAGCGGTGGGGGTCCAGGGGGCAGCGGACTCGCTGAGTGCGTCCGAGTAGTTGTGCGGCTGGGAGGCGAGCAAGGTGTGCAGCAGAAACTGCTCGAAGTGGTGCTCGGCCAGCTTCGAAGCCGCGAAGAGCAGCGTGCCGCCCGATGACACCATTCTGAGCGCGTGGCCGAGCGCGCCGGTGGCGTCCACCCCAGGCTCGAACCGCAGCCGCTCCTTGGGAGGATCGCCAAGGTAGGCCTCGAGCGCCTCTTCCATGGTCGCCAACGGAACCTGCATCATCAAAACCTCGTGGTCGAGGCTCCAACGCATGTCGATCTTCTGCTTGGGGCCGATGAGGGAGATCGGCGCGGTGACGTCCTGCCCGTTGAGGGTCACCCCGCCGGTTCCCCGCAACGGCATCATGACCGCATAGAAGTTGAACGACTCCGACGTTCCGACGCGAATCTCCGCACCGTATGTCGCGGTGTGCAGAGCGATCTTTCCCTTGTGAAGAAGCTGGTACCGAGCGCCGCGCGGGTGCGGCTTTCCGATTTCGAGATAGTAGGGCGGGAAATGCTGCACCAGCAAATCGCGCATCTGGTCGACATCTGCTGTGACAACCGGGTGGTTCATCGCGTTCAAGTCTTTCATAGCGCTGATTCTCTTTCGCGTTCAGCAGATTAACGACTGCATCGCGACGTTGTAAACGTAAATCCGAATGCTTTGAAGAATTTTCAAATCAATCGCTTTTTGGCGGGTCGCGGCTAAAATGCCCACGACGTGAGTTCTCCTCGCACAGGGCATCTCGGCTGCGTGACGGCACGCTGAGCGCGATGACCTGGACCCCACCCGCTGCGCGTGGAGGGGCGTCTGATCCGTCGTGAGATGCTGCATTCGTGACGACTCAGCCTGCCGAACCGTCCCCGCGCCGCGGGCGTGGCCGTCCCGGCCATGACCAGGCCGCGGTCCTGCGCGCCGCGGTGGAGCTGTTCAACCGCAAGGGGTACGACGCCACCAGCATGGGCGACCTGGCCAAGGAGCTGGGCCTGACCAAGCCGGCCATCTACCACCACGTCACCAGCAAGGAGCAACTGCTCGGCCAGGCCCTGGACGACGCGCTCGACGAGCTGACCGCCGTCGTGACCGAGGCCTCCAGGGACCAGGCCGGGACGAGCGCGTACGGACGGCTGCGCGAGGTGCTACGCCGCAGCGTCGAGGTGCTGGTGGCGCACCAGCCCTCGGTCACGCTCCTGCTGCGGGTGCGCGGCAACAGCGAGGTCGAGCTGGCGGCGCTGGAGCGGCGTCGCTGGCTCGACGACCGCCTGGCCGCGCTCGTCACCGACGCCGTCGCAGAGGGCGCGCTCCGCGACGACGTGCCGGCGACGCTGGTCAGCCGGCTGCTGTTCGGCATGGTGAACTCGCTGGTCGAGTGGTACCGGCCCGATGGCGCGTACGACCGGGCGATGGTCGCCGACGCCATCACCGCCATCGCCTTCGACGGCCTGGCCCGGCACGAATCCGGACGGTCTCACCAGGTGTAGAAGCCCTGGCCCGTCTTACGGCCGAGATGCCCGTCCGCGACCAGGTCGCGCAGGATCCGCGGCGGCTCGAACCGGGGCCCCAGCTCGCGCGCCAGGTGCTCGGCGATCGCGAGCCGCACGTCCAGCCCCACCACGTCGGTGGTCCGCAGGGGCCCCATCGGGTGCCGGTAGCCGAGGGTCATCGCCGTGTCGATGTCGGCCGCGCTCGCGACGCCGTCCTCCAGCATCCGCATCGCCTCCAGCGCCAGGCAGACGCCCAGCCGGCTGCTGGCGAACCCCGGCGAGTCCGCGACCGTGATCGGCGTCTTGCCCAGCCCGGCCGCCCACTCCTGGGCCAGCGCCACGAGCGCCGGATCGGTACGCGGCCCGGTGGCGATCTCGATGAGCGCGCTCACCGGGACGGGGTTGAAGAAGTGCAGCCCGAGGAAGCGCTCCGGCGCGGCCAGGCCGGCGGCCAGCGCGCCGATCGACAGGCTGCTGGTGTTCGAGGCCAGCACCGCGCCCGGCGCCACCTTCTCGACCAGGGCGAACACCTGGGCCTTGAGCGCCGCGTCCTCCGGGACCGCCTCGACGACGAGCTCGCACGGGCCCAGCTCGCCGGGGTCCGAAGTCGTTCGCAGCCGTGCGAGGGCATCCGGGTCCGCGTTTCCCTTGGCCAGGCCGTCGCGTACCCGGGCCCTGGCCCGCTCGGCCGCCTCCGGACCGTCCTCGACGACGATCACGTGGCTGCCCGAGGTCAGGAACGCCTGCGCGATCCCGGACCCCATCCGCCCGCCGCCGAAGACGCCGACCGTCCGTGGCAGGCTCATGAGCGCCGCTCCAGGAATGCCGTCATGCGCATGTGCTTCTCCTCCGTCTCGAACAGGACCGCCTGAGCCACGTCGTCCACGAACGGGTGCGCGCCCCGAGGGGCGTGGAAGACCGCCTTGGTCAGGCGGGTCGCCAGCGGCGCCCGCGCGGTGATCCGGTCGGCCAGCCGGTGCCCGGCCGCCATCAGCTCCTCCGGCTCCACGACCTCGTTGAGCAGCCGTACGGCGTGCGCCTCCTCGGCCGTGAGCACCCGGCCCGCGAGCAGGATCTCCTTGGCCAGCGGCTCCCCGACCAGCTCGGCCAGCCGCCAGGCCGCCCCGGCCGCCGCCAGGATGCCGAGGCCCGTCTCCGGGTTGCCGATCCGCGTGCCCGGCGTGCCGATCCGGAAGTCGCAGGCGTAGGCCAGCTCGGCCCCGCCGCCCAGGGCGTACCCGTCGAGCAGGGCCACAGTCGGCATCGGCAGCCGGTGGATCCGGTCGAAGAGCTTGGAGTTGATGCCGCGCAGCGCGTCGTACAGGTCGCGTTCGCGCAGCTGGGCGATGTCGGCCCCGGCCGCGAACGTCGTGCCCTCGCCGGTGAGCAGGACGACGCGCGGCTCCTCCTCGACGGCGGCGCACGCCTCGTGGAGCCTGGCGACCAGCTCGCGGTCGATCGCGTTGCGGACCTCGGGGCGGTTGAGCCGCCACACCACCCGGTCCTCGCCTTCCTCGACGATCAGGCTGGTCATGGGCGCTCCACCAGGAGAGCGCTGCCCTGGCCGACGCCGACGCACATGGTCGCCAGGCCGCGCCGGCCTCCGGTGCGTTCGAGCCGGCCGAGCAGGGTGACGAGGATCCGGGCGCCGGACGCGCCCAGCGGGTGCCCGAGGGCGATCGCGCCGCCGTCGGCGTTGACGCGGCCGAGGTCGAGCCCGAGATCACGGACGCAGGCGAGCGACTGGGACGCGAACGCCTCGTTCAGCTCCACGGCGTCCAGGTCGCCGACGGCCCAGCCCGCGCGTTCGAGCGCCTTGCGGGTCGCCGGGACCGGGCCGACGCCCATGATCTCCGGCGCCACCCCGGCGTTGGCCGCCGCCACCAGCCGTGCCCGCGGCGTCAGGCCGTGCCGTTCGAGGAAGCGGTCGCTGACCACGACGACGGCCGCGGCGCCGTCGTTCAGCGAGCTGGAGTTGCCCGCGGTGACGACCCCGCCGGGGCCGTTGACCGGGCGCAGCCGCGCCAGCCGTTCCAGGCTCGTGTCCGGCCGCGGCCCCTCGTCGGTGTCGACGACGCTCGCACCCGTGGGAACCGGGACGATCTCGCCGGTGAACCGGCCCTCCTTGATGGCCGTGACCGCCCGTTCGTGGGAGCGCAGCGCGTACGCGTCCAGCTCCTCACGGGTCAGCCCCCACCGCCGCGCGACCGTCTCGGCCGTCTGCGGCATGGAGGCGGTCATCGCGGCGTCGAAGCGCGGGTTGGTGAACCGCCAGCCGATCGAGGTGTCGAACGACGGCCCCGGCTTCGCGAACGCCTTGGCCGGCTTCTCGGTCACCCACGGAGCCCGGGTCATCGACTCCACCCCGCCCGCGACCACCACATCCGCGTCCCCGGCGGCGATCAGGGCACGAGCCGTCGCGACCGCGGTGAGCCCCGAGGCGCAGAGCCGGTTGACGGTGAACCCGGGCACCGAGTCGGGCAGGCCCGCCAGCAGGAGGGCCATCCGGGCGACGTTCCGGTTGTCCTCGCCGGCCTGGTTGGCCGCGCCGAGCACCACCTCGTCCACGAGGTCCGGGGCGATCCCGGCGCGGGCGACGGCCTCGCCCACGACGAGGGCGGCCAGATCGTCGGGCCGGACGTGGGCGAGCGCGCCGCCGTAGCGGCCTATCGGCGTCCGCACGCCGGAGACGACGAAGGATTCGGGCATCAGTGGGCTCCTTATGCGTCGTAGTCGACGGTGACGCGCTCGCCGACCGGAAATGTCTGGCAGGTCAGGACGAACCCGGCGTCAATCTCGGCCTGTTCGAGGGCGTAGTTGCGGCGCATGTCCACCTCGCCCGACCGTACGACCGCGCGGCACGTCCCGCAGACGCCGCCCTTGCAGGCGAACGGCAGGTCAGCGCGCGCCGCCTGGGCGCCGTCGAGCAGCGTCGCGTCGCGGGAGACCGTCGAGGTCGTGCGCAGGCCGTCCAGCACCGTCGTCAGCTCGCTCGTCGCGCCGGGCGCGACCCCCTCCGGGGCCCGTCGCGGCTGCGGCGGCGGCTCGTCGACGTAGAACAGCTCGACGTGCACGCGGGAGGCGGGTACGCCCAGGTCGGCGAGCACCGTACGCGCTTCCTGGATCATCGCCAGCGGCCCGCAGAGCCAGACGTGGTCGAACACCTCGACCGGCACCACCTCGGTCAGCAGGCGGCGCAGCCGGTCGCCGTCGAGCCGACCCGAGAACAGCTCGACGTCGCGCGGCTCCCGTGAGAGCGCGTGGACCACCTGGAGCCGGGGGCCGTAGCGGTTCTTCAGGTCGCCCAGCTCCTCGGCGAACATCACGGTCCGGCTGGTCCGGTTGCCGTACAGCAGCGACACCTGGGCCTGCGGGTGGGTGAGCACGGTCGAGGCGAGCGACAGCATCGGGGTGATGCCCGACCCGGCGGCGACGCACAGGTGCCGCTCGCCCGTGGCGGGGTCGGCCCGCCAGGAGCCGGTCGGCGTCTGGACCTCGATCCGCGTCCCCGGCGCGACCTCGCGTACCAGCCAGGACGAGAACAACCCGCCCGGGATCTCGCGGACCCCGATCCGGGGCCGCGCGCCGGCCGGCGCGCAGATCGAGTACGACCGGCGCTCCTCCCGCCCGTCCACGACGCGGCGCAGGGTGAGCGACTGCCCGGCGCGGAAGGCGTACGCCTCGCGCAGCTCGTCCGGGACGGCGAACGTGATCGCCGCGGCGTCCTCGCACAGGCGGTCCACCGCCGACACGGTGAGCGGGTGGAAAGAGGCCATGTCAGATCTCCTTGACGTGCTCGAACGGCTCAAGGCAGCCGGTGCAGCGGTAGAGGGCCTTGCAGGCGGTCGCGCCGAACTCGGACGTCAGCCGGGTCGCCGCCGACCCGCAGCGCGGGCAGGGCGGGGCGCTCCTGGCCGGCCCCAGCGTGAGCGGGATCGGGCCGCCGCGCCGAGGGGCGGGGCCGGGGGCCGACAGCCCGGCCTCCCGCAGCGCGGCCCGGCCGCGTTCGGTGATCCAGTCGCTCGACCAGGGCGGATCCAGGACGATCCGCACCTCGACCCGGTCGAACCCGGCCTCCCGCAGCCGGTGGACGAGGTCGTCGCGCATGGTCGCCATGGCCGGGCAGCCGGTGTACGTCGGGGTGATCGACACGACCACCTCCTCGCCACCGGATACCTCGACGCCGCGCAGCACGCCGAGGTCCGCGAGGGTGAGCATGGGCATCTCGGGGTCGCGTACCTGCGCCGCGACCTCGGCGGCCCGGTCGCGGGCGCTCACCAGCGCCCGCTCGGGTGGGCGCGGGCGACGACCTGCATCTCGGCGAGCAGCGGGCCGAGGGCGTCGGTGTGCG
This sequence comes from Nonomuraea sp. NPDC049625, assembly GCF_040675285.1. Taxonomy (NCBI): domain Bacteria; kingdom Bacillati; phylum Actinomycetota; class Actinomycetes; order Streptosporangiales; family Streptosporangiaceae; genus Nonomuraea; species Nonomuraea sp. NPDC049625. The sequence continues at coordinate 48,453 of NZ_JBFAOQ010000005.1, read as the reverse complement.
CGCCGTCGCGGCCGGTGCCGGCCAGCGGCGCGCGCTCGGGCCGCTCGACGCCGCTCACGGCGAAGACCTGGTCGAGGACGACGTCCACCTCGTCGCGCAGGTCCTCGCCGAAATCGGTGAGCTCGGCCTGGTACGGCCACAGGGCGTCCAGCGCCGCCACCAGTCTGCGCCGCGACTCCTCGGTCCCCTGCGCCAGGGTGAGGAACCAGCGTCCCGCCCAGTCGCGGTGGTAGGTGATCTCCTTCACGCCCTTGGCCGCCACCGCCGCCAGGACCTGGTCACGGCTGGTCCGCAGCCGCTCCAGCAGCGCGAGCCGGGCCACCGAGAACAGCAGCAGCCGCACGACGACGTGCGCGAAGTCCCCGTTCTCCACCTCGGCGAGCCGGACGTTGCGGAACTGCTCGGCGTCGCGGAAGTACGCCAGCGCGTCCTCGGCGGGCACCGGCGAGCCCTCGGGCAGGGCGGGCACGACGCCGGGATCCGCGGCGGCCGCCCGCGACAGCAGCAGGCGGGCCTGTCCGAGCAGGTCGAGCGCCATGTTCGCCAGCGCGATGTCCTCTTCCAGGTCGGGCGCGCGGCTGCACCACTCGGACAGGCGCTGCGACATGATCAGCGCGTCGTCGCCGAGCATGAGGCAGTACGCGGCCAGCTCGGCTGCGTCCACGCCCGGCGGCACCGTGGTGTCGACCCCGGCCAGAGGGTCCTCGAAGCCGGTGCCGAAGGCCCACTGCGAGGAGTCGCCGGCGAATTCGTCGTTCATGAGTGCCAACCGATCACATGTGCGGGACGTTGTCGGGAATGTCGTAGAACGTCGGGTGTCGGTAGACCTTGTCGCCGCTCGGCGCGAACAGCGGGTCCTTCTCGTCCGGGCTGGAGGCGGTGATGGCGTCGGCCCGCACGACCCAGATGCTCACGCCCTCGTTGCGCCGGGTGTAGACGTCACGCGCGTGCCGTACGGCCATCGCGTCGTCGGCGGCGTGCAGCGATCCGACGTGCACGTGGTTGAGGCCCCGCTTGCCGCGGACGAACACCTCGTACAGCGGCCACTCCCGCCGGTCGGCGCTCATCGCGTGCCCGCCCGCTCCGCGAACGCCGACGCGGCCTCGCGAACCCAGGCGCCGTCCTCGTGCGCGGCCCGGCGGTGCGCCATGCGCTGCGCGTTGCACGGCCCGTCACCGCGGATCACGGCGGCGAGCTCCTGCCAGTCGGGCTCGCCGAAGTCGTGGTGGCCGCGTTCGGCGTTCCAGCGCAGGTCGGGGTCGGGCAGCGTCACGCCCAGCGCCTCGGCCTGCGGGACCGTCATGTCCACGAACTTCTGGCGCAGCTCGTCGTTGGAGTTGCGCTTGACGCCCCAGGCCATCGACCGCGCGCTGTTGGGCGAGTCGGCGTCCGGCGGGCCGAACATCATCAGCGACGGCCACCAGAACCGGTCCACCGACTCCTGGACCATCGCCCGCTGGGCGTCGGTGCCGCTCATCATCGTCATCAGCAGCTCGTAGCCCTGCCGCTGGTGGAACGACTCCTCCTTGCAGATGCGGATCATGGCGCGCCCGTACGGGCCGTACGAGGTGCGGCAGAGCGGCACCTGGTTGCAGATCGCGGCGCCGTCGACCAGCCAGCCGATCGTCCCGACGTCGGCGTACGACAGCGTCGGGTAGTTGAAGATCGAGGAGTACTTCTGCCGGCCCGTGAGCAGCAGCTCGGTCAGCTCGGCGCGGGAGACGCCCAGGGTCTCGCACGCCGAGTACAGGTACAGCCCGTGCCCGGCCTCGTCCTGCACCTTGGCCAGCAGGATCGCCTTGCGGCGCAGGGACGGAGCGCGGCCGATCCACGCGCCTTCGGGCTGCATGCCGATGATCTCGGAGTGCGCGTGCTGGGCGATCTGGCGTACGAGCGTCCGGCGGTAGGCGTCCGGCATCCAGTCCCGGGGCTCGATCCGGTCGTGGCGCGCGATCGTCGCCTCGAACGCGGCTTCGAGCGCTTCCGGCTCCGCCGGTGTCGTCGTCATCGATTTCCCTCCTCGGGCGTCGAGTCGTATTTACTTATCGCTCGGTCAGTAATACCGTGGCACGTGTTGGGGTACCTGCGCAAGGGGCCCGTGGAGAGGAGAGGACGCGTGAGCGCGCTGCTGGAGAGCTACGCCGCCGGACGATGGTTCCGGGCGGCCGATGAAGGGGAGCCCCTGCTCGACGCCGCCACGGGCGAGGAGGTCGCGCGGATCTCCAGCCGGGGGCTGGACGTCGCCGCGATGGTCCGCCACGCCCGCGACACCGGCGGGCCCGCACTGCGGTCCCTGACCTTCCACGAGCGGGCGGCCCTGCTGAAGGCGCTGGCCAAGCACCTGACCGAGCGCAAGGAGGAGCTGTACGCGCTGTCCGTGCGGACCGGCGCCACCTCGCGCGACACCATGATCGACGTGGACGGCGGCATCGGCACCCTGTTCAGCTACGCCGGCAAGGGCGTGCGCGAGCTGCCGAACGACACCGTCGTCCTGGACGGCGGCCTGGAACGCCTGGGCAAGGGCGGCACGTTCGTCGGCCAGCACCTCTACACCTCGCGGCCGGGCGTCGCGGTGCAGATCAACGCCTTCAACTTCCCGGTCTGGGGGATGCTCGAGAAGCTGGCCCCGGCCTTCCTCGCCGGGCTGCCCTCGATCGTCAAGCCCGCGAGCCAGACCGCGTACCTGACCGAGCTGGCCGTACGGCTGATCGTCGAGTCGGGCATCCTGCCCGAAGGCACGCTCCAGCTCGTCTCCGGCGGCGCCGGAGGGCTGCTCGACGAGCTGACCGTCCAGGACTCCGTCGCCTTCACCGGCTCCGCGCACACCGCGGGCATCCTGCGCCGCCACCCGAACGTGCTGGACGGCGGCGTCCTGCTGGGCGTCGAGGCCGACTCGCTGAACTGCTCGATCCTGGGGCCGGACGTGCGGCCGGAGGACCCGGAGTTCGACCTGTTCGTCAAGGGCGTCGTCACCGAGATGACGGTCAAGGCGGGCCAGAAGTGCACCGCCATCCGCCGGATCCTCGTACCCTCGGCCATGGCCGGCCAGGTCGTCGAGGCGCTGGCCGCGCGCCTGGCCAAGGTGACCGTCGGCGATCCCCGCAATCCGGACGTACGGATGGGCGCGCTGGCCAGCCTCGGCCAGCGCGACGAGGTGCGCAAGGCCGTCGAGGCGCTGCGGGCCGGCGCCGAGATCGCCTTCGGCGACCCCTCCGGCTCCTCCCTGCTCGACGGCGACGCCGAACGCGGCGCGTTCATGACCCCGCTCCTGCTGCGCGCCCGTCCCGGCGCCACCGAGCCGCACGACGTGGAGCCGTTCGGGCCGGTCGGCACCGTGCTCGCCTACGACGGCCTGGACTCGGCGATCGCGCTCGCGGCGCGCGGCAGGGGCAGCCTCGTCGCCTCCGTCGCCACCCACGACCCGGAGGTCGCGCGGACCGTCGTGCTGGGGCTGGCGCCGTGGCACGGCCGGGTCCTCGTCCTGGACAGGGACGACGCCAAGGAGTCCACCGGGCACGGCTCGCCGCTGCCCGTCCTCGTCCACGGCGGCCCGGGCCGGGCCGGCGGCGGCGAGGAGCTGGGCGGCGTCCGCGGGGTCCTGCACCACATGCAGCGCACCGCCGTCCAGGCCTCCCCGGACCTGCTCACCGCGGTCACCGGCCGCTGGACCACGGGCGCCGCGCGCGCCGAGTCGGGCGTTCACCCGTTCCGCAAGTCCCTGGCGGAGCTGCGCGTCGGTGACACGATCGCCTCCGCGCCGCGCACGGTCTCGCTCGCCGACATCGAGCACTTCGCCGAGTTCACCGGGGACACCTTCTACGCGCACACCGACGCCGAGGCCGCCGCGCGCAACCCGCTGTTCGGCGGCATCGTCGCCCACGGGTACCTCGTCGTGTCCCTGGCCGCCGGGCTCTTCGTGGACCCGGCGCCCGGGCCGGTCCTGGCGAACTTCGGCGTCGACTCCCTGCGCTTCCTCACCCCCGTGAAGGCGGGCGACACGATCGACGTGACGCTGACCGTCAAGCAGATCACCCCGCGCAGCTCCGCCGACTACGGCGAGGTCCGCTGGGACGCCGTCGTCGCCAACCAGGACGGCCAGCCGGTCGCCACGTACGACGTGCTGACCCTCGTGGCCAAGACCTGGCCGCTGCCCGGACAGGAGGCCTGAGGTGGAGCCTGAGCTGGACGGGGCCTCGATCCTGCTGGAACGCGACGGCGCCGTGGCCGTCCTGACCCTCAACCGCCCGGACCGCCGCAACGCGCTGGACACCGGGCTGAAGACGGCGCTGCGCCGGGCGCTGGAGGAGGTCGCGGCCGACGACGCCGTACGCGCGGTGGTGCTGACCGGGGCGGGGACCGCCTTCTGCGTCGGCCAGGACCTAGCCGAGCACGCGGCGGCGCTCCGCTCGGACGCCGGGCACGCCTTCGACACCGTCGAGGAGGACTACGCGCCGATCGTCCGGCTCCTGGCCACCATGGGCAAACCGGTCGTCGCCGCCGTCAACGGCACGTGCGTCGGCGCCGGTCTGGCCCTCGCCCTGGCCTGTGACCTGCGGGTGCTCGCGGAGGAGGCCGTCTTCGCGACGGCGTTCACGGCGATCGGGCTGACGTGCGACTCGGGGCTGTCCCTGACGCTCGTACGGGCGGTCGGCGAGGCCCGGGCCAAGGAGCTGGTCCTGCTCGGTGAGTCGTTCGGCGCCCGGCAGGCGGTGGAGTGGGGGATCACGGGGCGCGTGGTCCCTCGGGAGGAGGCCGGTGCGGTGGCGCGCGAGCTGGCGGCCCGGCTCGCCGCCGGGCCGACCGCCGCGTACGCCGAGTCCAAGCGGCTGATCGCCGGGGCCTGGGACCAGGACCTCGGCGCGGCACTCACCGCCGAGGCCCGCGCCCAGGCCCGCCTGGGGCTGACCGCCGACCACGCGGGAGCGGTGGAGGCGTTCCTCGAGAAACGCAAACCCACCTTCGAGGGCCGCTGACCCCTGGGGTCCCCGTCACGCGGCGGGGGCGGTGTGGATCGAGGTGGGGCGGGTGGCCGCGTCATAGGCGGCGCGGGAGCCGGTCGCGCCCATGCCGCTGTCCCCGGCCGGTTCGTACAGCCGCTCGGGGCCGCCGCCCTGCCACTGGTTCACCCACACGACACCGGCGGGGATGCGGCGGGCGGCCGCCATGTGCTCGGGGTCGGCGGTGTACACGGTGGCGGCCAGGCCGAAGCGTGACGCGCTCGCCCGCTCCAGCCCCTCCTCGAAGGAGGAGACCACGACGACCGGGGCGATCGGGCCGAAGGTCTCCTCGGTCATGACCAGCATGGACTCGTCCACGCCGGTGAGCACGGTCGCGGGGTAGAAGAAGCCCCTGCCCTCGGGCACCACCCCGCCGGCCCGTACGGTCGCGCCGCGCGAGACCGCGTCGGCGACGTGCCGTGCCACGATGTCGCGCTGCCGCTGATCGACCAGCGGGCCGAGGACGGTGGCCGCGTCGTGCCCGTCGCCGAGCGCGTACGTCCCCGCGGCCTCGACCAGGGCCTCGATGAACGGCTCGGCGACGTCGCGGTGCACGTAGACGCGTTCCATGGAGGTGCAGATCTGGCCGGAGTTCGCGAAGGCGCCGAACGCGACCGCGGCGGCGGTGGCGACCGGGTCCACCCCCGCGTCGACCACCACGGGGTCCTTGCCGCCCAGCTCCAGGATCGAGCGGCGCAGCAGCGCCCCGGCCCGCTCGCCGACCTTGCGCCCGGACTCGACGGAGCCGGTGAAGTGCACGAGCCCGACGCGTTCGTCGGCCACCAGCGGCGCGCCCGCGCGGGAGTCGCCGAGGATCAGGTTGACCACGCCGGGCGGCAGGTCCATCAGCTCAAGCAGCCGCACCGCCGACATCGGCGAGCGCTCGGACGGCTTGAGCACGACGGTGTTCCCGGCGGCCAGCAGCGGGCCGAGCGCGCCCAGGGTCATGGGCACGGGGAAGTTCCACGGCACGATCACGGCCGTGGCGCCGAGCGGGGCGCGCACGATCGTGGTGCTGCCCCCGTCCGGCGCCGGGACGGTCTCCTCGAACGCGTACTCCAGGGCCTCGGCCGCCGCCGCCTTGAACCCCATCGCCGCGCCACCGATGAAGGCCCGGCCGAGGGCGACGGGCTTGCCCATCTCCCGGCATTCGATCTCCGCCAGCTCGCCGGCGTGGGCGGCGACCGTGTCCGCCCATCGGGACAGCCGCTCCACCCGTTCGGCGACGGTCAGCGCGGCCCAGGCCGGTTGCGCGCGCACGGCCGCGTCCACGGCCAGGCGTACGTCCTGCGGTGAGCCGCTGGGGCAGCGGGCGACGACCTCCTCGGTCGCGGGGTTGACCACCTCGTGGAACGCGTCGCCCCGGGAGTCTTCCCAGATGCCGCCGATCAGGTTCTGCAGGGTTTTCACAGGGCTCCTTAGAGGCGGTCGGCCATGAGCTCGCCGACCATGATCGATGCCAGGTTGGTGTTGGCCCGGGGTACGGACGGGAAGATCGACGCGTCCACCACGCGCAGCCCCTCGACCCCGAGGACGCGGCACGACGGGTCCACCACCGTGGCGGCGTCCCCGGGCGCGCCCATCCGGCAGGTGCTGGTGCCGTGCTGGGCGTCGACCGCGGTGGCGAGGATGTGCTCGTCGAGCGCGGCGTCGTCGTCCAGCACCGCGAACAGCCGCTTGTTGCCGGCCTCCACGGAGCCGGAGCCCGCGACGATCGTGGCCGCCTCGGGGCCGCGTGCCAGCCCGACCAGGGCGCGCACGCCCGCGCGCAGGCGTTCCAGGTCGCGGGAGTCCGACAGCATGCGTTCGCGCACCTCGGGCTGGGCCTGCGGGTCGGCGGAGGTCAGCGTCAGCACTCCGCGCGAGTGGTTCTGGTTGAGCCACACGCCGAAGCCGCCCGCCGGGAAGCGGGTGTCGGCGGCCTCCATGGACAGCACGTTCTGGTTCAGCGAGACGAACATCATGTCGTGCGGCAGCCCACCGGGGCCGCTCGTGTAGCGGACGCAGACGTTGGTGTGGCGGTCGTCGGCCGTCTTGATGGCGGCCTCCTGGGTCAGCGGCAGCTCGACGACGATCATCGGATGGTCCTGCATGCCGAGCCCGACCGGGAGATCCCGCCGTACCCTGATCCCCAGGCGGCGCAGGTCGGCGGCCGGGCCGACGCCCGAGCGCATGAGGATCGCGGGGGAGTGGATCACGCCCGCGCTGAGGACGATCTCGTCCGCGTACTCGGTCACCGCCGTCCCGCCCACGACGGCCCGTACGCCGACGGCGCGGTCACCGGCGAAGAGGACCCGGTCGACCAGGGCGTCACCGCGGACGGTGAGGCCGGCCAGGGACCGGGCGGGCTCGAGGTAGCCGTCGTTGACCGTGACCCGGCGCCCGGCGCGCGAGTTGATCGGGTAGGGGGAGACCCCGGCGGCGCCGGGCGCGTTCACGTCCGGCGCCCAGGCGTGCCCGGCCGCCAGCGCGGCGGCGGCCAGCGCGGCGTCCACCCCGCCCCACCGCTCGCGCGGCATCCGGAAGATCGGAGTCGGCCCGCCGCGCCCGTGGTACGGCTCGTCGCCGAACTCCTCGTCGTCCTCCAGCTTCGCGAAGTACGGCAGCACGTCCCGCCACGACCAGCCGGCGCATCCCGCCGCGGCCCAGTCGTCGAAGTCCTCCATCGGCGGGCGGATCGCGATCTGCCCGTTGATCGACGAGCTGCCGCCGACGCCCCTGCCCCGCCAGTACGGAGCCGGCGCCTGCCTGTCGGTGCGGGAGGAGGTGACGCCCATCCACACCATGCCCTCGACGGCGGTGGGGTCCAGCAGCGCGCGGACCGGGTTCGGCGAGCGCCAGGCCTCGTGCATCCGCGCCGAACGGTAGTCGGGGCCGGCCTCCAGCAGCAGGACGCGCTTGCCCCGCTCGGCGGAGCGGGCGGCGAGTGCCGCGCCGGCGGAACCCGCTCCCACGACGATGATGTCCCAGCCCGTGTCTGTCACGGCGAACCTCCTGCGCTCGGCCCGGAACCGCCCGGGCCACCGTTAGCCGGTAGACTGCCCCCCAGCAGAAAGTTCAGTCAATAGTGAAAGTTCATTTTTTTCTGAACGGATGGTGTTCCGCTGGTGTCTGTCGGCGACGTGAATCCCCTGATCGACGACTTCGGCCTGCGCATCGGCCGCGCGATGGGCTGGCCGCCGATGGCCGGGCGCGCCGCGGGGGTGCTCATGCTGAGCGAGGCGCCCATGACGATGGACGAACTGCAGGCCGCCCTGAACGCCAGCAAGGGCTCAGTCTCGGAGACGACCCGCCTGCTCGTGGTCAACGGGACCGTACGGCGGTTCAAGGAGTCCGGGTCCCGGCAGTACGTCTACGAGTGGCGCGAGGACGCCTGGATCGGCTGCCTGCAGCACCAGTTGGAGCAGACGACGGAGCTGCTCTCTCTGGCCGAGAACGCCCGGGCCCGCTCGGCCGATCTTCCCGACCGGCAGCGCGCCCGCATGTCCGAGATGTACGAGTACTACACGTTCATGGTGCGGAGCCTGGAGGCGCTGCTCGGCGAGTACAAGGCGTTGCGGGCGCGCTGACCGCTCACCCGGCTCCGGCGCCGCGGGCCTCCTCGAACACCAGCCACGTACGGGTGGCGCGGATGCCCGGGATGTCCTGGATGAGCTCCAGCACCACGTGCCGGAGCGTCGCGTTGTCCGGGGTCCTGACCAGCGCCAGGACGTCGTAGTCGCCGCCGACCAGGGCGAAGTTCTCGACGTACGGAGTCTCCCGGAGCCGGGCCGACACCGCGCGCCAGGAGTTCTGCTCGATGGTGAGCGAGACGTACGCGCTGGTGCCCAGGCCGGCCTTGTGCGGCGCGATCCGCGCCGTGAAGCCGGTGATCACCCCGGCGTCCATGAGCCGGGTGATCCTGGCGTAGACGTTGGCCCGGGAGACGTGCACGTGCTCGGCGAGGGTGCGCATCGAGATCCGGCCGTCCCGCCGCAGCTCGGCGATGATCGCCCGATCCACCCCGTCCAGCGGCGCGGCCGAATGTCCCGCCGACCCCTCTCCGGCACCGTCGTTGAACGACAATCGGTCCTCCTGAAGACTGGTTTCAGACCTTTTGTCGCTCATCATGCCTGATGTCTTGAACACCTGGCCCCACACGCGGACGCTTTCCCTGTCAAACGTCCAGAGAAAGGGAGCGTCGCATGTCCGTCGACGTCCTTCTGCCCTCACCCGTGCCGGTGCGCTTCGTCGCCGAGGACGGCACGGCGGTCCAGCCGCCCACCGGCTACCAGGTGCCGGAGGAGGAGCGGTTGCTGGAGGCCTACCGCCGGATGGTCGTTGGCCGCCGCTTCGACCGCCAGGCGACCGCGCTGACCAAGCAGGGGCGCCTGGCCGTCTACCCCTCCAGCCGCGGGCAGGAGGCCTGCCAGATCGCCGGGGTGCTCGCGCTGCGCGAGGACGATTGGCTGTTCCCGACCTACCGGGACTCGGTGGCGCTGGTCTCCCGGGGCCTCGACCCCGTCGAGGTGCTGACCCTGCTGCGGGGCGGCTGGCACTGCGGGTACGACCCCGCCGCCACCCGGGTCGCGCCCCAGTGCACCCCGCTGGCCACCCAGACCATCCACGCCGTGGGCATGGCCGACGCCCTGCGCCGCAAGAATGAGAACGGCGTCGTCATGGCCTTCATCGGCGACGGCGGCACCAGCGAGGGCGACTTCCACGAGGCGCTGAACTACGCCGCGGTCCTGCACGCGCCCGTCGTGTTCTTCGTGCAGAACAACAAGTACGCGATTTCCGTGCCGCTGGCCAAGCAGAGCGCCGCGCCCGCGCTCGCGTACAAGGGCATCGGGTACGGCATCCGCTCCGAGCAGGTGGACGGCAACGACCTCGTCGCGGTGCTGTCCGTCCTGACCGAGGCCGTGGAGCACGCGCGTACGGGCGGCGGCCCCTTCCTGGTGGAGGCGCACACGTACCGGATGGACCCCCACACCAACGCCGACGACGCCGCCCGGTACCGGGACAAGCGGGAGGTCGAGCAGTGGGAGGCGGCCGACCCGCTCGCCCGCCTGGAGACCTACCTGCGTGGGCGCGGCGTACTCGACGCCGAGGCCGTCGACGCGGCGCACGAGGCCGCCGAGGAGTTCGCCGCCCGGGTGCGCGCGGAGATGAACGCCGACCCGAAGGTGGATCCGTTCGAGCTGTTCGAGCACGTCTTCGCCGAGGCCACGCCCCAGTTGCGCGAGCAGCGGGCCCTGCTGGCGTCCGAGCTGGAGGACTGATGACCACCTTGAGCATGGCGCAGGCGCTGAACGCCGCGCTTCGGGACGCCCTGCGCGAGGACGAACGCGTTCTCGTCTTCGGTGAGGACGTGGGCCCGCTGGGCGGCGTCTTCCGCATCACCGACGGGCTGACCAAGGAGTTCGGCGAGGAGCGGTGCTTCGACACGCCGCTGGCCGAAGCCGGGATCGTGGGGCTGGCCGTGGGACTGGCCATGGGCGGCTTCCGGCCGGTGATCGAGATGCAGTTCGACGCGTTCGCCTACCCGGCCTTCGAACAGATCGCCTCGCACGTGGCCAAGCTGCGCAACCGCACGCGCGGTCGGCTGTCGCTGCCGATGGTGATCAGGATCCCGTACGCGGGCGGCATCGGCGGGGTCGAGCACCACTGCGACTCCAGCGAGGCGTACTACGCGCACACGCCCGGCCTGAAGGTCGTGACCCCCGCGACGGCCGACGACGCGTACTGGCTGCTGCGCGACGCCATCGCCGACCCCGACCCGGTGATCTTCATGGAACCCAAGCGCCTGTACTGGTCCAAGGGCGAGACGTCCGTCGGGGACCGGCGGGCGGCGGGGTTCGGGCGGGCGGCGGTGCTGCGCGAGGGCCGCGACGCGACGCTGGTCGCCTACGGGCCGAGCGTTTCGGTGGCGCTCCAGGCCGCCGACGCCGCGGCCAGGGACGGGCTCGCCCTGGAGGTGGTGGATCTGCGGACGATCGTCCCGTTCGACGACTCGACCGTCGTGTCCTCCGTACGCAAGACCGGGCGCTGCGTGGTGATCCAGGAGGCCCAGGGCTTCGCCGGGGTGGGCGCGGAGATCGCGGCCCGCGTGCAGGAGCGGTGCTTCCACTCGCTGGCGGCGCCGGTGCTGCGGGTCACGGGGTTCGACATCCCGTACCCGCCTCCGATCCTCGAGCACTCGCATCTGCCGGACGCCGACCGGGTGCTGGACGCGGTGGACCGGCTCCAGTTCGGTGACGAGCCCGATCTGGCGCACCTGGGCGGGGAGGCGTCATGACGCGGCACGTGTTCCGCCTGCCCGACCTGGGCGAGGGGCTGACGGAGGCCGAGATCGTCGACTGGAAGGTCGCCGTCGGGGACACCGTCGAGATCGACCAGATCGTGGTGGAGGTCGAGACCGCCAAGGCGGCGGTGGAGGTGCCTGTGCCGTACGCGGGGACGGTGCTGAGCCTGCACGCTTCGGCGGGGGCCGTCCTGTCGGTGGGGGAGCCGCTCATCGAGGTCGGCCCGGCGGGCGGCGTGGGCGGTTCGGCCGCCGCGGAGCGCTACCGGGAGGAGGAACGCGCCGGATCCGGAAATGTCCTCATCGGCTACGGCACCGGCCACACCCCCACCACCCGCCGACGTTCCCGAAAGGCCCCCGCAACCCCCGGCCAGCCACCTACGGCTCCGGCCTCCCGGCCCGCGCCCACCTCGCCGGCCGCGCCTGCTTCCCCGGCCGCGGCTGGTGAGCGGCAGGCGCCTCGGGTGATCTCCCCGCTCGTGCGCAGGCTCGCCCACGAGCACGGGGTGGATCTCTCCGCCGTCACCCCCACCGGACCCCGCGGCGTGATCCTCCGCCGCGACGTCGAACGCGCCATGGCCACCCCCGCCGCCTCCACCGTCCCCGCAGCCTCCGCCGTCGCCCCGGCGACACCGGGAGCGACCGAGACGACGCCGGCCGCGACCGGGACAGCGTCCGCCGCGACCCGGACGGCATCGGAGGCGACCGGAACCGGAACCCCGCTCCGGACCGAGCGCATCCCCCTGCGCGGGCTGCGGCGGGCGGTGGCCGACAAGCTGAGCCGCAGCCGTACCGAGATCCCCGACGCCACCACCTGGGTGGACGTCGACGCCACCGGCCTGCTCGAGGTCAAGGACGCGCTCCGGCGGGATCGCCCGGACCTCGGCATCGGGCTGCTCGCGCTCCTGGCCCGCAGCTGCGTGGCCGCCCTGCGCCGCTTCCCCGAGCTGAACTCCTCGGTCGACACCGCCCGCGCCGAGATCGTCCGGCACGGCCACGTCAACCTCGGCTTCGCCGCCCAGACCGATCGCGGCCTGGTCGTGCCGGTGGTCCGCGACGCGCACCTGATGACGACCGCGCAGCTCGCCGCCGAACTGGCCAGGCTCACCGCCCTCGCCCGCGAAGGCACGCTGCCGCCCGCGGCGCTGACCGGGGGCACGTTCACGCTCAACAACTACGGCGTCTTCGGCGTGGACGGGTCCACCCCGATCATCAACCATCCCGAGGCGGCGCTCCTCGGCGTCGGCCGCATCATCGACCGCCCCTGGGTGAAGGACGGCGCGGTCGTGCCCCGCAAGGTCACCCAGCTGTCGTTCACGTTCGACCACCGGGTCTGCGACGGCGGCGCGGCAGGCGGCTTCCTGCGCTTCGTGGCCGACTGCGTGGAGAACCCCGCCGTCCTGCTCGCCCACGTCTGACGGAAGGAAGTGACATCAGGTGGTCAACGTACGCTCGTCTCTGCTCGACCTCCAGTCCTACGTGCCGGGCCGCAAGTCGCCCGGGGCCGTCGTGCTGGCCGGCAACGAGTGCCCGTACGGCCTGCTGCCCGGCGTCGCCGCCCGCCTGGCCGAGCTGACCGGCGGCCTGTCCCGGTACCCGGACATGGGGGCCGCCCGCCTGCTCGAAGCGCTGGCCGCCCGCCACGAGGTGAGCACCGATCGCATCGCCGTGGGGGCGGGCTCGTCCGAGGTCTGCGGGCAGGTCCTGCACACGGTGTGCGGGCCGGGCAGCGAGGTGGTCTTCGGGTGGCGGTCGTTCGAGGCGTACCCGATCCTGACCACGGTGGCGGGCGGAGTCCCCGTACGGGTCCCGCTGCGCGACCACGTCCAGGACCTCCAGGCCATGGCGGCGGCCATCACCCCGCGGACCGGGCTGGTGTTCGTCTGCAACCCGAACAACCCGACCTCCACCCCCGTCGGCGAGGCCGCCCTGCGCGCCTTCGTGGACCAGGTGCCCGAGCACGTGCTGGTCGCCGTGGACGAGGCCTACCACGAGTACACCGACCCGTCCGCCGTGCCGGACGCGCTCGCGCTCTTCGGCGACCGGCCGAACGTCGTCGTGCTCCGAACCTTCTCCAAGGCGTACGCGCTGGCCGGCCTGCGGGTCGGCTACTGCGTCGGGCCACCGGAGATCATCGCCCAGGTACGCAAGACGCAGACGCCCTTCAGCGTCAGCGCCCTCGCCCAGGAGGCGGCGATCGCGGCGCTCCGCGAGCACGAGGAGGTGGACCGGCGGGTCGCCCTCACCGTCAAAGAGCGTGACCGCGTCACCGGCGAGCTCCGGGCCCTCGGCTATGACCTGCCGCCGTCCCAGGCGAACTTCCTGTGGCTCCCGCTCGGTCACGACAGCGCGCCTTTCGCCGACCACTGCCACGCCAGCGGGGTGATCGTGCGGGCGTTCCCGGGGGAGGGCGTGCGCGTCACGGTGGGCCTGCCGGAGGAGAACGCGGCCTTTCTCGCGCCGGCCGCAACCTGGCAACGACAGCAGGGTTGACAACGGACGCCCGGATACAACACCCTTTCACTACTCAAATAGTGAAAGGGTGTTTTCGGTTGATCGAGTTCAACCTGGACCGCGGCTCGGGGGTCTCGACGTACCTGCAGCTCGTTCACCAGGTCAAACAGGCGCTCAGGCTCGGTACGCTGCGGCCCGGTGACCAGTTGCCGACTGCCCGCGAGGTGGTCGAGAGCCTGGCCATCAACCCCAACACCGTGCTCAAGGCGTACCGGGAGCTGGAGCGCGAAGGGCTGGTCGAGGGACGGCAGGGGATGGGGACGTTCGTTCAGCGGGGCGTCGCGGGTGCGACGCTCGCCGAGCACACGCGGCTGCGGCGCGGGCTGGAGGCGTGGGTGCGCGAGGCCCGCGCGGCCGGGCTCGACCAGGAGGACCTGAGGGTGTTGGTCACCGTGGTCCTGGCCGACGCCGCGAAGGCGGGTGCGGCATGAGTCCCGCGCTGGAGGCGACCGGGCTGGGGGTCCGCTACCGCCGTACGTGGGTGTTACGCGACTGCTCGCTGTCCGTGCCCGCGGGACGCGTGGCGGCGCTCGTCGGGCCCAACGGCGCGGGCAAGACCACTCTCATGCACGCGGCCGTCGGCCTGCTGCGGCCCGCGCTGGGAAGCGTCCGCGTGGCCGGCGAGGTGGCGTTCGTGGCCCAGGACAAGCCGCTGTACGAGAGCTTCACCGTCGCCGAGATGCTCACCTTCGGCCGCCGCATGAACACCCGCTGGGACGACGCCGCCGCTGCGGACCGGCTCGCCCGGCTGGGCATCCCGCTGGAGCGGAAGGTGAGCGGGCTGTCGGGCGGGCAGCGGGCGCAGGTGGCGGTCACGATGGCGCTGGCCTGCCGGCCCGACCTGCTCGTGCTGGACGAACCGCTGGCCAACCTCGACCCCCTCGCCCGCCACGGCGTGATGCGCTCGATCATGGCGGAGATGGCCGGGCGGGAGCTGACCGTGCTGCTCTCCTCGCACGTCGTCTCGGACCTGGAGGAGACGTGCGACTGGCTGATCGTGCTGAACGGGGGCCGGCTGCAGGTCAGTGGTGACATCGAGGACCTCCTCGACGGGCATCTCGTGCTCACCGGGCCGGACGGGGCATCGGTGGCGGGGATGCAGGTGGTGAGCGCGAGCCGGGCCGGCAGGCAGGTCAGCATGCTGGTCAGGGGAGCGCCCCCGCTCGATCCTCGCTGGCAGGCGCGGCGCCCCCGGCTGGAGGAGCTCGTCATGGGCTATCTGCGCAGCCCCGAGTCGGCGGCACTTCCGGAGCTGACGGGGGTGAGCGCGTGATCTGGGTGACGTGGCGCCAGCACCGGGCGCAGCTCCTGGTGACGGCGGGCTTCCTGGCGCTGCTGGGGGTGCTGCTGCTGGGTTCGGCGGTGGAGGCGAGCCGGTACGTGACCGAGCACGCCCCGCCCGGCTGCCCGGGGCCCGCTGTGGAGTGCGGAGACCTGGCGGTGGCGCTCGGGCGGCGCTACGACGCGGTCTACTCGGTGTTCGGCTGGATGCCGCTGGTGGCGCCGGCGCTCATCGGGGCGTTCTGGGGCGCGCCCCTGCTCGGCCGCGAGTACGAGCGCGGCACCCACCGCCTGGCCTGGACTCAGGCGGTGCCCGTGTGGCGGTGGCTGGCGGTCAAGCTGTCGATCCTGGGCGGGGCGGTCGTGGCGGGTGGGCTGCTGCTGTCGCTCATGGTGAGCCTGTGGCGGCCGGTGTTCAGGGAAGGGGTCGACTCCACGTTCGGCAATATCGGCGTGTTCAACATGGTCGGCGTGGAACCCGCGGCGTGGTGGCTGTACGCGTTCGCGCTGGGCACGCTGGCCGGCACCCTGTTCCGGCGTACGCTGCCCGCGATGGCGCTGGTCGTGGCCGGGGTGGCGGTGACGATGTTCACCCTGTTTCAGCTGAGCGACTACTACGCCGAGCCGGCGCGCACCGAGCTGTCCGGCACCGTGCTGCTGGACGATCCCGACGCCCGGATGGTGAGCGCCGCCTGGGTGGAGCCGTCCGGGAGGGAGGTAGCCGAGCCGTCGGGGAGCGGCTGCCCGCGTCGGGTGGACGCGGGGCAGAGCAACAGGAACGCCGAGGCGTGGCAGGCGTGCCTGTTCGGCAAGGGCTACCGGTACGCGGTGTACCACCATCCGGCGTCCCGCTTCTGGCGCTTCCAGTGGACCGAGGCGGGAATCCTGGCGCTCGCGTCGGCGGTCCTCGGCGGCCTGGCCGTACGCCGTACCCTCCGCCGCCCCGGCTGACGGGCCGGCTCCGCCGGTCAGGCCCCGCTGGTGACCTCGTCCACGCCCCGCTCCAGCCGCAGGCCGCGGGTCTCCCTGAACGAGGTCAGCACCACCACCAGCGACACGGCCGCGAGCCCCACCATGTAGTAGGCGGGCGCGACGGCGCTGCCCGTCGCGGAGACCAGCCCGGTCGCCGCGAACGGGGCGGTGCCGCCGAACAGCACGTACGCCGCCGTGTACCCGATGGCCGAGCCGCTCGCCCGCACCTTCGCGGGGAACATCTCCACCAGCGCGGGCACGTTGGAGGTGCCGATCACCGCCACGAGCATCGCCAGCACCGACGTGCCGACCATCGCCCCGGCCAGGCTCGACCCCATCAGCCAGAACGCCGGCAGCGGCAGCAGCACGAAGCCCGCGCACGCGACGACGAGCATGGGCCGGCGGCCGAACCGGTCGCTGGCCGCCGCCGCGAACAGGCAGGCCACGCTGTAGGCGAGCATCGAGACCACGTTCGTGAGCTGGGCCTGGCTCTTGGTGTAGCCGAGCTCCTCCGACATGTACGCGATCATGTAGCTGCTCATCAGGTAGTACCCGACGGCGTTCGTGATGCTGTAGCCGAAGAGCGTCGCGATCTGGCGACCGCAGCGGCGTACGGCCTCGCGCAGCGGCGCCGGCTCGACCGCGTCGTGCTGCTGCAGCGACCGGAACACGGGCGTGTCCTCGACCTTGGACCGCAGGTACAGGCCGATGAGCCCGAGCGGCGCCGCCAGCAGGAACGGGATGCGCCAGCCCCAGCTCTGCAGCGCCTCGGTCGTGACCGTCGAGGTGATCAGGAAGCCGACGCCGGAGCCCGCCACGCTGGCCAGGCCCACGGTCACCGGCACGGCGGCGGCGAAGCGGGCCCGCCGCCCCTCCGGCGCGTACTCCACGATGAACGCCGACGCCCCCGTGTACTCGCCGCCGGTCGAGAACCCCTGGGCGCAGCGCAGCAGGAACAGCAGGATCGGCGCGGCCATGCCCCAGGAGGCGTAGGTGGGCAGGATGCCGATGAGGAACGTGGCGCCGCTCATCGTCAGGATGGTCAGCGCCAGCATCCTGTTGCGGCCGAGGCGGTCGCCGTACCTGCCGAAGAAGGCGGCCCCGAGCGGGCGGGCGACGAACCCGCCCGCGAAGATCGCCCAGGTGGCGAGCAGCGCGGCCGTCGTGTCGTAGTCGGGGAAGAACAGCTTGGCGATCGTCGCGGACATCACCGCGTACGCCGCCGAGTCGAACCATTCGACGAAGTTGCCGATGGCGGAGGCCAGGGTGACCTTGCGCCGGACGTCAGTGGAGGCGTGGGGGGTCATTGCTTGCTCCCTATTTCTGGTGACGGAGTCGGAGCTGGGCGCGCTGGATCTTCCCGGTCGCCGACCGGGGCAGCTCGTCCACGAACTCGATCTCCCTGGGGTAGGCGAAGCGCGAGTGCGTGGTCTTGGCGAACTCGCGGATCTGCCGTGCCAGCTCCTCGCCCGGCAGGTGGCCGGGCGCCGGCCGGATCCACGCCTTGACGGCCTGGCCGCGTACGGGGTCGGGCACCCCGGCCACGCCCACGTCCGCGACGGCGGGATGGGCGCGCAGCGCCTCCTCGATCTCGTCGGGGCCGACGCGGTAGCCGGAGGTCTTGATCACGTCGTCGACGCGGCCGAGGAACCAGTAGTAGCCGTCCTCGTCCACCCGCGCGTGATCCTTGGTGTGGAACCACTCGCCGCCGAACACCTCCCGGGAGGGCTCGGGGCGGTTCCAGTAGCCGAGCGGGAACTGCGGGTTGCTCCGCGCCCGCAGGCAGATCTCGCCGACCTCGCCCGCCGGGACCGGCCGCTCGTGCTCGTCGAGGAGCGCCACGTCCCAGCCGGGCAGCGGCCGGCCCATGGACCCCTCCTTGACCGGGACGCCGGGGAAGTTCCCGATCAGCGGGTACGACTCCGTGGAGCCGTAGTAGTCGAGCAGCGTGACCCCGAACTGGTCGCGGAACCAGCCGATGAGGTCGGCGGTGAGCGGCTCGTTGGCGCAGCAGATCGTACGGAACCGCTGCGGGTGACGGCGGCCCGCGTCGGGCAGTTGCTCGCGCATCTTGCGCAGGAACGTGGGGTTGACCAGGCCGGTCGTGACGCCGTTGCGCGCCATGCTGGCCAGCAGCCCCTCGGGGTCGAACCCGGCCGCCGGACGGTAGACCAGGTGCGTCGCGCCCGCCCTGAGCGGGCCCATGAGCTTGGCCATCGACCAGGCCCACTCTCCCGCGCCGTAGAAGACGTCGCCGGGACGCAGGTCATGGCAGTGCCGGAACTCGTTGTGGCCGAGCAGCGTGCGGTGCGCGTGCACGATGCCCTTGGCGGGGCCGGTCGTGCCGGAGGTGTAGAAGATCAGCGCGGGGTCGTCGGCGGCGGTGTCGGCGTCCTCGAACTCCGGCGTCAGCAGGCCGATCGCCGGGTCGTCCACGTCGATCACGGTCCCGCCGTACCCGCTCGCCCGCCGGATCGCGCCCGCCTCGGTGACCAGCACGGACGCGCCCGAGTCGGCGAGCCGGTAGGCGATCTGGTCGTCGGCCCAGAGCAGGGACATGGTCACGAGCACGGCGCCGGTACGCAGCACGCCCAGGTACGTCGCCGGGGTGTCGGTGCGCTGGGGGAGCATGACCGCGACCCGGTCGCCGGGGCGGACGCCGAGGCCGTGCAGGCAGGCGGCCACCTGGCGGGAGCGGTCCTGCACGGCGCCCCAGCGGACCTCCTCGCGCGCTCCCGTGTGATCCTCGAAGATCAGCGCCAGGTTCTCGCGGGGGTGGCGGTCGGCCACGTCCACGGCCATGTTGTAGCGTGCGGGAACGCTCCACTCGGTCACTTGGCGCGTCCCTTCAGAAAACGGGCCATCTCCCGCTGGGGTTCGCCCGTGGCGTACGCGGCGGCGTGCACCTTCTTCGCCGCCGCGACCGAGTCGGCCAGGGCGTCCCGCTCCAGTTCCCTGAGCCGCCCCTTCGTCAGCGCCACCGCGCCGGAGGGCAGCGCGGCCAGCTCCTTGGCCTGCGCCACGGCGGAGGCCAGCACGTCGTTCTCCGGCACGAGCCTGGTCAGCAGGCCGAGCCGCTCCGCCTCCGCCCCGTGCACCAGGCGTCCGGTCAGCGCGAATTCGATGGTCTTCGCGCGGCCGAGCACGCCCCACATGGCCCAGATGCCGGTGATGCTCGGGATGCCCGACAGCACCTCCGGCTGGCCCATCCGGGTGCCCGCGTGGCCGATGCGCAGGTCGGCCAGCAGCGCGAACTGGAACCCCGACCCGGCCGCCACCCCGTTCACCGCGGCCACGACCGGCTTGTCCAGGTCGAGCACCGCCCGGTAGAGCCGGTCGAAGCCGTCGATCCAGGCGTCGGAGGCGGCGTGGTCGTCGGGGTCGATCCCGGCCGTCTCACCCAGGTCCTGACCGGCGCAGAAGGCGCGCCCCGCCCCCGTGAGGACGACGGCGCCCACCTCCGGGTCGGCGCCCGCCGCGCGCAGCAGCTCGATCAGCCGCTCCCGCATCCCGGCGGTCCAGGCGTTCAGCTTCTCCGGGCGGTTCAAGGTGATCACCGCGACGGGTCCGTCACGGTCCAGCAGCACACTCACTAGCGTCCCTCCGCAGGTCAACGGGCTTGTCGGGGATATAACCAGGTCCTGCGGGGTGCTGGCCAACATCAATGTGGACTCTTGGCGATATCAGAGCGATATGGTCAGGCTGATGGAGCTACGCCACCTGCGGTATTTCGTCATGGTCGCCGAGGAGCTGCACTTCGGCCGGGCCGCCGAGCGGCTGCACATGGCGCAGCCGCCGCTGTCCCAGCGCATCCGCGACCTGGAGCGGGAGCTGGGCGTCCGGCTGTTCGACCGCAACCCGCACCGTGTCTCGCTCACCGAGGCCGGCGCGCTGCTGCTCGAGCACGCGCGCGGGGTGCTGGAGCGGGCGGACGCGGCCCGCGAGGCCATGCGCCGCATCCGCCCGGGCGACTCGGGCGTGCTCCGGGCCGGGGTGCCGCCGGACACGACGCCGATGGCGCTCAGGACGCTGGTGGCCACGTTCGCCGAGCGCGTTCCCGACGTGCTGCTGGAGCTGCACGAGCTGACCACCGCCAGCCAGCTCGCCAAGCTGCGCGCGGAGGAGCTCGACGTGGGCCTCGTCCGGCATCCCTGCGACACGGTGGGGCTGGAGTCGAGCGAGGTCGTCCACCGGCGGCTCGGCGTGGTGCTGCCCGCCGGCCACCGCGCGGCCGGTCAGGAGGTGGTACGCCTGCGCTCGCTCGACGGGTCACCGCTGGTGATCTTCCCCCGGGAGATGGCGCCTCAGCTGTACGACCACGTGCTGGAGGCGTGCCGGGACAACGGGTTCCTGCCCGGCGCGATCAGGCACGCCAGAAACCCCCACTTCGTGCACGGCCTCGTCATGTCGGGGCTGGGGGCGCACCTCAACGAGGAGCCGTACGACGAGCTGCCCGCCGGGCTGGTGTGGCGGCCGATCGACGAGCCCCGGCTGACCTGGTCGACCTCGGCGGTGTGGCTGCCGGTGCAGGGCGGCGAGGTCGCCACCGCCTTCGCCGCCGCGGCCCTCGCGGGGCTGCGCGAGGTCGGCCATGCCTAGCGCCGCGGTCCGCGACGGCGGAGGTCAGCGGGCCTGGCGGCGCCAGGCCGAGGGGCTGAGCGCGCGGGCGCGCTTGAACGCCACGCTGAAGGCGAAGGCGTCCTCGTACCCGACCTGCCGCGCCACGGTGGCGACGGTCGCCTCGGTGTCACGGAGCAGGTCCGCCGCCAGGGCCATGCGCCAGCCGGTGAGATAGGTGAGCGGGGGCTCGCCGACCAGGCCGGTGAAGCGCGCGGCGAAGGCGGCGCGGGACATGCCGACCTTGGCGGCCAGCTCGGCGACCGTCCATCGGTGGGCGGGGTCCTCGTGCAGCAGGCGCAGTACGTCCCCGATCGCGGGGTCGGCCAGCGCCCGATGCCAGGCGGGCAGGGCCGGATCCGGCCTGGCGCACCATGCGCGCAACGCCAGCACGAGCACCAGATCGAGCAGGCGGTCGAGGATGGCGTCCTGGCCGGGTTCGTCGCAGGCGATCTCGGTGGCCAGCAGATCCAGCGCCGCTCGGGTCCGCGGCCCCGCGGGCACGACCGCCAGCGGCGGGAGCATGTCCAGCAGGCGGTCGCCCACGTCGCCGCGGAGTTCGTACGCGCCCCGGATCATGACCGTGGCCCCGGGCAGGCCGTCACCGTAGGTGCGGGGCGCCAGGCTCCGGTGAGCCGCCACCTGGTCGCCGCCGACGGCGTACTTCTTCTGTCCCTGAATCACCACCTGGGGTGGGGTGGAGGGGCTGTCGGCGATCGTGTAGCGGCCCGTGGCGCTGATGAGGGCGATGTCACCGGCGGCGAGATGGACGGGGGCGGCGTCCTCGCCGAGCCGGACCGACGCGTGGCCGCCGAGCGTGGCCACGACCGTGAGCGGGGGAGCGTCGGCGAAGCCCAGCGACCACGGCGGCCGCTGGACCAGCTTCCTGACCAGCGCGTTCTTGGCGCGGGCCCGGTGCAGCAGATCGCTCAGGACATCCATGCCCATCACGGTAGACGATCACAAAGGTATCCCGGATGTTCTCCCATGGATCGTCTTCGCATTGTGGAGTTCCCTTGGGGGAATGACGAACATCCTCATCCTGGGCGGCAACGGCAAGACCGGCCGCCGCATCGTCCGGCGTCTGCGGAGCGCCGGCCATCCGGTACGGGCGGTGGCCCGTACCACCGGCGACCTCCCCTTCGACCTGGGCGATCCGACGACGTGGGCGCCCGCGCTCGACGGCGTCACCGCCGCCTACCTCATGGAGCCGGACCTGCGGGGGAGCGTCGACCACCGCGCGCGCATCCCCGGGTTCGTGGCCGAGGCGGTCGCGTCGGGGGTGCGGCGGCTGGTGCTGCTGTCGGCCTACGGCGTCGGCGAGGCCGGCGACAGCCATCCCCTCAAGCCCGCCGAGCAGGCCGTGCGCGACTCCGGCGTCGGCTGGACCATCCTGCGGCCGGACTGGTTCGCGCAGAACTTCAGTGAGAGCTTCTGGCGGCAGGGGGTTCTCTCCGGGGAGCTGGTCCTGCCCGCCGGTGACGGAGGTACGCCGTTCATCGACGCCGAGGACATCGCCGAGGTCGCCGCGGCCGCGCTCACCGAGGACCGCCATGGCGGCCGGACCTACCAGCTGACCGGACCGCGGGTGATCGGCTTCGGCGAGGCGGCCGACCTCATCGGCAAGGCCACCGGGCGTACGATCCGTCACGTCGACGTCGAGCCCGAGGTCTTCGTCGAGCGTCAGGTCGCCAATGGCGTCCCCGCCGACGTCGCCCGGCTGCTCACCGGCCTCTTCGTGGCCGTCCGCGACGGCCGGGGCTCGCCGGTCTCGGACGGCGTGGAACGGGCCCTCGGCCGGCCGCCGAGGTCGTTCGAGGACTACGTCGTCGAGACCGCCGCCGCCGGCCACTGGGACTGACCACCGAGGGCTGCCGGATGTGCCGCGTCCGCCGGGCAGGAAGCGATGGGCGCAGAGCGGGACCAGCTTCGGCGCCCATCGCCGGCCCGTGCCCCGCGATCCGGCCCGCCTCCTCGTCGCCGTCGCGCCAGTCCGGCCAAGGGCATTCCCAGGTAGCTGCCGGACCGCATACCGTGGTTCGGCCTGCGGTGCTGTGGACCGACGAACGCGTGCCCGTTCGCGTTCCGGTGTGTGCGACCTGAGCGACCTCGCCGCCCGCGATGCTAGGGTCCGGCCATGGATCACGAGCGATCAACGGGGCCGACCGGCTTCAGGTAGTCCGCCAGGAGATACCTGGCGGTGCTACCAGGGGAGCCCCATGTCCCGCACCGCCCATCACCTTGACCGCCCGATTCCCGCTGGAGGTGATCGGCGGGGAGACCCGTGGCGATCGGTGACGATAGCCGATCTCCGTTACAGCGCCGCGTGCCTGCGCGAGGCAGAACGAGCCGGTCATCGACCATGCCCGGCCCCCGTCCGCCGCAGGGTCGACGTCTACTCCTGGGCCAGGGCCGATCGTCGGGACCGGTCGGTGGCGGAATGGGCCAAGATCGAAGAGCGCCGAGCGCGCCAGCGCCTGCGTCTCCAGCTCGAAGCGATCCGCCAGAGCGCCAACGCCACCGAGGCCGTCGACGATCTCGAGGTCCACCCTGCCCGACACCGTCGCAACGCCATCTGGCTGTACTGATCAGGCGATACCCCCTCTCTCGGTACGGCCTGCCGCGTACCCGTACCGGCGGCACCCCGAGCGTCTCGACGACCGCTGTGCCGCCGGGCCTCTGGGATCGGCTCAGTTGAGCGCCTGGAAGCTGCCGATGTTGCCGTACCTGTCCTCGCCGGGCTCGACCGGGTCGAAGATCCTGGTCCGGCAGTCGAAGTCCGGGAAGATCAGGATCGTGCCCCGGGTCCGGTTCACCACGGCGGTGTCGTCGCCGAAGCCCTGATGGCAGACGAAGGGCTCCGGATCGACGACCGTCGCCACCTGGCCGTCAGATGAGTAGAGGCGTACGAACCCTGGCGCGGCGGAGGCGGGACCGGCGCAGGCGAGCACGAGCGCGCCGGTGGCGGCCATGGCTGAGAGGGCGGAAAAACGTCGCATCGGTTTTCCTTTCGGGGAGCTGATCAGGGAATATAACATTCTGTAGTCGATCTGCTACCGAAAATAACGACCGCTGCGGGTACATCGTTGTTTCCTCGGAAGGCGCTGACGACCAGGTTCGGCGTCGAAAGCGGAGCCATGACCTCGGTGTCCCGGTGGCCTCGGCGGTGCGGACTGAGAGCACGACCAGTCCTTCTGCGCCGAACGAATCTACATCGTAAAGGCGCCGGGTGAGAATGGTGCAACAACCTCACCAACATCCGACCTTCGCCCCCGAGTGGGTCGCCGGACGTCGCGTGTATTGTGGCTGGTTAGGGGCATATTCGGTCACGGGAGTCGGGCTGAACGCTGATGGCTGGCAGAGGGTGTGATCGCGGTCCTGGTCCTCGCTGGAGCGGTCTCAGGCTCGGCATTTCTCTGATCAAGGGCTCGATCATGGAACTTCAGAACCAGACCGCGCTGGTGACCGGAGGCGGCTCGGGCATCGGCCGGGCGGCCGCGCTGGCGCTCGCCCGCGAGGGGGCCTTCGTCATCGTCGCCGGTCGCAGCGCCGATCGCCTCACCGAGACGGTCGCGGAGATCGAGGCCGCGGGGGGCAGGGCTCGTGCCGTTCCCACCGATCTCAACGACCTGGACGCGCTGCAGCGGCTTGCCGACGAGGCCGGTGACGTCGACATCCTGGTCAACAACGCGGGCGTCTACCCCTTCATGCCGACCCCGAAGCAGGATCTGGAGTCGTTCATGCAGGTGTTCGACACCAACGTGCGGGGGCCGTTCTTCCTGACCGCCGCCCTCGCGCCGAGGATGGGGGCCAAGGGGTCCGGCAGCATCGTCAATGTCAGCTCGATCGCCGCTCTTCAGGGCATCCCGGACGCCGCCGCGTACGGGGCGACGAAGGCCGCTCTCGACGCCCTCACTCGCTCTTGGGCCGCCGAGTTCGGCGATCGCGGGGTGCGGGTCAACTCCGTCGCCCCTGGCAACACCAGGACCGACAACGTGGTGAAGGCCCTCGGTGAAGAGATGTTCGAGGAGTGGGGGCGTACGGGCAACCCGCTCGGCCGCCTCGGCCGTCCGGAGGAGGTCGCCGAAGCGATCCTCTTCCTCGCCTCCCCGCGGTCCAGCTATATCACCGGGGTCACCCTGCCGGTAGACGGCGGCTACGTCGCGCGCGGCTGAGCCGGCTTCGGCGGGGTCGGGTCCGTCGCGGTGTCCGACCAGCTCGCGAACGAACGCCGTATCCCGGCCTCAGCGGACCTCAGCGTCGAGCGGGGGATCAGCCGAGCGGAACCTCTGCCGAGCGGGAGGGGACGGCGTCGAGCGTGTTGAGCGTGGCGCGGTCGAAGGTGATCGTGGCGGCGGCGATGTTCTCTTCGAGGTGCTTGATGCTGGAGGTGCCGGGGATGAGCAGGACGTGGGGGGCGTGGTGCAGCAGCCAGGCGAGGCCGACCTGTGAGGGTGTGCGGTCGAGGGACGCCGCCGCGGTGAGGACGGCCGCCTCGTCGGTCACCTTCGGCATCTGAGGGAAGGCGCCGCCGAGGGGGAAGAACGGGACCCAGGCGATCCCCTCGGCCTGGCACAGCTGGAGCAGGGCCTCGTCGTCGCGGGTGACGAGGCTGTAGGCGTTCTGTACGCAGGCGATGCCGGCGGGGATCGCCCGGCGCAGCCCGTCGAGAGTGACGCTGCCCAGCCCGATCGCGCCGATCTTGCCCTCGTCGCGCATCGCCGTCATCATGGCGAGCTGGTCGTCGAGGTCGACTGCCTGGTCGCCCGTGGCCCGTAGTCCGGGGCCGGCGTCCAGGCGGCGCAGGTTCACGACCGGGATCTGCTCCAGGCCGAGGCTGATGAGGTTGTCCTCGACGCTGGCGCGGAGTTCTTCGGGTCGCTGTGCGGGGCGCAGTGGGATCGGGCCGCCGGGGTTGGGGTCGGCGCCGACCTTGCTGACGACCATGACGTCGTCCTGCGGCCGGATCGCTTCGCGCAGGAGCTCGTTGGCGAAGCCGTTGCCGTAGAACTGGGCGGTGTCGATGTGGTCGACGCCGAGGTCGATCGCGCGGCGCAGGAGCGCCAGGGCCGTGTCGCGGTCGTGGTGCAGGCGTTCGAGCTGTGCGGTGCCGTAGCCGACGCGGGAGACGGTACGTCCGGCGAACGGCGCGGTGCCGCCGGGCCGAAGGGCGTTGACCGGCTGTTCGTCGGAAAGGGGGTTGCTGGAGGCCATGAGGATCCCGTCCACGTAGGATGTCAGAGATAACGGAGGATCCTCCGCTATCTCTGACTGACTATAGAGCAATACCGGAGGTTCCTCCGCTTTGAGTTCGCCCGAATCGGCGTCCGCCGGCACCTCCGCCGAGCGGCCGGCCGCGACACAGCGCCCGCTGCGTGCCCACGCCCAGCGCAACCGGGACACGCTCATCGCCGTCGCCCGGACCGCCTTCGCGGCGGCCGACGACACCGTCCCGCTCGAAAGCATCGCCCGTGAGGCGGGTGTCGGGATCGGCACCCTCTATCGCCATTTCCCCACCCGCGAAGCGCTGGTGGAGGCCGTCTACGCCGCCGAGCTCGACGACATCGCCACGAGCGCCCCCGCCCTGCTCGAACGGTTCCCGCCGCAGATCGCGCTGCGCGCCTGGATGGAGCGGTACGCGGCGTTCAGTGCGGTGAAACGCGGGATGGCCGACGCGCTGCGCGCCGGCCAGGCCTCGGGCCGTATCCCGACCTCCACCACCAGGGAACGCATCACCGCCGCGATCGCGATGATCCTCGCCAAGGGGGCCGAAACGGGCTCACTCCGTGCGGACGTCGACCCGGACGAGGTCACCACGATGCTCCTGGGCATCTTTCTCGCCACGGCGGCCCGCGATACCCCCGAGCAGACCGGCCGGCTCCTGGACCTGCTCGTCGATGCCCTCCTCCCCGGGGCGGGCCGGTAGCGGCGGCCCGTGCCCGGCTGGCTCGCGACAGGACCGTGCGTGCGGAGGAGGCATGCGCACGGATCGCGCCGCACTCCTGACGTGATGGCACTCAGCCCACCGGGCGATCGCGAAGTGTTCGGTGAGGAAGAGGCGGGCGTCGCTGTCAGGACGGGTCGCTCCGGGGGGCCGGCCTGACAGCGAGGTCGTCGGCGGGCAAGCGGGTG
Organism: Nonomuraea sp. NPDC049625; assembly: GCF_040675285.1. Lineage (NCBI taxonomy): Bacteria > Bacillati > Actinomycetota > Actinomycetes > Streptosporangiales > Streptosporangiaceae > Nonomuraea > Nonomuraea sp. NPDC049625. The sequence goes on along the minus strand of NZ_JBFAOQ010000005.1, from coordinate 21,657 downwards.
CCCGGACGCGCGGGCAGGTCAGGCGGGAACGGCGCGGGCGATGCAGATGCGAGCCTGCAGCCGGGGCCTGGCCTCGTAGAACATGAACTCGACCCCACCCTGGGTGCCGAACGAGGGCGCGGCCACGCGGCCGTTGTCCGAGGCGATCGGCGAGTGGAAGACGCCGAGGTGGACCTCCTTGTCGAAGGCGTTGCCGACCTCGGTGATGCGCATGTTGCCGTCGTTGCCGTGGTACGCGACGTACGTGGTGCCGTTGCGCTTGACCAGGGACGGGCCTGAGATGTCGGTCACGCCGTCGGGTTCGGGGTTGACCAGCGGTTGCCGGCTGAACTGCCAGCCGTCCCAGCCGTTGGGGGACCAGCCGTAGAAGAGGCGGCGGCCGTTCTTCACGCCCATGAAGACCATGACGTACTTGTTGCCGCGGCCCGGAAGGGAATGCTCGAAGACCCGGGCGTAGGAGGTCTCGGAGGTGCCGGACACCAGGCGGGTGCTCAGGATGGGGGTCTCGTCGGTGAAGGTGATGCCGTCGGTGGAGCGGGCCACGCGGGTGGTGAAGTTCTCGCCGTGGAAGTAGCAGAAGAACTGCTTCGTGGCGGCGTCCCAGGTGACGTGCGGCGAGGACACGTGGCTGACCGTCGTGGTGGGCAGGTACCTGTCGATGATCGGGTTGCCGCTGTAGTCGTGGAACGGGCCCTCCAAGGTGTCGCTGAAGGCCACGCAGATGCCGCCGGGGTTCTCATGAGGGGCGTAGTAGAGGTAGTAGCGCGAGCGCGGGTTGTCGAGCTTGTCGTACACCCCTCTGATGCAGGGGAAGATGAACTCCCCGGTGCGGTTGTAGTGCAGGGGGAGGGCCAGAGCGTCCCGCACGTATCGGAACACCGGCATGCCCGCCGGCTGGGCGGCGGTCCCGGCGGTGGCCGGCCGGGCGACGAGGCCGGCGGCGGCCACGGCGCCCAAAGACCCGGCACCCAGAGAAGCGGCGCCGCGTAACACGCCGCGTCGGGTGGGCGGACGTAAGTCCCGGCCTGATTGATGGATGGTCAACATGCCCTCCGATCCTGGTCGCGACAGGCGATGGGCGCCGTGCGGCCGGCAATGCCTTCGGCCCGCCGTCGCCGGCGTCACTGTATGTTGCCATGCCCGGAGGAAGCCGTACCACCTGATAATACGAATTACTCAGCGATTATCTCTTGACGCCCAGTTCTGCCCGGTCCCAGAATGACCGAACTAATACGCATTATCGAAACGACAGGTGATACGCACTGTGACTGCTTCAGGGCGGCGGCTGACGCAGCAGGACATCGCGCGCATGGCTGGAGTGAGCCAGACGACGGTGTCCCTGGTGCTCAACGGAAGGGCCGAGGGCGAGGTACGGATCTCGCCCGAAACCCGCGATCGGGTCCTTCAAGTGATCAGGGAGACCGGGTACGTGGCCGACCCCGCCGCGCGCCGGCTCGTCGAACGGCGCAACCGCATCTACGGCGTGTTCACCTACGAGGCCGTCTTCCCCGCGGAGAGCGCCGACTTCTATCACCCGTTCCTGGTCGGGATCGAGGAGTGCGTCGAGGAGGCGGGCTGCGACCTGCTGCTGTTCACCAGCGCCAAGGTGCAGCAGGGGGAGCGGCGGCGGATCTTCAGCGCGGAGAGCCGGATCCGGCTGGCCGACGGATGCGTCCTGCTCGGCCGGACGATCGACCGGGAGGATCTGTCCAGGCTGCTGTCCGAGGGCATTCCGTTCGTCTCGGTCGGCCGCCGCGACGACGCGGGCGGGCCGGTGCCGTACGTCGGAGCGGACTACCCGCCGGCGGTGCGCGCGCTGGTCGAGCGGGCGGCGGCGCTCGGGCACCGGCGGATGGCCTACGTCGGAGCGGGGGAGGGCCCGGAGTCCTACGCCGACCGGTTTCGCGGTTTCACCGAAGGGGTGGCCGCGACCGGCGTCGAGGGGCTGCACCTGACCACCGCGGACGGGCTGTTCGACTGTGGCGCGACCGTGGTGTTCGCCGAGGAACTGGCCGACGGCGTGGCCATCGCCGAGGCCGCCGAGGCCCGCGGGCTGGACGTGCCGCGCGACCTGTCCATGGTCGCGATGGGCGCGCCCACGAGGCCGGTGTCGACCGACATCGACTTCTCCGGGCTCCGCATCCCCCGGCGGGAGATGGGCCGCAGGGCCGTCGAGCTGCTCACCCAGGTGCTGGAACGCGGCGGCATCCCGCAGGAACTGCTGGTGTGCGAGCTGGTCGAGGGATCGACGCTGGCACCCGTACATGAGGAGAGGTAATCCCCCACGTGGTTGAGATATCGGCAGACGCGCTCGTAGTCGGCGGTGGGCTGGGCGGCGTGGCCGCCGCGCTGGCCCTGCTGCGGGCCGGGCGATCGGTGGTGCTCACCGAGGAGTACGACTGGCTGGGCGGCCAGCTCACCAGCCAGGCGGTGCCGCCGGACGAGCACACCTGGGTGGAGCGGTTCGGCGTCACGGCGAGCTACCGCGCGCTGCGTGACGGCATCCGGCGCTACTACCGCGACCATTACCCGCTGACCGAGCGGGCGCGGGCGTGGCCGGAGCTGAACCCGGGCGCCGGGCACGTCAGCAAGTTGTGCCACGAGCCCAGGGTCGCGGTCGCGGTCATCGAGGCCATGCTGGCCCCGTACCGGGGATCGGGCAGGCTGCGCGTGCTCCAGCCGTACCGGCCGGTCGGGGCCGAGGTGGACGGCGACCGCGTCACGGCCGTGCGGCTCGCGCACCGCGACGGGGGCGATGAGATCACCGCGGTGGCGCCGTACGTGCTGGACGCCACCGAGACCGGCGAGCTGCTGCCGCTGACCGGCACCGAGTACGTGACCGGCTTCGAGTCGCAGGCCGACACCGGCGAGCCGAGCGCCCCGGCGGCGGCGCAGCCGATGAACATGCAGGCCGTGTCCGTGTGCTTCGCGATCGACCACGTGGACGGTGACCACACCGTCGACAAGCCCGCGTCGTACGACTTCTGGCGCGCCTACCAGCCGCCCTTCTGGGGCGACCGGCTGCTGTCGTGGCGCTGCCCGAGCCCGCGGACGCTGGAGATCGTGGAGCGTTCCTTCACCCCGAACCCGGGTGACGACCCCCGCCTGGTGGCGGCCGACCAGCGGGTCAACCCGGGGGACGGCAACCTGTGGACGTTCCGCAGGATCGCCGCCCGCGACAACTTCCTGCCGGGCGCGTACGACAGCGACATCGCGCTGGTCAACTGGCCGATGATTGACTACCTGGAGGGGCCGGTCATCGACGTGCCGGACGCCGACCGGCACCTGGCGGCGGCCCGCGAGCTGTCGATGTCGGTGCTGTACTGGCTGCAGACCGAGGCCCCCCGCCACGACGGCGGCACCGGTTATCCGGGCCTGCGGCTGCGCGGCGACGTCACCGGCGGCGCCGACGGGCTCGCCCAGGCCCCCTACATCCGCGAGTCCCGGCGCGTCCGGGCCCTGACCACCGTCACCGAACAGGACCTGTCCGTGGCGGTACGCGGCGACAAGGGCGCCGTCTCCTATCACGACTCGGTGGGCGTGGGCATGTACCGCATCGACCTGCACCCGTCGACCGGCGGCGACAACTACATCGACGTCGCCTGCTCCCCGTTCGAGATCCCTCTCGGGGCGCTGATCCCGCAGCGGATGAGCAACCTGCTGCCCGCCTGCAAGAACATCGGCACCACCCACATCACCAACGGCGCCTACCGCCTGCACCCGGTGGAGTGGAACGTCGGGGAGGCGGCCGGCGCGCTCGCCGCCTTCTGCCTGGACCGCGCCACCACGCCGCACGCCGTGCGCGCGGACGGCCGGCTCCTGGCCGACTACCAGGACCGGCTCGTCCGCGACGGCGTGGAGCTGCGCTGGCCCGACGTCACCGGCTACTGACGCCAGAAGGAGATCCCCCATGAAAGCACCCCTGGCTGCCCTTGCGCTGGCCGCCCTCCTTACGGTCACCGCCTGTGGCGGCGGTGAAGCGCCGGCCGCGCAGGGCCCGCAGCCGCTGCGCATGTCGATCTGGACCTCCAACGAGGCCCACCTGAAGCTGTTCAAGGAGATCGCCGCCGAATACCGCACGTCCCACCCGCAGGTCGGCGAGATCACCTTCGACCCGATCCCGTTCGAGAACTACACCACCACGCTGACCACGCAGATCGCCGGCGGCAACGCCCCCGACCTGGCCTGGATCCTCGAGAACTCCGCCCCCGACTTCGTCGGCTCCGGCGCCCTCGTCCCGCTCAAGAGCAAGGTCGAGAACGCGGCCGAGCTGGTCCCCGCCGCCACCCGGCTGTGGGAGCGCGACGGCGAGCTGTACGCCTACCCGTTCTCCACCTCGCCTTTCGGCGTCTTCGTCAACACCGACCTGGTCAAGGCCGCGGGCCAGAAGGCGCCGCGCGAGCTGATCAAGGCCGGCCAGTGGGACTGGGAGCACGCCAACGAGATCAACAAGGCCGTGGCGGCGAAGGGCAAGAACGGCCTGACCATCCTCAACTTCGACTACAAGGCCTGGGACAACCTCGCCACCGTCTGGCAGGGCTGGGGCGCCAAGGCGTGGAGCGACGACGGCGGCACGTGCCAGTTCAACGCGCCCGAGATGGTCGAAGCCATGACGTTCATGCACAAGGCGATCTTCACCGACAAGTCCATGCCGGGGCCGGGCACCTCCGTGGACTTCTTCTCCGGCGACACGGCGATGGCCGTCGCCCAGATCTCCCGCGCCGCCATGCTGAAGGACGCGACGTTCAAGTGGGACCTGGTGCCGCTGCCCGCCGGGCCGAAGGGCGAGTACGCGGTCATCGGCCAGGCCGGGATCGGCGTGCTGAAGAAGTCGCCGAGGGCCGCGCAGGCCGCCGACTTCCTGGCCTACTTCACCAACTCCGCGAACTCCGCCAAGCTCGCCGCGTACTTCCCGCCCGCGCGTACCTCCCTGCTGACGGCCGACACCATGGCCAAGACCAGCCCCCTGCTGAACGGCGATCAGCTCCAGAAGGTGGTGATCGACGGCATCGAGAAGGGCGTGGTCAAGCCCAGCCACAAGGGGCAGGCCGAGCTCGCCCAGACCGCCAGGGCCGCACTCGACCCGCTGTGGAAGCCGGACGCCGACGTCAAGGCGGTGCTGGACGGCGTGTGCGCGAAGATCCAGCCGCTGCTGGGCGGATGACGTGGCGGTGACGGATCTCGGCAACCGGGTGGCTGACCGCGCCGCCGCCCGGCCCCGCCACTTCTGGACCATCCCCCGGCGCGACGCCCTCGTCGGTTACCTGCTGATCTCGCCGCAGCTCGCCGGAAGCGCGCTGTTCGTCCTGCTGCCGCTCGGCCTGGTCGTCTACTACAGCCTCCAGGAGTGGAACGTGCTGGCGGGCACGTTCGAGTTCGTCGGGGGCGAGAACTACGCCAAGCTGCTCGCCGACCCGAACATGGGGCAGGTGCTGACCAGCACCGCGCTCTTCTCGGTCGGCCTGGTCGTGCTCAACCTGGCCCTCGCCCTCACCCTGGCCATCCTGCTCGACCAGCGGCTGCGCGGCACCACGTTCTTCCGCACGCTGTTCTTCTCGCCGGTGCTGGTGTCGCTGGTCGCCTGGACCATCGTCTGGCAGTTCCTGCTCCAGCAGGACGGCGGCATCAACGGCCTGCTCGGCGCGGCGGGCGTGGACGGCCCCAACTGGCTGCGCGGCGAGACCACCGCCCTGCTGTCGGTCGTCGTCGTCCAGGTCGTCAAGAACGTGGGGCTCAACATGGTCCTGTTCCTGGCCGCGCTCCAGGGCGTGCCGCGCCAGCTGTACGAGGCGGCGCAGCTCGACGGCGCCGGCGCCTGGACCCGGTTCCTGCGCATCACGGTGCCTCTGATCAGCCCGACGATCCTGCTCACCTCGATCATCACCGTGGTGGGGTCGCTGCAGGTGTTCGCGCAGATCGCCGTGCTCACCCAGGGCGGGCCCGGTATGTCCACCACTGTCCTCGTCTACTACCTGTACCAGCAGGCCTTCCAGTTCCGGCACCTCGGCTACGGCGCCACCCTGTCGGTCCTGTTGTTCCTGATCGTCGCGGCGCTGACGTTGCTGCAGTGGCGGCTGCGCCGGAGGTGGGTCTTCCATGAGTCGTAGGGTCAAGCTCGCGTTGTACGCGCTGCTGTGCGTGTTGTGCGTGCCGTTCGTCTTCCCGACCTGGTGGATGGTCACCTCGTCGGTGAAGCCGATCAGCGACATCTTCGCCTTCCCGCCCGCGCTGGTGCCCTCCAGGTTCGACTTCTCCACCTACAGCCGGGTCTTCGAGCTGCAGCCGTTCGGGCAGCAGTACCTCAACAGCCTCTACATCGCCGCGGTGGTGACCGTCGGGACGATGGCGGTGGCCGCGATGGCCGGCTACGCCTTCGCCCGCATCCGCTTCCCCGGCCAGAACGTGCTCTTCCTGGTCGTGCTCGTCGGCCTGCTGATCCCCAGCGAGGTGACGATCGTCCCGCTGTTCCAGATGTTCCACGCGGCGGGGATGACCGACACGCACTGGCCGCTGATCCTGGTGCCGATCCTGGGCGCGCCCAGCGTGCTGGCGACGTTCATCATGCGGCAGTTCTTCATCACGCTGCCGGACGAGCTGGAGGAGGCCGCCAGGGTCGACGGGCTCGGCCGCTTCGGCACCTTCTGCCGGGTGGTGCTGCCGCTGGCCAGGCCGGCGCTCGGCGCCGTCGCCATCTTCACCTTCCTGCACTCGTGGAACCTCTATCTCGAACCCATCGTGTTCCTGTCGACCCCGTCGAAGTTCACCCTGCCGCAGGCGCTCACCCAGTTCGTCGACGCCTACGGCTCGCCCCTGTGGAACGTGCAGCTGTCCGCCGCCACGATGACCGCCCTGCCCATCCTGGTCGTCTTCGTGCTGGCCCAGCGGCAGTTCATCGAGGGGCTCGCGCACACCGGTCTGAAAGGCTGACCATGCTCTCCCGCCGCACCCTCCTCCGCGCCGCCGCGCTGCTCCCGGCCGTCCCCGTGCTCGCGCCCGGCGCCGCCTTCGCCGCCATCCCCTCCCTGCCGCCGGCTGTGGACCGCACGTCGTTCGCCCCCCACGAGCAGCGCTTCGCGCCGTACCTGGCCACCCTGGCGCCCATGGTCAACGACATGGACTCCAGCGGCTTCTTCGCCGGCGGCTGGTGGCGTACGCCGGCGGCGTCGTACAACGCCCGCGTGCAGGAGCACGTCTTCACGCTGGCCTGGTTCCACGCCAATGCCCGCCCGTGGAACCCGTACGCCGGGGACGCGAGCCTGCTGGCCGCGCTCGACGCGGCGCTCGGCCACTACCTGTCACTCCAGCACCCCGACGGCTCCTTCCCCGAGTACAGCCGTGACCAGCATGGCCTGGCCCCCACCGGGTTCGGCCTCGGCTACCTGGCCAAGACCCTGCGCCTCCTGCGCGCGTCCGGGGCGCTGCCCGCGCGGCAGGCGCAGCTCACCGCCGCGTTGCGCAAGGCCATGACGTGGTTCCTGGACGCCGGCAACCGGGTCGTCTGGCAAGATCGCCTCACCTGGGCGAACCAGACCACCTCGGGCCTGGCAGGGGCCACGCACGCGCTCCGGCTCGACCCCGAACCCGCGCTCGCCACCCGCCTGACCGAGGCGTTCGCCCGGCTCCCCGCGGTCGGCCAGAGCCCCGCCGGCTTCTTCTACGAGGAGGGCGGCCACGACATGAACTACAACTTCGAGGTCATGCTCCCCGAGCTGGCCGACGCCTACCTCCACAGCCAGGACGCGCACCTGGTGGACATGGCCCGCGCGTTCACCGGCTTCCTGTCCTACAACCTGCTGCGCGAGCCCGACGGCGCCGGATACCTGGTCAACGTCGCCCCCTCCACCCGCACCAGCGCCCGCTGGTACGACGAGGTCCGGCCCGACCCCGACAGGACCGCGCTCAACTGGACGTTCACCCGCCAGGTGCCGCTGCTGTCGGCCTTCATGACCGCCCGCGAGGACCTGGCCGACGCCCGTACGGCCTGGGCGGCCTCCACCGACCCGGTGACGCCGCTCGCCAAGCAGGACACCTCGCCCCGCATCCTCACCCACGGCCTGTACGGCGAGCGGTTCCCCAGCAGGCGGCAGCGGGCCGAGGCCATCGCGGACCTGCCCTACCTGCGCTCGAACGACTTCGCCGAGCTGCGCAGGGACGGCAGCCAGGACTTCCTGTACGTCCGCAAGCCCGGCCTGTACCTGGGCGGCTACTTCGGCACGCGCGCCTCCCGCAGCCGTACCGGCCTCACCTTCCTGTGGCACCCCGACGCCGGCACGATCATCTGCGGGCTCAACGACAACGACTACGCCTGCTGGTCCACCGTCTTCCCCGGCCAGGCGCCCGACTCCGACGGCTCCCTGCCCGCCACCTACTTCCACGGCGCCCCAGGCGGCCGCGAATGGAGCGGCGGCCGGGCCCCCGCCGCCCTCGGCATCCGCTACGGCAACGCGAACGTCACCACGGACGTCCTGGTCACCCGCCGGACGATCCGGCGCACGGTCACGGCGAACGCCGCCGCCACCGAGCAGATCCCCCTCGTCCTGCATCCCACGGACGTCCTCACCTTCACCGACGGCACCCGGGCGGCGTTCGGCGGCACGACCACCGCCACCGCCGACGGGTTCGACCTCCGCAGGGGCCGCACCACGATCCGCCTGCGCTGGAACACCCCTTTGCAGGCGACCCTGGCGGCCGGCAGCGTGCGCTACTTCCGCGACGGCGCCCGCCGCTTCCACGCCCTCCGCATCCCGCACCAGGGCACGTTCGACCTCACGGTCATCATGGGGTGACGCGAACGCCGGGCTGGTGACCTCAGCCGTCGCCGATCCGCACGCGGTGGCTGTCGCCGTCGGACAGGAACGCCGCCAGCGCCCGCCCCTGCTCGCCGACGGCGTCGCGGTCGGCTCCGGACAGGCGGCCCAGTGGCGTGACGGCCACCGTGCCGTCCTCGACGGTCCAGGTCGCGCGGACCCGGCCGTCGACCAGGACCACGCGGGCCCCGGCGACCGACGGGCCGCGGTGGGCGTCGTCGATGATCCGGCCGCGGTCGTGGTAGCCGAGGATCGCGTTGTCGAAGGCGGGCAGGAACCGCACCGGCGCGGGCGTGCCGGGGTCGGGACGCGGCGCGTCGGGCAGGTCCAGCAGCTCCCGGCCGCGCTCGTCGCGGAAGGAGACGAGCTCGGGGCGTACCGCGGCCACCGCGCCCGGCAGCCCGGCCAGGCCGCACCAGGCGCGCAGGTCGGCCGAGGCCGCCGGGCCGTAGGCGGCCAGGTAGCGCCGCACCAGCGCCTCGCCGACCGGGTCCGAGCCGTTCGGGGCGGGCGGGTCGATCTCCCGGCCGAGCCAGGAGGACAGCAGCGCGTTGCTCACGCCCGCCTTCGTCCGCCACAGCCCGCGCGGCGGCAGCTGCACCATCGGGATGAGGGCGGCGACCAGCATCTCGCCCAGCACGCGCGGTCCCGGCGCCGGCCAGCGCTCGGCGACCGCCCGCCCGATCTCGCCCATCGAGCGGGGCTCCCCGTCGGCCATCAGCGCCCGGCCCGCCGCCAGGAGCTCGTCGAGGTCCACCCCGTCGAGCTCGCGGCGGTAGGTCCCGAGCATGCGCTGGCGCAGCATGGCGTCGTGGCGGGCGCGCCAGGCCAGGGCGTCCTCCGCGGTGAGGAGGTGAACGGTGCGGCGCATGAGAATGGTCCGCACCAGGCGTCGCCCGGTCAGCAGGTCCGAGAGCGCCGCCGGTTCGAACGCGCGCAGCCGCGACCAGAGCCCCACGAACGGCTCCTGCGGTTCCTGCGCCTGCAGGCCGCACAGGTGCGCGACGGCGTCCCGCACCGGTAAGTCGGCGCGGTCGAGCAGTAGCTGCCGCGCCAGCGTCGCGCGGTTGAGTGTCCGGGTGTCGAGCACAGTCATGCGATCATCCTGCCGCAGCGCGTTCTGTGATGATCAGTACTGGGCGGCGACGTCGATGACCCAGGTCACGCCGAACCGGTCCGTCAGCATCCCGTACAGCGGGGCCCACTGCGCGGGCCCCAGAGGCTGCAGCACGGTCGCCCCGTCGGACAGCCTCTCCCAGTACGCGGTGATCTCCTCGGCCGTCTCGCCGCGCACCGAGACGAAGAACGCGTTCTCTCCCCGGCTGTACGGCAGGCGCGAGGGCACGTCGTAGGCCATGACCTCGAATTCGCCGGCGGCGCTCACCTGGCCCCACATGACCCGGTCGGCCTCGGCCGGCTCCTGCACGTTGCCGGCGTCCTTGTAGGTGACCACGGCCAGGTCCCCGCCGAACACGGACTGGTAGAACGCGAGCGCCGCCCGGGCGTCTCCGCGGAAGTTCAGATGGGTCACGGTGTTCACGGACATGATGTGCTCCTTGGTCGGTCGTCTTTCCGGTCGCCGACCACAATTCCAGGGGTAGCGGTCAGGTTGTGGCCTCTTCTCCGGGCGATACTGGACGGGTGCAGAAAACCTCGGCTCGGCTGCTGTCGTTGCTCTCGCTGCTCCAGGCACCCCGGGACTGGCCGGGAGCGCTGCTGGCCGAGCGCCTCGGCATCAGCCCGCGCACCGTGCGCCGCGATGTCGACCGGCTGCGTGAGCTCGGCTATCCGATCGTGGCCACCAAGGGACCCGAGGGCGGTTACCGGCTCGACGCCGGTACGCGGCTGCCGCCGCTGCTGTTCGACGACGAGCAGGCCGTCGCCCTGGCCATCGCGCTCCAGGCCGCGACCACGACCGGCGCCGGCATCGAGGAGGCCGCGGCCCGCGCGCTGACCACCGTCCGGCAGGTCATGCCCGCACGGCTGCGCCACCGCATCGACGCACTCCAGATCATCGCCGTCGAGCGGTACGCGCCGGATCCCCAGGTCGACAGCGGGGTGCTGGTGTCCGTCGGCACCGCCGTACGTGCCCGGGAGGTGCTGCGTTTCGACTACGCCTCGCCGGGAGGCGACGACGGCGGCCCGCCGCGCCGCGTGGAGCCCCACCACCTCGTCACCTGGGGCGGGCGCTGGTATCTCGTGGCATGGGATCTCGACCGGGAGGACTGGCGGACCTTCCGGGCCGACCGGATCACGCCGCGCGTCCCCACGGGGCCCCGTTTCGCGCCGCGCGAGCTGCCCGGGGGAGGGGTGGCCGCCTTCGTGGCCGATCGGTTCCGGGGCTCCGGCGGCTCCGGCGACTGGCCCTGCCGCGGCGAGGTCATCCTCGGCCTGCCGGCCGCCGCCGTGTCCCCCTACGTTCACGACGGGGTGGTCGAGGAGCTCGGCCCGGACCGGTGCCGGCTCATCCTGGGGTCCTGGTCCTGGGTCGGGCTGGCCGCGAGCGTCGGCAGGTTCGACGCCGACATCGAGGTCGTCGGCCCTGCCGCGCTCAAGGACGCCTTCGCGCACCTGGCCCGCCGCTACGCCGACGCCTCCTCGTCCCAGGTGGCGTCGGCGGATGACACGATTCGCCATCCGGATGCGTGATCGGGCCATGGCCGGGACCGGGCCGCGATGGCGATGATGGGGCGATGACGAACCCCGACCTGAAGTCCCCGTACGAGCGCGACGGCTACCTCGTCCTCGACCGCGCCCTCGACCCCGGCGAGGTGGGCGAGCTGCTCGAAGAGGCCGTCCGCATCTGCCGGGGCGAGCTCGGCGACATCAGCGGCGCGCTCCCCGCCGGGGACGCCGACAGCGACGACGACGTGCTGCGCAGGTTCCTGTGCGTCCACTACCCGCACAAGCTGTCCGGCCTGATGCTCGACACGATGCGCCATCCGGCGATCGTCTCGGCGCTGACCTCGCTGATCGGCCCGAACGTCAAGGCGATGCAGTCGATGTTGTTCATCAAGTCCGAGGGTGAGCCGGGGCAGGCCTGGCACCAGGACGAGCTGTTCATCCCGACCCGCGACCGTTCGCTCGCGGCGGCCTGGATCGCGCTCGACGACGCCACCGTGGAGAACGGGTGCCTCTGGGTGCTGCCCGGATCGCACCGGCGCGGCGTGCTCTACCCGAACCGCGAGCACGACGACCCCCGCTACGACTGCACGGTGGAGTCCTACGGCTTCCCGTTCGGCGACTCCGACGCGGTGCCCGTCGAGGTCGCGGCGGGGACCGTGGTGGTGTTCAACGGCTACCTGTTGCACAGGTCGCTGCCCAACACCGGACGGCGGGGTTACCGGCGGGCGCTGGTCAACCACTACATGAGCGCCGAGTCCCTGCTGCCCTGGGCCGTCCCGGCGGAGGGGACGGGCATGGCGCAGGCGGACTTCCGGGACGTCGTCCTCGTCGCCGGCACCGACCCGTACGCCTACAAAGGGCTCCAGGACGTGCGCCGGCCGCGGATCCGCCCGAATCGCGACGGCGGCTGTGACAGATGACGATCTCCGTCGATCTGGTGGCCCGGCTCGAGCCGAGTGTCGCGGACTATCCGCCCGGCTCGACGTTCGGCCCGCGGGAGGCCAGGTCGTACCAGTTCGTCTGGCTGCTCCGCGGCAGTGCCACCTGGCTGTGGGACGACGTCGCGCTGTCGCTGACCCCGGGAAAGCTGCTGCTCATCCGGCCGGGTATGCGTGACGCGTTCCGCTGGGATCCCCGCACCCCGACCCGGCACGCGTACGTGCATTTCACGCTCACGGGTCAGGTGCCGGCGGACTGGCCGCTGGTACGGGACCTGACCGGGCGGCACGACCCGATGGGCGCCCTGTGCCAGTATCTGCTCTGGCTGGGCGCCGAGTGCCCGCCGCGGTGGCGGGTCCAGGCCTGCGAGACGCTGCGCCTGCTGGTGCTGACATTCCTGGCCGATCCGGCGCCGGCGCAGCGCCCGCCCTCGGCCCTGCCGTCACCGGTGACCGCGATGCTGCGCGCGGTGCGCGAGCACTGGTCCGACGGGGTGGCCAGGCCGGTGCCGATGCGGGAGCTCGCCTCGGCTGCCCGGGTCTCGCCGAGCACGCTGTGCCGGACGTTCCGCCGCACGTTCGGGGTCGGTCCGGTCGCCGCCCTCGAACTCCTCCGCCTGACCAGGGCCGAACCGCTCCTGTGGCAGAGCAACCTGTCCATGCGGGCGATCGCCGCGCAGTGCGGCTTCGCGGACGCCTACCACTTCTCCCGCCGCTTCCGCGCGATCTACGGGATGGCGCCCACCACGTTCCGCCGCACCGCACCGGAGGCCGCCCCGCCGTCACCGGCGGAGTCCTACGGCCTCACGGTGCTGCAACCGCTCGTCCAGGCCCCCTGACCCAACCCGCAGCGTGCACTCTCACCGGCGCCCGTACGCCTGCGTCAACGCCACCAGGACGGCGAGGCCCGCGACCACGGCGACGCAGTGCTCGGCCACGGCCACCCCGCGAAGTTCGACCGGCTGGTACGTTCCGGCCACCAGCCACGCCAGCCGCCACGCTCCCCATGAGAACAACGACCCGGAGGCGACGAACCCCACGGCCATGGGCAGCCACACCGGCGTCCGCCCGCTGCCCCACGGGCCGAGCGTCCACAGGCTCCAACCGGCGCCCGCCGCGCACAGCGCGCTGTTGGCCATGAGGAGCCTGCCCTGGGTGTCGCACACCGTGAGCAGCCCGTAGGTGCTGCCCGCGGCCCAGGAGATCCAGGTCGCGGTGAGCACTCCGAGCGGCGGCAACACCCAAAGGAAGCGGCCGTCCGCTCGTTCCCGGCCCACCCGTCCGGTGAAGGCGCGGGGCCATCGTTCACGCAGGAAGAGCGGCAGGCCCACGACCAGCGCCACCGCCATGCCGGCGAACCCGACGCCGATGAGCGCGCTCTCCCAGGCCGGCGTGGTGGCCGCCGGCTCGGGCGCGCTCGGCGCCACCAGGCTGGCGACGATCATGTACGGGATCATGGAAACCAGGAAGCCGCCGGCGACCCAGCCGAGCGGCAGCACCAGCCAGCCCGGCAGTCGCGTCCCCCACGACTGGGCCAGCGCCAGGCCCAGCGCGGCGCCGGCCAGCGCCATCACCACCGTGATCGCGTTGAGCAGCACCCACTGGGCCGTGCCCTGCCACACCTCGGCGGCGATCCAGACCAGCTTGACCAGCAGGTAAAGAGACATCGCCGCCGCCGCGCCGAACCCGGCGACGCGGCGCACCAGCACGAGCGTACGGACCTCGATGTGTAGACGCATGGCAGGAGCCTCGCGGCCGGCGGGGGTGCCCGGGCACCCCCGTAAGAGGCAGGCCCCTCCCCAGCGAGGGGGAGGCGGGCTTCACGGTCGGCCCCGGCGGCTAGGGTGGTTCACATGATCGACTCGACATCGGCCTTGCGGGCACTGCTGTACGACGGCCGCGACGGGGACGGATGGATCCCCGTCACCGGCGGCGAGTCCGGGGCCGATGTCTTCCGCTCCGAGGACGGCACCCGATACGCCAAGTGCGTCCCCGCCGGTTCCGTGACCTCGCTGGAGGAGGAGCGGGACCGCGCCGAGTGGCTGGGCGCGCAGGGCGTTCCGGGCCCGCGCGTCCTCGACTGGCGCGCCACGGCCGACGGCGCCCGCCTGGTGACCAGCGCCGTCGCGGGCGTCCCCGCCGATCGGGTCCCGGCCGCGGAGCTGCGGGCGGCCTGGGAGAAGATCGCGGATGCCGTACGCCGCCTGCACGACCTGCCCGCTCGCGGGTGCCCGTTCGCGCGGGATCTCACATGGATGTTCGCCACGGCCCGCGACGTCGTCGCGCGGGGCGCGGTCAACCCCGCGTTCCTCCCGGAAGAACAACAGGACACGCCCGCCGGCGAACTGCTCGCCCGCCTCGAGCCCCAGCTGGAGCACCGCCTCGCGCAGGAGGCCGCCGAGACGGTCGTCTGCCACGGCGACCTGTGCCTGCCCAACATCATCCTCGACCCGGAGACCCTGGACGTGGCGGGCTTCATCGACCTCGGCCGCCTCGGACGGGCCGACCCCTACGCCGACATCGCGCTCCTGCTCGCCAACGCGCGGGAGACGTGGCCCGACGAGCGGGAGGCGAGCTTGGCGGACGAGAGGTTCGCCGAGCGGTACGGCATCGTCCTCGACCGTGACCGCGAGCGGTTCTACCTCCACCTCGACCCGCTCACCTGGGGTTAGCGCCGGTAGAAATCTACAATGTAAAGGGCGTCGGCTGGGGCAAACCCCATCCAGAACAGCGCAGAACCACGGGCTCCACGACGGATCTCAGGATTGGCCGCAGGTCGCGGGGCAGAATTTGACCTCGGGGTAGCGTGCGGACGGCTTGTCCAGGAGGGGCTGCCGTTGCGATTTCAGGTGCTGGTCGAGGAAGGCCGCCACGTACGTACGGGTGAGCTCGGCGGCGCGCGCCGCGGGCAGGATGCCGTAGGAGGGTTTGATGCCGAGGGCGCCTGACAGGAGCGGGAGGTCGGTGAAGGATTGGTGGTCCGCGCCTGACAGCACGATCCAGCGCTTCCAGCCGGTGAGCAGTTTCCAGTCGCGCTCCCACGAGTTGTCGCGGCCGCCGGGGACGTGCTGCGGTAAACCGATGAACATGAAGGGACGGGAGAATCCGGTTTTGGGGATCCGGGCGTAGGTGGTGCCGTCCATGTCGATACCGGCGCGTATCCGGGGGTCCTTCACCATGGTCGCCATGGCGCCGGCCCCGCCGATGGACTGGCCGACCATGGCGATGTGGGAGCGGTCGATCCGGTCGGCGCCGTTCCAGGTCGAGGGCAGTTGGTCGAGCACGAACGAGACGTCGGCGGCCCGGCCCGCGACCAGGCCTGTGCCGAAGCCGGGGTCGGCGTCGCTGTCGCAGGCGAGGCATTCGGCGACGCGCCCGTCGGCGAGGGTCGTGGCGTAGCTCTCGTAGGTGTGGTCGATGCCCGCGACGACGTAGCCGCGGCTGGCCAGGTCCTCGGCCAGGGCGGTGAGCGTGCTCATCGGTTTGGTGAAGCCGGGGGAGAGCACCACCAGGGGAAGGTCGCGGCCTGTGGGTTCGGCGTCTTTGGTGGCGTTCGTTCGGGTCTTGCTCAGGGTGTCGTCCGGGACGCCCGCGATCCTGCCTCCCTTCAGGGTGAGCTCGGATTCCTTGGGGGTCATGTACGGGGCTCGCTGTCCGTCGCGCTGCTTGGTCGGGTACCAGAGGGTGACCTTGAGCTGTCTGGTTGTGGCGTCGAGGTCCCAGGGGTCGGGGCGGGAGGTGTCGTTGAGGTACAGGGCGGTGGTGCCGACGGGGTGGGGGCCGGTGGGGGCGGGCAGGGTGGCCGGGCCGGTGGGTGTGGCCGAGGGAGCGGCGGAGCGGGGCGGGGTGGGTGCGGAGCAGGCGGACACGGCGAGGACGGCCAGTCCGGCGGCGACTGCCAGGAGGTGTCTCATCGGAGAGGTCCGTTCACTTGTGCAGCAAGGTCAGGGCCTTGGCCAGGGCGGGGTGGGTGCGGAGCAGGCGGACACGGCGAGGACGGCCAGTCCGGCGGCGACTGCCAGGAGGTGTCTCATCGGAGAGGTCCGTTCACTTGTG
>NZ_JBFAOQ010000005.1:0-5134 GCF_040675285.1 Nonomuraea sp. NPDC049625 | reverse complement strand
GTGCAGCAAGGTCAGGGCCTTGGCCAGGGCGGGGTCTCGCCCGGTGGCCGCGTCCTTCGGGGTGAGGGGTACGTGGTGGTCGGGCGGTACGCCGATCCGGTCGATCACCTCGTGTTCGGGCCCCAGGTGGTGCCGGGTGGGGAAGTTCAGTGTGGTGTTGTTGGCGAGGAGGTACGGCTGTGCCGGTCCGGAGATGACGCCGGCGGTTCGGGTGCCGATCAACTGGCCGACGCGCAGGTCTTTGACGGCGGAGCTGAAGTGTTCGCAGGCCGAGGCGCAGCTGCGGTCGATGAGCACCATCAGTGGCAGGTTGACCAGTGGGACGGTGTCGTCGGTCCGCAGGGTCTCGCACTTGCCGTCGACGGTGCACAGGTGGGCGGTGGCCTTGCCGTGGGCGAACGCGCTCTCCAGCCGGATCGCCTCCTGGGGGCTGCCGCCGCCGTTGCCGCGCAGGTCCAGGACGACGCCGGTGAGGGTGCGGCCGGTGCGTAGTCTGGTGATCGCCTTGAGCACTCTGTCGGCGGAGTCGGGGGCGAATCCGCGCATCCGTACGTAGGCGACGTCGTCGTCCAGCAGTTTCGACTGGACCACTTGCAGGGTGGCCAGGTCGCGCTGGTAGAGGCCGGGTTCGAGCGTCGCGTTCCAGCGGCGGCCGGTGCTCTGCCGCAGGAGCCGCAGCCGGACCGGGCGCGCCTCCGGGTATCGGGGGTAGAGGGCGGCGATGGCGGGGGTGGGCTTGCCGTCGATGAAGGGCGTCGATCCGTTGATGGATTCGATGAGGTCGCCGGGGCGCAGTCCGGCGGCCTGTGCCGCGCCGCCCTGGATGGTGGTGATGAAGAGCGGGGGGAGGGCGACGCCGGGGTTGCCCTGCACCTGCGGGCCGTTGACGTTCGCTTCGAGGCCCAGGCCGTAGCCGTCGCCGTCGTGGTAGTCGGGGGGTCGTTTGATGTCGTGGACCCAGGCGGCGTGGTTGTCGCCGAGGGCGGCGACGAGGGCTTCGAGGGTGGCGACGGCCAGTTGGTCGCGCAGGTCGGGGAGCTGGTCGGTGGTCTTGCGGTAGGCGGTCTCGAAGGCGGTCCAGTCGGCTTTCCGGTCGCCGGTCAGCGCCGGCATGGTGGCTTCGGGCAGGTCGCGTCCGTTGCGGTTGAGCTCCTGGGTCAGGGCGGCGAACGCGGTGGTCAGGAGCGAGCGGGCGTCCAGGGTGGCGCCGCTGTAGTAGTTGCCGAGGATGCAGAAGTACGCCTGCTCGATGACGTCGATGGTGGTGGCGGTCTCCGCCGCGGTCGGTCCCTGGGGGCGTGCGCAGGCCGTACTGGCTGCGGCGTTCGCCTCGCTGCGCGGTGGCGTCGGCGCCGTGCAGGCCGCGGCCAGGAGGAGGGCGAGTCCGGCCGTCATGGTCCTGATGGCGGTCATGACAGGCGCCTGCGGATCCACCAGAAGGAGAGCCAGGTGAGGCCGAGGGTGAGCAGGGCGTAGATCCCGGTTTCGATCCACTGGAAGGGCCAGAAGCGCTCCAGGGGCTGGTAGGTCGCCTTCTGCCGGTAGCCGAGCCGGTTGATCTCGGTCGTGCACGCGCCCATGATCGGTGATGCCGACGGTGCGCAGGGTCCCGACGTCGTCGAGACCTGGACGATCCCCATTCCGGGCTCGGGGCCGGCGGTCGGACGTCCGGACGGATCGACGAGATCGCTGGACAGGACCCAGGCGCCCGCGTGGCCGGGAACAGCCGCATTCAGGCGGATCTCCACACGTCCGCCCTGGTCACGGTTTATGCCGACGCCGTCCATGTTCGTCTCGCTGAGCTCGAAGGTCGAGGTGACCGGGGTCATCAGGTGGGGCCGGACCAGCAGCGGCATGGCGAGCTGGATCGCGGCGAAGACGGCCAGCGTGAGGGCCATGGCGGGCAGGGTGCGGCGCACCAGCATGCCCACGGTCACGCCCAGGACGAAGGCGAACGCCGCATACCCCATCGGGGCGATGCCGCGCGCGCCGAACACCAGGGGAGCCATCAGGGCCAGGTCGCCCGGGGCCGACTTGTCCAGGGGATCGGACCACCAGGTCACCGCGAGGCCGCACAGGCAGGCGGCGGCCATGGCGACCAGGCCGGTGAGCCCGAGCTTGACCGCCAGCCAGCGGCCGCGGGTGATGGTCTGGTTCCACACCAGCAGGTGCGTGCCGGTCTCCAGCTCGCGGCTGATCAACGGTGCTCCCCAGAAGAGCCCGACGACGGCGGGCAGGAGCAGCACGATGAGGCTGACGGCCATGAAGGGCATGTCGTACCCGTCGAAGAACCGGTCGTAGAAGCGGCCGCAGGTGTCGTCCTGGGTGCAGGCGGCGATACCGGTGGAGTAGTCCGAGGCCAGGTCCGGGCCGGTCAGGGCCAGGACGGTGGCGAGGATGACGAGCAGGGCGGCCAGCATCGCGGCCGAGCCGCGCAGCTGGCGCCAGGTCAGCCAGATCATCGCTGGACCTCCAGGGCGACGCGCCGGTTCTCGGCGGTGCGTTTGTCCATGTAGGCCAGGACGAGGTCTTCCAGGCTGAGCCGGCTGACCGTCCAGGCGGGGTCGTGGATAGGGGCGTCGGTACGGACGATGAACGTGCTCTGCCGTTCGGTGTGGCGTGCGGAGATCACGTGCTGGTCGGCGGGCAGCCGGTCGGGGTCGCGGCGCGGGCCGGTGAGGCGGTGATGGGTGGCGAGCAGCTCCTCGACCTCTCCGGCGATCTGGACGCGGGAGTCGACGAGCACGACGAGGAAGTCGCAGACGCGTTCCAGGTCGGAGACCAGGTGGGAGGAGAGCACGACGCTGAACTCGTGCTCGACGGTGGCCTCCATCAGTGCCTGCAGGAACTCGCGGCGGGCCAGCGGGTCGAGGGAGGCGACCGGCTCGTCCAGGATCAGCAGCTCGGGCCGTTTGGCCAGGCCCAGGGTGAGGGCGAGCTGGGCGCGCTGGCCGCCGGACAGTTTGCCCGCCCGGTGTCCGGGGACGAGTCCGAGTTGCGCGATGCGTTCCCGTGCCATGGTGTCGTCCCAGCGGGGGTTGAGCCGGGCTCCGAGCCGTAGGTGTTCGGCGACGGTCAGGCCCGCGTAGACGGGGGTGTCCTGGGCGACGAACCCGATCCTGGCCAGCTGGGCGGGTGTGGCCGCGGGCCGGCCGCCGAGCACGGTGATGCCGCCCGCCGAGGGTTGGAGCTGGCCGCTGGCGAGCTTCAGGAGCGTGGTCTTGCCGGCTCCGTTGGGGCCCACGAGCCCGACGACGTGGCCTGCCGGGATGTCGATGGTGCACTCGCGCAGCGCCCAGCGTCTGCCGTATTTCTTGCCCAGTGCCTGGGCCTGCAGGACAGCGGTCACGCTATGTCCTCCTGAGCGAAGGTCCGAAAGGTGGTCATGAAGAGGGCCTCGATGCTTTCGTCGTCGAGACCGGCTCGGCGGGCCTTGGCGAGCCAGCGCTGCAGTTCCATCCGCAGCGGGCCGTGCGCGGCCAGGGAGGTGTCGGCGAGCGTCGCCGTCACGAACGTCCCCACCCCTGGCCGGGCGGCCACCAGGCCCTCGTGCTCGAGTTCGCGGTAGGCCTTGAGGACGGTGTTGGCGTTGATCGCCAGTTGCGCCACGACCTCCTTGACGGTCGGCAGCTGGTCGCCTTCGCGTAGGAGGCCGAGCCGCAGCGCGTGCCGTACTTGCTGGACCATCTGCAGGTACGGCGAGACGCCCGACCTGCCGTCCAGATGGAACTCGATCACCGATTTCTCCATTTATCTAGCTTGCTAGCACTTTAGGACTCTAGATGTTAAAGGATCATAAGGATCGGTGTCGTCGGCCCAGTCAGCAAGGCGTATCAGCACGCTCACGATCTCGCTCGTCGTCGCAGGCGGCCTCGCGGGTCACGTCCCGCCCGCGCAGGCCGTCACCGGCTACGACGGTGGTGGGCTCCAGTGCTGGGGGAAGGCGTCGATCCCGCCGCCAAGATCCGCTACCGGACCGAGACCTTGATCAGGGCGCCCCTGCGCACGGTCTGGGAACTCCAGACAGACGTGGAAGGCCGGCCGACCTGGCAGAAGCCCGTGACCAGCATGAAGCGCCTGGACTCCGGCCCGCTCCGCGAGAACTCGCGGTTCAGGTGGACCACGCCGGTGCCCGCGACCCCCGTCAGCCCGCCGACAACGCTGGTCATCACCTCCACCGTGCGGCAACCGCAGCACCACAAGTGCATCCGCTGGACCGGCCCGGCGATCGGCGAAGGGCTGCGCATCGACCGGGGTGTCCATGTGTGGACCTTCACGCAGGTCAAGGGCGGTGTCCTCGTACGGACCGAGGAGACCCATGCCGGGGACCAGATCGAGAGCGACGTGCCCCTGGCCACCGGGTCGGCCGGATGGGACCGACCAGGGCGCCGACCGGGCACTTCCCGGGCAATGTCCCGGGGCTACCGCGCCGTCGCCTGCCCGTGCAGGAGGTCGAGGGTGAGGGGCGGCACCGGCGGCAGGGGCTCGGCGTGCTGGGCGCGGAAGGACTGCAGCAGGTACGCCACCAGCCGCCGCGACCCCGCCGCCGCGGCCTCGTTCGTCCCGGTGGCGACGCCGCAGTTGGCCTTGAGCAGCAGTGTCAGGTCGGCCGGGTCGAAGTCGGCCCGCAGCAGCCCGGCGGCCTTGGCCCGCCGTACCACCTCGGCGAGGCCCTGCTCGGCCCGCACCCGCGTGCGCTCGTAGTCGATCGCGTCGGGGAACGCCGTCAGGAACGCCTCGGTGAACCCCCGGTCGGCGACCTGCATCGCGCACACCGTCTCGATCATCGAGCAGAACCCCCGCCACGGGTCCGGATCGGCCAGCGCCTCGTCCACGACCGACGCGCACGTGGCCAGCTTGTCGCCGAACACCTCCGTGATCAGCGACTCCCGTGAGGGGAAGCGCCGGTAGAGCGTGGCCACGCCGACCCCGGCGCGCCGCGCGATGGCCGCCATGGGCACGTCGAGCCCGCGCGTGGCGTATGCCTCCCGCGCGGCCTCGAGGATGCGTACGCGGTTGTGCCGCGCGTCGGCCCGCAGGAGCAATGCTTGAGATCTGTGGATCACTGGGAAGGGGTGTACCGTCCCGGTGATCATGTGAATCCACAAGCATGACCGACGCGCCAACGTCGGCC
>NZ_JBFAOQ010000004.1:648944-890836 GCF_040675285.1 Nonomuraea sp. NPDC049625 | reverse complement strand
GGCCGACAGATCCAAACAAGGACACCATGGTCTGTTCTCGCGCGGGTCAAGCCGGGGCTCGAAGCGGCACACCACCATCCTCACAGTTCTCACGGACGAGCCGAGTGGTGAGCTTGTGCAGGAAATCCCGGCGACGGTCGGCGATCCGGGCGTGGACGCGAGCGACCTTGAGCCGAGCCTTGGCCCGGTTGGCGCTCGCTTTGGCCGTGCGGGCGAGCGCCCGCTGTGCTCTGGCCAGTTTGCGCCGGTCGCGGCGTTCGTGGCGGGGATTGACGATCTTCTCTCCGGTGGACAGTGTGGCCAGGGCGGTGATGCCCGCATCCACCCCCACCGTCTGCTCCACCGGCGGGAGGGGAGTGAACGTTTCTTCCACGAGCAGGGAGACGAACCAACGGCCCGCCGCATCGCGCGAGACGGTCACCGTGGACGGGGCGACGCCCTCCGGCAGCGGACGCGACCAGCGAATGTCGAGCGGCGCGTCCATCTTGGCCAGCCACAGCCGGCCTTCGCGCCAGCGGAAGGCCGAGCGGGTGTATTCGGCCGACACTCGCGACTTCTTGCGCGATTTGAATGTCGGGTACTTGGCCCGCTTGGCGAAGAAGTTCGCGAACGCGGCCTGCAGGTGGCGAAGCGCCTGCTGCAACGGCACGGAGGAGACCTGCGACAGAAAGTCGTAATCGCCGCTGCGTTTCCATGCTGTGAGGACCGCCGACGACTCCCCGTAGGAGACGCGACGCCCTTCGATGGCGTAGGCGCGAGTGCGCTCCTCCAGCGCCTTGTTGTAGACGAGGCGGACACAACCGAACGTCCGGGCAAGCTCGTCAGCCTGCTCGGGGGTCGGGTAGAAGCGGTATCGGTAGGCCCGCTTCACGGCCTGCGCCACAGTTAAAATTCTAGTACGCGATCAGTTACGCGCTGTGCATATGTTAGATGCCGCTGCATTGTTTCCACGTACCCCCGCCCTGAAGGACGGGCTTCCTTGCTCAAGGAGATTTGATGAGCGATCGTCCGGGCCTGCGCGAGCGGAAGAAGGCCAAGACCAGGGCGCTGATCCAGAAGGAGGCGCTGCGGCTCTTCCGGGAGCAGGGGTACGCCGCGACGACGGTCGAGCAGATCGCGGAGGCGGCGGAGGTGGCGCCGAGCACCGTCTTCCGCTACTTCGCCACCAAAGAGGACCTGGTGCTGGTCGACCAGTTCCCGCCCTTCATGCAAGCGCTCCAGTCTGTCCCCGCCCACCTCAAGCCCGTCCCG
Organism: Nonomuraea sp. NPDC049625; assembly: GCF_040675285.1. Taxonomy (NCBI): domain Bacteria; kingdom Bacillati; phylum Actinomycetota; class Actinomycetes; order Streptosporangiales; family Streptosporangiaceae; genus Nonomuraea; species Nonomuraea sp. NPDC049625. The sequence continues at coordinate 889,585 of NZ_JBFAOQ010000004.1, read as the reverse complement.
GCGATACGGGCCGCGATGCGGGTGATGCTGGCCGGGCAGACGGCGGAGGAGTTCGCGGAGAGCATGGAGCGGGAGAAGCTCATGTTCACGGTGCCCGAGCTGTGGGCGGCCAGCCTGGACAACATCAGCGGCGTGGTCAGGACCATGCACGAGCAACTGGCAGCCCGGGAGGGCCGGCCGGCCGATGATCCGGAGCTTCGTAATGTCACGGGGGCGATCGTGGGGGTGCTCATGGCGGTCTGGCTTGACTTGGTAAAGGATCCGGGTCTGGACGCCTCGGTCGAACTCGACAAAGCCCTAGCTCACCTGGAAGCGGGCCTCCCCCTGTAACCACCACCCACCTGGCCCCAATCCGCCCAGCCCACGCCCACCCGGCCACGCCCACCCTCACGCGTCCACCCTCACGCGCCCACCCGGCCCGCTGTCCATCCAGGCTCGTCCGGCTACACCCGCCCGGCTAAGCCCCCAGCCATCGCACGCCGCGTCCGCCGCCCCCGTCTGTCCAGCGCCCGCCCTCCCGCGCCCGTCCACCCGCGTCCATGCGCCCGCGTCCATGCCGCCGTTGGCCGGTAGCGGCAGCCTGGGGTCAGGTGCCCGGGTAGTTGCCGCCGCCGTGTGCCGAGTCCAGGGCGTCGTAGTCGGGGGTGAAGCCGCGCTTCGGTATCGCGTCCACGAACGCCACGTGGCTCGGCTTCTTGTACGACGCCAGCTGCGTCCTGACGTGCTCGACGAGCTCGTCCGCCGTGGCGGTGGCGTCCGGTTTGAGCGCGACGACGGCCTTGACCGCCTGGTGCCACGTGGGGTCCGGGACGCCGATGACGGCGGCGTCGGCCACGGCCGGGTGGGATTTGAGGGCGCGTTCCACCTCGGCCGGGTAGATGTTCTCGGCCCCTGATTTGATCATCCGGAGCTTGGGGCCGATGAAGGTGATGGTGCCGTCGGGTTCGCGGCGGCCGAGGTCGCCGGTGTGGTGCCAGCCGTACGCGGACTTGGCCGTATTTAAGTCGGGCCGGGCGAAATATCCGGAAAAGAGGGTCTTGCCGCGGGCGCAGATCTCGCCCACCTCGCCGGGCGGCAACTCGGTCCCGTCCGGGGCCAGGATGCGTACCTGGACCAGCGGAGAGGGACGTCCCGCGAACCCCGAGCCCCCATCGGCCAGCCCGAGGAACGTGAGCATCCCGCCGACCTCGGTCTGCCCGTACCCGCCCATCTTGGACCGGCACCAGGGAGAGTCGTCCACCGTGATCATGCTGTCCCACTCGGCCGAATGGGAGACGAACCTCAGCGACGACAGGTCGTACTTGCCTCCGGCGTTCGCGGCCGTCACCGCGTCGATCATCGGCCCGAACAGGAACGCCTGCGTCACCCGCTCGGCGTCGATCAGGCGGCAGACCTCTTCGGGGTCGAAGGCGGGCGTGAACACGTTCGTGCCGCCGATCTGGAACGTGGCCAGGCAGAACATCATCGTGCCCACGTGGAAGAGGGGGCCGTTGTTGAGGAACGTGAAGCCGGGCTCCATCTGGCGTACGACGAGGAGTGAGGCGCTGTGGGCGACCAGGGCGGCGCTACTGAGCAGGGCCGCGTTGGGGCGTCCGTCGAAGGCGGCGGTGTAGAGGGCGAGGACCGGCTCGCCGTCGTCCACCTGCGGGAAGTCCCTAGGGGATCCGCCGGCCACCAGTTCCTCGTACTCGTCCCCGGCCCGCACCCACGTGCTCTCGGACACGGCCGTGGTGGCGTCCGAAGGCTCCCATACGACGACCTTGGGGGTCAGATCGGACAGTACGAACCGCAGCTCGTCCTCCGACTGCCGCCAGTTGGCCGGGCAGAGGATCGCGCCCAGCCGCGAGCAGGCCAGCAGCAGCTCCAGCACGGCGTGGGAGTTCTGGCCGAGCCACACCACCCGCTCCCCGGCCGCCACACCCCGCCCCGCCAAGGCGTCAGCGAGCCGGGTCACCCGGGCGTCGAGCTCGGGGTACGTACGCCGTACATCCCCGTCCACCACCGCCGTGACCTGGGGACGGCTGCGGGCGTGATCGGCGAGGAGGTCTGACAGGGACAGGCTGTGGATCATCTGAGCCTCCCGAGGGGTTACCGGAACGCGGGCATGACTTCGGCGGCGAAGAAGCGCATGATCCGCTTCATGTCCTCCAGCGGCATCGGGCGGGTGCTGCCGAAGTCGCACAGGAGGTTCGAGAAGCCGGAGTCCCGCAGGAGGGAGATCTGCTGGATCACCCGCTCCGGGTCCCCGATCACGTCCAGTTGCTCCCAGCGGAAGTCGGTCGACAGCGTGCCGCCCTTGAGGTAGCGATCCTGGTAGTACTCGAAGCCCTGCGCGGCCCGGCCGGTCTTCGGGTCGATGGGGGCGCTACGTTCGTTGAAGATCCGCGAGCGGTCGAACGACGCCTCGAACCGCGCCTGGTCCTCGCGTGCCTGTTCCAGCGTCGGCGCCACGTACACGCTGCGCGCCACCACCAGCTCCGCGCCCTCGGGGTGGCCCGCCTGCGCGGCCGTCTCCCGCCAGGTCTCCGCCGCCTTGACGACCTTGCGGAACGGCGCCGCCGGGTCGGCGAGAATGGGCAGCCCGCGCTCGGCGTACATGGTCACGGTTTCGGGGGAGACGGCCGCCACGTGCAGCGGCGGGTGCGGCGACTGCAGCGGCCTCGGGACGAGGCTCACCTCGGAGCCGGTTTTGTAGAACTTCCCCTCATGCTGGTACGAGTCCTGCGTCCAGAGCCCGAGGATCACCTCCAGCGCCTCGTTGAACCGGTCGCGCGCTTCCGCCAGGTCTATCCCGAACCCCTCGAACTCGAAGCTCTGATACCCCCGCCCGATCCCCAGGTCCAGCCGCCCTCCGGAGAGCACGTCCACCATGGCGGCCTCCTCGGCCACGTGAACCGGATTGTGCAGGGGCAGTACCACGATGCCCGTGCCGAGCCGGATGCGGGAGGTGCGGGCGGCGGCGTGGGCCAGCATCGTGAACAGGTTGGGGACGACGCCGTAGTCCCGGAAGTGGTGCTCGGCCAGCCGTACCCCGTCGAACCCCAGTTCCTCGGCCAGCTCGACGAGCTCCAGATGGTAGTCATAGACGTCCTTGAAGCCATGGCCGTCGAAGCGGTGGAAGAGGTGGAAGGTCGAGAACTTCATGCGGCGACCTCTCGGCAGGCGACTAAACCAAGCGCTCGCTTGGGAGCGTACCACGCCAGCCGGCAAAACCCCCAGGGCCTCCGGGGTTGCCTCAGGGGAACCGCATGGCCTTCCACGAAGGGGGCACTTCGCGCCAAGGAGTTCCAGACAGCGCCTCCCAAGGGGGCAAGCCCCTTTCGATCCCCCGAAAACCCCGCTCGCCGCCCCCACCCCTTGTCCGGTTACCGGCTTGACCTGCTGGAGCCCACCCAAACCCCGCTCGCTTCGCTCGCCAGTCGACTGCTCGTTGCGTGGTTACCGGATGGGCTCGCTGGAGCCCTCTCCCGCCCGCGAGAGGACGGTCAGCCTGCGGATCGGTGCGGCAGGCGCCTATGCGAAGCGATCGAAGGTGCCGGCCGCGACGCCGGAGGAACCGCGATCGTGGGCGGCTACACCCCTGTAAGGGCGTTCATACTGGTCCCGTTGACGAGCTCGCGCTTGTCGATCAGGCGGCGGATCCCCGTGAGCGTTACCCATTCGGTGCGCTCGGCCTCCCATGCCTCGGTAAGCGAGCGGAAGTGTGGCTTCTCCCTTGAACTGTCGAGCGCTCGCGTCGCCGGCCTGCGGTTCGCCATTCGTCATCGGGACGGTCACTGGTCTTGCTGCCTCATGCGAAGTGGCGGATTTCGGAAAACGGGACGCTGCTACTCCACGCTCACGGATTCAGCCGCCGCGTTCGTGCGTACGTGCAGGTGCCCCTCGGTGGGGAATCCGGGGGGTTGGGCGGGGAGTACGGAGCGCAAGCCATATCGGCATTTCTCCGCCACGCGGCAAGAAGCATGGTTGTCCACGGCATGAAGCAGATCGAGGCGTGTCAGAGGCCTCATGCACTGCGGGCCGAGCGCCCAACGCGAAACGGCCTCAAGGGCGCGCGGAGCGATTCCTCGGCCTCGGACCTCAGCCGAGATCCAGTAACCCACCTCCGCCGAGGCGGCCGTGGGATCGGCGCCTCCCTTGACCACGATGTGGCCGACCGGCTGGTCGGCTTCGCTCTCGCCACTGTTGCGCTCCAGTATGGCGAAGCTGAATCGGACGCCCGCGGTCCACCCTTCGTTCTGATCATCGATCCATCGACGGGCGTCCGCCTCGCTGAGCAGAGGGGCGGTCAACCAGCGGCGCAGGAGTGGATCACGATGAGCCGCCACGAGGGCCACAGCGTCCTCACCTCGCCACGGTCGCAGGCGCAACGCAGGCGCGGACACAGTCGGCTCCACGGCCAGGACGACGGTCATGACACTCCTTGATCGATGTCTCCACCGACTCGCTGCGAGGACGGGGCCGAACACCTACATCGGCGGCCGGAAGCAATCCTCGCCACGTCAGCTGAGAACTCGCCACCCGCTTTTGCCGGAGCGCCCGAGAACCCGCCACTTCGGATGAGAACCCGCAGGAAGTGCAGACCGGCGGGCGCCCTTATACGCGGGTGAAGGATTTTCCACCCGGGTGGAAGATCCTCCGCTCTGGATGCAAAACACCATACCCATGCCAGACCGATCGCTTTGTGCCGCGAGCCATTTCCAGGTTTCGGCCACCCGACCGCATGCCAGGCAAGGCCGGCAATACCGGAGGCATCCCGGACCTCATCCGACCATACGGCCCCTGTCTGTTCCTCACACATAGGCTCGGTTGGTGCTGACCTTCGCCTTCGATGTCGGGGAAACCATCGTTCGCGACGACCGGCGACTGGGTGGACATCCCCGCCACACGCTGAGGCGGCGGGTGGTGAGCCGGTTCTCCAGACCTTGACGTGCAGCGTCGCAGCTTGCCATAGCCGTTCATCCAGGCATGAGGCCGTCTTCGCCCGGCGACGGCGCCATCAGCGCGCCGCACCATGTGTCGGACCCAGCCGATAAGGTCCTCGCGTCCGGAACGGAACGTCATCGGAGAAGTGAATGATGGCCCGCCATACTCCGCCTCGGCCGGTAGCTGTGGAGGAACTCTTTCCCGAGCTGAAGCCGCTCGGCAGAAACGCGCTCCGGCTGCATCCGCGTGCGGGAAACCCGTCGTACGAGGACAGTTCTGTCGGAGGGCCGCTGAGGTGGCCGGCCGATGAGCCCTGGCCGTGGTGCGCCGAGGACCACTACTTCGACGACGGTCTGGAGGACGCCACCCGCCACGAGGCGGTGGTGCCCATGGTGCCGGTCGTGCAGCTCTACGCGGCGGACGCGCCCGGTGTGCCGTTCCCGCGGGGAAGCGATCTGCTCCAGGTGCTGTGGTGCCCGTTCAACCACGGGGAGGAGCCCGCCGAGCGCTGCCCCCTTCCGCAGGTGCGCTGGAGGAACGCGGCTGACGTCCGCCGTGTGCTCGTCACACCCCCGGCACCCGCTGACGCTCCCGAGGGCCACGTTCCCATCCCCTGCGTGGTGCACCCGGAGCAGGTGACGGAGTACCCCGACTGGGACGACATACCGCAGGAAGTGCACAACAAGATCGATGACCGGCTGCGCCGGTTCGAGGAGACTGCCGGGTGGTCGTACTTCTACCACCTCAGTGCGGCCCCCGGAACCAAAGTCGGCGGTCATCCGCACGGATGGAACGGCCCGACGACCTGGCTCAGTTGCGAGAGGTGCGGGCAGCCCATCCAGCATCTTCTGACCGTGGCCTGTGATGAGTTCGACGGGGAGTCCTGGCGGACCTGGCTCCCGGTGGAGGACCGGCCCGACGACGACAGCGGGCCGGAGATCTACCTTTCGAGGTCCGAACGAGCCGAGGCCGCGCACAATCCGCCCGGCCTGATGGTGTCGGGCGGGGGCAGTGTCTACCTCTTCGAGTGTCGTTCCTGCCCCGATCGCCCAGTTGAGCACCTTTTCTATCTCAACTGAGCAAGATGAACAGGATTGGGCCTGCGCCCTCCGCCCGAGTTGGCCGCAATGCCCGCCAGAGCAGCCCGGTTCGGGCGGGTGGCGTCCTCGGGGCCAAAGATCCCGCACTTTTCAGGTGGCGCGGAAGTCCGTGATGATCTCGTCGAGCTGGCGCAGGGCTCTGTCGACGCGTACCGGATCGGCGTAGTAGGGGTCGTCGGGCACCGGGAGCGACGACGCGAGGCCCCAGCCGCGGCCCCGTGCCCACGTGGCGTCGTCCACGCCGAGCGTCTCCCGGTAGACGTCCCGAGCCGTCGGAGGCAGGAACGTCCACGCGGGCAGCAGGTCCACGGCGGGATCGCCGACGGCGAGCGTGCCGAAGTCGATGATGGCGCTCAGCCTGCCCTCGACGGTCAGGAGGTTCCCGGGCGCGAGGTCGCCGTGGATCCACACCGGCGGGCCGCCCCAGGCGGGGGCCGCCAGAGCCGCCTCCCACACGGCCGTCACCGCGCCGGTGTCGACGAGCCCGCGTAGCGCTTCGATCTTGGGGCGTACGCGGGCCTCGACGGCCACCGAGTCGCGCTCGTCGCCCATCGGCACGCCCCGGAACGCGTTGCTCCACGAAGGCCCGGGGCCGCCGGCCGCGTCGATCCGCTGCAGCGCGTTCACGAACCCCGCCAGCTCCTTGGCCGCCTCGACGGGATCGGCGAGGTCTTCCGTGGTCTCACCAGGCAGCCACCGATAGACCGACCAGGGGAACGGGTAACCCTCGCCGGGCTCGCCCTTCGCGAGCGGCTCGGAGATCGGCAATGGCAGGTGCGGGGCGAGCCGCGGCAGCCATTCGTGCTCGCGATCCACCTGGCCGACCCACCGGGGATAGCGCGGCAATCGTACGGACATGTCCGGGCCGAGCCGGAACGTCGTGTTGTCCATCCCGGACCGCGGCACGGGGGAGAGGGGCAGATCGGCCCACCGGGGGAACTGCGCCGCCAGCAGACGGCGTACGAGAGCCTCGTCGATCAGCAGGTCGTCAGGGGTGGGCGTCGACACGGACGGCTCCTTCTGATGGAGGAGTGCGAGCAAGCTCGGGAGGTTGTCAGGGTTGGGCGTCGACACGGACGGCTCCTTCTGATGGAGGAGTGCGAGCAAGGTCGGCAGGTTGTCAGGGTTGGGCGTCGATACGGACGGCTCTTTCCGGGGGAGAGGTGCGGGAAGGGCGCAAGACAGGGGCGAGCAACGTCAGCAGCACGACCACGCACGTGATCAGCGCGAACGCGGCGGGGTAGCTGAGCGCGCCCGCGACCCAGCCCGTCACGGCCGGGGCGATCAGGCCCGACAGGTACGTGATCGTCGCGACGCCCGCCACGCCCTCGCCCGGAGTCGTTCCCGCGTTGCCCGCCGCCGCGATCACGAGTGGCACGATAACCGCGATCCCCAGTCCGACCAGGGCAAACCCGGCGATACCGAGCGCGGGCGTTCGGGCCGCGACCACCAGGACGCCGCCGACCGCCGCCACGGCACCGCCGGCCCTGACCGTCGCCGCCGGACCGAGCCGGCGGATGACATGGTCGCCCAGCAGTCGCGCGCTCGCCATGCAGAGCATGAAGACGGTGTATCCGGCGGCGGCCAACCCGGGGCCGGCGTCGGTGACGGCGGTGAGGTAGACGGCGGACCAGTTCGAGCTGGCCCCCTCAGCGAACGTCGCGCAGAACCCGACCAGCCCGATCACCAGGATCCCTCGCGTGGGGAGCGCGAAGCGCCGTGGCGCAGGCGCGTCGCGTACGGAACCCGTCATCCCGCTGTCGGGGAGAAGACCGCGCCCGGCCGCCGCCCCGAGGCCGAGTAACGCGAGCGACATGACCCCGAGGTGGATTCGGGCGTCGATGCCCGCATGCGCGGCCAGGGCGCCGAGTCCGCCGGCGGCCAGGCTGCCGACGGACCACATGCCGTGCAGCCCCGACATGATCGAGCGGCCGAGATGCCGTTCGAGGAGGACGGCGTGCGCGTTCATGGCGACGTCGCACATGCCCGCCGACGCCCCGAACAGCAGGAACGCCCCGAACAGCCACACGGGCGACGGCGAGAGCGCGGGGAGGGCCAGGCCCGCGCACCACAGCGCGAGGAGGACGCGTGTGGCGGCGCGGTTGCCGAAGCGGTAGGCGAGGCGGCCGGCCATCGGCATGCCCACGAAGGCGCCGATCGACGGGCACAGCAGCGCGAGGCCGAGGGCGCCTGGGCTGAGGTGCAGGTGCTCCTGGATCCAGGGGATGCGCGTGGACAGGCTGCCGGCTACGGCGCCGTGCGCGACGAAGACGGCCGCGATGGCACGTTGATGGCTCATGGCCTGAAAATTATCAGGCAGGCTTCCTGATGAAAAGAGGTTTCAGGCAGGGTCCCTGATTATTATGAGGACCGTGAAGACCGCCACCCCCGCCCTGGCCCGAGCGATCAACGACCGGCTGGCCCTCGACCTGCTGCTGGAGCACGGCCCGCTGACCGCGCCGCAGCTCCGCACGCTGACCGGGTTGTCCAGGCCCACCGTGTCCGACCTGATCGAACGGCTCATGGCAGGCGGCCTCGTCGAGATCACCGGCGAGAGCGGCGAGGACCGGCGGGGCCCGAACGCTCGCCTGTACGGACTGGTGGCGGACCGGGCCCACGTGGCCGGGGTGGACGTACGGCGCGACGCCGTCAACGTCACGGTCGCCGACATCACCGGGCGAGTGGTCAGCGAGGCCAGCACGACGATCGGCGCGAGAGCCGACCTGGCGGCCCTCATCGCAAAGGTGGTCGGGGGCGCGGTGGGGCGACGCGCGCTGGACACGGTCGTGGTCGGCGCGCCGGGGCTGGTCGATCCGCGTCACGGGGAGCTGGTGTCACCCAACGACGTGCCGGGGTGGCGGCCCGGCATGATGGGGTCCGTACGCGAGCGCCTGGGCGTGCCCGTGATCCTGGAGAACGAGGTCAACCTGGCCGCCATCGCCGAGCTCCGCACCGGAGCCGCCGCCGGGAGCGAGGACTTCGTGCTCCTCTGGCTGGACGACGGGGTGGGAGCGGCGGTCGTTCTCGAGGGCCGGCTGCGCCGGGGTGCGTCGGGCGGGGCGGGGGAGATCGGGTTCCTGGAGGTCGGGGGCGTGGCGTTCTGCGAGCTGTTGAACGCCGAGATCATACGGAGGTTCGACCGGGACGAGCTCGCCCGGCGGATCGCCCAGGGTGCCTTCGCCTACGCCACCCTCCTCGACCCGGGGCTTGTCGTCCTCGGCGGGACGACGGGGCATGAGGGTGGGGATGTGCTGGCCGAGCTGGTTGCCGACCACCTGCGCGCCCTGGCCCCGGCGCCGACCGAGGTCCGCGCCAGCACGGTCACGGGCAACGCGGTGCTCCAGGGCGCCGTGCTGACCGCCCTCGACCTGACCCGCGACCGCGTCTTCGGCTGACTCCCCGCGTCCCGCCCGGAGGGGCTGCCCAATCCCGAGTTGCAGGACAAGACGGCCGTGGAATGGGCGCCGGAGGTCCGGGCGGAGACCCAGGTCGAGGCGCTTGGAGGTGGATCAGCGACCCGTTGAAAGGCGTCTCCGGGGGAGCCGCTGTGGGGTCGTTGGGCGAGGGCATGCGCCGACCGGGCCGTTGAAGATCCGCTTGTGGCGGCCCGGCCGTTGACGTGCCGCTTGCGGTGACCCGGACGCAGGGGTTGCCCCGTCCCGAGGCCACGTCCCGTTCGGGGGTCGGCGGGGTTGGGCCGCTCTGAGGTCGTGTCTCGTTCGGGGGCCGCTGTGGGGTCGTCGGGCGAGGACATGCGCCAACCGGGCCGTTGACGTGCCGCACGCGGTGACCCGGCCGCATGGGCTGCCCCATCCGAGGCCACGTCCCGTTCGGGGGTCGGCGGGGTTGGCCCGTCCCGAGGTCATGTCCCGTTCGGGGCCAGGGGGTGGTTGTCAGGCGAGGGCGGTGATCAGGCCCATGGTCAGCGCCGTGCGCTCCGCGATGTGCTCCACCAGCACGTGCTCGTGCCGCGCATGCGCCCCGTCCCCCACCGCGCCCATCCCGTCCAGCACCGGCCGGCCCAGTGCCGAGACGAAGTTCCCGTCGCTGGCGCCTCCCACCGACACCTCGTCCAGCAGCCATCCGAACCCGGCCGCCACCTCCCGCGCCTCCTTGAACAGCCGCTGGGAGGCCGCGTTCGGCGTCATGGGCGGGCGGTTCCACTCCCCGGTGGCCGAGATGGTCACCCGAGGGTCCGACGCCTTCAGGCCGGCGAAGACGTCGTCGATGCGTCCCATCTCCGCCGGATCCGTGACGCGTACGTCGATTCCGCAGCTCGCGTCCCCGGCCGTCACGTTCCGCCCGGTGCCGCCGCTGATCAGGCCGACGTTCACGGTGGTGCCGCGCTCGCGGGAGCCGGCCTGGGCCAGGGTGGTGACGATCTCGGCCAGGGCGTGGATGGCGCTCGCCCCCGCGTACGGGTCGAGCCCCGCGTGGGCCTCCACGCCGGTCACGCTCACGTTGAACAGCCCCACGCCCTTCCTGGCGGTCTTGAGCGCTCCCTCCTGGGAGGCCTCGAAGACCAGGGTCGCCAGCGTGTCCTCGCTGGCCGCCTCGATGTGCGCGCGGGAAGCGGGGCTGCCGATCTCCTCGTCCCCGTTGAAGAGGTAGCGCACGCTCGGATGCGGCAGCCCGAGTTCGCGCAGCCCGCGCAGGGCCCAGATCGACTGGACGAGGCCCGTCTTCATGTCGAACACGCCGGGCCCCGTCGCCTTGCCGTCCACCACCGCGAACGGCCAGGCGGCCAGCGTCCCGGTCGGCCAGACGGTGTCGTAGTGGCTGAGCATGAGCACGGTGCCGGGCGCGGTGCCCCGGTAGGTCAGCTCCAGGATGTCGCCGTAGGACCCGCCGTCGTGCAGGACCTCCTCGTCCGGCGTCCCGAGGCGTTCGACGGCCCGGCCGCGGATCTCGCGCAGCCCCTTGACCAGCATGGCCTTGTCGTAGCTGTGGGTTTCCAGCTCCACCGTGGCCTTGAGGTCGTCGAGCATGGCCGGGAGGGCCTGCCGGGCCCAGTCGGTGATCAACACGAGGTCCTTTCTAAGGAATCGGCGCTCCGGGGCCGAGCGGGATGCCGAGCCACCAGAATGCGAAGAACAGCAGCGTCCAGACGACGAGCAGGGTGAACGAGAGCGGGATGGTCATCGAGGCCAGTGTGCCGATCCCTGCCGAGCGCCGGTAGCGCTGGAGGAAGCCGAGCGCCATCACGAAGTACGGGCTCATCGGCGTGATCGCGTTGGTGCACGAGTCGGCGATGCGGTAGAGGGCCTGGGTGTATTCGGGCGGAATGTTCAGCAGCATCAGCATCGGCACGAAGACGGGGCCGACGAGCGCCCACTGCGCGGACCCGCTGGTCACCACCAGGTTGATCAGGGTGACCACGACCAGGATGCCCAGGAACACCACGGGCCCGCTCACCCCGGCCGACTTCAGCAGGCCGGCCCCGTCGATCGCGATGATCTCGCCGATGCCGGTCCACTTGAAGTACGCCAGGAACTGTGAGATCGCGAAGAACAGCACCAGGATCGGCGCCATCTCGCGGAACCCGTGGGCCATGAAACCGGGGATGTCCCGGCTGCCGGTGATCGTCCCGGCGGCCTTCCCGTACGCCCACCCGACGGCCAGGAACGCCAGCGCGAGGAAGATCGCGATGGAGGTGAGCAGCGGCGACTGCACGATGCCGCCGTCCTTGCCGCGCAGCGGCGACCCGGCGGGCAGCACGGCCGCCACCACGGCGGCCACGTACACCACGAGCGCGATCAACGCGGCCCGCAGCCCCTTCCGCTCCGAGACGCTGAGCGCCAGCGCGCCCAGATCCTCGTCGAAGGAGGTGGAGGAGCCGGTGGAGCCGGGGGAGGCGGTGGAGGTGGAGGAGGTGGAGGAGGTGGAGGAGGCGGGGGAGGGCTCCGGGTCGATGGGCATCGACTCGACCCGGCGCGCCAGCACGCGCTCGGTGACCAGGGTGATCGTGGCGGCCAGCACCAGGGAGGAGGCCAGCGAGAAGAAGTAGTTGGCCAGCGGCGTGACCGTGTAGGCGGGATCGACGGTGTGCGCGGCGGCCGTGGTGAGCCCCGACAGGATGGCGTCGGTCGGCGTGATCAGCGGGCTGGCGTCGTAGCCCGCCGAGATCGACACGAACGCCACCACGATGCCCAGGATCGGGCTGCGCCCCACCGCGCGGAAGGCCAGCGCGCCGAGCGGGATGAGCACGACGTACGCGGCGTCGGAGGCCACGTGCGCCACCATGCCGGTGAACGCCAGCGCGAACGTCACCCACTTCGGCGACACCCTCGACACCCCGGAGCGCAGCACGGCGGCCAGCAGCCCCGAGCGCTCGGCGACCGCGACGCCGAGCATGACGACCAGGATCGTGCCGAGCGGCGGGAACGAGGTGTAGTTCGTGACCGCGTCGCCGACCATCATCCGGACGCCGTCGGCGGACAGCAGGTTCTTGGCCACGACGGTCTTGCCCGTCGCCGGGTTGACCGCCGACACCCCTGCCGCCGCCAGACCCCAGCTGACCAGCGCCAGTAACGCGGCCAGGATGACGAACAGCCAGAACGGATGGGGCAGCCTGTTGCCCAGCCGCTCGATCCCGCCCAGCACCCGGAGGAGACCGTTCAGGGACCGCGAACCTGTCACCGTCTCGGACGCGCTCACGGGCACGCCTCCTTCCCGCATTTCGGTCAACCATTACACGCGGTAAGGAAGCGTCCTGACAAGAGTAAGGTCAAGAGACGGCGACAACCGGCTCCCGGAGCGGCAGCCGTACCTCGAACCAGGTCTCGCCCGGAACCGAGCGCACCTTGATCTCCCCGCCGTGCCGCCCGGCCACGATCCGGTACGAGATGTCCAGGCCGAGACCGGTGCCCTGACCCACGCTCTTCGTCGTGAAGAACGGCTCGAAGATCCGGTCCTTGATCGCCTCGGGCACGCCGGGGCCGGTGTCGCCGATCTCGACGATGGCCTCGTCCTCGTCGTGCGCCGTGCGGATCGTGAGCGTGCCCCCGTCGCCCATCGCGTCGAGCGCGTTGTGGATGAGGTTCGTCCAGACCTGGTTGAGTTCGCCCGCGTAGCAGGGGATGGGCGGCAGCGTGCGGTCGTAGTCGGTGGCCACCGTGATGCCCGGGGGGATCTTGCCGCGGAAGATCGCGACCGTGCTGTCGAGCAGGTCGTGCACGTCGGCCTGCTGGAACGGCGCCCGGTCCATCTGCGAGTACTGCTTGGCCGAGCCGATCAGCGACGTGATGCGCTCGGTGGCCTCGGTCACCTCGTTGAGCATCTGGGAGATCTCGATCGCCTTGGCCAGCCACTGGACCGCCGAGGGAGCGCGCTCCTCACCCACCTTGGTGCGGATCTTCTCCAGCGCCTCGGGCGTGAACCCGGCGATGACCAGCGCGGGAGCCAGGTCCCACGCGTCCTCGATGCCCAGCTCGTCGAGCGCGTCGCCCAGCTCGTCCTCGGCGTCGGACGCCTCCAGCGGGCTGCGCTGGGGCAGCTTGCCCAGGTTGTCCGTGCAGGACTCCTGCCACTCGATCATCATGCGCAGTTTCTCCGGCGGGATGCCCTCCTCGGCGAGCTGGGCGAGCTGGAGGCGCGAGGTCTTGATCAGCGAGCGCAGCTCGCTCGCGGCGCGCACCGCCGCGGCGGCCGGGTTGTTCAGCTCGTGCGTGAGCCCGGCCGTGATCGTGCCGAGCGCGGTCAGCCGCTGCCGCCGGTCGATGATCTCCCGCTGCATCCGGCCGCCCGACAGCATGCCGTCGAGCAGGTGCATCGCCATCGGGAACCACTCGGCCACGATGTAGGCGAACTTCTTGGCCGGCAGCATGAACATCCGCGTCGGCGCGGTGGTCCGCAGCGTGTGCTGGTACGTCTGCGGCGCCCGGTCGCCGAGGTAGGCGCTGGTGGCGCCGCCGTAGACGCCGGGCTGCGACGTACGGGGCATCGCCACGGTCCCGGCGCTGACCGTCTCGCTGATCATCTGGATCTCGCCCTCGAGCAGCACCGCGAAGCACTCGGCCGGGTCGCCCTGCTGGAGGATCACCTCGTCCTGGCCGAACGTGCGCACCTGGCCGCTGTTGGCCAGCTTGGTGAGCTGCTCGTCGTTCAGCCGCTCGAAGAGGAAGAGTTTGCGCAGTTCATCGATGTCGATGTTGGTCATTGCTTCTCCAAGTAGCGATGCACGAGCGCGACGGCCATCGCGCCCTCGCCGACGGCGGAGGCCACTCTCTTGATCGAGTCGGCGCGTACGTCACCCGCGACCAGCACCCCGGGCACGTTCGTCTCCAGGAAGTACGGCTCGCGCCGCAGCGGCCAGTTACGCGGCCGCTTCCCGCCCTGCACCAGGTCGGGCCCGGTCAGCACGAACCCCTTCTCATCGCGTTCGACCGTCTCGCCCAGCCACGACGTGTACGGCTCGGCCCCGATGAACACGAACAGCCACTGCGCGTCGACCGTGCGCTGCTCGCCCTTGGTCGAGAGCGTCAGCCGCTCGAGGTGGTCGTCGCCTTCACCGCCGACGACCTCCGTCTGGAGGTGCACCTCGATGTTGGGGATCGCGGCGATCTGCTCGATGAGGTAGTGCGACATGGACTTCTCCAAACCGTCACCCCTCACCAACAAGTTGACCTTGCTGGCGAATCCCGACAGGTAGACGGCCGCCTGCCCGGCCGAATTGGCCGCGCCCACGATGTACACGTCGGTGTCCTGGCAGGACGGCGCCTCCGTCAGGGCGGCGCCGTAGAAGACGCCCCGGCCCGTGAACTCGTCGAGCCCCGGCGCGTCCAGCCGGCGGTAGGTGACGCCGGTCGCCAGGATCACCGCGTGCGCGGCGATCTCCCCGCCGTCCTTGAACCCGACCACCCGCGCCTGCCCGCGCGGCTCCAGCGAGACCACCTTGCGCGCGGTCAGCAGCTCCGCCCCGAACTTCAGCGCCTGCCTGCGCGCCCGGTCCGCGAGCTGCTGACCGGAGACGCCGTCGGGGAAGCCCAGGTAGTTCTCGATCCTGGAGCTCTGCCCCGCCTGGCCGCCCGAGGAGTAGGCCTCGACCAGCACGGTCCGCAGCCCCTCCGAGGCGCCGTAGACGGCCGCGCCGAGCCCGGCCGGCCCGCCGCCGACCACGATCAGGTCGTAGAAGTCGGTGGCCGGCGTGGTCGACAGGCCCACCGCCGCCGCCAGCGTGGCCTGGTCGGGCGACTCCAGGGTGGTGCCCTCCGCGGTCACCACGAGCGGCAGGTGGCAGCCCTCGCCGGCCGCCTTCACCAGCTGCTCGCCCTCCGGGTCCTCCGACAGCATCCACCGGTACGGCACGTGGTTGCGGGCCAGGAAATCACGCACCTTGTACGACTGAGCCGACCACCGGTCGCCCACCACCCGCAGCTCGGACCGCTCGATCCGGTCCGTGCGCATCCAGGCGTCGAGCTGGCCGTCGATCACCGGGTAGAACTTCTCCTCCGGCGGGTCCCACGGCTTGAGCAGGTAATGGTCCAGATCCACCACGTTGATCGCCTGGATCGCGGCGTCGGTGTCGGCGTAGGCGGTCAGCAACACCCTGCGCGCGTACGGATACAAGTCCATGGCGGCCTCGAGGAACTCCACGCCGTTCATCTGCGGCATGCGGTAGTCGGCCAGGATGGCCGCCACCTCGTCACCCCGCAGCCGCATCTCCCGGACGGCCTCGATGCCGTCCCGGGCCGCCTCGGCGCGGACAATCCGGTATTCCTGGCCGTAGCGGCGTCTCAGGTCGCGGGCCACCGCCCGTGAGACGCCCGGATCGTCATCAACGGTAACGATGACCGGCTTGTCCATGTCTTCTCCCCACTCGTCCCTACTGGAAGCATGTCATGTGCGGGGGAGTCGGTAGGCACTCGCTCATATCATGGTCGGATGCGTACACGCGATCGCATCATCGACGCCGCCGAGCAGGCGATTCGGGAGTTCGGCATCGCGGGTGCCACCACCAAGCGTATCGCCCAGCAGGCCGGCTGCTCCGAGGCGTTGCTCTACAAGCACTTCGCCGGCAAGGAGGCGCTGTTCCTCGCGGTCCTGCTGGAGCGGCTGCCCGCGCTCGGCCCCGCGCTGGAGCGGCTGCGGAGGAGCACCGGGCAGGGCGACCTGGCCGGCAACCTGGCCGAGTTCGCGCTGATGGCGCTGGAGTTCTACACCAAGGCCGCGGCCATCGCCTCCGGCCTGCTGGCCGACCCGTCGCTCATGGCGGGGTTCAGGGGCATGCTGGCCGCCAGCGACATGGGCCCGCACCTGCCGATCCGGGCGCTGGCCGAGATCCTCCGGGCCGAGCAGCGCGGCGGCCGGCTCGACGAGGGGATCGACGCCGACGCCGCCGCGTCGATGCTGATGGGCGCCTGCTTCCACCGGGCGAACCTGACGTACTACGTCGAGCTCCCGGAGGCGGACGAGCCCTGGGCCGCCGCGATCGCGCGCACGCTGGTGCGGAAGTGACGCCCGTTACGCGATGACGCGGCTCTCGCCGCCGTCCACCAGCATCGAGATCCCGTTCACGAACGAGGCCCGCTCGCTGGCCAGGAACGCCACCACGTCACCGACCTCCTCCGGGCGGCCGACGCGCCCGATCGGCACCGCCTCGCCCCGCCGGGCCAGCCCCTCCTCGTCGCCCGCCAGCGACCGCAGCCGATCGGTGTCGATCGGGCCCGGCATCACGTTGTTGACCAGCACGCCGTCGCCGGCGACCTCGCGGGCCAGCGTGCGCACGACGCCGGCCACGGCCGAGCGGGTGGCGTTGGACAGGGCCAGGCCGTCCAGCGCCTCGCGGGCCGACCTGCTGGTGATCGTGACGATGCGGCCCCAGCCGCGCGAGCGCATCTCGGGCAGGACCGCGTACAGCAGGCGTACGGTGCCGAGCAGGTTGCGCTGGACGGCGACGTCCCAGTCGGCCAGGCTCGTCTCGTCGAAGCGGCCGGACGGGGGCCCGCCGGAGCTGGCCACCAGGATGTCGATCGGGCCGAGCACGTCACGCGTCTCCTCGACCACCCGCCTGGCCGCGGCCGGGTCCTCCACGTCGGCCAGCACGGCGTGCACGACCTTGCCGTACTCCTGCAACTGCACGACCGCCTCCGCGAGCCGCTCCGGGTTGCGGGCGGCGACGCAGACGTCGCAGCCCTCCCGTGCCAGGCTCTTGGCGGCGGCGAGCCCGATGCCCGCGCTGCCTCCGGTGACGAGGGCGACCTTGCCCGAGATGCCGAGATCCATAGGGGCGACTATAGATCGTGCGGGAGTGCCGCGACCTCTGCGTCGGGGGTGACGCGGGTGAGCTTGTCGGGGTTGAGCAGGCCGTAGATGCGCGTGATGAGGCCGTCGTGGACGTCGATCAGCACGACCTGGCGGTTGCCCGCGACCCGGGTCCAGAGGGCCGGCTGGCCGTTGAGCTCGATCAGCCGGGAGTCGGCGAAGTCGTAACGGCTGAGCAGGCCGTTGAGGAAGGCCACCACCTTGTGGCGCCCGAGGATCGGCCGCAGCGCGGCCCTGACCTTGCCGCCGCCGTCGTTGTAGGACACGACGTCCTCGTGCAGCAGCTCGGTGAGCGCCGCGAGGTCGCCGCCCGCCGCCGCGTCCATGAACTTCGTCAGCAGCTCGGTGTGGTCCTCGGCCGACGGGTGGAACCGGTCGCGCCCCTCGGCGAGCCGGACGGAGGCCCGGCGGTGCAGCTGCCTGGCGTTGGCCACGGAGATGCCGACGATCTCCGCGATCTCGTCGTACGGGAGCTCGAAGGCCTCCCGCAGCACGAACACCGCCCGCTCCGGAGGCGACAGCCGCTCCATCATGTGCAGGGTCGCGTACGAGACGGTGTCCCGCAGCTCCGCCGTGTCCAGCGGCCCCGCCTGCGCCGTCATCACCGGCTCGGGCAGCCACGGCCCCGTGTACGCCTCGCGCTTGACCCGCGCCGAGCGCAGCTGGTCGAGCGCCAGCCGCGAGACCACGGTCACCAGGAAGGCGCGCGGCTCCTTGATCTCGCTCCGGTCGGTGCCCTGCCAGCGCAGCCAGGCCTCCTGTACGACGTCCTCGGCGTCCCACATGCTGCCGAGCAGGCGGTAGGCCAGCCCGAGCAGCATGGGGCGGTGCTCCTCGAAGTCCACGATTGGCATCATGCCCGGTCACCGGCGAGGGGGCAGAAGTGGGGGCAGCCGACGGTCCATGGGTGGAAAAGCCGCGGTAAGCATGATGAGCTTGGCGGGTGGCGAGAAATCTGATCCTGTCAGGAGGCCCGTTCCACGACTTCGCCGCCACGTCGGCAGCGCTCGCGGGAGTGCTGGCCGAGGTGGGGGTCGAGTCGGAGATCACCGAGGACATCGCGGGCGCGCTGAGCGAGCCGTCGGAGGTCCAGCTCATCACCGTCAACGCGCTGCGCTGGCAGATGGACCACGACCGCTTCGCCGACCTGCGTGACGAGTGGCGCTTCGCCTTACCGGCGCAGGCCCGCACCACGCTCCTCGATCACCTCGACCGGGGCGGCGGGCTGCTGTGCATGCACTCGGCGTCGATCTGCTTCGACGACTGGCAGGGCTGGCCGCGCGTCCTGGGCGGCTGCTGGACCTGGCCCAAGTCCCACCATCCCCCGCTGGGGTGGACGGGCGTGCGGGTGCACGGCGATCACCCGGTGGTCGAGGGGCTGCGGGACTTCGACGTGGTGGACGAGGTCTACAGCGACCTCGACATCCTGCCGGACGTCGAGCCGCTGGCGTCCTCGAACGGCCAGCCGCTGGTCTGGGCGCGGCCGGTGCGGCGCGGCCGGGTGTTCTACGACGCGCTGGGCCACGACACCAGGTCGTACGACAACGAGGTGCACCGCGCGATGCTCCAGCGGGCCGCGCTGTGGCTGCTGAAGCGGCCCGTCACCATCACGGAGTGAACGACCAGCCGCTCCAGCGGGTCACGTCCACGAGGATCACGGGGCCGCCGGGCCGGTGCTCGCGATACTGGCCGTACTTGGCCGCCAGCGCGTCGAGCGCCGGCTCGCGCTCCGGCCCCTCCTCGACGACCACGGCCAGGCCGTCGGCGCGGGCCCACCACAGCCGGGCCCAGTCGTCCTCGTAGTGGTCGGCCAGCAGGCTGACCCGCGGGTTCTCCCGGATGTTGCGCACCCGTCTCAGGTCGGTGGTGGTCTTCGGCTTGTGATCGATCGCGGTCACCACCCGGTCCGCGACCACGGCGAAGGTGACGGGCACCAGGTGGGGTGTCCCGTCGCCGCTCGCCGTGGCCAGCCGCGCCACCCGCTCGCCCCGGAACCTCGCGCGGGCCCGCTCGCCGTCCATGCGCCCCATTCTCACCGCCGGCGGATCGGTCCGGAACTTACAAGACCGCATGTCGCCGACGTGGGCACGATGAGTTCATGAACGTGAACCTTTCCGCGATCCCCGGCTTCCTCGCCGGGCACGCACGTGTTCTGGACCGCCGCCGCTACGACCTGCTCATGGGCGACGGCGACGCCGCCTCCGCGCTGGGCGCGCTGGAGGCCTACCGCAACCCCGACGGCGGCTACGGCTGGGGCCTGGAGCCGGACCTGCGCTCACCCGAGAGCCAGCCGGGGGCCGCGCTGCACGCCTTCGAGGTGTTCGCGGACGTCGCGCCCGTGACCTCGCCCCGGGCCGCGGCGCTGTGCGACTGGCTGGACTCGGTCACGCTGCCGGACGGCGGGGTGCCGTTCTCGCTGCCGCTCACCGTCGGCGAGGCCACCGCGCCCTGGTGGGCGGGCGGCGACGCGGACACCTCGTCCCTGCAGATCACCTCGATCTCGGCGGCCGCCGGCCACCGCGTCGCGGCCCACGACCCGGCCGTCGCCGCGCATCCGTGGCTGGAGCGGGCCACGCGCTACTGCCTCGACGCGATCCAGGAGCTCGACAAGGCGCCGCACGCGTACGTGCTGGCGTTCGCGGTGCGCTTCCTCGACGCCGTGTACGACACCCAGCCCAGGGCGGCCGACCTGCTCAAGCGGCTGGCCGCGCACATCCCCGCGGACGGGCGGGTGCCGGTCGAGGGCGGCACCGAGTTCGAGACGCTGCGGCCGCTGGACTTCGCGCCCCACCCGGGCGGGGCGGCCCGCGACCTCTTCGAGCCCGACGTGATCGCGGCGGACCTCGTACGGCTGGCGGGACAGCAGAAGGACGACGGCGGATGGGAAGTGGACTACGCGCGCATCTCCCCGGCCGGGGCGCTCGACTGGCGCGGGGCCGTCACCGTGAACAACCTCGCACTGCTGCGCGAGAACGGCCTCGTCTAGGGGGACAGGCGGCGGGCCGACTCCGACTCCTGGGCCATGCGGCGCAGCGCCTCGAACGCCTTGCCGTACAGGACGGTGCCGAGCACCAGGGCCTCCACGGCGGCGTCGCGCGGGCCGTCGAAGGGGATGGTGTTCATCTCGACCTCGGAGACGAGCTTCTGCGCGATCTCGACGTACGGCTTCAGGTCGACGGGCAGGCCGAGCTGGCGCATCCGGACGATCGTCTGGGCCAGCTCGTCCCGGGCGGGGGCGGTGGGCGTGACGTCCCAGCCCTGGCCGGCGACGAGACGGTCCACCTCGTCGCGGGCGGTCTGCCACTCCTCGCCGGGCTCGGGCTCGACCGTGGCGCTCAGGGCGTAGTGGGCGGTGCCGAGCAGCAGGTGCACGGGGAGCGACTCGTCCTCGACGGCCTCGATGATCTTCTTGATCGAGGCGACGGGGAGCCGGCCCACTTCGAGCAGGGCTCGGATCAGGCGGAGTCTGCGCAGGTGGGAATCGTCGTACTCGGCTCTGGTCGCGGCTGTCTGCTCGCCCGGGTGCAGCAGGCACTCGCGGAGGTAGTACTTGATCGTCGGAATGGCCACACCGGACTTGGCACTGAGTTCGGAGATGCGCATCGCTAGATAATAGCGCTATCCAGAGCGGGCGAGGTGCCGGGCGGCGCTGAGGAGCTCGTGGACGTCCGTCTGGCGGTTCCAGAGGAAGACCACCTCCAGCGGCGGCACATCCTCTTTTATAGGGACAAATGCAAGTGTGTCGGGGATGGTGGTGCCCTCGTGGACGCACAGCGCGTAGCCCGCGCCTTCCTCCACCATGTTGATGACCAGGTCGTGCGTGGCCGCGGCCGGGCCGAGGCGGGGGTGGAGGCGGTGCCGTACGAACCCCTCCAGGAAGCGGCGGGCCCCGGCGACCGCGTCGGACTCCGGCATCACCAGCGGCTCGCCCGCCAGGTCCGCCAGCGACAGCGCCTCGTACGACGCCAGGGGGTGATCGCGGTGGAGCAGGGCACGCACCGGGAAACGGTGGACCAGCATGCGGGCCACCCCCCTGGGCAGCGAGCCCGGCGCGTAGCCGAGCCCCGCCTGCAGGGTGCCGTCCGCGATGGAGACGATCTGCTCGGCCGTCCCCATGGGGGCCACGCGCAGGTTGGAGGTCTGGAGCTGGGAGAGCAGCCGGGCCACCACGTCCGCCAGCCCGTCGGCCACGCCCAGGCGCGCGGTCGTGACCCTGTTCCTGGCGGCGGCCACGGCGCGGTCGAAGGCGTCGACCGCCACGGTGGCCTGGGCCAGGAAGGCCTCGCCCGCCTCGGTCAGCTGCACGCCGCTGGACGACCGGCTGAACAGCTCGACGCCGATCTCCTTCTCCAGGGCTCTGAGCTGCTCCGACAGCGTGGGCTGTGCGATGTGCAGCGCGGTGGCGGCGCGGCGGAGACTGCCCGCGCGGGCGATCGCCATCGCGTACCGGACGTAACGTAGATCCATCCCTCACCTCAGCGTGATGATGGGCTTATCGGTTGATCACTCCTCCGTATTACAAGAGGACCTGCCTCCCGTGAAGATATTCAGTTATCCACTGGTGGCGACATTTCCGGATTGGATGTGTTTGCCGAGCAAGCGCTTGTCTCCAGCTGCTGGCGCGGGCTAGCGTGCGTCTACAGAGCGGGCCATGGACGCGGGAGGCGGCGGATGCAGCCGTTTGCGGGGTTGGCGGCGGTGGCCGGGGTCGGGATGACGGCGCTGACCAGGGAGTCCGGACGGAGCGAGCTGGAGCTGGCTGTCGAGGCGTGCCGGGCGGCGTGCGCGGACGCGGGCATCGGGCCGCGTGACGTGGACGCCGTGCTCAGCTACCACCTGAACGACTCCGCCCCCGTCGTCCAGGTCGCGCGGGCCCTGGGCATCGAGCGGCTCGGGTGGCACAACGACATCGCCGGGGGAGGCACGCAGGCGGCGTCGATCCTGGGCGACGCGGCGATGCTCATACACGCCGGGTTGGCGCGAAATATCGTGGTCTATCGGGCGCTCAACGGCCGCTCCGGCAAGCGCATGAACACCGTCTCCACCGGCCCCCAGGAGCGTTTCACGTACGGGCTGGCGGGCCCGATCCCGCTGTTCGCTCTGGCCGCGACCCGCTACCTGCACGACACGGGCCTCACGGAGGAGCACCTGCACGCGGTCGTCGCCCAGTCCAGGGAGAACGCCAAGGCCAACCCCCGGGCCCTGCGCCGCGAACCCCTGGAGCTCGCCGACTACCTCGCCCGGCCGTACGTGAGCACCCCCCTCCGCACGGTCGACTGCTGCCAGGAGACCGACGGGGCCTGCGCCCTCGTGGTCAGCGGCGTGCTCGACGGGCCGCGCGTGCGGGCGGTCGTCCGCGGAGGAGGCCCCGGCTGCTCGTCGATGGACCGCGCCCCGGACGTCACCGCGATCTTCTCGGCGTACGTGGCGCCCATGCTCTGGGAGGCGTCCGGGCTGCGGCCGTCGGACGTGGAAGTGGCGCTGCCGTACGACGCCTACTCGTGGCTCGTGCCCCGGCAGCTGGAGGACTTCGGGCTGGTCGAGCGCGCGGACCTGGGGCCGTACCTGCTGGAGCGCCGGCACGCCTGGGTGAACCCGCACGGCGGGCTGCTCTCGGAGGGCTACGTGCACGGCCTGAACAACGTGGCCCAGGCCGTCAGGGAGCTGCGTGAGGGGCGTGAGGTGGCCCTCGTGACGGGGTTCGGGGGCAGCTACGGGAGCGCCGCCCTGCTCCTACGGTGAAAAATCGGCTGAAATGCTCATGAGGCCTCCGACATGTACGGGGTGATCCGATCCCGACGACCGAGGAGGCCGACCATGGGGACCGCCCGTGGATGACGACCGGAAAAACCGGTTCGAGGCCGTTTACCAGCAGACGTACGAGCACATACTCGGCTACGCCATGCGCCGCTGCGACTCGCCGGAGGACGCGGCGGACGTGGTCGCCGAGACGTTCGCGATCGCCTGGCGCCGCATGGACGCGCTGCCGCCGGGCGGCGCGTCCAGATTGTGGCTGTACGGGGTGGCCAGGAACGTGCTGGCCAACCACCGCCGCGGCCAGGCCAGGCACCGGAACCACAGCATGGAGCTCGACGCCGACCTCGCCGACCTGTACGCGCACTCGCCCGAGACCAGCGTCGAGCTGGGCGCGATCGCGCGGGCGTTCGAGCAGTTGTCCGAGGACGACCGGGAGCTGATCTCGCTGGTGGCCTGGGAGGGCCTGGACCGGGCCCAGATCGCCACAGTGCTCGGCTGCTCGCGCAACGCCGTCCGCATCCGCCTCCACCGGGCGCGCAAGCGCTTCTCCAAGGCGCTGGCCGCGGCGGGCGTGACCGTCAACTACCTGATCATGGAGTCCGCGTGAACGAGTTGCAGCACCTCGCCAGGGTCCGCGACGAGGATCTGGCGGGCCAGGCGTCCGGCGCGGGGGCGCGGGCGCTCCTCTCCTCGATCACCTCCGAGGAGCCCGCCGCCGAGCCCGCCCGCCGTCGGACCCCTCGGTGGCGTACCCGCCTGGCCGTGGGCGCCGTGGCCGTCACCGGGCTCGCCGCGGCCGCCGTGATCGCCCCCGCCGTCCTCGGCCCGCGCGGCCCCGCCACCTCCTACGCCAGCTCCGCCATCGACATCGAGCTGCGCGGCGACATGTACGTGGCCACCATCAAGGACCCGTTCGCCGACTACGCCAAGTACACCGAGGGCTTCAAGGCCGTGGGCCTGAACGTGAACCTGGAGGTCGTGCCGGTGTCTCCCACCCAGGTGGGCCAGATCACGGGCATGCGGCTGAGCGGTCGGCTGGCGCCCAACGGCCAGTCCATCACCAACGGCACGTCGCCCGAGGGCTGCGCGTTCGGCAGTGCGGGCTGCGCGATGACCGTCGAGGTGGCCCGCGGCTGGACCGGCTGGGCCTCGGTCCGGCTGGGGCGGGCGGCGCGGCCGGGGGAGAGGTACCAGAACTGGCGCTCGGCCATGAAGAAGGGCGAGATGCTGGCGGGCTACCGCGCCGACGGGAAGACCGTGGGCGAGGTCATGGCCGAGGTTCGCCGGCGCGGCCTCGAGGCGGTCTTCCAGATCATCACCCCCGCGCCGGACAACGACGGCTACGGGGTGGACCCGAAGCAGCAGTCGGCCGAGGTCGGCGACGACTGGATGGTCTGGGAGGTCCAGTCGGAGAAGGCCGGCGTCGTGCGCCTGATGGTGACCAAGGAACGACTGCCGAAGAACCCCGTCTACGGCGACACGAAGATCCTGGACGAGTAGCCGGGATCAGGTGGTGAAGGCGGCATGCCGGGCGCGTGCCTCGGCCTCCGGGAGCAGGTCCCGGGCCGCCAGCCAGGCCGCCGCCCCCGCCGGGTCCCCCGCCGTGACGGCGTCCGCCAGGAGGTCGTGGACCGCTCGCTGGATCGGGCCCTCCGACGTGAGCACGCCGCCTGCGAGCACGATGGGCAGGCCCGGCTCGTGCACACGGGCCGCGGTGCCCGCCAGCCGGGCCGCGGCCTCGGCGACGAGGGCCCGCGCGACCGGGTCGCCCGCCTCGGCGGCCCGGCTGACGAGGGGCGCCAGCTCGGCGAGCGCCAGCGGCGGCCGGGCGTGCACCGCCGCCGCGAGCTGCGCGACCGGATCCTCGCCCACGCCTTCGGGCAGCAGCTGCCGGACGACGAGGTCCCTCAGCAACCCGCCCCCGGCGCTTCGAGCGGTGAGGGCGGTGAGGGCGGTGAGGGCGCGGACGGTGGCGCGGGCGGCGGCGTGGCCGAGCCAGAAGCCCGAGCCCTCGTCCCCGAGCAGCCACCCGTACCCGTCGGCGGTCGCCGTCTGCTCGTGATCGGTAATTTTTGCCGCGATCGCCCCCGTCCCCGAGATCAGGACGGTGCCCGACGGCGAGGAGGTGCCGGCCGCGAACGCGGTCACGGTGTCGCCGACGACCCGTACCGGCAGGCCCTGGGGGAGGAGCGGGCGCAGGACGCGCCCGGCCAGCTCCCGGCACGCCGCGGGATTCCCCGCCAGCCCCATCACCACCGTGCTGACGTGCGGTAACGAGGATGATGCCGCCTCCTGGACGGCGGCGGTCAGGTGCGCGCAGGCCCGGTCCATGCCGAGCGTCACCGGGTTGGCGCCGGGCGCGTGCCCTCGCCCGACCGGCGCCCCGTCCACCGTGAACAGCGCGGCCCGCGACGAGGTGCCGCCCGCGTCGACCCCGAGTACCAGCATGTCAAAAATTATTGCCCAAATGCCTTGACGACGCCAGATCCTGGTCATAATTTTCATCGCGTGGAACTACTCAACCGCATCGAGGCCGAGCAGCGTGACATGCCCGAGGCGCTGCGCAAGGTGGCCGAGGTGATCCTGGCCGCGCCCGCCGAGGCCGCCCGGCTGACCATCGTCGACCTGGCCGAGCGGAGCGGGACGTCCACGGCGACCATCACGCGCTTCTGCCGCGCTCTCGGCTTCACCGGGTACGCCGAGCTGCGCGTGGCCGTCGCCACCGAGACCGGCCGCAAGGCCCAGCAGACCTGGCACACCGACATCGGCCAGGAGATCCTCCCCGACGACAGCCTCGACAAGGTGCTCGGCGTCGTGTCCGGCAACGACATCCGCCTGATCCAGGAGACCGCCGACCAGCTCGACCTGGCCGTGGTGGACAAGGCCGCCCAGGCGGTGGCCAGGGCCGGGCGGGTGCTGCTGTTCGGCGTGTCGAGCAGCGCGGCGGTGGCCAGCGAGATGGAGTACCGGCTGCAGCGCATGCGCGTACCGACCTGGAGCAGGTCCGACGCCCACAGCGCGCTGACGGACGCCGCGCTGCTCGGACAGGGCGACGTGGCGATCGGGATCTCGCACAGCGGCCGGACGCGCGAGGTCATCGAGGTGCTCGCGGAGGCGAGCAGCCACGGCGCGATCACCGTGGCCGTCACCTCGCAGCCGCGCTCCCCGCTGGCCGAGGTGGCCGAGCTGGTGCTGACCACGGCCAGCCGCGCGACGAGCTTCCGGTCGGAGGGGTTCGCCGCGATCCACTCGCAACTCCTGGTGCTCGACGTCGTGTACGTGTCGGTGGCCCAACGCACGTACGAGCGCACCAGGCAGGCATTCGACGTGACTGTCCGGGCGGTGGCCGGACATCGGCTCCCGGAAGGGGATTTATGACAGTAGATCCAGCAAAGTTCGCTCAGCACATCGCCGACCTCGTCCGGACGATCCCGGAAGATCCGGAGATCGCCCGAGCCGCCGGCCTCTTCACCAAGGCGGTGAGCGCGGGCGGCGTCATCCAGGCGTTCGGCTCCGGCCACTCGGAGGCCGTCGCGATGGAGATCGCCGGCCGCGCCGGCGGCCTCGTGCCCACCAGCAAGCTCGCGCTCAGGGACCTCGTCCTGTACGGCGACGCCCCCCGCTCCGAGCTGGACCGCTACGACCTCGAACGCGACCCGTCCGTCGCCCGCGCCATCCTCGACCTGGCGCCCGTCCACCCCGGCGACCTGTTCGTCATCATCTCCAACTCGGGTGTCAACGGCGTGGTCGTCGAGCTGGCCACGCTCGTCAAGCAGCGCGGTCACGACCTGATCGCGATCACCTCGCGCGCCCACGGCGAAGCCGTCGCGTCCCGCCACCCCTCGGGCCGCAAGCTTCTCGACCTGGCCGACGTCGTCCTGGACAACCGGGCGCCCTACGGCGACGCCGTGCTCCCCCTGCCCGACGCGGGCGCCTCCGTCGGAGCCGTCTCCACCATCACCTCGGCGCTGCTGGCCCAGCTCGTCGTGGCCCAGACCGTACGCAACCTGCTCGAAGCGGGCGAGGTGCCGCCGGTCTACCTGTCGGCCAACGTCCCCGAGGGTGACGCCCACAACCTCAAGCTGGAGGCGCTGTACGCCGGTCGCATCCGGCGCGGCGCCTGAGTCCTCCGCAAGCTGTCACGAGCTCTGTTCGGCATGCCCGGATTCCGGGGCCGGACCTCGCAAGGAGAACCCCCCATGTACCGAAATATCGGAAAAGTTGTCCTCTCCTTAGCTCTCCCTCTCGTCCTCGTCGTCGTGGCCCTGGTCGCCCCGGCCAGCGCCCAGCAGTCCGTACGCCTCCAGTACCGCACCAGCGCTCCCGGAGCCACCACCGCCCAGGCCGAGCCCTGGCTCCAGCTCTTCAACGACGGCACCACCACGATCCCGCTCAACCAGGTCAAGATCCGCTACTACCTGACCGGCACGGAGACCTACCGCTTCGCCTGCTCCTGGGCCGTGGTGGGCTGCTCGACGGTGACCGGGCAGTTCGTCCGCCAGTCGGGCGCCGACCAGTACCTGGAGGTCGGCTTCACCTCCGGCAGCCTGGCCCCCGGCGCGAACACCGGCGACCTGCAGCTGCGCTTCTACCGCGCGGACTGGCAGACGTTCACGCAGAGCGACGACTACTCCTACGGGTCCAACACCGCCTACACGAACTGGGACAAGGTCACCGTCCACGTCAACGGCCAGCTCGCGTGGGGGCGGCCGAACGGCACCGAGCCCAGCCCCACTCCCACTCCCACTCCCACTCCCACGGTCCCCCCGACGGGCTCGGCGGGGGTGCTGTTCGACGACTTCACGTACACGGGGTCGAGCGACCCGCGCCTCGCCCAGCGCGGCTGGACGGTGCGCTCCAGCTCCGGCGGCCCCGGCGTGCCCGGCGCCACCTGGTCGCCCTCGGCGGTCTCGTTCCCCGGCGGCCTGCTGACGCTCGACTCCACCACGAACGGCACCGCCGCCGGCACCGTCCAGACCGAGCTGTCCACCGCGAACCGCAAGTTCTTCGAGGGCACCTACGCCGCCCGGGTCCGCTTCAGCGACGCCCCGGCCAGTGGCCCCGACGGCGAGCACGTGGTGCAGACGTTCTTCACCATCACCCCGCTGCGCTACAACCTGGACCCCGACTACGGCGAGCTCGACTTCGAGTACCTGCCGAACGGCGGCTGGGGCGAGCCGTCCAACATCCTCTACACCACCAGCTGGGAGACCTACCAGGCCGACCCGTGGCAGGCCGTCAACACCCACACCGAGGAGCGCGCGAGCTTCGCCGGCTGGCACGACCTCGTGATCCAGGTCTCCGGCGGCCGGATCAGGTACTACGTGGACGGCCGCCTGTTCGCCGACCACGGTGACATCTACTATCCCGAGACGCCCATGTGGATCATGTTCAACCAGTGGTTCATCGATCTTCAGGCCGCCACGGGGACGCGTACGTACCGGCAGCAGGTGGACTGGCTCTACTACAGCAAGAACGAGGTCGTCCCGCCCGCCGACGTCACCGGCCGCGTCGCCTCCCTGCGCGCCGCCGGCACCGCCTTCACGGACACCGTCCCCAACCCGTGACAAGGATCGCCATGAAGAACCGCATCCTGGCCCTGGCGGCCGTGTTCGCGGTGGCCGCGTGCGGCGCCGCCGAGGAGCCCAAGACGTCCGCGGGCCCCGCCAGGCTGACCGTCTGGATCATGGACGGCAGCGTCACGCAGGACCTGCTGAAGAAGTTCGAGACCGAGTACGAGGCGGCGCACAAGGGCGTGGACCTCGACATCCAGATCCAGGCGTGGGACGGCATCGGCGAGCGCGTCACCGCGGCCCTGGCCAGCACCGACGCCCCCGACGTGATCGAGGTGGGCAACACCCAGGTCGCCCAGTACTCGGCCAGCGGCGGTGTCACCGACCTGACCGGCAAGGTCGCCGAGCTCAAGGGCGAGGACTGGCTGCCGGGCCTGGCCCAGCCGGGCAAGGTCGACGGCAAGCAGTACGGGATCCCCTGGTACGCCGCCAACCGCGTGGTCGTCTACAACAAGGACCTGTTCGCCGGGGCCGGCATCAAGGAGCCCCCGAAAACGCGGGATGAATGGCTAAATATCACCGCAAAACTAAATAAAAACGGAAATCAGGGTATCTATCTGACCGGGCAGACCTGGTACGCCCTGGCCGGCTTCATCTGGGACGAGGGCGGCGACCTGGCCGTCCAGGAGGGCGGCAAGTGGAAGGGCGCCCTCGACACCCCGCAGGCCCTGGCCGGCATGGACTTCTACAAGCGCCTCCAGGCCCTCGGCAAGGGCCCCAAGGACGCCGACGAGGCCAACCCGCCCCAGCACGAGGTCTTCGCCCAGGGCAAGGTGGCCCAGATCATCGCCGTCCCCGGCATCGCCGCCCGCGTCCTGGAGGTGGACCCCAAGCTGAAGGACAAGATGGGCTTCTTCACCATCCCGGGCAAGACGGCCGACAGGCCCGGCACCGTCTTCACGGGCGGCTCCGACCTGATCGTCCCGGCCGCGTCCAAGCGCCAGGAGGCGGCGTACGAGCTGGTCAGAGCCCTGTCCGGGGAGCAGTTCCAGACCGAGCTGGCCAAGACGATGAGCTTCGTGCCCAACCGCACCTCGCTGGCCGGCGTGCTGGACGGCGACGAGGGCACCGCGGCCATGGCGAAGGGCGCCGCGGGCGGCCGCGCCACCCCGAACACCCCCAACTGGGCCGCCGTCGAGGCCACCTCCGTGATCAAGCAGTACATGACCGCCGTGCTCACCGGCGCCGACCCCGCGACGGAGGCGAAGAAGGTCTCGGAGTCCATCACCACGACCCTGAACAGCGGGTCCTGAATGCGCGGCACCAGGAGCCCGTGGCCCTACCTGCTCATCGCGCCCACGGTGGCGGGCGGGGCCTTCCTCCTGCTCTACCCGATGCTCAAGGCCGCGGTGATCTCCTTCCAGCACTTCCGCATGGGGGAGCTGATCAGGGGCGGCGCGGCCTTCGCCGGTCTGGACAACTACGCCGAACTGCTGGCCGGCGAGGAGTTCTGGCGGGTGCTGTGGCGCACGCTGGGGTGGACCGCGATCAACGTGGTGCTGATCGTGGTCCTGTCCACCGGCGTGGCGCTGATGCTCGCCCGCCTGCGCCGCGGGCTGCGCCTGGCCCTGATGAGCGCCCTCGCCCTGGCCTGGGCCACCCCGATCATCGCCGCCACGACGGTGTTCCAGTGGCTGTTCCAGTCGGAGCTCGGCGTGGTGAACTGGCTGCTGGTCGCGCTCGGGTTCGACTCCTTCCGCGGCTACCCGTGGTTCGCCGACGGCACGGCCACGTTCGCCGTGCTCGTGGTCCTCGTCGTGTGGCAGTCGGTGCCGTTCGCCGCTCTCACCCTCTATGCCGGGCTGACCACCATCCCGGTGGAGCTGTACGAGTCCGCCCGGATCGACGGCGGCACCGGCCGGCAGGTCTTCTGGAAGGTCACCCTGCCGATGCTGCGGCAGCTGTTCGCCCTGGTCGCCTCGCTGGAGGTGATCTGGGTGGCCAAGTGTTTCCCGCAGATCTGGGTGCTCAGCCAGGGCGGCCCGGACGGCGCCACGACCACCCTTCCGGTGTACGCGTTCAAGATCGCCCGGGTGCTGCACCGGTACGACCTGGGCTCGGCGGTCGCCATGCTCACCGTCGTCATCCTCGCCGTCGCCCTGGTCAGCAACCTGCGAAGGATGGTCCGCCAGTGAAGAGGCTGACGCTCAACGCGGCCGCGGTCGTCGTGCTCGTGATGACGATCTTCCCGGTCTACTGGATGTTCCTGACCGCGTTCAAGCCGACCGGGGAGATCCAGGCGGCCACGCCGACGTTCTGGCCGGCGCACCCGACCCTGGAGCACTTCGTGACGGCGGTGAACGCGCCGGGGTTCTGGACCTACTGGCGCAACAGCTTCGTCGTCACCGTGGTCGCGGTGCTGGTCGCGCTGGTGACGGCGCTGCTGGCGGCGTTCGCGGTGGCCAGGATGCGCTGGCGGGGGAGAGGGGCGTTCGTGATCGCGGTGTTCGCGGCGCAGATGGCGCCGTGGGAGGCGCTGCTGGTGCCGGTGTTCATCATCGCCAGGGACACCGAGCTGCTGGACTCGCTGGCGATGCTGACCGGCGTCTACTTCATGATCACGTTGCCGTTCACGATCGTGACGCTGCGCGGGTTCCTGGCCGCGATCCCGCCGGAGCTGGAGGAGGCGGCGCAGGTGGACGGGTGCGGCCGCCTGGCCGCCTTCCGGCGGGTGGTGTTCCCGCTGCTGGCGCCCGGGCTGATGGCTACGTCGCTGTTCGGGTTCATCACGGCGTGGAACGAGTTCGCGTTCGTGAACGTGCTGATCATCAAGGACCAGGACAAGCGCACGCTGCCGGTGTGGCTGTCGTCGTTCCGCGACGTCTTCGGCACGGACTGGGGCGCCACGATGGCCGCCGCCAGCCTGTTCGCGCTGCCCGCGCTGCTGCTCTTCCTGTTCCTGCAGCGCCGGGTGGGCACCGGGATGACGGCGGGGGCCGTCAAGGGCTGACGGCGGTGAACGCGGCGTGCAGGGCCTTAGCGCCCGCCTCCGGGAGCAGGTCCCGGGCCGCCAGCCAGGCCGCCGCGCCCGCCGCGTCCCCCGCGGTCGTGACGTTCTTGTCCGCCAGCAGCTTCACCACCGCCTGGCGTACCGGACCCTCGCTGGTGAGCACGCTTCCGGCGAGCACCACCGGACCGGACACGTGTACGCGTCCGAGCGTGGCGACCAGGCGCTCGGCGGCCTCCCGCGTGACCTGGAGCGCCGCCTCGTCGCCTGCCTCGGCCGCCTGGCTGACCAGCGAGGACAGCGCGGCCAGCCGCATGTGGTCGGCCTGCGCCAGCCGTACGATGCGGTCGGCGACGGCACGCGGCGCGGCGGGTCGGTCGTCGCCGAGGAAATGCTCGACCACGAGCTCGGCCAACATGCCGCCGCCCTTGATGCGGTCGTCGGGCGGGACTGGCATGCCGCGGTCCAAGACCTCGACCACCCCCTTGACGGCCTGGCGGCCGATCCAGAAGCCCGACCCCTCATCACCCAGCAGCCAGCCCAGCCCGTCGGCGATGGCGTCGAGCCGGAAGTCCACGATCCTGGCCGCCACCGCCCCCGTGCCCGACAGCAGCAGCGAGCCGTCGGGCTCCGGCGAGCCCGCGGCGTAGGCGATCGGCGTGTCGCCCATGTAGCGCGGCCCCTCCGCGATGCCGTGCCCGGCCCAGACCTTCGCCAGCTCGGGCACCATCTCCGCCACGTGCCCCGCCACCCCGGTCAGCGACGCCACGACCCGCCGGCCGTCATGCGTCCCCAGCGCCTCACCGAGCGCGGCGGCCACGTTGGCCACCGCCTTGCCCAGCCCGTGAGCAGTGGGATTGCCCGCGCCGGCCCGGGCGTAGCCGACCCTGGTGCCGTCGAGCGCGTGGACGGCGACCCGCGTGGACGTGGCCCCGGCGTCGACACCGACCACTAGCGATTCAGTCACGGTCCGAGTCTGGGGGTTGACGCGGACCGGAAGCAAGAATAATTTTCGCCAGAAGACCGGGTATTCGGAAGGAATATTCGTGACTTCAGGAGCGCTTGGGCGCGTCGAAACAGAACTACCCGGTTTGCCGGAAGCTTTGCGCAGGGTCGGCGAGGTGATTCTCGGCGATCCTGCCGAGGCGGCGCGTTCGACCATCATCGCGCTCGCCGAGCGGGCCGGCAGCTCGCCGGCGACCGTGACGAGGTTCTGCCGGGCGTTCGGCTTCTCGGGGTACGCCGAGCTGCGCGTCGCGCTCGCCACCGAGACCGGCCGGGCCGCGCAGGCGGGGTGGGGAGCGGGCGTCGGCCACGAGATCGGCCCCGACGACCCGCTCGACTCGGCCATCGAGGTGATGGCCGCCGCCGACGCCAGGCTCATCCAGGACACCGCCGCGCAGCTCGACCTCGACATCGTCGCCAAGGTGGCCGACGCGATCGTGGCCGCGCCGCGCGTGCTCCTGGTCGGCGTCTCCACCAGCGGTAACGTCGCGGCCATGTTCGAGGGCCGGCTGCGCCGCATCGGCGTGCCCGGCTGGAGCGCCGGCGACGCGCACGTGGCCCTGTCGGAGGCGGCCCTGCTCAAGGACGGCGACGTGGCCATCGGCATCAGCCACCGGGGCCGCACCCGCGAGGTCATGGAGGCGCTGGCCGAGGCCGGCAGCCACGGCGCGCTGACGGTCGCGGTCACCTCCTTCGCCCGCTCGCCGCTGGCCGAGCTGGCAGACCTGGTGCTGACCACGGCCAGCAGGGAGACCACGTTCCGGCTCGGCGGGCTGGCCGCCGTCCATTCGCAGCTGTTCGTGCTGGACGCCGTGTACGTGGCGGTGGCCCAGAGCACCTACGAACGCACCAACGAGGCGTTCGAGCGCACGATCAGCGCCGTGGAGAGCCATCGGGTGGAGAGAGGCTGAATGACGTACGCAACCGAGGTCCTCGATCTGGCACGCCAGGTCACGGAGAGCCAGGCCGAGCCGGTACGGGAGGCGGCCGCGCTGATCGTGGCCTCGATCCGGGCGGGCGGCGTGGTCAACGCGTTCGGCTCGGGGCACTCCGAGGCCATCGCCATGGAGATCGCCGGACGGGCCGGCGGCCTCGTCCCCAGTAACCGCCTCTCGCCCAGGGACCTCGTCCTGTACGGAGGCCACGCGCCCGGCGTGCTGACCTCCGAGCTGGAGCGCGACCCGGCCATCGCGCACGAGATCTACGACCTGGCGCCGGTGGCGCCGCAGGACGTGTTCGTGCTGATCTCCAGCTCCGGCGTGAACGGCACGGTCGTCGAGCTGGCCACGCTCGTCAAGGAGCGCGGGCACCCGCTGATCGCGCTCACCTCGGTCAAGCACAGCACTCAGATGACCTCGCGCCACCCGTCGGGCCGCAAGCTGCTCGACCTGGCCGACGTCGTGCTGGACAACGGGGCGCCGTACGGCGACGCCATTCTCGAGCTGCCCGGCGGCGGCACGTACGGAGCCGTGTCCACGGTCACCTCCGCGCTGCTCGCGCAGATGGTGGTCACCCGGGCGGTGGACGAGCTCGTGGCCATGGGCGAGACGCCCCCGATCTACATGTCGGTCAACGTGACCGGCGGCGACGAGCACAACAAGGCGCTGGAGAGCCGCTACGCAGGCCGTATCCGACGCGGATCATAGACAAGTCAGGAGCAGTCATATGCCCAACACCCCCCATATCAGCCGACGTGAGCTCCTTCGCGGCGCCGCACTCGTACCCGTGGCGGGGGCGCTGGCCGCCTGCGCCACGCCGGCCGCCAAGCCCACCGCGTCGTCCTCGGCGGCGCCGGTCGCGACCAGCGCGGCCAACCCGTTCGGCATGGCGGACAACAAGCCGCTGGAGGTGTGGATCTTCGACGGCGGCTTCGGCCAGGACTACGCCAAGAACATCCACCAGCCGCTCTTCAAGAGCAAGCACCCGAACGTCGAGATCAAGCACAGCGCGACCAAGGAGATCACCAAGGTCCTCCAGCCGCGCTTCGCCGGTGGCAACCCGCCGGACGTGATCGACAACTCCGGCGCCAACGCCATGGACTTCGGCGCGCTCGCCCAGGACGGCCAGCTCCAGGACCTCACCCCGCTGCTCGACGCGCCCAGCTGGGACGACCCGAACACCAAGGTCCGCGACACCATCGACCAGGCCGTCATCGACCTCGGCACGTACGACGGCACCTTCAGCGTGCTCGGCTACGTGAACTACATCTTCGGCATCTGGTATTCGCAGAAGGCCTTCCGCGACAACGGCTGGGAGGCCCCGAAGACCTGGGACGAGTTCCTCAAGCTCTGCGAGACCATCAAGAAGTCCGGCAAGATGGCGCCCTTCACCTACGCCGGGAAGTTCCCGCAGTACCTGTACGAGCCGCTGCTCACCATGGCCGCCAAGATCGGCGGCGCCGAGGTGCTCGTCAACATCGACAACCTCGAGGACGGCGCCTGGAAGAGCGACGCCATGAAGACCTCGGCCACCGCCTGGGCGGAGATCGGCGCCAAGTACCTCATGGAGGGCACCGCCGGCCTCGACCACGTGCAGACCCAGACGGCCCAGAACAAGTACAAGGTCGCCATGCTGCCCTCCGGCTCCTGGCTGGAGAACGAGCAGAAGACGACCACCCCGGCCGACTTCGAGTACGGGATGTTCCCGATCCCCGACTTCGGCAGCTCGGACAAGCTGCCGTACGGCACCCTGCACAGCCAGCCGAGCGAGAACTTCATCGTGCCCTCCAAGTCCCCCAACCCGCAGGGCGGCATGGAGTACCTGCGGGCCATGCTGTCGAAGAAGGCGGCGGGCGACTTCAGCGAGATGGTCAAGACGGTCTCCGTGGTCAAGGGCGCGGGCGAGGGACGGCAGCTGTCGCCGGGCGCCGAGAGCGCGACCAAGGCGTTCGCCGCCGCGGGCACGAACGTCGTCTACTACCGCTGGCAGACCTGGTACGCCCAGCTCAAGGACGAGGCCATCGCCGCCACCGGCGAGCTGATGACCGGCGGGCTCAAGCCGGACGCCTACCTCGAGCGCCTGCAGAAGAAGGCCGACGAGATCAAGAACGACTCCTCGATCAAGAAGTACAAGCGCTGATGATGTTCAACAGGTATCGCCGCGGGCTGTTCATCACCTCGTTCCTGGCAGCCCCGGTGATCCTCTACCTGGTCTACGTGATCTCGCCGTACATCCAGGCGTTCTACATCGCGATGACCGACTGGCGCGGCGTGACGGCCACGCCCACGTTCATCGGCCTGGACAACTTCAAGCGGCTCTTCGGCGACGGCACGTTCTGGAAGGCCGTCACGCACAACGGCGCGCTGCTCGTGCTGCTGCCGCTGATCACGATCGTCATCGCCCTGTTCTTCGCCTTCCTCCTCAACGTGGGCGGCGCGCAGGGCACGTCGGGGATCCGCGGGTCGAAGTTCTACCGCGTGGTGTTCTTCTTCCCGCAGGTCCTGGCCGTCGCGGTGGTGGCGGTGCTGTTCCAGCAGGTGTTCCGGCCGGACGGCAGCGGCATGCTGAACGGCCCGCTGATGGCGCTCGGGGTCAAGCCGATCGGCTTCCTGTCCGATCCCGACGTGGCGTTCTGGTCGGTGCTGGGCGTCATGGTGTGGCAGGCGGTCGGCTTCTACGTGGTGCTCTTCTCCGCCGGCCTGGCCTCCATCCCCAGGGACATGTTCGAGGCCGCACAGATCGACGGGGCCGGCCGGGTGAGCCTGTTCTTCCGCATCACGCTGCCGCTGCTCTGGGACACCGTCCAGGTGGCCTGGGTCTATCTGGGGATCGTGGCGCTGGACGTGTTCGCGATCGTCTGGGTGATGACCGACCAGCACGGCGGCCCCGACTGGTCGACCACGGTCATGGCCGCCGAGATCTACCGCAACGCGTTCCAGTACTTCCGCTTCGGCTACGCCTCGGCGCTGGGCGTGATCATGTTCCTCTTCACCGTCGGCTTCGCGATCCTCTCGCTGCGCCTCTCGCGGCGCGAACGAATCGAGTACTGATGACAACGATGATCTCGTGGACGGCGGCGACGTCCCGGAAGATCGCCCGCCAGGAGCGCAAGCGGCGGCTCGGCCCGCTCGGCGTGCTGACGCATGTCGCGCTGCTGGTCTGGGCGCTGCTGGTGATCGTGCCGATCCTGTGGACGTTCCTGGCCTCGGTCAAGAGCGAGGACGAGATCTTCGGTGACGCCTGGTCGCTGCCGGCCACGCTGCACTGGGACAACTTCGCCAGGGCCTGGGAACAGGCGCACATCGGGCAGTACATGCTCAACAGCGTCATCGTCGTGGCGTTCAGCACGTTCGGGACGATGCTCATCGGGTCGATGGCGGCGTACGTGCTGGCGCGTTATCCCTTTCGCGGCAACCGGGCGATCTACCTGCTCTTCGTCTCGGGTCTGGCCTTTCCCGTCTACCTGGCCCTGACCCCGCTCTTCTTCGTCGTCCAGAACATGGGCAACGTGCCGCTCATCGGCCCCTTCATCGGCCTGAACACGCACGCGGGCCTGGTCCTGGTCTACATCGCGTACTCGATGCCGTTCACGGTCTTCTTCCTGTCGGCGTTCTTCCGCACGCTGCCCACGGCGGTGGGGGAGGCTGCGATGGTGGACGGCGCGTCGCACACCCGCGTCTTCTTCCAGATCATGCTGCCGATGGCCAAGCCGGGCATCATCAGCATCACGATCTTCAACATCCTGGGCCAGTGGAACCAGTACCAGCTGCCCCTGGTGTTGCTGCAGGAGCGCGACAAGTGGGTCCTCCCCATGGGCATCGCCGACATCTCCACCGCCGCCGGATACGACCAGGACTGGTCGGCCCTCTTCGCCGCCCTGACCCTGGCGATCCTGCCGATGCTGGCGGTCTACACGGTCTTCCAACGTCAGATCCAGAGCGGCCTGACCTCTGGAGCCCTCAAGTAGCGGGGGCTTAGGCTGCGGGGTGTGACTGGCGAAATCCGCGCGCTGCTGGCCCGCCATCTCCCCGACTATCGGGTGCGCTCCATCGATCGGCTGGGCCAGGGCCTCGACAACACGGTGTACGAGGTCAACAACGAGTTACTGGTACGGCGTAACAAGGCGACGACCCCCGAGGAGAACCGCCAGGAGGTCGCCCGCCTGGCGGCCGTCAGGGAGCTGTCCCCGCTACCGGTCCCCGAGGTGGTCTTCGCCGACGACGAGTCGGGGGCGATCGCGTACAGCAAGCTCCCGGGCGAGCCCCTCAACCGGCACCCCGCCGCCGACCCCCGGCTCTTGGCCCAGCCCCTGGCCGAGTTCCTCAGCGCCCTGCACGGCGCCTCTCCTGACAGGATGCGCGACCTCGCACCGCTGGACACCTACCCGGCGCTGACCCTCCTCCAGGACGCCGAGCTCGACTACCGCGACGTCGAGGCCCACGTCCCGGAGGAACAGCGCCACCTGGTGGAGCGCTTCCTCCGGGAACCGCCGCCGGACGAGACCGGCGAGCTCCGCTTCTGCCACAACGACCTGGGCACCGAGCACCTGCTGGCGGACGCGGCCACCAGCACGATCACCGGCGTCATCGACTGGACCGACGCCGCCCTCACCGACCCGGCCCACGACTTCGCCCTGATCTACCGCGACCTGGGCCCGGAGATCTTCGAGCTGACGGTGTCGCACTACGCCTTCGCCCTGGACGAGGCGGACCGCGCCCGGGTCCTCTTCTACGCGAGATGCGCACTCATCGAGGACCTGGCGTACGGCCTGAGCACGGGCCCCCACCACTACGCCGAAGCCGCCCTGACCCACCTGGCCTGGACCTTCGGCTAGGCCACCCACCCGTCGCCCGATTCCGGGGTGGGCCTGCTGGAGCCCGCCCCGAGCGGTCCTCGCTCCGCTCGGGCTGTTCGCCTTGGGGGCGCGCCTGGCGGCGCGCACGGTCTTCGCCTGGGCGCTTCGCGCTCAGAGAGCTCAGGCGTCGCCCCCAGTCGGGCCTGGTCCCGACCCCTGGAGGCCTTCGCTCCGCGAAGACGTCCTTATCCAGGCGCAGGCTTCGCCCGCGCATGCCGGCACCCGCCTCCAGAAATCTTTGGGAGAGCAGCTCTGAGGCGCGGATACCGAAGAATGGCATCTCGCTGGGCGAGCGGAAGAGGGAAGGCCGATCACGACGGGATACGGCCGAGCATCGGGAGGAGACGAGCCGCCGACTCTTGGAGGAGCGGACTCTGACCACGGCGTCACGTCTGTTCCTCACCTTGCTCAAGCACGACCCCGCCGCGCGCACGCTGGTCGTCGCCATGCCCGAGGTCTTTCCCTGGGTTCGCCACCTCACGGTGGACGAACTGCGCGCCTTCACCCTCGAACTGGTCGAGGCTCTTTCCGACGCTGCTGAGCTGGAAGTCGACACCACGACGCAGGAGGTCATCGCCGGGTGGCGGGCAACAGCCCGCATCAAGGCGGATCCCGCACGCTACGCCGAGGCTCGCAAGGCCATCACGGGCGACTTCGGGCCGGTTGAGGTTTTGGCGTGAGCCCCGAGGCGCGGCGACCGAGTGGCGGTGCCGCCCACGGATGATGAAGGTGATGTGGGGACGGCGGCTCGGATTCGGCTGGGTGGGGGACGTCGGTCTGCGTTGCTTGGGGCGTGACACCGGTTCGCGATGAGCCCTGAGTCGGCTCGTTCCACCGGCTGACCGGATCGCCAAGGCGGCGGAGACGGGGCGTTCCAGGGGAGGTGTGCTCCGCCGCCGGTCAGGCGGTGTCAGTCGTCCCAGCGTTGGGCGTTCTGGTCGTTCAGGGAGCCCGGGGGCTGGGGGATGACGCAGAAGGGCAGTCCGGCGGGGTCCTCCATGACGCACCAATGATCGTTGACCAGCCGCAGCCGTCGGGCCCCGAGGGCCTCCAGGCGTGCGGTCTCCGCCTCCAGGTCGTCGGTGTGGATGTCGAGATGCACGCGTGCGGGGCCCGTCCCGAGTCGTTGCACGAGCAGGGCGAACACGTCACCAGGTAAGAAAGCGCCGTGGTACTCCGGGTATCGCTCGAACTGGGTCAGCGTCTGACCGGTCGCCTCCTGCCAGAACGTCATCTCCTTGTCGTGATCACCCTCCGGGACGTCGATCACAACCTTGTAGAGCCTGCTGTAGTGCGTCATGTCCCCATCCTCCTGGATGGGGGTCATCCTCAGGGCCGGGTTCCTGCCGAGCGGCGGCATGGGCGGGCCGGCGCATACGGCTGCGGGCTCGGCGAAGGGGCGATTCGTGCAGGGAGTTCGGACGTGCTCCCAGTCGGGCGGCACGGCCGGGCTCCTGGGCGTCAGTGGCCGAGGAGGGCGAGCACTCCGGCGCCCAGCGGGCCGAGCCACTGGGCGATGCGGCTCAGGGCGTCGATCAACGTGGTGCCGGCGTCGGCGAGTGCTCCGGCGCGCTCCAGCCCTGAGGTGAGCTCCTGGAGGTGCCGGCCGGCCTGCTCCCTGTCAGGCGTCTCTCCGCCCACCGCGTCCTCGACCGCGGACAGTTCGCGCTCCGCGCTCCGGCGTTCGGCCGCGGACAGCCTCAGCTCGTCCAGGGCGCTCCTGATGGCGTCCAGGTCGGCGTGGAGGCCCTGGCCGGCGAGCTGGTGTCCCGCGACGCCGTGGATGTCCCGACCGGCGGTCTGGTGATGTCCGCCCACGTACTGTGTGCCGCTCCCGGCGTTCACCGGCCCGCTGACGTTCCTGAAACGGAAGGTCTCCCCCATAACCGTCACCTCTCCCTAGAGCCGCGGCCCGCGCCGCCGCCGTCTGCGCTGCTCCGCGCGCTTGCGCGCGGCCTTGGACATGGACGAGCCGATCCCCGCGAGCACCCCACCGGCCACGAAAAGACCGAAACCCGCCGGTGCCTGGGGAATGCCGGGAATCAACTCCTGTGTCATCGGGTTCGAGAAATCGTTGGAGGTCATGGCGCCGAAGATGAGGGATGACCAAATAGCGAACCCGGCGAGCGCGATCATCGTGCCGAGGACCAAGAGCACGCGCCCGAACCCTTTTCCCTGGAAGACTTCGTCGAACGGCTCATAATCGGCGTTGACTTGAACGTCATAATTGTCGCCATAAATGTCCCGGCCGGCGTTCTGGTGGTGCCCGCCCACGTACTGGATGCCGCTTCCCGCGTTCACCGGCCCGCGGACGTCCCCGAACTCGTAACCTGCCGACGGACCCGTCCCGGCAGGCTGGACGAACCGCAGCTCCGCGTACCCCATCCGCAGCTGGTCCCCGTCACGGAGCACTTGACCACCGGCGATCTTGTGGCCGTTGAGCCAGGTGCCGTTTCGCGACCCGAGATCGTTGATGACCACGTGGTCGCCGTTCCGGTCGAGCGACGCGTGCCGCCGGCTGACCCCGTCGACCTCCAGCAGGATCCCCGAACCCCGCATACTTCCGATCTCGGTGTGCCCGCCGGGAATGTCGAACCTGATCCCGGCCATTCCCCTGCTGACGACGAGCAGCTGGGGGTGAGAACCCATGCGCACCTCCCCATGGCGCCGGCCCCCGAATGACGAACAGCACAATCAAAGCAAATAATAAAGCCGGATTCGGCAGGTTTTTATAAGAGCCGCCGAATCCCCGCAATAGGACGGCTCCGAAATGCGGCGCATCGGTGCGGGTCCCTCGGCCCGGGTGAGCCACTCTCCGGCGGGAAAACCGTTCGCGGCGGTGTGCGGGGGCGTGGTTTGCTGCCGGGCATGACGTCGGCATGGGTAGGTCAGCTCGTACGGTTGCGCGCTGTCGAGCCCGAGGACTGGGAGGCGTTCCACTCCTTCGACGAATACTCCGACGCGGTCAGGAGCGGAGAGCACCTCCACCCGCCGCAGTCGGCGGCGCGGGCCAGGAAGTGGGCCGCCGAGCTGGCCGAACGGACCCAGGGCCTGGACGA
Organism: Nonomuraea sp. NPDC049625; assembly: GCF_040675285.1. Lineage (NCBI taxonomy): Bacteria > Bacillati > Actinomycetota > Actinomycetes > Streptosporangiales > Streptosporangiaceae > Nonomuraea > Nonomuraea sp. NPDC049625. The sequence goes on along the minus strand of NZ_JBFAOQ010000004.1, from coordinate 848,162 downwards.
CGTGCGCCTGGTGATCGCCACCCGGGACGCGAACACCCCGGTCGGCATGATGAACACGCACAGCGTCGACCGGGTGCACGGCACCTTCGCGTACGGGATCGGCATCGGGACGCCCCACCACCGCAAGGGGTACGCAGGTGAGGCCGTCGTCCTGCTCCTGAGGTACATGTTCTTCGAGCGCCGCTTCCAGAAGGCCGAGGCGGGGGTCTACGGCTCCAACGAGGCGTCGCTGGCGCTGCACCGGCGGCTGGGGTTCGTCGAGGAGGGCCGCCGGCGCAGGTGCCACTACGCCAACGGCCGTTACGACGACGAGGTCCTGTTCGGCATGACGATCGAGGAGTTCACCGAACGCCACGCCTCTTAGCGAGCGTCAAGGTCCGCACGGATCCGGCGGGTGGCCGTGACCACGTTCGCCAGCGACGCCTCGACCTGCTCGTACGTCCGGGTCTTCAGCCCGCAGTCCGGGTTGACCCAGACCCGCTCCACCGGCAGCGCCGCCAGCGTCCGGCGCAGCAGGTCCTCGACCTCCGAGGCCGCGGGCACCCGCGGTGAGTGGATGTCGTAGACGCCGGGCCCGAGCCCTCGCCCGAAGGTCCCGACCGTGGCCAGGATGCGCGCGCCCGAGCGGGCCGACTCGATGGTGGTCACGTCGGCGTCCAGGCCGTCGATGGCGGCCAGGATCTGGTCGGCGTCCGAGTAGCACAGGTGGGTGTGGATCTGCGTGCGGTCACCGGCCCCCGACGTGGCCCGGCGGTACGCGGCCACCGCCCACTCCAGGTAGTCGGCCTGCGCGGCCCGCCGGAGCGGGAGCAGCTCGCGAAGGGCGGGTTCGTCCACCTGGATGACCGAAACCCCGGCCGCCTCCAGGTCGCGAACCTCCTCCCGGACGGCGTCCGCCACCTGGAACACGACGTCGCGCAGCGGCAGGTCGTCGCGGACGAAGGACCAGGCCACGATGGTGACGGGTCCGGTCAGCATGCCCTTGACCGGCTTGTCCGTGAGCGACTGCGCGTACCTGGCCCACCGCACCGTGATCGGCGACGGGCGGCCGACGTCCCCGTGCAGGATCGGCGGCCGGGTGCAGCGGGAGCCGTACGACTGGACCCAGCCGTTCCTGGTGACGGCGAACCCGTCGAGGTGCTCGGCGAAGTACTGCACCATGTCGTTGCGCTCCGGCTCCCCGTGTACGAGGACGTCGAGCCCGAGGCGTTCCTGGACCCGGATGACGCGCTCGATCTCGGCCTCGACCTGCCGCTCGTAGTCGGCCTGCGAGAGCGTGCCCGAAGCGAGCGCGGCTCGGGCGGCGCGCAGCGAGCCGGTCTGCGGGAACGAGCCGATCGTGGTGATCGGCAGCGCGGGCAGCCGCAGGTGCTCGGCCTGCGCCGCCGCCCGCACCGCGTACGGGCTGCGCTCCTCCGGCACCACGGGCGCGGGCAGCGCCACGGAGGGCGCGGTGTGCGGCGCGTCCCGCAGCGGGGACCGCGCGAGCGCCACCACCTCCGCCACCTTCTGCTCGGCGAACGCCAGCCGCCCCTTCAGCGCGGGGTCCAGCTCCGGCTCGGCCTCCACGTCGTAGGGGACGTGCAGCAGCGAGCACGACGTGCTGACCACCACCTCCGAGGCGCGTACGGCGCCCAGGGCGGCCAGGGCGCGGCCGGGCGAGGTGCGCCACACGTCGCGCCCGGACACCACGCCCGCCACCACGGTCTTGCCGGTCAGGTCGAGCGCGGGCACGGCGCCGCGGACGAGGTCGATCCCGATGGCCTCCACCGGGGTCTCGGCCAGGACCGGGAGGGCCTCACCGAGGTCGCCGAAGTAGGAGGCCACGAAGAGCCCGGGCCGGGCGGTGAGGGAGCCGAGCCGCGAGTAGGCGGCGCGAACGGCGGCCAGCTCTTCGGCGGTCCGGTCGCCGACCAGCGCGGGCTCGTCGAGCTGGACCCACGGGACCCCCTCGGCGGCCAGCGCGGACAGCAGCTCCTCGTAGCAGGCCAGCACGTCGTCCAGCCGGTCCAGCGCCGAGCCCAGCAGCAGGAACGTCACCGGCCCCACCACCACGGGCCGCGTCTCGTACCCGAGCGCCCGCGCCTCGCGCACCTCGGAGAGCGGCTTGGCCGCGTCCAGCTTGAACACGGTGTCCGGGCCGATCTCCGGCACGATGTAGTGGTAGTTCGTGTCGAACCACTTCGTCATCCGCAGCGGCGCCAGCCCCTCGGTGCCCCTGGCCATCGCGAAGTAGGGGTCGCCGGCCTCGCGGTAGCGCGCGGGCACCGCGCCCAGCAGCACCGCCGTGTCCAGTACCTGGTCGTACAGCGAGAACGTGTTGGACGGCAGCCCTTCCAGCCCCAGCTCGGCGAGCCTGCGCCAGGTCCGCTCCCTGATCTCGGCCCCCACCCGCTCGAGCTCCGCCCGGCTGGACCGCCCGTCCCAGTACGACTCCAGAGCCCGCTTCAGCTCCCGCCGCGGCCCGATCCTCGGATATCCGAGCACCGTGGTCCTGGGGAATGTGGACATGTCTCTGGCTCCCTTGATCTCGTTCGGCTGATCGCAGGCATCCTGCCGAGCACTCGGGAGCTCGTGCATCATGGATTGGTGCTGCTTATGCTCAAGGAGATGCACTGCTTCGCCAGGGTCGCGGAGCGGCTCAGCTTCTCCAGGGCCGCCGCCGACCTGGGGATGTCCCAGCCCGCCATGAGCCAGGCCATCACCCGGCTTGAGCGCGCCGCCGGGGTCAGGCTCTTCGAGCGGACGGCCCGCGACGTGCGGCTCACGGCGGAGGGCAAGGCGCTGCTGCCGTACGCGGAGCGGGTGATCGAGGCGGTCTGCGTCTTCGAGGCCGAGTCGGCCCGGCTGGCCAGGCCGACCATTCATCTCGCTTATCCACCGCTCGTCGGGACGCTGGCGGCGCGGATCGTCAGGCGGCTGGCCGGTCGCACTCCGGCGATCGGCGTGGAGCTGCGGGCGGCGGGCCGGGGCGCGGCGGTGCGGGCGCTGGCGGACGGCGAGGTCTCGGCCGCGATCCTGGCCACCCCGGCGCCGGCGCAGTTCGTGACGGCGGCCAGGTTTCACGTCACGGTCGACCACCTGGCCGTGCCCGCGGGTCACCGGCTGGCCTCCAGGACCAAGGTGACCCCTGGCGAGCTGGGCGGGCAGGTGCTGCTCACGCCGGGCAGCCGCCCGTGGCCGGGGCTGCCGGGGCGTTCGCGCATGGCGGCCGACGACGACTTCGCGGCCGCGCTCGACCTCGTGGCCGCGGGCGCCGGGCTGCTGCCGATCCCGCAGCTCCTGGTCAGGACCATCAGGAGGGACGACGTGAGCTTCGTGCCGCTCGACGCCGGCGACCTGCGCATCACGTACGCGCTGGCCTGGTCGAAGGAGCGGGTGACGCCGGAGCTGATGGCTCTGGTGCAGGCCGTCCAGGACGCCCTGTGGACTAGGTGAGGGGGAGGTTCTTGAGCGCTTCGCGGCGGCTCAGGCCCGTGATGCCCTTGGCGTTGACGTAGCGGAGCACTTCGTCGGGGTTGGTCTTGGCGTATTCGCGTAACGCCCAGCCGATCGCCTTGCGCGCGAAGAAGTCGTTGTCCGACAGGCTCGGATCGATGCACGCGTACAGCAGGGCCGTGTCGGTGCGCTCCTTGAACCGGTTCTGGCTGAGGATCGCGGTGCGCCGCTTCCACAGGTCGCGGTCGTGCGCCCACTCCAGCATGAGCGGCCGCATGGAGTCGGGGTAGGTGGTCAGCAGCCCGCCGACGCGGTGAGTGGCGAGTTCGTCGACGAGGTCCCACCAGGCCCCGGTGACGATCATCTCCTCGTACATCGGCACCGTGTAGAGGGTCTGGTAGTCGCGGTAGAGGTGGTAGCCGGACAGCTCGACGGCGGCGTAGCGCTCCTCGCGGTATTCGGCCTCGCGCCACAGCGCCAGCACGGCCCGCCGCCACTCCGGCGCGGTGTCCAGCCGGTGCTCGGCGAACACCCGCCGCAGCGCCGCCCGCCTGCGCACCGCCTGGACGCCGAGGAACGGCATCGTCGACTTCATGTACGTGCGCATCGCCTCGGCCTTGCCGGGCTCCGCCGCCCCCTGCAGTGCCAGCCGCACTGCCTTGCCGAGGCTCATCCCTTTTGCGTGGTGCGCTCGCCGGTGGCGAGGCCGTCGAAGAGCACGGTGATGTAGTGCTCGGCCAGCCCGGCCGTGTTGAGCCTGCCGCCGGGACGGAACCAGCGCACCGCGACCCAGATCGTGTCGCGGATCATGCGGTACGTCAGCTTCGGATCGACGTCGGTCCGGAACAGCCCGGCCGCCTGGCCCGCCTTGATCTGCGTCACCCAGATCTGCTCGACCTCGTCCTCCGCCTTGACCAGGTAGTTGAACCGCTCGAACTGCCGCAAGTAGTTCCAGTCGTTCTGCATGACGGTGATCGCGGCGCGGTGCGGCTCCAGCGTGCCGAACCCGATGCGGACCATCTCCGACAGCACCGTGCGGGCGTCTGCGCTCGTGTCGATCGCCGCGCGGTAGCGGGCGATGAGGTCGTCGAGGAAGGTGGAGAGCACCTCGTCGACGATCGTCTCCTTGGAGTCGAAGTGGTGGTAGAGACTTCCGGAGAGGATGCCTGCCTCGTCGGCTATCTCACGTACTGTCGTGGCCTGGAAGCCCTTGCGTGCGAAGAGCTCAGCGGCGAGCTTGACGAGGTGGTCGCGGCGCTCGGAGGCGGACCCCGAGCTCGCGCGCTGGCGCTTGGCCGGGGTGGTCGTGGTGCCGGAGTTCTTACGCGTGGTCACGACACCATTATGAGCCCTCGCACAATCGCTTGTTCACCTAACTGACGCAGCTCATGCGGCATTCCGTGCTCTACCAAGCGCTTGCTACGATGCGATGATGGTGAACGAGGCGTACATCGTCGGAGCCGTCCGCACCCCCGTCGCGCGCAGGAACGGCGGCCTGGCCGCGGCCCACCCCGCCGACCTCGGCGCGCACGTGCTCAGGGAGTTGATGCAGCGGGCGGACGCCGATCCGGCGGCCGTCGACGACGTGATCTTCGGCTGCGTGGACACGATCGGCCCGCAGGCCGGGGACGTCGCCCGCACCTGCTGGCTCGCGGCCGGGCTCCCCGAGGAGGTGCCCGGCGTCACGGTGGACCGCCAGTGCGGCTCGTCCCAGCAGGCGCTGCACTTCGCCGCCCAGGCCGTGCTGTCCGGCACGAGCGACCTGGTGGTGGCCGGCGGCGTGCAGAACATGAGCATGATCCCCATCTCGGCCGCGATGCTCGCGGGCCGTGCCTTCGGCCACGAGACGCCGTTCGGGGGGTCCAAGGGCTGGGCCGGGCGGTACGGCACGCAGGAGGTCTCCCAGTTCGCGGGGGCCGAGCAGATGGCCGCCACCTGGGACCTGTCGCGCGAGGAGATGGAGCGGTACGCGTACGAGTCGCACCGCCGGGCCCTGCACGCCGTCGACGCCGGGCACTTCGTGCGCGAGATCGCCCCCTACGAGGGCGTGACCACGGACGAGTGTCCGCGCCGGGACACCACGATCGAGCGGATGGCCGGGCTCAAGCCCCTGGTCGAGGGCGGCCGGCTCACCGCGGCCCTGGCGTCCCAGATCTCCGACGGCGCGGCCGCCCTGCTCGTCGCCTCACCCAGGGCCGTACGGGAGCACGGCCTGATCCCGCGCGCCCGCGTGCACCACCTGTCGGCCCGCGGCGCCGACCCGATCGTGATGCTCTCCGCCCCCATCCCGGCCACCGCCCGCGCCCTCGGCATGACGGGCCTGTCCATCGGCGACTTCGACGCGATCGAGATCAACGAGGCGTTCGCGCCGGTCGTCCTGGCCTGGATCAAGGAGACCGGCGCGGATCCCGCCAAGGTGAACCCGAACGGCGGCGCCATCGCGCTCGGCCACCCGCTCGGCGCGACCGGCGCCGTGCTGGCGGTGAAGCTGCTGCACGAGCTGGAGCGCACGGGCGGACGGTACGGTCTGCAGACCATGTGCGAAGGAGGAGGGCAGGCGAACGTCACCGTCATCGAGCGCCTGCCTTCCTGAAAGAAGGTGCTGACGTCAGAAAATGACTCTAGCAAATAGGAAACTTTCCTATTAGATTTCGGGTCATGCCCTTGAGCGGTGACCTGCTTCGCCTTGCCGACGCCGTCCTCTTTCCCGGTTTCACCGGGCACACGCCTCCCGACTGGCTGCGCCGCCGGCTCGGCCAGGGGCTGGCCGGCGTGGCGCTGTTCTCGCGCAACATCGCCGACCCGGCTCAGGTGGCCCGGCTGACCGCCGCGCTGCGCGCGGAGAACCCGTCGGTGCTCGTCGGCACCGACGAGGAGTCGGGGGAGGTCACGCGACTGGAGGTGGCCACGGGGAGCAGCCGCCCCGGAGGGTACGCGCTGGGCGTCGTGGACGACGTGGCCCTGACCGAGGCCCTGGCCAGAGACCTCGGCGGCGACCTGGCGGCGGCGGGCATCACGCTCGACTTCGCCCCCTCGGCCGACGTGAACTCCAACCCGGACAACCCGGTCATCGGCCTGCGGGCCTTCGGCGCGGACCCGGTCCTGGTCTCCCGGCACACCAGGGCGTTCGTCCGCGGCCTGCAGTCGGCGGGCGTGGCCGCGTGCGCCAAGCACTTCCCCGGGCACGGGGACACCTCGGTCGACTCGCATCACGGCGTGCCCGTGGTGGCCGACGGGATCGAGGACGCGCTGCTCCCTTTCCGGGAGGCGATCAAGGAGGGCGTCAAGGCCGTCATGACCGGCCACCTCCTCGTGCCCTCGTACGACGCCGAGCTGCCCGCCACGCTCAGCCCCAAGGTGCTCACCGGGCTGCTGCGGGAGGAGCTCGGGTTCGAAGGAATGATCGTCACTGACGGCATCGAGATGGCCGCGGTGGCGGGGGCGTACGGGATCGGGGGCGCCTCCGCCCGTGCCATCGCCGCCGGGGCCGACGCGATCTGCGTCGGCGGCGAGCGGGCCGACGAGGCCACCGCGGCCGGCATCCGCGACGCGATCGCCACGGCGGTGACCCAGGGACTGCTGCCCGAGGAACGGCTGGCCGACGCCGCTCGTAGGGTCCGCGAGCTGGCCTCATGGGCCGCCTCCTCGGGCAGCCAGGCGTCCCGCGACGGCTCCGTGAACAGCTCCGTGGACGGCTCCGTGGACGGCTCCGTGGGCCTGGCCGCCGCGCGCCGGGCGGTCCGGATCACCCGCCGGTCCACCGCCCCCGTGCTGCCGCTGACCTCGCCCGCGTCCGTGGTGGAGCTGGCCCCCGCGATGAACCTGGCCATCGACAGGAACACGCCGTGGGGCGTCGGGCAGCCGCTGGCCCGCCTACTGCCGGGCACCGCGGTAACCCGGCTGGCGGTGGGGGACTCGACGGGTTCGGCGCTGGAGCGACTGCTCGGAGAGGCCACCGGGCGGCCGCTGGTGATCGTGGTCCGGGACGTGCACCGGCACGCCTGGCAGGAGCAGGCGCTGCGGCACCTGCTCAGCGCCCGGCCCGACGCCGTGGTGGTGGAGATGGGGCTGCCCGAGCGCTCGGACCTGGGCGCCGTGCACATCGCCACGTACGGCTCCGCCCGGGTCTGCGGGCAGGCGGCGGCGGAGGTGCTCACCGGTAGGCTCTGATCCCGTGAACTTCGACGGCGAGGATCTTTCCCGCAAGGCGCTGGCCGATCGGCTTCCGGCGGACGAGACACATGTCTTCCGCGAGTGCGATCTGACGGAGACCGACCTGTGGGGCGCACCGCTGGCGGGGGCCAGGTTCGAGTCGTGCGTGCTGGACCAGACCGACTTCCGCAAGGCCGACCTCGACGGGGCCTCGTTCACGGGCGGGGGCGGGATGCGGACCCGCTTCAACGACGCCGACCTCATCGACGTGACGTTCACCGACGTGGACCTGTCCTCGGCGCAGTTCGGCGGCGCGCTCCTCACGGACGTCTCGTTCACGGGGTGCCGCATGATCGGCGCCGCGCTGACGGGCTCGCGCGGCACCGGCTTCAAGATCGCCCGCTCCAACCTGACCCTGGCCAACCTCGGCGGGTGCTCCCTGCGCGCGGAGGCCATCGAGGGAGTCCGCTTCGACGACGCCGACCTGTCGGGGTGCGACTTCACGGAGGCCACGTTCAGCGACTGCCGGTTCATCGGGTCGCGCCTGCTCCAGACCAAGTTCAACAAGGCCGATCTGCGCGGCGCGGACCTGGGCGAGCCGGACGACGCGAAGCTGCGGGCGTTCGCGGGCGCGATCATCAACCAGACCCAGGCCAACGCCATCCTGGCCGCCCGCGGCATCACCGTGCTCTAGCCTCGGGCGCCCCGCTCATCGCCCATTCGGCTGCCGATAGTCAGATCATCGATATATATTGATCATATGAAATCCATGCAGGAGCCCACGTTCCTGATCCTGACCGCGCTGGCGGCCGGGCCGCAGCACGGGTACGGCGTCATCACCGACGTGGAGCGCATCTCCGACGGCCAGGTCCGCCTGCGCGCCGGCACCCTGTACGCCGCCTTCGACCGCCTCCAGGCGGAGGGCCTCATCGAGGCCGACCGGGAGGAGATCGTGGACGGGCGGGTACGCCGCTACTACCGGCTCACCGGCGACGGCGCGGCCAGGCTGGCGGCCGAGGCCGAGAGGCTGCGCAGGCACGCCCGGGCGGCCACCGCGCGCCTGCGCGCCGCGGGGGCGGGAGGCGTGGCATGAGCCCGTTGGAAGCCCGCTACCGCCGCCTCCTGGCCTGCTACCCGCGCGATCACCGGGAGCGGCACGAGGAGGAGATGATCGGTGTGCTGCTGGCCGGAGCGCGGCCCGGCCAGACCCGCCCGCATCCCGCCGACGCGGCAGACCTGCTGTGGGGGGCGCTGCGCGTGCACGTCCGGCGGGCGTTCGGCGCGGTCTCGGCTCCCTCCTGGCGGGTCGGGGTCGCGCTCGCCGCGGCGCTGTGGCCGTTGCTGATGCTGACGGCGGCGCTGGCGACGGCGCTGGTGGACGGCCTCCCAGCCCTGGAGACCGCATGGAATTACGGTGTCGCCGTCCTGACCGGACCCGCCGCGACCCGGCACCTGGCCCAGCCGGTCGCCATCGCGGCCGTGCTCGCACTGGCCGTGTTGTCCGGCCGCAAGTGGGTCGCCGCGCTCGGCGCGGTCATGCTCGTGGTGGGTATCGCGGACCCCTGGAGCGGGATGCTTCCGCGCCTCGACGTCCTGTCGGTGCCGAGCGGCCGGGTCCTTCTGGTGCACCTGGCGACGCCGAACGTCGGCCCGATCGTCGTGGCGCACGTGGCGGCGGTCGTCATCGCCTTCATGCCCGCGGCGCACCGCGCCCTCCTGGCCATCCCCCGGCGCACCTTGCTGCTCTGGGCGCCTCTCGCGCTGGCGGGGCTGACCGCCGGCAAGGCCATCGTGCGCTGGGTGGATGTGATCGCCCATCAGGACGTCGTGGTCTGGAAACCGGTGCCCTGGCTCGTCGTGGTCTCACTGGCCGCCGGGTACGCGTGCCGCTCCGCCGTGGGGCGACGGGCGGCGCTGGTGCTGTTCCTGCCCGCGGCCGCCCTCGGCGACCTCGGGGACCTGCTGTGGATACCCACCTCCACGGTCCTGGCCCAGCTCGGCTGCGCGGCCCTGGCCTTCGCCGCCGGCGCCACCCTGAGCCGCCGCCGCAGCAGTCTGGCCGACGGCGGCGTCACCGCGGTCTGAGCCCGGCCGCGCCCGCCGCTCTCCGGAGTGCGGTCAGGACACCTCCATCGTGCGGCCCAGGTGGGTCAGGGCGGTCTCGGCGTCGGCCATGATGCGCTCGATCAGCTCGCGGCAGGACGGCAGGTCGTCGATCACGCCCACCACCTGGCCCGACGCCATCACACCGAGGTCCGCCCGGCCCTCCACCATCGCGGCCCGCAGCAGCACCGGCGTGTTCGCCGCCTGCAGGACCTGGGCCCAGGTCAGGTCGCGCGCCTGCCTCATCCGGCGGCCCTCGCGCAGCATCTCGCCCCACGACAGCCCCGACAGCCGCTTGAACCTGGCCCCGTTCACCACCGCCCTGACCAGGCGCGAGCGCTCCAGCGACGCCACGAACGGGGTCAGCAGGACCCGGTGGGGCACCCCGTCCACCCTGGTCGTGACGACCGTGTCCCGCGTCGCCAGATAGAGCTTCTTCACCTCGTCGGGCACGGGGGAGTCGCTCGTCAGCAGGAACCTGGTCCCCATGGCGATCCCGCAGGCCCCGTACGCCAGCGCCGCCACCAGCCCCCGACCGTCGAAGAAGCCTCCGGCCGCGATCACCGGGATGTCCACCGCGTCCACGACCTGGGGCAGCAGCAACGTCGTGGCGACGGAGCCGGTGTGGCCGCCGCCCTCGCCGCCCTGGACGATCACCGCGTCCACGCCCCAGCCCGCCACCTTCTCGGCGTGCCGGCGCGCCCCGACCGACGGGATCGTGACCACGCCCGCGTCCTTGAGCCGGGCGATCAGGTCCCGTTTGGGCGCCATCGCGAACGACGCCACGCGCACGCCCTCCCCGATCAGCACCCCGATCCGCTCGGCGGCGTCGTCGGCGTCGGATCGGAGGTTCACCCCGAACGGCGCGTCCGTGCGCTCCTTCACCCGCCTGATCGCGGCGGTCATCTCGGCCACGGACATCGTCGCGGCGCCGATCACGCCGAGCCCGCCGGCCTGCGAGGTGGCCGCCGCCAGCCGGGCGCCCGCGACGTACCCCATGCCGGTCTGCACGATCGGGTGGCGGCACCCGACCAGGGACGTCAGCGCGGTCCTCACGCCGGCTCCCGGTCCCGCAGGCGCTCGGGGTCGAGCCGGTCCAGGACCTCCAGCTCCTCGACGGTCGGCCCGCGCGTCCGGGGCACGTTGTCGGGAATGTCCAGCTCGAAGCCGGTCGCCGCCACGACGTCGTCCACCTCGACCCCCGGGTGCACCGACACCAGGCGCATGGTCCCGCCGGGGGTGCGGAAGTCCAGGACGGCCAGGTTCGTCACGACGCGGCGCAGGTCGAAGGCGCCCCTGTCGGTCCCGACCCCGCTGACCATGTCCACCGAGGGCACGAACACCCGGGGGGAGTGGCGGGGGATCCAGTAGCTGGTGGGGTCGCAGCGGGTGTTCCCCGGGGCGCCCCGCACGCCCAGCAACTGGGCCTTGGGGCGGGCCCAGTCGCCGATGCAGGAGATGTTCGTGTTGCCGTACCGGTCGATCTGGCTCGCCCCGAGCATGACGTGCCGGCGCCCGTTCAGCACCAGCCACAGGTGCTCGCGGAACGGCAGCCACCCCTCCACCACCCCGGGCGCCTCGCCCAGCGCGGGCACGTCGCCGGTGAGCAGGCAGGTTCCGTCGTGCGTGAGCAGCTCCGGCTCGAACGTCAGCCGCGCCAGCCGCGCCGCCAGCACCGTGACCGGCCCGCCGATGCCCGCCGCCAGGATCTCGCCGTCACCCCGGAACGCCTCCGCGCACGCCACCACGCACACGTCAGCCCTGCTGCTCATCGAACTCCTCCCAAGGCGTCTCCACGTAGCGCCGCTGCAGCGCCTCGTCGCGCCCGTAGTCGGGCTCGCACGCGGTGAACCCCGCCCCGCCCGGCGCCTCCACCACCCCCGCCACCATCGACCGGCTGATCAGCAGCGACTGCACGGGCCCTTCCTTCAGCAGGTTCTCCACGACCCGCTCGCACGAGACGTAGCACCGCCGCGCCGCCTTGGCGTAGAGGTCGTCGAAGTACGGGTCGGTCCCCAGGTACTGGGCGTTGCCCCGCGCGTCGGCCCGGTTCAGGTGGACGAGGGCCACGTCCATGGTCAGGGCGGGCACCGCGACCAGCTCCTCCCCGTCCGCGTACGGCGACCGCACCGTCCGCAGCCCGGGGTTGACGCGCAGCACGTCCGACCCCAGCCCCGCCCGCGTCGGCAGGAACGGCAGCCGGTGTGCCGCCGCGAGCAGCCCGAACATGAACATCCCCTCGTCGTACTCCACGAACTCGATCTCCCCGGCCTGCCTGGCCCGCCGGAAATGGGGCTCCAGGGGGATGGAGTCGAGCGTCACGAACGGGGCCACGACCCTGCGCACCTTCCTCGCCGCGCACAGCATGCCCACGTCCGGGCCGCCGTACGAGACGATCGTGAGGTCGGTGGCGAGGGAGCGCAGGAGGGCGCGGACGAGGGCCATCGGCTTGCGCCGCGAGCCCCAGCCGCCGATCCCGATCGTCATCCCGCTCTCGACCGTGCCCGCGACCTCCTCGGCCGACATCAGCTTGGTCACGTGAATCGCTCCCTGTGCCGGTCTCCGGCGCCCATCAGGTTCAGCTCGAAGGTGAAGCCCTGCTCGAAGCGGTAGCTGCGCTTGACGTCCACGGGGTCGATGCCGTTGAGGGACTCCTTGGCGCGGCGGATCACGTACGGGTCCTTCGCGGCGATCTGCCCCGCCACCTCCAGCGCCGCGTCACGCAGCTTGTCGCGCGGCGCCACCTCCAGCACCGACCCGAACGCGTGCAGCTCGGCCGCCGTCACGTTCCTGCACGTGTAGACCATGGCCCGCATCAGGTGCTGCGGCACCAGCCTGGCCAGGTGCGTGGCCGCGCCCAGCGCGCCCCTGTCCACCTCGGGCAGCCCGAAGTACGCGTCCTCGCCGGCCACCACGATGTCGGCGTTCCCCACCAGGCCGACGCCGCCGCCCAGGCAGTGGCCGTGCACCGCCGCGATCACCGGCACCGCGCACTCGTAGACCGCCGCGAACGCCGCGTAACACGCCCGGTTGACCCCGACCAGCGCCTCGTACCCCTCGGCGTCCCGCAGCTCCTTGATGTCGACCCCGGCGTTGAACCCGCGCCCCTCGGCCCGCAGCACCACCACCCTGGTCTCCGGGTCCTCCCCGGCCCGCCGGAGGGTCCAGGCCAGCTCCTCCCAGCCGCGCACGGTCAACGCGTTCACCGGTGGCACGTCCATGACCACCTCGGCGATCGGCCCGGCCCGCAGAGTGATCCCCATGAGACTCCCTGGTTGCACCTAACGCTTGCTTGGTACGGTAGCACCCGTGACCGTGACTTACGACTACGCGGGCAGGGCCGTCCTGGTGACCGGCGGCACCCAGGGCATCGGCGCGGGGATCGCCCGCGCCTTCCGGGAGGCGGGCGCCGACGTGACGGTCTGCGCCCGGCGCGAGCCGGCCGCCCCGGCGCCGGGGATCCGGTTCGCGCGGGCCGACGTGCGGGTGGCCGAGGACGTGGAGCGGCTGATGTCCGGGTTCGACCGGCTGGACGTGGTGGTCAACAACGCCGGCGGCTCGCCGTACGCGCCGCTCGACGGCACCTCGCCGCGCCTGCACGCCCGGGTCGTCGAGCTCAACCTGACGGCCCCGCTGCTGGTGTCGCAGTTCGCGTACCCGCTGCTCGCCGCCGCCGGCGGGGCGATCGTGATGATCGGCAGCGCCAGCGGCGCGCGCCCCTCGCCCGGCACCTCCGCGTACGGCGCCGCCAAGGCCGGGCTGCACCACCTGGCCCGTTGCCTGGCCGCAGAGTGGGCCCCGGAGGTGCGCGTCAACACGGTCGTCGTCGGCCTCGCCGCGACCGAAAACGCCGCCTCCCATTACGGCGGGCAGGAGGGCGGGATGGGGGCGGCCATCCCGTCGGGCCGGATGGCGACGCCCGCCGACGTGGCCGCGGCCTGCCTGTGGCTGGCCGCGCCCGGCTACGTCACGGGCGCGGAGGTACGGGTGGACGGCGGCGGCGAGATCCCCGCCTGGCGGCACCTGGCCTCCAGCGACATTTCCTGATATCTCTGCATGATCCTTCTGGGAGGTCTGTGTGGGAATCTGTGCTGGCCGCGTGGTGATCGTGACGGGCGCCGGACGGGGGATCGGGAGGGAGCACGCGCTGGAGTTCGCCCGGCAGGGCGCCCGCGTCGTGGTGAACGACCTCGGCACGGGCCCCGGCGGCGAGGGCGCCTCGGGAGGCCCCGCGCTGGAGGTGGTCGCGGAGATCGAGGCGCTCGGCGGCCAGGCGGTGGCCAACTGCGACGACGTGTCGGACTGGGGCGGCGCGGCCCGGCTGGTCAAGACCGCCGTCAGCGCGTACGGCCGCCTCGACGTCCTGGTGAACAACGCGGGCTTCGTCAGGGACCGGATGCTCGTCTCCATGACCGAGCAGGAGTGGGACGACGTCGTCCGCGTCCATCTCAAGGGTCACTTCCTGCCGCTGCGCCACGCGGCGACGTACTGGCGGGAGAGCGCCAAGGCGGGCGAGCGCGTCACGGCCCGGGTGATCAACACCTCGTCCGGCGCGGGCCTGCTGGGCAGCGTCGGCCAGGCCAACTACTCGGCCGCCAAGGCGGGCATCGCCGCGCTGACCCAGGTGGCCGCGGCCGAGCTGGGCAGGTACGGCGTGACGGTGAACGCCGTCGCCCCCGCCGCCCGCACCCGCATGACCGAGGAGGTGTTCGCCGCGACCATGGCCAGGCCGGAGTCCGGCTTCGACCCCATGGACCCGGCCAACATCGCCCCGCTCGTCGTCTGGCTCGGCTCCGAGGGGTCGGGTCATGTGACGGGGCGGGTGTTCGAGGTGGAGGGCGGCTCGATCGCCCTGGCCACGGGCTGGCGCCACGGCGAGCGGGCCGAGCGCGGCGCCCGCTGGGACCCCGCGGCCGTCGGCGACGCGGTCGCCGGGCTCCTGGCCGCCGCCCCGTCGCCGGAGCCCGTGTACGGGACGTGAGCCGGACGGGTCAGCGCATGGCCGAGCGGGCGGTCGGGCGGAGCAGGATGCGCTCGGGGGCGGCCGTCAGGCGGGGCTTCAGCATCGGGAGGTCCACCTCCCGCTCGTCCTCGGCCGGGTCGAAGCGGGCGAGCCACACGAACACGTTCTCCCCGGTCCGGATCGGAAGGCGGGGGAAGTTGTTCTCCGAGTGCTCCGTCTCCAGGCACGCGACGGGGGGCACCCCGGCCTCGGCCAGCACGGGCGCGACCTCACGGGCGAAGAAGGCGGAGAAGCCGTCCTCGACGTGGTAGATCGTGGCGGCGTACAGGGACTTCGGCAGCTCGGTCGCGCCCGCGGGCGGCCGCTCCCAGGCGGGCGGCTCGGCCCCCACGGAGTGCAGGAGGAGCACGTCGTCGCTGTCGATCATGGTGGCGTTGGCGGCGTCCCGGTGGGCCTGCCACACGGGACCGCCGTAGAAGGCCTCCAGCGCGTCCTTGCGCGCCGCCATGGACGGGAACGCGCGGAGCCAGGCGAACCGGTCGGGCGCGCCCTCGTCGCGGAAGGTGCCGGTGACCCGCATGCCCGTCGCCTCCTGGGTCTCCACGAATTCGCGCTCGAACAGCTCGATCAAGGTGTCCCGCTGCCCGGGCAGCAGCGTGTATTGGCGTAGTTCGAAGATCATGCGGCGGACGTTAGGGCAGGGTCACTGACGTCTTCTGTCAGCGTATTGGGCGAATAATATTCTGGTAACTCATAGCTACCGATCGACAACTCACGGTTATATGCTCGCTGTGACCTTGATCTCCTGCGGTCAAGAAAGGTCAAGGGGGCGGCGCGCCCGTGCTCGCCGGCCCTGAACCCTACCGGCGAAGGAGCAGAAGTTGATCAAAAGAGTGTGCGCCGCCGCAGCCGTGCTGGCCGCGGCCGTCGGCGGCGCACTCCTGGCTGCCCCGGCTCACGCCGACGACGACTGGTTGGGGCCGCTGAGCGGCGACACCCGCGCCGGTAACTGGAGCGGCAACAGCGACTCGTCCCAGTCCGGAAACAACTTCGGGAACGTCACCGGCGTCAACCGCGGCAGAGAGTTCTCGACCAACGTCAACAACGTCAACGGCATCGCGCCGACCGCCACCAACGGCGGCATCACGGTGACCTACATCTTCTACTGACCGGCTGACGTCCAAAGCCAACACGATCTGAAAGGACCATGACCATGGTGAAGAAGCTCTGCGTGACCGGTCTCGTCGCCGCCGCCGCTGCCGGGGTGACCCTGCTGGCGGCCCCCGCGTACGCGGACGTCAACGCGGGTAACTCCAGCTCCAACCGCAGCTCCTCGCAGTCGGGCAACAACTTCGGCAACGTCGTCAGCAGCAATGTGAGCGGTCGCGGCGCGACCAGCGTCAACAACGTCAACGGCAACGCCGCGACCGCCGCCAACCGCAGCATCGTGGGCATCGAGGACATGGTCGAGATCGACTAGCCGAGAGGCGCACACCAGCCCCGGACCAGGTCGATCTCGTGGAGAAGGCGCTCGCCGCCGTACCTCAGCCCCTTCTCCACGCCAGGGTCGATCTGGTCCGGCTATCCGGGGGCGAGCCCGGCCGAGTCCTTCACCCACAGGCGCAGCAGCCCCCTGAAGTGCTCGACGAAGCGGTCACGCTCATGGGCCGGGTACGTGGCGGTCACGGTGTCCACCAGCAACCGGTCGAACTCGGCCCCGGCCACCCACTCCAGCACCACCTCGTCGAGGTGCGGCAGGCGGTCCTGGCAGAAGTCGTGGTAGCGCTCGGTCTCGAAGTACGCGTCGGCCAGCCGGCGGTATTCGGCCAGCCGCTCCTCGTACGTCCCCGCCACGGAGAAGTAGTCGTGCGTCTCCAGGTCGATGCGCGGCCTGCGCCGGGTGGCCACGCAGAACACGCTCCACTTCACCAGCGTCTTGATCGCCCAGGGGAAGTAGTAGTGCAGGCTGGTCAGCGCCACGTCGGGGCAGGCGTTGGCGTAGTCGATCGGGTGCACGTCAGAGCCCTTGACCAGGGTCTCGCAGGAGTTGAACTCCCACCGGAAGAACGCGTTCACCAGCTTCCCGATCGTCACCACCTCCTCGCCCACGGACGGCGACAGGAACGCGTGGTCGACGACGTAGCGGGCGTGCATCGGCTCCTCGGGCCTGAAGCGCATGACCATGGTCTCCGCGCCGATCGACAGCGACCTGGCGAACGCGTCGTACCCGTCGATGGCCTGCTGGAGATGCATGAGCATCTCGCCGCTCTGGTCGTAGGCCCGGTGCAGCTCGTCCCGGTCGCGCACGAGTGAGACGCCGCGCCAGGCCCCGCCGTCGTAGGGCTTCATGAACAGCGGGTAGCCGATCCGCTCCGCTACCTCGTCCAGGTCGAAGGGCTCGTTGTAGCGGGTCGCGGTGTAGGCGTACCGCGCGTTGTCGACCGGGTTCTTGAACGGGACCAGCACCGTCTCCGGCACCTTGAGCCCGAGCCGCATCATCGCGCAGTACGCCGTGTGCTTCTCCATCGACTGGAACGTGAACGGGCTGTTCAGGAGGTAGACGTCGTCCATCATGGCGACCTTCTTGAGCCACTCGCGCGGGTGGTAGTACCAGTACGCCAGCCGGTCGATCACCAGCTCGTGACGCGGCTTCGCGCGCAGGTCGAACGGCTCGATCGTGAGACGCTCCACGTCGAACTCGCCCACCCCCTTGATGGGCCCGAGCCGCCGCAGCACCGTCTCGAACGCCGACGGCCAGTCCTCCTCGGTCCCCAGCAGCAGCCCGATCAGATGTCGCACGACGCCCCTCCTGCCTGACCGCCCGCTCGGCGGCCGGGGTCAGACGCCAGGGAGCCGGCCGTTGCGGAACAGGTCGACGAACCGTTGATGGTCTTCCCGGGCCTGTGCCCCGTACCGGTGGGCGAAATCCACCAGCATCCCGATAAATCCGGGTTTGTCGTTGCCGATGACCGCCACGATCGCCTCCTCCGTCGAGAAGTCGACCAGGTCGTGACTGGACTCGTCGTCGGCCACCGAGTGCATGCGCGCCACCGCCCGCCCCAGGTCCTGCACGATCGAGCGCAGCTCGGCCGGCTCGTTCACGTCGTCCCAGCCCAGGTCCGCCGAGTACGGCGACACCTCGGCCACGAGCTGCCCCACTCCGTTGAGCGTCGTGTATCCCAGCCAGGGATCGGCGTACGCCTGCAGCGCCCGCTGCGACTCCGCCGTGCGATGCCCCTGGTGCAGGAAGTACGAGGCCACCTTCTCATCGGTGACGTGACGGGCCACCGCGGGCACGGCCGCCTGCTTCATGTAGAGGATGACGTCGTTCTCCAGCGCCTGCGAGCGCCCTTCGAGCAGCAGGTTGTACGAGGGCAGCCCCGCGGAGCCGATGCCCACGCCCTTGCGCAGCGCCACGTCCTTGATCACGTGCTCGACCGGGTTGCCCTGCACGGGCAGCGTGGTCAGGTACTCCTCGAACGCGGCCAGCACCGCCTTCCTGGTCGCCGCGTCCACCGGCTCCCGCCCCTCCATGAGCGCGAACCGCCGGTCGTAGTCGTCGATCACGGTCTCCACGTCCAGCAGCGCCACCCGCGTGCTGAGCC
The DNA here is from genome assembly GCF_040675285.1 of Nonomuraea sp. NPDC049625. Lineage (NCBI taxonomy): Bacteria > Bacillati > Actinomycetota > Actinomycetes > Streptosporangiales > Streptosporangiaceae > Nonomuraea > Nonomuraea sp. NPDC049625. Next base: position 829,901 of record NZ_JBFAOQ010000004.1, on the reverse strand, counting down.
GCGCCGTCTGGAGCACCCGGTGCAGCACGCCGCTGGTGGTCTCCAGGGTGAGCGAGCCGATCGCGTCGTCCCCGCCCGCGGCGAGGGCCCCCAGCTCGACCAGGTACGCGGCGGCGAAGTCGGTGACGAGCACGCTGATCGAGTCGTCGGACAGCGCCTTGGCGTAACCGATGAGCGCCACGCTGGCGGCGAAGCGCTTGAGGTCCCAGACGTACGGGCCCACGTAGGCCTCGTCGAAGTCGTTGACGTTGAAGACGAGGACGCCGGAGGCGTTCATGTACGTGCCGAAGTTCTCGGCGTGCAGGTCGCCGTGGATCCAGACCCGGCTGGTGGGTTCGTCCAGGTAGGAACGGTCCGCGTAGGACTCGGCCATGTCCGCGTAGAACAGGCAGGCACTGCCCCGGTAGAACGCGAACGGAGAGGCCGCCATTTTCCGAAATTTCCGCCTAAAAGCGGCGGGGTCTCGCTTGATCGACTCGCCGAACTCTGCCATGAGGACATCGAGCAGGAAGGAGGAGCGTGCGCCCATGCCTCGGACACTAGATCCCCGGGACCCTGCCGACCACCCTGATCTTTCCCTGACAGGCCCGCGTCAGGGTAGGCGCGGACGTCCCTCGTCAGGGGTGCTGCGAGGAGACCGAGACCACCTCGCCCGTCATGTACGACGAGTAGTCGCTGGCCAGGAAGACGATCACGTTCGCCACCTCCCACGGCTCCGCCGACCGCCCGAACGCCTCCTTGGCCGCCAGCTCCGCCAGCAGCTCCTCGCTGGTCACCTTCGCCAGGAACGGGTGCACCGCCAGCGAGGGCGCCACCGCGTTCACCCGCACGCCGTGCTCGGCGGCCTCCAGCGCGACGCACCTGGTCAGCGCCATCACCCCGGCCTTGGCGGCGGCGTAGTGCGACTGTCCGCGCTGGGCCCGCCAGCCGATCACCGAGGCGTTGTTCACGATGACGCCGGAGCCCTGGGCGATCATCTGCCTGAGCGCGGCCCTGGTGCAGCGCATGGTGCCGTTGAGGGTGACGTCGATGACCGTGTGCCACTGCTCGTCGGACATTTCCGCCAGCGACGCCGTACCGCCGAGTCCCGCGTTGTTGACCACCACGTCGAGCCTGCCGTGCGCCTCCACCACCGCGTCGAACAGCGCCAGCACCTGCGCCTCTGACGTCACGTCGCACGGCACGGCCAGCGGCTTGACGCCGGTGAGCTCGGTCAGCGCGTCGGCGGCGGCGGCCAGGCGGCGCTCGTGCCGGTCCGAGACGACGATCGTGGCGCCCTCCTCGGCACAGCGCCTCGCGGTCGCGTAGCCGATGCCCGCTCCTGCGGCGGCCGTCACGAGCGTCACCTTGCCGTCGAGCAGTCCGTGCGCCTTCGGGTACGGGGGCATCCGTGCTCCAATCAGCGGGGGAGTCCCAGGGTGCGCTCGGCGATGATGTTCCGCTGGATCTCGCTGGATCCGGCATAGATCGTGTCGGCGCGGCTGAACAGGTAGAGCCGCTGCAACTCATTGAACTCGCCCTGCCCGGCCTCACCGGCCCGGCCGTCCTGGGCGTCTTGGGTGGGCTCGGTCACCAGCCCTGCCTTCCCCTGCACGGCCTGCGCCAATTCGCCCAGCCTCCGGTGCCACTCCGACCAGTAGAGCTTGGCGATCGACACCTCGGGCCCCGGGTTCGGCCGCCGCAGCATCCGGAGCGCGTTCAGCCGCATGATCTCCAGCTCCAGCCACGACTGGACGAGCCTGTCACGCAGCACCGGATCGTCGATCGCGCCCGTCCGTCCGGCGGTCTCGACGACCTTGGCCAGCTCCCGCCTGAACCCGATCTGCTGCCCGAGCGTCGAGGCCCCCCGCTCGTAGCCGAGCGTGGCCATCGCGACCCGCCACCCGTCGCCCGGCGCTCCGAGGATGTTCCCCGCCGCCGTGCGCGCGCCGTCGAAGAACACCTCGTTGAACTCCGACGTACCGGTGAGCTGCACGATCGGCCGCACGTCCACGCCCGCCCGGTCCATGGGGACGAGCAGGTACGACAGCCCCTTGTGCCGCTGCGAGCCGGGCTCGGTACGGCACAGCACGAAGCACCAGTCGGCCACGTGCGCCAGCGATGTCCACACCTTCTGCCCGGTGACGACCCACTCGCCGCCTTCCAGGTGCGCCTTCGTCTGCACGTTGGCCAGGTCGGAGCCCGCCTCGGGCTCGGAGTAGCCCTGGCACCAGAGCTCGTCGCCGCGCTGGATCGGCGGCAGGAAGCGGTCTTTCTGCTCGGCGGTGCCGAATTCGAGAATGGTCGGGCCGATCAGCCCTTCGCCGATGTGGCCCACCCTGGCGGGGGCGTCGGCCCTGGCGTACTCCTCGTAGAAGGCGACCTGGTCCTCCAGGGACGCGGCGCGGCCGCCGTACCGCTCGGGCCAGCCCAGGCAGGTCCAGCCGGCCTTGCCGAGGTGGCGCTCCCACGCCTGCCGCAGTTCGTGGCCCTCGTGCTCGCGCCCGGGCCCGCCGAGCCCTCTGACGTGCGCGAACTCGCCGCTCAGCGCCTCCTCCAACCAGGCCCGCGCCTCTCCCCGCAGCCCCGGCACCGCACCCGCCGGCCCCATCGCGCCCGTCGAGCTCATCGCGCCCGTCGAGCTCATCGCGCCCGTCACGCCCGTCATGCCTGGAGGAACGTGCTCGCTGTGTCCTGACGATCCTGCGCGCCCGTCAGAGACGCTCAACGAAGCCTCCGTAGCCCCCGCGGAAGAACAGCAGCGGGCCACCTTCGGAGTGCGTGTCGAGCTGGAGCACCCGGGCCACCACGATCATGTGGTCACCCGCCGGGTGCTCGGCCTCGATCGCGCAGTCGATCCAGGCCAGCGCGCCTTCGAGCACCGGGTTGCCACCGGGGGAGCCGGTCCACTCCAGGCCCGCGAACTTGTCGCCGCCCTTGGTCGCCATCTGGGCGCACACCGCCTGCTGGTGCTCGGCCAGCACGTTCACGGTGATGACCTTCGCGCCGCGCACCTTGGGCCAGCTGGTGCTGGTGTAGGCGACGCAGAACGCCACCAGGGGCGGGTCGAGCGAGACCGAGGTGAAGGAGTTGGCCGCCAGGCCGGACGGCAGGCCGTTCATCGGATCGACCGCCGTGATCGCCACCACACCGGTCGCGAACCTCCCGAGCACCTGCCGGAAGCGGAGGCTGTCGAGGTGACCGTTCGCGCTGTGGGGTGAAGGGCCGGTCGGCATGGCGGCTCCGTTGCGAATCCTGCGCTGAGGGGGCGTCGGAAGGCCGCGACAGCCGTCCGGCGCGACGAGCCGGGCAGCGTGTGTGCTCATGGTCCGCCTCCTAGTCCACCGTCTGCGCTCTATCATACCAAGCGCTTGCTTGGACGGTAGGGCGAACCGGGAAACCATGTCAAGTTCGCATGCCCCACGGCGCGTAACGAGCCGCTGGCACCCGGTCGCGCACCCCGCCCACCCGGGCGACCGGTGGGTGGGTGCGTTGACATGGGGGAAATTTCGGGCCTAACGTGACGTTTGTGCCCAAGCGCTTGCTTGATATCCGAGACCGCACCGCGATAGCCGGGGTCGGCTACACCCCCTTCACGAAGGACTCGGGCGTCAGCACCCTCACGCTGGCCTGCCGTGCCGTGCTGGCCGCGCTGGAGGACGCGGGGCTGTCGGTGGACGAGGTGGACGGGCTGGCCACGCACCGCGTCGGTGACTCCGCCGCCCCCACGCTGGTGGCCCCCGCGCTGGGACTGACCGACCTCGCCTGGCATCTCGACCAGTTCGGCGGCGGCAGTGTCTCGCACGCGGTCGTCGGTCAGGCGGTGCTGGCGGTGGCGGCCGGGGTGGCCGAGACGGTGGTGTGCTATCGGGCCATCAACGCCCGTTCCGAGTTCCGCATGGGCGGCACCGGCCGGGGCGTGCCGGCGAGCCCGGAGGTGCAGTATCAAGCGCCGTACGGGTATGTGGCGCCGCCGCAGCAGTACGCCATGTACGCCCGAGCGCACATGCTGAAATATGGCACTAAAGCGGAGCATTTCGGGCAACTAGCCGTCACCCAGCGCGCCAACGCGGCCAAGAACCCGCGTGCCCTGATGCGCACCCCCATCACGCTGGACGACTACCTGGCGAGCAGGTGGATCGCGGAGCCGTTCCGGCTGCTGGACTGCTGCCTGGAGACGGACGGAGCCTGCGCCGTGGTCGTCACCACGGCAGAACGCGCCCGCGCTCTCCGCCGCCCCCCGGTGCTGATCTCGGCCGCGGCCTGGGGCGGCGGCACGTCCCACCTCTCGGGCCCGTCCGCCGACCCCACGGTGACCGCGGCCGCCGCACTGGCCCCGCGCCTCTACGCGCAGGCCGGGCTGGGACCGGCGGACATCGACGTGGCCGAGCTGTACGACTGCTTCACGTACTCGGTGATCGTCCAGCTCGAGGACTACGGCTTCTGCGAGAAGGGCGAGGGCGGCCCGTACGTGGCCTCGGGCGCGACGGCGCCGGACGGTCCGCTCCCGGTCAACACCCACGGCGGCTTCCTGTCCGAGGGCTACGTCCACGGCATCAACCACATCGCCGAGGCGGTCTCCCAGCTCAGAGGCGACGCGGGCGACCGCCAGGTGCCCGGGGCCGAGGTCGCGCTGTCCACGGCCCAGCCCGGCTACATCCTGCCGGCCACCTCCGCCCTGATCCTGAGGAGATCATGATGACGGCCTACCGGCCCGAACCCGACCGGGACTCCAGGCAGTGGTGGGAGCGGGTCGCCGGGCAGGAGTTCGCCGTGCAGGAGTGCGAGGGGTGCGGGGCGGTGCGTTTCCCGGCGCGGGCGTTCTGTCCCGAGTGCCGTACGGAGGCGTGGCACTGGCGGGACGTGGAGCCCGAGGGGGTGGTCGAGAGCTGGATCGTCAACCATCAGCCGTTCATGCCGGGGTTCGGGGTGCCGTACGTAGTGGTGATGGTCCGGCTGGCGGCGGTGCCGGGGTGCTTCGTGTACGGGAACTGGTGCGGCGACGGCTCTCCGGAGCGCGGCCGGCGGGTGCGGGCCGCCTACCGCCGGGTCGACGAGCGGTTGACCCTGGTGGACTGGGCGCCGGTGGAGGATGACGGGAATCTGGATGATCATCCGGTCCAGCGCAAATCCTCCCGCTAGTTGACCTTGTTCCGGAAATTGGATTGGTACCGGAAAATCCCACCAGTCCCACCATCACGAAGGGGCCCACAGGTTCGGCTCCGAGGGTTGATGATGATGTCAGAAGGCGTCGACGCGGACGGCTCGGACTGGCGGCGAACGATGACTGATGGGATCTCGGTGACACGCGTGACCTGCGGGTCACGAGTCGCGATCCCGCCTGCCCGCCGGTCCTCGACGGAACCACCCAGCCGGTCGTGCCGTGCCGTGACGGCGCCCGGCCCCGCACACCGGAGAAGCGTCTCCCTGGACGGGGCCCGGCCGTGGTCGGCGGGTGGGGTCGCCCGTGGCGACCGTAAAAGATGGGGTGTGCCGTTCTGGGCGGCGGCGAGTGCTTCGGGGTCGGCGAGGACCCGAAGGCCGGCGAGCGCCCGGGAATCGGCGCGGACGGCGGTCACCCACGCGCCTGGGGCGCGGGATCCGCCTGGAAGGGCGCGGCCCCCGCCCATGGCGGGAAGGCGCGAGGCCCTGCGTTGGTCCCTTGGAGGAAAACGCGCCCTGGCGGGCGTGGGGGACCCGCCAGGACGCGCTTCCTGTCCCGTGCGCGACGGCGCCAGGACTCCGGCGAGGGATGGAGTCCTAGACCGTTGGTTCGCGCACGGAGTCGATGGGGGAGTGTGAAAGCTCCCGTTGCCGGTAACGTGCGGCGATGCGTTGAGCTGCACCAACCGGGTCATCAATGGGGTGCGTGACGGGGGCGCCACCCTCCTCATTCCAGACAAAGGATCCGTCATTGCACCACACGGTCAGCTCAGTCAACACCGATAGCTCGCGCACACCGATGCCCATGCTCTGGTAGGTGTGGGTGAACCCCTGGCGACGCAACCCGTAACGCAGTAAACGTGTTGCTTCGCAAGGAGAATGCCAGGGCAGGTACGGCGTACCCGTGCGGACCGGCAACACTGGCCTTCACCCCCTCACCGGCCTTTAGATGGATTTGTACCAACGAATGGATGATGGGCCGGTGGAGGCGGTTCGGTCAAGGGGTTGTGGCCTGCTAGAACCAGATCGTCTAAATTGTTGGAACAAAAGGGGTGAAAGTGGCAAGGTCGGTGCTGTATCAGCAGGTGGCTGCGGAGTTGCGTCGGGCCATCTACTCGGGCGTCCTCGGCCCGGGATCACAGCTGCCGACCGAGGCGCAGCTCATGGAAGACCATGGGGTGAGCAGGAACACCGTAAGGCTGGCCCTGGGAGAGCTCGTCAATGAGGGGCTCGTTACGCGCACGCCGCGGCGCGGAACCGTGGTCAGAGACCGCCGACCGCTGCTGATCTATCCGCAGCGGGAGCTGGAGCCACAACCTTCTGGGGAACTGCGGGAAGCCTTCGCCTATGCCGTGGCGCAGGAAGGCCGCGAGCCAAGCCAGTACATCGAGGTGCTGACGGTTTCTCCCGTCGAGGAGATCGCCAGCAGACTGGAGCTGGCGGACGGGGAATTGGCGGTGGTGCGACGCCGTCTGCGTTTCGTGGACGGCCAGCCGTACAACACCAACGATTCCTACTTCCCCCGTGATCTGGTTGCCGACTCCGAAATCGCCAGACCCGGAGACATCGCGCGAGGGGCGAACCGGGTGCTGGAGGAGCTGGGGCATGCGCAGGTGCGCGTCACCGACGACATCTGGGCCCGTATGCCCAACCAGGAGGAGGCCGAGCGCCTCCAGCTCGAGCTCGGCACACCAGTCATGGTGTATGTCCGAGTTGGATACGACGGGGCCGACATGCCAGTGCGTGTCGCGGTGTCGGTGCTGCCCGCCGACAAACATTTGATCAGATACGAGCTCGATGGCCGCTAACGAGCTCGGTTGAAGGGGTGATCCCGCCGGCTGGGGCCGGGCGCAGCGAGAAATTAGCCGCCTCGCTGGCCTAGGGGAGTCGTGCATACTCCCCTAAATCGCCATTTATCCATATATATCGGGTTGAGGCCCCATTTTCGGCTACGCGCACCATTGCTTCATCACGCTTTGCGTATGCGCGTAAACCCTACGCAACGGGAGTTGTATTATGCACACCAACACGCTTCTTCACCCGCTCGCGCTCCGCAGAGCTGAGCCCGAGGACCTTCCCGGCATACTCACGCTGCTCGCGGACGCCTCCGAGTGGCTCTACTCGCAAGGAGTGCGGCAGTGGCCGCGCGGGGGCTTCGGCCCCGAGCGCATCGTGCCGCTCATCGAGGAGCGGGTGCTGTTCCTGCTCGAAGACGAGCTCAGATACCTGGACCCCGACGAATCGGCCCCGCCGGTGGCCACGATAGCCGTCGACGACAACGCCGACCCCGAGTTCTGGACACTCGACGACGACCCCGGGGCTGCCCTTTATGTCCACAAGCTCGCCGTGGCCCGTCCCTGGTCCGGCAGCGGCCTCGGGGACGCCCTCCTGGACTGGGCCTGCACCTACGCCCACGCGGCCGGGCTGCCGTGGCTGCGCCTGGACTGCGCCAAGGGGAACTGGCGGCTGCAGGAGTACTACCGCAGGCGCGGGTTCCGCCACGTCCGTACGGTGGACCTTCCCCACCGCGCGTCCGGCGCCCTCTTCGAGCGCGCGTCGCGGGACCAGGCCACATCGGCCTTCCGTGACCTGACCATGGCCGAACTCATCTCCGCCTGACACCCCGCACTCATGGCCCCGGTCCCACCGGGATCGGGGCCAAGCGCCCGGGGGCGGCCCACAGGGCACGTGGCGGGCTGCGGGCTTGTCCGGTGGGGCCCGGCAGGGGGTTCCGGTCGCGCGGGCGCTGTGGGAGCGTTTGAGGGCCTGAAACGGGCCCTGCGGCGACGGGGGAGGCCGTTGGCGGGGACTTTTTGGTGTGATCAGCGGCGGAACGGTGCAGAGCACCATATAACCTCTCCTCCATGACCGGATCCCTGCTCGAGGTGATCGCCCTCAACGTGCGTGACGCCGTGGCAGCTGAACAGGGTGGAGCCGACCGGCTGGAGGTCGTCGCCGACATGGCGGCCGACGGGCTGACCCCTTCCCCGGACACGGTTGCCGCGATCGCCGCGGAGTGCCCCCTCCCTCAGATGGTGATGCTCCGCTGTGACGCCAACTTCATCGCCGACCCCGACGTGCTCGACCGCCTGAGGCGGGACGCCAAGGCGTTGGCGCAGGCGGGGGCGGCGGGGTTCGTGTTCGGGTTCCTCGACGGCTCGGGGAAGGTCGACCTCACGGCGACCGAGGCGCTCATCCACGCCGTCTCGCCGCTCCCGTGGACGTTCCACCGGGCGGTCGATCACGCCGCCGACGTCCAGGCGTCCTGGCGGGCCGTGCGGCTGCTGCCCAACCTGGCCACCGTGCTCACCTCGGGCTCGCCCAACGGGGTGGGGGAGGGGCTGCCGGTGCTGAGGGCGCGCGCCGACGCCGGTGACGGCTCGATCATCCTGGCCGGGGGCGGGCTGAAGCCGGCGCACGTGCCGGCGCTGCTCGACTACGGCATCCGCGCCTTCCACGTGGGCTCCGCCGTGCGGGCGAGCTGGTCCGACCCGGTGGAGTGGCGCCTGGTACGCCAGTGGCGGTCCCTGGTCGAACGCGACTGACCCCGCCCCTCACGTCAGGGCAGGGCCGCGTCCGCGCGCCTGAGAGCGGCCACCAGCGTGCGGATCGTGGCGGGCTCGTCCATGACGCCGCCCCCCGCCTCCCGCTGCTCCTCCCACGCTCTCACCCGCTCCTGGTACGCGTCATAGCGCTCCAGATGGAAGGCGAAAACGGTGGCGAAGCGGCTCACCAGATGGGAAGGATGCATGTCCCACCCCTGGTAGAAGCCGTGCCCCAGCGAATGCCTGACCAGCTCGGCGTGCCGCCGCCACAGCGCGTGCACGTCACGGGTGAGCCCGGAGGCCGGAGAGGCGGCGAGCGACCCGTCCGACAGCTCCACCCTCGTGCCCGCGAACGCCGTCTGCATCACGTGCCGGGCATGGTCGCACGCCGGATGGTCCAGCCGCTGCTCGTGCGGCGGCAGCCCGATCGCGGCCGTGTAGTCGAAGACCCCGAAATGCGCCGCCGCGAGCCGCCCGCCCAGCGACTCCGCCAGGTCCCCGCGCAGGAAGTGCAGCGTCTGCGGCGCCTCCACCTGCATCTCGAACCGCAGCCGCACCCCCAGCTCGTCCTCCAGCCGGGCCAGCACCTCCGTGAACTGACCGAGGTAGGCCTCCATGAGGATCTTGGGAAAGGTCACCGTGAAACCCGGCGGCAGCTCGCCGGCCCGCCCCATCAGCCCCGAGAGGAACAGGTCGAGCGTGCGCACCGACCGGGCGGGATCCCCGTCGGCGAACGACTTCACCCGAGGCCCCCACCGCCGCGGCAGCGTGCCCGCCGCGTGCATCGTGGCCACCGCCTCGACGGCCTGCGCCACGTGATCGTCCTCCACCAGGTCGGGACGTACGCCGTACCCGTCCTCGAAGTCGATGCGCAGGTCCTCGATCGGCTCCGAGGAGAGCTTCTGGATCACCTTGGGGTGCACGGCGGCGGCCAGCCCGCCGGGCACCCCGAAGACCTCCGCCAGCGCGGCGGGATCGGGCAGATGCGCCTTGACCAGGGACAACGCCTGATCGCGCCACTCGGAGAGTGTGCGGATCGAGAACCGGTCGGCCGGGACGTAGACGGTGTGGACCGGCTGCCGGTCCGCGCCGGCGGAGGGATAGCGGGCCTGCTGGACCCGGTAGGCCTCGTCGAACCCCTCAGGAACGGAACGCACGGAGCATTGCCTCCAGGCCGACCAGCTTGACGCGTTCGCCGCGGCCCAGCGACCTGGCCAGCTCGGCCTCGGCCGCCTCGATCGCCAGCCAGTCGTCGTACGTTACGGGACGCACCCCGCGCGCGGCCAGCAGCGCGTCGATGGCCCCGCCGCTCACCCGCGGGCGATCCGAGAGGTCGGCGAGGAGCGTGCGGACCGTTTCCGCCGCGTCGGACTTGTTGGTGCCGATCACCCCGGTGGGACCGCGTTTGAGCCAGCCTGCCACGTATTCGCGGTCGCGCACCCGCCCGGCCTCGTTCGGCACGGTCATGGTCTTCTCCGAGAACGGCACCCCGGGCAGCGGCACGCTCTGGTAGCCCACCGAACGCAGCACCATGCCGACCGGCAGCGTCTCGAACTCGCCCGTGCCGACCACGCGCCCCTCCTCCGACAGGCGGGTGCGTTCGAGCTTGAGGCCCTCCACCCGCTCGGTGCCGAGGATCTCCACGGGCCGCAGCCAGAAGCGCACGTCGAGGCGGCGCGGGCGGCCCACCGGGTTGCGGGCGGCCCACGACTGCAGGACCTTGATGTTGCCCTGGACCTGGCGCGGGAAGTCGACGCCCAGGACGACGGCCTCGTCGGGGCGGACGCAGACGTCGGCGTTGGCCAGCTCGCCCAGCTCGCGCAGCTCCTTCAGGGTGAACTTGGCGTGCTCGGGGCCGCGGCGGCCGATCATGTGGATGGCCTTGACCTGGCTCGCCTCGAGGCGTTCGAGCACGTCGTGCGGCACGTCCGTGGAGCGCAGCTCCTCGTGGGTCTTGGCCAGGACGCGTACGACGTCGACCGCCACGTTGCCGACGCCGATCACCGCGACCTCGGAGCTGTCGAGCGTGAACCGCCCCGGATCGACGTCGGGGTGCCCGCAGTACCAGTTGACGAAGTCGGTCGCCGCCACGCTGCCGGGCAGGTCCTCACCGGGGATGCCGAGCTTCCTGTCGACCATCGCGCCCGTGCAGTAGACGACCGCGTCGTAGGCGCCCAGCAGGTCCTCGACGGAGACGTGCTCGCCCAGCGTGACGCCGCCGAGGAAGCGGACCTCGGGCAGTTCGAGCACTTTCCGCAGGTAGTTCGCGATCGACTTGATCGACGTGTGGTCGGGCGCGACGCCGTACCTGACCAGCCCGTACGGGGTCGGCAGGAGTTCGAGGACGTCGACCTCGACGGGCTCGGCCGACTGCTTCACCAGAGCCTCGGCCGTGTAGATCCCGGCGGGGCCCGACCCGATGACCGCCACGTGCAACGCCACGCTGCCTCCTAAGACTCGGTTACACGCGTCCCACCAGATGTAACCGGCCGGTGTGATCCAGGTATCCCCGATCGCCGGTCCGGATGAACCCGTCCCTCGCGAACACCGCATGATCGGTGTTCTTGCCAACGTAGCCGCTCATCACAGCCTCGGAGCGGAGGAGTACCTCGCCTTCGTCCTCATCTGACAGTACGCGTCCGTCGGCGCTCCTGATCGACACGTCCACACCGCCTCGTGGCCTGCCGACACAGACCTCGGCGTCCTCGGGCGGGTCGTCGGGCCGGGTGCCGAGCCCCAGCCCGGCTTCGGGGCAGATGTACCGGTTGCACACGGGCACGCGGTATCTGTCCCGCAACGCCCTGATCAGCTTGGGCGGGGCGGGCGCGCCGGCGGACAGGACGAGGGCCAGGTCCGGCAGGTCCCCGCCGCAGGCCAGGATGCGCGAGAGCTGGTACGGGGTGCCGTGGAGCACCTCGATCCCGTGCTCGCGGATCACCTTGATCGCGGCGTCCGGGCTCCATTCGGGCAGGACGTGACAGGTCCGCCCGGTCTGCAGGAACATCGGCAGCCGCGTGGCGAACCCGAGCCGGCCCAGCGGATGCGGCACCAGCCGCGCGTCGCCCGTCCCCCAGCGCGTCCCCGCCCCGTGGGCTCTGATCGCCTCCAGCTGCTTGTTGCCGAACACGACCCCTTTGGGTGGTCCCGTCCTGCCCGAGGTGAACGTGATCACGACCGGTCGTGCGGGGTCCGGCGGGAACGGCGGCGGTGGCGGCTCCCGCCTGCACAGGCTCCCGAGCCGGACGGGGCCGCCGCGCTCGATGGGCAGCGTCACCACGTCGAGCCCGGGCAGCGGCGGGAGCACCCCGGGGGCGGTGATGACGATGGCCGGGTCCAGCCGGGCCAGCAGTTCGGGCCGCTCGGTCCCGATGCCGGCCGTCACCGCGTCGATCTTCGCGGCCGCCACGTAGCAGATCACGAACTCGGGCCCGTCCGGGAGCGCCAGCGCCACGACGTCGCCGACGCGCGTCCCCCGATGGGCCAGCCCGGCGGCCACCTGGTCGGAGAGCCGGTCCAGGTCGGCGAAGGTCAGTACGGCGGAGCCGGTGACGACAGCGGCGCGCCCCCCGAATCTACGTGCGGCCTCCCCGGCCAACAGGCGCAACATGGCAGCTCCTGGGGCAGATGGCGCTAATTTGACCCTACCCGCCCTGGAGCCCCGGCAGACGTTCTCACCTTGCCGGAGATGGAGTTCACTCCCTCAGGAGAGCCTCGGCCGACGTGCGGAGCGCCAGCTTGTCCACCTTGCCGTTCACGTTCACCGGCAGCGAGTCCACCACCACGACCCGCCTGGGCACCTTGTAGTTGGACATGTTGTCCCTGGCCCAGCCGATCAGCCCCTCCGGATCGACGGCGGCTCCGGGCCGCGGGACGACGTACGCCACCCCCGCCTCCCCCCTGGCCGGGTCCGGCACGCCCACGACCGCCGCCTGCGCCAGCGAACCCTCCCGCAGCAGCAGCGACTCCACCTCGGCCGGCGAGACGTTGAACCCGTTGACGATGTAGAGCTCCTTCTTGCGGTCCACGATGGCCAGGTTGCCCGCCGGGTCCAGCACCCCCACGTCCCCCGTGTGCAGCCACCCGTCGCCGTCCACGACCTCCGCCGTCCGCGCGGGCTCGCCCCAGTACCCCCGCATCACCCCGTAGCCCCGCTGCAGGATCTCCCCGCGCTCCCCGGCCGCGACCTCCTTGCCGTCGTCGTCCACGATCCGCACCTCGATCCCGGGCACGGTCCGGCCAGTGGTGTTGGCGATGACGTCGATGGGGTCCCCGGCGCGGGTCATGGAGACGACCGTGCCCTCCATCAGCCCGTACGCGTTGATCATCCGCTCCAGCCCGACCCGTTCCACCAGCCGCGTGATCAGGCGGGCGGGGACGGCGGCGGCGCCGCAGATGGCCACGCGCAGCGAGGACACGTCCCAGGACCCGCGGTCCAGCTCGTCCAGTATCCGGTGGAAGAGCGTCGGCGGCCCGGCCAGCACCGTGATCCGCTCGGAGGAGATCAGCGACATCACGGCGTCGGGCGTGAAGACGGGGATCGGCATCATCGTGGCCCGGCGCAGGACGCAGGCGATGAGCCCCGCGTTCAGCCCGAACCCGTGGCTGAACGGGGCGACGATCGGATAGCGGTCGCGCTCGTCGAGGGTGACGATCTCGGACCAGTCCCAGTAGCCGCGCAGGACCTGGGAGTGGTCGATCATGACGCCCTTGGGCACGCCCGTGGTGCCCGACGTGGACATGATCTCGCACAGGTCGTCAGGGCGTACGGCGAGCGCCCGCCCCTCGGCCTCCCGGGCGGAGACCCGCGTGCCCAGGGCGCGTAAGTCGTCGGGGCGGTGCAGGCCGGAAAGGGGCGGCAGCAGGTCGGCGAGGGGGGCGGCCGACGGGCCCGCTCCGGTGATGAGCACCTTGGCGCCGGTCTTCTCGATCAGCTGGGCGGCCTCGATGCCCTTGAAACGGGACGAGAGCGGCACGATGACCGCCCCCGCGTCCCAGATCCCGAACGCGTGCCGCACCCAGAACGCCGAGTTCACCCCCCACATCGCCACCCGGTCACCGGGCCCGACGCCGAGGGCGATGAGGCCGCGGGCGATCTCGGCCGCCGAGGCCCGCAGCTCGGACAGTGTCGTCCGCGTGCCGCCCTCGGCGATCACGACGGCGCCGGGGTGGGTTTCTGCCTGGTCGCGAAGCATGCGGGGGAGCGTTCCCCAGTCCGGCATCGTTGCCATGTTGCCCCTAGGTGATGAGAGCGCGGTCCCTTCCGAGGTGGTGGCCGCGCAGGTCGTTCACCGTGCCCGGCGCGGGGCTCTCGGAGACGTCCTGGGCGATCTCCACGTCGATCGAGATGGGCGTCAGCGCCTGGACGGCCTGCTGGATCCGCGACTTCCACATGGGGTTGCGGACCAGGCTCGCCCGGCTGAACGTGACCGTGAGCACAGCCGCGTCCAGCGTCCCCTGGCGGCTGATCGACAGGTCCCAGCCGGACACGCCGTCGACCTTGGACAGCGCCTTCTCGATGCGCGGCAGCGCCAGCCACACGCCTCTGACCAGCACGTGGTCGCCCACCGTGTGGGCCGGTGCGGGCATGCCGGCACCGGCGAGCCGGGCGACCTGGCCGGTCCTGAGCACGGTGTCGCCGGCCGCTGAGGTGACGACCAGCTCGGCGAGCTCGGCCGCGGGGTCGGGGGAGTCGTCCTTGGTCAGCGCCGCCAGGCCCAGCACGTCGTCGGCGAGCGGGGTGAGCGGCTCGTCCTCCGACGCCCGCCACGCCAGGGCGCCGCCGGTGAACGGGCTCGCGAACACCTCCGTCACCCTGGCCTCGAACTCTCCCGCCAGGTGGGCGATCGTCCGTTTGGAGGCGATCTCGCCGGTGAGGACGATGTTCCTGATCCCGAGGTCCAGCGGGTCCAGCAGGAACTCCAGATGCAGGCGGGCCAGGAAGTCCATCGCGCCCGTCGGGGTGCTGACCAGGGTGGAGGCCTTGAGGGCGGTCAGCGCGTGGTGCAGGCGCATCCGGCCGCGCGGGCCCACGTCGGCGGCGGCCTCGGCCACGTCGGCCGCGGCGGCCGTCCAGAGCGCTCCGGCGGGTTCGGCGAGTGCCACCACGACGCGCTCGCGCTCGCCGACCCCGCACTCACGCAGGGCCTTCGCGGTCAGCACGTGGTCGCGGGGGTCCAGCGGGACGGCGCTCGACAGGTCGGGGGAGACGAGCAGGAGTCCGGTGGCGGACCGCGCGGCGGCGCCGAGGTCGTCACGGGTGAGCCAGCGGGCCATCAATGCACCATCTCCGTACGGTCGGGCGTCCGGGGCGTCGGGCGAGGGCGGCCCGTCAACGCGCCACCTCGGTCATGAACAGCGTCATCGAGTCGCAGACCCGGTCATGCGCCAGCCCGCCCACCTGCGCCTGGATGATGAGGTCCGTCGCGCCCGCCTCGGCGATCCTGGCCAGAGCCTTGCGCGAGCCCTCCACGTCGTCGACCACCACCATCAGGTGCTCGCGCAGCGTGGCCATGGACTCGTCGGGCGGCATCCCGGCCGCGAGCTGCCCCAGCACCCGGTGGGTGGCGTGGCGGGCGTCGTAGTAGTCGGGCGGGGTGACGAGGTTGACCTGGCGGCGGATGTACCACAGGACGGCGTCGGCGGCCGAGGCGGTCGCCTCGTCGCGGGTGGGGGCGACGTACCAGGGGATCATCAGGGCGACGCGGCGGCTCGCGGGGTCGAAGCCGTGCTCCGCCAGACATTCCCGATATTTCGTGATGTCGGAGGCCACGTCGTCGATGCCCTTGAGCATCGTCATACCGAGCAGGTTGTACCCGTGCTTGGCCGCCGCCAGATAGCCCTCCAGCGAGGTCGACGCCACCCACACCGGCGGGTGCGGCCGCTGGGCCGGGCGCGGGTAGACGGCCACGTCGGGGATCTCGAAGAACTCGTTCGACCGGCTGATCGGCTCGCCGTCGGCCTGCCAGATGGCCAGCGTCGCCTCCAGTGAGTCCTCCCAGATCTGCCGCGACTTCTCGAACGGCCGCTGGAACGCCTGATACTCCAGGGGCGAGGCCCCCCGTCCCGTGCCGAACTCCACCCGGCCGCCGCTCAGCACGTCCAGCGTGGCGACGCGCTCCGCCGTGCGGATCGGGGACTGGAACGGCAGCAGCACCACGCCGAGCCCCAGATGGATGCGCTCGGTGCGCTGCGAAATGGCGGCCAGGACCAGGTCGGGCGCGGAGGAGTGGGAGAAGCCCCTGGTGAAGTGGTGCTCCACGAACCAGGCCGTGTCGAACCCCAGCCGGTCGCCCAGCACGACCTGGTCGACCACGTTCTGGAAGGTCTGCTGCTCCACTTCGCGGGTGCGACCGCGAACCTCCAGCTCATACCCCAGGCTGATCCGTAGGGACGTCATCGCGCCTCCGAAGTAGTGAACCAAGCGCTCGCTTGGTAGAGCGTATCAGCAGCGAAGACTTGCGGGAAGGGCGCGTGCCCGATCAGAGTGGATGGCTGTGAAGCGAAAGCGCGCGCTGCGGCGGCCTAAGGACGGCCCGTATCCCGATTCCGCCGACGACGACCTCTCGCTCACCAGCGCCCGCAGGTATGAGGCGTTCGGCCGGGTGATGGCCGCGCTGGCGACCGAGGCCGACTTCATCGAGTCGTGCCGCGACCTGACGTGGTGGCGAGGGGCCGATCACAGCTGGCACATCGAGTGGCGCGACGGGCCATACGCGTCCGAGGTGGCCTCACTGCTGGTCCAGCAGGTGCGCGACCCCGACTACGACGGCCCGCTCGTCACCGAGGCCGGTCCGGGGAGCAGCGGTTCGGCCGTGCTCGACGTGATGGGCGTGCGGTTCGAGCTGCGCGCCATCGACCCGATCGGGCGGGCCACCGTACGGGAGCGGCCCGGCTTCTGGCGCCTGGCCGAAGCCCTCGACACCACCCGCCGCACCAACACCCGCCACCCCTGGGAAGAACTGCTCGGCGGCTGACCCCGCCGCGACTACTTCCAAAGGGACCTTCGCCGAAGTGCGGCGGGATGCGGGAGCGCTAGGCGAGGGCGTGGGCCGCCAGGCGGGCGCGATGGGCTTGCGGCGGCCCGAAAAGCTGCGCGTCCGAGGTGGCCCGCTTGAGGTAGCGGTGCGCAGGATGCTCCCAGGTGATCCCGATCCCGCCGTGCACCTGGATGTTCTCGCCCGCCGCCGTCAGATACGCCTCCGTGCAGTACGACCCCGCGATCGCCGCGTACACCTCGTCGACCGCCGCCGCCCCCGCCGCCGACCTGGCCGACTCCACCGCCAGCAGCAGATCGGCGAGCTTGTGCTTGATCGCCTGGAACGACCCGATCGGCCGCCCGAACTGCCGCCGCCGCTTCGCGTGCTCCACCGCCATCTCCAGGCACCGCTGAGCCCCGCCCACCTGCTCGGCGGCCAGCGCCGCGATCCCGAGGTCGCGTACGCGGGGCCACGAAGAGCCGTCGCCGAGCCGCCGTACCGGGGTGTCCTGGAAGGAGAGCTCCCGCAGCGGCCGGCTCTCGTCCATGGTCCGGTACGTCCTCGCCCGGGTGGGCACTGCCGCCACCAGCAGCCCGTCCGCGTAGACCAGCGCCAGCTCGCCCGCCAGCGCGTACGGGACCACGCCCGTGAGCAGGCCGGACTCCAGCCGGAGGGCACCCTCGCCCGGCGGCACCACGGTCGCGGTCGTGGCGCCGTCGGCCAGCGCCGGGAGGAGGTCGTGCGCCCCGCTCGCCGTGAGCGCCTCGACGGCCATCACCGCCGTCTGCAGGAAGGGGTGGGGCGACAGCGCCCGGCCCAGTTCCTCGCTCACGGCGGCCATTTCGGCCGGACCGCATCCCGCGCCGCCGTGTTCCTCGGGGATCAGCAGCCCCGCGATTCCCACGTCGTGCGCGAAAGCCTGCCATGGTGCGTCCGGCCGGTCGGCGAGGTAGTCGCGGACGACGGCGCGGAGCTCATCGGGGAGTGCCACGGACCCATGCTAACCAAGCGATTGTTTGTTTTTGCATTCGGGTTGCCCAAATTTGCCTTTTTTGTACAGTCACATAATCTGGCACTGGTCATCCCAAGGGTTACCCGGGGGAGGGTTGACCAGGGAAATGGATATGGACGACACCAGCATCGACTACGCCGACCTCGCCGAGTACGACCGGCGACAGCGCGGCATCGAACGTCACCTTCTGTCGGCTTTCTTCGGAGGACTCGCCGTCGGGCTCGTCGGCATGCTCCTCGCCGGCAAGGGTCCCGCCTGGGTCGGTCAGATCTATGACCCGTACGTCTACCTCGGCCTGTCGCTGGCCGTGGGCGCCACGGCGTCGGGGTTCGGGTGGGCGTTGCTGACGACGTTCCTGGCCGTGGCGTCCACGCTGGTCGCGGCCATGGGCACGAGCGCGCTGAGCGGCAGTATGGCCTTCGACGTCGTCGGAGGCAGCGCCGCCGGGCTCAACTGGACGCTCGCCCTGCTCGTCGCTCTGGGCCTGCTGGCGTTCACCACCCGCAGGGAGGACGTCTGGGGCGACCTCGCGGCGGGCGCGGTCGGCGCGGCGCTGATCGCGGACGTGGTGGACCGGGCGACGCCGGGGTTCATCGACAGTGAGCGGTCCTTCTGGCCGGTCCCGGCGCTGTTGATCGGGTTGCTGTCCGTCGCGCTGGTGTTCATGCTGCGCAGGAACGCCTGGGGCCGGGTACGCGCGCTGGCGCTGTCGGCGGTGTTCTCCGCTCTGTTCACGGCGTTTCTGGCCGCCTTCGTGTCCGGCTGGATCCCGTTGACGGTCTGAGTCCTGCGGGACCTGTGGATAAGCTCGCGCGCGGCGGCACCCGGAGTCGATAGCCTGTAATCCTTCACATCCAGGTTCGAGCAAGGAGTAGCCGTGTTGCTGCGCATGTCGTCGTTGTTTCTTCGCACCCTGCGGGACGACCCGGCAGACGCGGAAGTGCCGAGCCACAAGCTCCTGGTCCGCGCCGGCTACGTTCGCCGGGTGGCACCCGGCATCTACTCCTGGCTGCCCCTCGGCAAGATGGTGCTGGAGAACGTCGCCAGGATCGTCCGCGAGGAGATGAACCGGATGGGCGGTCAGGAGGTGCTCTTCCCCGCCCTGCTGCCCCGCGAATACTACGAGGCCACCGGCCGCTGGACCGAATACGGTGACACGCTCTTCCGGCTCCAGGACCGCAAGGGCGCCGACTACCTCCTCGGCCCCACGCACGAGGAGCTCTTCACCGACATGGTCAAGGGCGAATACTCCTCGTACAAGGACTATCCGGTCACCCTCTACCAAATCCAGACCAAATACCGCGACGAGGCCCGGCCCAGGGCGGGCATCCTGCGCGGGCGCGAGTTCCTGATGAAGGACTCGTACTCGTTCGACCTCGACGACGACGGGCTCAAGCACTCCTACGAGCAGCACCGCGACACCTACATCCGCACGTTCGACCGGCTCGGCATCGACTACAAGATCGTGTTCGCCCAGTCGGGGGCGATGGGCGGGTCGGCGTCGGAGGAGTTCCTGGCGCCCACGCCCACGGGCGAGGACACGTTCGTGGCCTGCCACTCGTGCGGCTACGCGGCCAACGCCGAGGCCGTCGTCACGACCGCGCCCGCCGCCCGTCCGGTCGAGGACGCGGCGCCGCTGCAGGTCATGGACACGCCCGACACCCCGACCATCGAGACGCTGGTGTCGTACGTCAACGAGCACCACGGCCTGTCCGTCACCGCCGCCGACACGCTCAAGAACGTGGTGGTCAAGGTCACCACGCCGGGCTCCGACAAGGTCGAGACCCTGATCATCGGCGTGCCCGGAGACCGCGAGGTCGACTTCAAGCGCCTGGAGGCGGTGCTGGCGCCCGGCGAGCCCGCCATCTTCGAGGCCGCCGACTTCGCCAAGCACCCCGGGCTCGTACGCGGCTACATCGGGCCGCAGGTCCTGAGCTCGCTCGGCATCCGCTACCTCGTCGACCCCCGGGTCGTCACCGGCACGTCCTGGGTGACCGGCGCCAACGAGCCGGGCAAGCACGCCGCCAACGTGGTGGCCGGGCGCGACTTCACGCCCGACGGCACGATCGAGGCCGCCGAGGTACGCGCCGGCGACCCCTGCCCCCGGTGCGGCTCCGGCCTGTCCATCGACCGCGGCATCGAGATCGGCCACATCTTCCAGCTCGGCCGCAAGTACGCCGACGCCGCCGGCCTCGACGCCCTGGGCCCCGACGGCAAGCCGATCCGCATCACGATGGGCTCCTACGGCATCGGCGTCTCCCGGGCCGTGGCGGTCATCGCCGAGCAGGCCCACGACGCGCTCGGGCTCGTGTGGCCCCGCGAGGTCGCTCCCGCGGACGTGCACATCGTCGGGACCGGCAAGGAAAACCAGGTGGAGGCGGCTCTGGAGCTGGGAGCCGAGCTGGAGTCGCGCGGGGTGCGGGTGCTCGTGGACGACCGGCCCTCGGTTTCGCCGGGGGTGAAGTTCAAGGACGCCGAGCTGCTGGGGCTGCCGACCATCGTGGTGGTCGGGCGCGGGCTGTCGCAGGGGGTCGTGGAGCTTCGGGACCGGGTCTCCGGTGAGAAGTCGGAGATCCCCCTGTCCGAGGCCGCCGACCGCATCATCGCCGCCCTCGCCTGACCCACGCCTTCGCGCCGGGCCCCACGGGGCTCGGCGCGCCTTCGGGGGTTACGCACCCTTGGAGGCGGGGCGCCCTCGAACACCACCCACCGCGGCCGGCGATGCGCCCTCGGGTGGGGTCGTGCGCCGGGTAGGGATGCGCCCTCGGGAGCCGATGCGCCCGGGGCGGTGACGTGCCTCCGGAGACGTCGGGCTCCGGCTCGCGGGGCTCCGGGGCCCGGGAGGCGATGTCTCTTCTTGGGGCGACGCCGCTTCTTGGGGGCGACGCCGCGCCCACCTCCCGCCACCACGACGTGCCGGGCGCTGTCGTGATGAGCACCGCTCACGTGGTTGGCCGCCGTCCATGTGCGCCGGGCTCCGCCGCACGCCGTCCCGCCGACGCGGCGCGTTTGGGGGGTCTCCCCACGGTTGCTGCGATTGGGGACGTCTCCCACTGCGATGCCGCGTTGCGTCGTACCGACCAGCGCCCCATCGCGCCGCAGCCACCGCCACCGCCGTCGCGCCCCGTTGCGCCGTCCCGCTCCGCTTCCGGTGGACGGCGCTTCCCTTGAACGGCGCTGTGGTCGGACGTCGTCGCGTGCCGTTCCGACGAGGTGATGCGGGGGAGGCACGCGAGTGACGGGCTCGAGGTATCAGGCGATGGGCACGGGGGTTTTGGTGCGGCGGCGGAGCAGGGGTGGGCCGATGAGGCAGGCGGCTGCGATGAGCAGGATGGCCAGGGAGACCGGGCGGGTGACGAAGATCGAGGGGTCGCCCTCGCTGAAGGCCAGGGCGCGGCGGAACTGGACCTCCATCAGCGGCCCCAGCACCGCTCCCAGGATCAGCGGCGCCACCGGGTACCGGGCCCGGTGCAGGATCCAGCCCAGCAGCCCGAACCCGTACGCCACCAGCACCTCGAAGATGCTCTGGGAGATCGAGTAGACCCCCAGCGTGGCGAAGGTCAGGATGGCGGCCGTGAGGAGGGCGGCGGGGACGGTGAGGAGCTTCACCCAGACCCGGATCAGCGGCAGGTTGAGCACCAGCAGCATCACGTTCCCGATGTAGAGGCTGGCGATCAGCGTCCACACCAGCACCGGTTGCTGGTCGAAGAGCTGAGGCCCTGGCTGCACGTTGTAGATCTGGAACGCGATCAGCAGCATGCTCGCCGTGGCCGACGTCGGGATGCCCAGCGTCAGCAGCGGCACCAGGACCCCCGAGAACGCCGCGTTGTTGGCCGCCTCGGGCCCGGCCACGCCCTCGATCGCGCCCTGGCCGAACTCCTCCTTGTGCTTGGACAGCCGCTTCTCGACGTTGTAGCTCAGGAACGTGGGAAGCTCGGCGCCCCCGGCGGGCAGCGATCCGATCGGCAGGCCGAACAGGGTCCCGCGCAGCCAGGGTTTCCACGACCTGCGCCAGTCCTCGCGGGTCATCCCCACTTTCCCGGAGACCGCGACCGGAGGTTGCGCCGGCTGGTGCCGGGAGGCGGCCGTGGAGATCGCCTCCGCCACCGCGAACAGTCCCACGGCGACCGCCACCACCGACAGTCCCTCGTAGAGGTCCGGCACGCCGAACGCGAACCGCGGCTGCCCGGTCATCTGGTCGATCCCGACCATCCCGATCGTCAGGCCGAGGAACAGGCTCGACAACCCCCGTACGATCGAGTCCCCCATGAGCGAGGTCACCGTCACGAACGCGAGCACCATGATCGAGAAGTACTCGGCCGGCTGGATCAGCTTGGCGATGTTCGACATGCCGGGGGCCAGGAACGTGATGACGACCGTCGAGATCGTGCCCGCCACGAACGACCCGATCGCCGCCGTGGCCAGAGCCGCCCCGGCCCGGCCGCGCCTGGCCATCGGATAACCCTCGAGCGTCGTGGGGATCGAGGCCGTCTCGCCCGGGATGTTGAGCAGGATCGCGGTCGTCGAGCCGCCGTACATGCCGCCGTAGTAGATCCCGGCGAACATCACGAACGCCCCCACCGGATCGAACACGAACGTCAGCGGCAGCAGCAACGCGATCGTCGTGGCGGGCCCGAGCCCGGGAAGCACGCCGACCAGCGTGCCGACGGTGACGCCGAGCATGGCGAGCAGCAGGTTCTGCAGGCTCAGCGCGTGGCCGAAGCCGTCCAGCAGGTTGCCGAGCACGTCCATCTCAGATCGCCAATCTGACCAGGCCCGGCGGCAGCGAGATGCCGAGGAGCCGGTCGAACAGGAAGTACGTGGCCAGCGCCAGCGCCAGCCCCACGAGCACGTCGCGCACCAGCCTCCTGCTGCCCAGCACCCTGGCGACGGCGACGAAGAAGGCGGTGGTCGCCTGCCAGTAGCCGGCCGGGACCAGGAGGATCGCGTAGCCGGCCAGGCTGCCGATCAGGAGGAGGACGGAGGGCCAGTGCGGCTTCTCCGCCACCTCAGCGCCGGCATCGGTGGTGGCTGGGGCCGGCTCCCGCGTACCCGGTCTGAAGGCCTGGACGACCCCGATGATCGACACCACCGCCAGCCCGATCCCCACCAGCAGCGGGAACGCGCGCGGCCCCACCGCCTGGTAGCCCTCGCCCTGCGGGATCGCGAACGCCTGGGCCAGCACCACCACGGCCGCCGCCAGGAAGCCGAGCGAGACGATCCGCTGGGTCACTTGCCGAGCCCCAGTTCGCCCAGGATGGTGGTGACCTGGGTTCGCTGCTGGGCCAGCACCTGGCCGAACTGGTCGCCCGGCTGCCAGTCCTCGACCCAGTTGTTGCGCTCGAGCACCTTCTTCCAGCAGGGGGTCTGGCGCACCTTGTCCAGCAGTCCGATGACGTCCTGCTGCTGCTCCTTGGTCAGCCCGGCGGGAGCGAGCACGCCGGCCAGCGTGGAGATCGCCGCGTTGGCCAGGCCGAGCTCCTTCATCGTGGGCGCGTCGATGCCCGCGACCCGCTGCTCGGAGTCCACCGACAGCACCCGCAGCTCGCCCGCGGAGATCTGCGCGCGCAACTCGGCGACGGTGTCGATGCCGGCCGTGGCGGCGCCGCTGAGCAGCAGGTTCAGGGACTCGCCGCCGCCCGCCGTGGGCACGAAGTTGACGTCCTTGGCGGCGACGTTCCGCTCCTTGGCGAGGCCCGCCACCGTCATCTGGCCGGGCCCGCCGAGCGAGCCGCCCGTCCACTTGACGCTGTGGGGCTTGGCCTCCATGGCGTCCAGCAGCGACTTCAGGTCCTTGTACGGCGACTTCGCCGCCACCACGATCGCGGTCGGCCCCCGGCTCAGCCCGGCCACGGGGGTGAGGGTGGCCAGGTCGACCGGCGACTTGTTGTTCACGATGCCGCCCAGCATGGTCACGCTGTCCATGACCATGAGCTGGTACGGGTCGCCCTTCTTCTTGGCGAACTGGGCCAGCCCGATGGTGCCGCCCGCGCCGGGCACGTTCGTGACCGTGGTGTCCACGTCGGCCACCTTGCACTCGCTGAGTGAGCTGGCGATGCCGCGCGCCCGCGTGTCCCAGCCGCCGCCGGGGCTGCCCGGCGCCATGATCGCCAAGGGCTTGCTGGGATAGCCGCCACCCGAGTCGGTGGCCTCGCCCACGGCGCAGCCGCTGAGCGTCACGGCCACCGCGGCGGCGGCCAACAGCTTGATCTTCATGATGACTCCCGGGGGGTGAGGATCGATGCGAAGAAGTCCTTGACCGGCTCGAGCACCGACATAGGGTCGTGACCCACGCCAGGCACGACGTCGAACCGCACGTCGATGCCATGGGCCGCGAAGTTGTCGCGCAGCGCCTTGAGCCGTTCGATGCGGGTGACCCCGTGGGCGTCGGCGCCGTCCATCCAGTTGGAGTCGCCCTGGTTGTTGATCTCCCAGGTCTCCACGTCCGCACTGCCTACGACCATCTGCACCGGCACGTCACGAAGCTCCTCGAATCTGGGAGCGCTGCCGAACTCCTCCTCGAACCCCTCCAGCCCGATCCACCACGGGCTGCTGTGATCGATGTACGTTATCCGCCCTGGTGCACCGATTGACAATCCGGTGAGCCGGTCGGGGTGCAGGTAGGCGAAGCGGTGCACGAACTGGCCGCCGCCCGAGAACCCGTGCAGGAGGAACCGCTCGGTCCGTACGTTGAAGCGCTCGCCGATCTCTTCGACCATGGCCAGCAGCGCGTGGTCGAAGCGGATGTCGCCGTACTTGAGGAACTTGAAGCTGTGCAGGTCGTAAGGGTCGTCGCCGATGCCG
Organism: Nonomuraea sp. NPDC049625; assembly: GCF_040675285.1. Classification (NCBI taxonomy): domain Bacteria; kingdom Bacillati; phylum Actinomycetota; class Actinomycetes; order Streptosporangiales; family Streptosporangiaceae; genus Nonomuraea; species Nonomuraea sp. NPDC049625. The sequence continues at coordinate 805,422 of NZ_JBFAOQ010000004.1, read as the reverse complement.
GCGGGGAAGAGCGGGGCCAGGACGAGGCAGCCGTGCTTCTCGGCCCACTCGGCGAAGTTGTCCCGGTACTGCGGGCCGCGCCGTCCCGTGCCGTGCTGCAGAACCGCCAGCGGCAGGGGAGCGCCGTCCTGGTCGTGCGCCGACGGGACGTACAAGCAGTAGGAGAACCTCTGGTCGTACCTCGACGCGAATACGGTCGTCGCACCCGCCGAATAGAAGCCGGTCGGATGCTTGACCACGTGCAGTTCCTCAGCCATGACGCCACAGCCTGGGCAAACGCCGGGTGACTCTCAAGCAGATTGTCGTCAACGCGGTAATGTGCAGGGTGGCTGTCACGCTCCTCCTCGACTCCCCCGGCACCGGATCCGTCGCCGTCCAGCGCTCGCCGCTGGCCGAGCTGTGCGCCTGCCTCCACGTCCTCGACGAGCCCGGCCACCACCCCGGCAGCGCGAGCTGGGTGGCCAGGGCGCACGCCGGGCTGGACAGCGAGCTGCTGGCCACCGCCGCCGCCTGGGCGCCGCTCTGGAGCGCCTTCCGCGCCCGCTACCTGCTGCCGCTGTCGGCGGGGCCGGCGCGTACGCTGGCCGGCGAGCTGCGGGAGGTGGCCGGGCTGCCCATCGGCGACTTCGTGGCGATGACCGTGCAGGCCCTCATCGGCAAGAACGACACCGAGCTGGCGCCCAGGCTCAGTGACGAGGTGCTGCAGCGGCTGCGGCTGATCTCCACCAGCCGCATGGAGATCGGCGCCCGGCTGCGCGCCGACCCCGAGGCGTTCCGCGGCGAGCTGCTCGGTTTCCTCGCCGACTTCGCCGCCGCGGCTTTCGACGCCGAATGGCCGTCGCTGCGGCCGGCCCTCGACCGCGACCGCGCCGAACGCGTACGCGACCTGCACCGGCGTGGCGCCCTGGTCCTGGCCGACCTCCCGACCGCGTCCACGTCGTCAGGCGCGCGAAGGCCGCTGCGCATCGTGTTCGACAAGCTCTACAACGCCACCGCCCGCGTGGACGAGGGGCGGCCCTGCCTGCTCGTCCCGACCGTCCACGGCCGGCCGCACTTCGTGATCAAGCACTATCCCGGCTACCCGGTCGTCATCCAGTACAGCGCCGACGGCGCCACCACGCCGACGCTGGAGACGGCCAGGCGCCGGCTCGCCGCGCTCCAGGATCCGACCAGGCTGCGGCTGGCGTACGCGATCCTGCGCAACCCCGTCGCCACCTCCGAGCTGGCCATCCAGCTCGGCATGACCGCTCCCCAGGTCTCCAGGCACCTGCGCAGGCTCAGGGAGGCCCAGCTCGTGCACACCCACCGGCGCGGCTCGGTCGTCTACTACCAGCTCGACGCCGACGCCGTCGAACGCCTCGGCCCCGACCTGCTCTCCGTCCTCTACCGGTGAAGCGCCCGAAGGACGCCGACCGGTCCCTTGACGATCTCTCCTCCGAAGGGACACCAGCCGAAGGGCGGAGGGTCAGCCGCCCTCCTGCGACGCCGAGGGTGACGAGGGCGGGGACGGGGGCGGCGCCGCCGCGGGCATGCCGGGGAAGGCCGGTGGCTGGGCGGGGCGGAAGGCGTACGAGCGGGTCGTCGCCTCCTGCATGGCCTGCGCGGCGTAGCGGCGCAGCGAGACGTCCTGCGCGGCGGCCAGCTCGAGGTAGGCGGCCGTGACGCCGGTCTCCAGGTGCACCGCCAGCTTGACCGCCAGCGCCGGCCCGGAGGGGAAGAACGGCAGCGCGTAGGACGCGTCGGGCTCGGCCGGCCGCCCGCCGCGCGCCGTGATCAACGTGCGGAGCTGGTCGCGCTGCGTCCGGTGGGCGTCGAAGGCCTCGCTCATCCTGGCCCGCAGCGACCCCGACGTCCGCGCCCCCAGCAGCCCGTACGCGAACAGCACGGCATGCTCGGCGGCCAGCGCCTTGCGGAGTTTCTCGACGTCGTCGGGGTTCACAGCGACCTCGGCAGGGCGAGCACGTGGGCGGCCTCGCAGGCCCCGATGCTGGCGATGAGCTGGGCCACGCCCGGTGAGACGCGGTCGAGCTGGCGGATCCGCAGGGCTGCCGCCTTGCGCTCCAGATCGCGCAGGCGCGACAGGGACGGCTTGGGGGAGGAGGTCGGGGTGGAGGTGGCGGTGACAGGCGGGGCCGAGGCCACGGTGACGTATTTGCGAAGCTCGTTCACGTGGGCCTGGTGACGATCACGGAACGGCACCAGTTTCTGCGCCCCGCCGGAGATCAGCGCCGAATAGAGCGCGATCGTCCGCTCCTTCTCCGCGATCAGGTCCTTCAGCAGCGTGGTCTCAGGGGAGTCGGAGGCCCGGACGGACGGCTGCGGCGGGCCGGTGGCGCTGCAGGCGGTGAGAGCGACCGCTCCGCCCGCCAGCAAGGCTCGCCGGGAGAGGTGACGCGGGCGCACGGGCTAGAACCTCCAGTGACGGTGGAGCCGACCGACGGAAAGCCGCCCATGGGCAGGCGCACCCGATCGACGCCGCGGCGGCGGGCCCTTCGGGGGCTTTCTCGTCGGTAGCATCGTACGGGCTGGTGCCCGCGATCGCTGTCAGGCGACGCTCCGCCATTCGACCATGACGAGTGGCGCTCTTTCCGTGCCCCCATACAGATAGGGTGTCAACTGTCGTCGCTGGCTGAGCGGCCAGACGGCGGAGAGCCAGAGGCGAGGTCCGCCCGGCTGAGACATGACAATAGGGGAGGTCGATATGGGCAGCGCATCACCCCGCGACCACCTGATGAAGCTCCTTGAGCCTGTGGTCAGCGCGGAGGGCCTCGATCTTGAGGACATCACGGTCACCCAGGCCGGCAAGAGACGGCTGCTGCGCGTGATCGTCGATCGCGACGGCGGCGTGAGCCTCGACGACGTGGCCGACGTGAGCCAGGCGGTCTCCACGGCCCTCGACGACGACGACTCGATGGGCCAGGCGGCCTACACGCTGGAAGTCTCCTCGCCGGGCGTCGACCGCCCGCTCACCGAGCCACGCCACTGGCGCCGCGCCGCGAAACGCCTGGTGAAGGCCGAGATGAGAGACGGCACCGTGGTGGAGGGCCGCATTCTGGCCGCGGACGAGGCCGGTGTCGACCTCGACGTCGAGGGCGCCGCACGAAGACTTGATTACGAGGACCTGACCCGGGGACGGGTACAGGTGGAGTTCCGCCGGATCGACGACGTCGACGGCGACGAAGGCTAAGGGGGAGCCGTCGTGGACATCGACATGAGCGTCCTGCGCAGCCTCGAGCGAGAAAAGGACATCTCCTTCGACCTGGTCGTCAAGGCGATCGAGGACGCGCTGCTGATCGCCTACTTCCGCACCGACGGCGCCGCCTCCAAGGCGCGCGCCCAGCTCGACCGCAGCAGCGGCCACGTCACGATCTGGGCCGCCGAGCTGGACGAGGACGGCGAGGTCGTCAGGGAGTACGACGACACGCCCAGCAACTTCAGCCGGATCGCCGCCACCACCGCCAAGCAGGTCATCCTGCAGCAGCTGCGCGACGCCGAGGACGAGATCAACTTCGGCGAGTTCGCCAGCCGCGAGGGCGAGCTGGTCTCCGGCGTCATCCAGCAGGGCAAGGACCCGCGGGTGGTGCTGGTCGACCTCGGCAAGATCGAGGCCGTGCTGCCGCACCCCGAGCAGGTCCCCGGCGAGGACTACGTGCACGGAGAGCGCATCCGCGCCTACGTCGTGCAGGTGAAGAAGGGCCACAAGGGCCCCTCCGTCACCTTGTCGCGCACGCATCCCGGGCTGGTGAAGAAGCTGTTCGCGCTGGAGGTGCCCGAGATCGCCGACGGCACCGTGGAGATCGCCGCGGTGGCGCGCGAGGCGGGCCACCGTACGAAGATCGCGGTCAGGTCGCGCAAGCCCGGCGTCAACGCCAAGGGCGCCTGCATCGGGCCGATGGGCTCGCGGGTGCGCAACGTGATGACCGAGCTGCACGGCGAGAAGATCGACATCATCGACTGGTCGGAAGATCCGGCCGAGTTCGTGGGGAATGCTCTGTCACCGGCGCGTGTTTCCCATGTCGAGGTGCTCGATCTCGAGGGGCGCGTCGCACGGGTGACCGTGCCCGACTACCAGCTTTCGCTGGCCATCGGGAAAGAGGGTCAGAACGCCCGGCTTGCCGCGAGACTCACCGGATGGCGGATCGACATCCGGCCGGATACTCAGGCCGAAGATGCCGCCGGTTCCGTAGATGCGTCAACACGGTAAGCTGGAATATGGTGGCCAAGCGACCCCACAGCGCACCTGTGTGGGCTGCAGGGTTCGTACGGCTAAGTCCGAGCTGGTCCGTCTGGTGCGGGTCGAGGACCATGTGGTCCCTGACCTGCGAGGACGGCTTCCTGGCCGCGGTGCATCGCTGCATCCGTCCTTGAGCTGTCTGGAGCTTGCCGAGCGTCGCCGAGCGTTTCCGCGCGCTTTCCGCGTGGCGGGGCCGCTTGACGTCTCGCGCGTGCGGGCGCAACTGGAGGGAGACCACGCAAATGTCATGTAGGACGCCGAGTTGATGGGCGGAGTCAGATTGCTATGAGCGCCTGATGAGCACGCGGCGATGAAGACGTCAAGTTAGCGACGGTCCGGACGGCATAGCCAGCCTCCCGGGCCGAGTAAGGGAGTGCAGTGGCGAAGGTCCGGGTATACGAGCTCGCTAAGGAGTTCGGCGTAGAGAGCAAGGTCGTCATGGCCAAGCTCCAGGAGATGGGAGAGTTCGTCCGTTCGGCGTCCTCGACCATCGAGGCGCCGGTGGTCCGCAGGCTCACCGAAGCTCTGGGCGCATCGAAGGGTGGGCCCTCCAGAGGCGGCGGACAGCCGTCCAACAGGCCGCAGCCGCCCAAGGCTGCTCCCCGGCCGGCAGAAGGCCAGGCCGGTAACGGCGCCGCGCAGGCGCCGGTCCCCTCAGCCCCGCGTCCGGGGCCGGGCCCCAGGCCCGGTCCGGGTCCGCGTCCGGGTCCCGCGGGCGGCGGTCAGCCGCGCCCGCCGGTGCCCATGCCTCACCAGCAGCCGCAGCAGCCCGAGGCTGCTCGCGGTGAGACGTCCGGGGCTCCTCAGGCACGGTTCGAGAGCGGCGCGCCCGCGCGCCCGACTCCGGGTCCGCGTCCCGGCCCTGGTGGTGGTGGCGGCGGTGGCCGTCCCGGCCCCAAGCCGGGTCCCGCGCCCCGTCCGGGCCCCAGGGACGGCGGCGGCGATCGCGGCGATCGGGGCGACCGGCAGGCGCCGCGTCCTGGCGCGCCCACCGGTGGCGGTCCCCGCCCCGGTCCGGGTCCCAAGCCGGGCCCGCGTGGTCCGCGTCCCGGTAACAACCCGTTCTCCTCGACCGCCAGCGGCATGGGCCAGTCCCGTCCGCCGCGTCCCGGCGGCCCGCGCGACGGCGGCGGTCCCGACCGCCGCGAGCGCCGCGACGGCCCGCCGCGCGACGGCGCGATGCCGCGCCCGCCGCAGGGCCGCGGTGGCACCGGTGACGCCGGTCCCCGTCCCGGTCCGCGTCCGGGCCCGCCCGGTGCGGGCGGTCCGCGTCCGGGTCCCGGTGCGGGTGGTCCCCGTCCCGGCGGTCCGCGTCCCAACCCGATGATGATGCCGCAGGGTCGTCCTGCCGGTCCCGGTGGTGGCGGCGGTGGCCGTCCCGGCGGCGGCGGCGGTGGCGGTCGTCCCGGTGGTGGCGGCGGTGGCCGTCCCGGTGGTGGCGGCGGCGGTCGTCCCGGTGGCGGCGGCGGCTTCGCCGGTCGTCCCGGCGGCGGCGGTGGCACCGGCCAGCGCACCGGCACCGGTGGTCCCGGTGGCGGCGGCGGCGGTTTCGCCGGTCGTCCCGGTGGCGGCGGTCGCGGTCGCGGCGGCGGCACCGCGGGAGCCTTCGGGCGTCCCGGCGGCCGTCCGGCCCGCGGGCGCAAGTCGAAGCGGCAGAGGCGCCAGGAGTTCGACAACATGTCGGCGCCGGCGATCGGCGGTGTGCAGGTCGCTCGCGGCAACGGCGCGACGATCCGCCTTCCGCGCGGCGCGTCGCTGTCCGACTTCGCCGACCGCATCGGCGCGAACCCCGCCTCGCTCGTGCAGATCATGCTGCACCTCGGCGAGATGGTGACCGCGACGCAGTCGGTGAGCGAGGACACGCTGCAGATCCTCGGCACCGAGCTGGACTACAACATCCAGGTCGTCAGCCCGGAGGAGGAGGACCGCGAGCTTCTCGAGGCCTTCGACATCGAGTTCGGCGAGGACGAGGGCGACGAGGACGACCTCGCCGCGCGTCCGCCGGTCGTGACCGTCATGGGTCACGTCGACCACGGTAAGACCAAGCTGCTCGACGCCATCCGCAAGACCAACGTGGTGGCGCGCGAGGCGGGTGGCATCACCCAGCACATCGGTGCTTACCAGGTCGCCGCCGAGCACGAGGGCATCGACCGGAAGATCACCTTCATCGACACCCCGGGTCACGAGGCGTTCACCGCCATGCGTGCCCGAGGCGCCAAGTCCACCGACATCGCGGTGCTGGTGGTCGCGGCCGACGACGGTGTGAAGCCGCAGACGATCGAGGCTCTCAACCACGCCCAGGCGGCCGACGTGCCGATCGTGGTCGCGGTCAACAAGATCGACAAGGAGGGCGCGGACCCCAACAAGGTGCGGGCCCAGCTCACCGAGTACGGTCTGGTGGCGGAGGAGTACGGCGGTTCCACGCTGTTCGTCGACATCTCGGCGAAGAACGGCACGGGCATCGACAACCTCCTCGAGGCCATCCTGCTGACCGCGGACGCCGAGCTCGACCTGCGGGCCAACCCGACGATGGACGCCCAGGGCATCGCGATCGAGGCTCACCTCGACCGTGGCCGCGGCCCCGTCGCGACCGTCCTGGTCCAGCGCGGCACGCTGCGCGTCGGCGACTCCATCGTCTGTGGCGAGGCCTTCGGCCGCGTCCGGGCGCTGCTCGACGACAACGGCGAGCCGGTCGACGAGGCCACGCCGTCCCGTCCCGTCCTGGTGATGGGTCTGACGGCCGTGCCGAGCGCCGGTGACAACTTCATCGTCGTCACCGACGACCGGATGGCCCGCCAGATCGCCCAGCAGCGCGCGGCGCGCAAGCGCAGCGCCGACATGGCGAAGTCGAGCCGTCGCCGCAGCCTCGAGGACATCTTCAAGGACCTCGAGAAGGGCAGCGTCGACGAGCTCAAGCTCATCATCAAGGGTGACGTGTCCGGTTCGGTCGAGGCCCTGGAAGACGCTCTGCTCAAGATCGACGTCGGCGACGAGGTCAGGCTCCGTGTCCTGCACCGCGCGGTCGGCGCGATCACCGAGTACGACGTCAACCTGGCCGTGGCCGACGACAACGCGGTCATCATCGGCTTCAACGTCCGCCCCGAGCCTCGGGCGCGCGACCTGGCCGAGCGCGAGGGCGTCGACATCCGCTACTACTCGGTCATCTACCAGGCGATCGAGGAGATCGAAGCGGCGCTCAAGGGCATGCTCAAGCCCGAGTTCGAAGAGGTCCAGCTGGGCACGGCGGAGATCCGCGCGATCTTCAAGGTGCCGAAGATCGGCAACATCGCCGGTTCGCTGGTCCGCTCGGGCCGGATCGTGCGCAACAGCAAGGCCCGCCTCATCCGCGACGGTGTCGTCGTGACCGACAACCTCACCGTCTCCTCGCTGCGGCGGGAGAAGGACGATGTCACCGAGGTCCGCGAGGGCTTCGAGTGCGGTATCGGCATCGGCTACAACGATCTCAAGGAAGGCGACGTCATCGAAACCTTCGAGATGCGGGAGAAGCCGCGAGACTAACGCGCGGCGCGGCGCCCGGCGGGAGATCCGCCGGGCGCCTCTCGCACGTCCTGGCCTGGTCCCCACCGCAGCAGGCCGGGCGTGCGTTCACCACACCAGATCAAGCGGTGGTTGCCAACGATGTATGTGGGTGCTCTGACCCTGGACATCCTGCTCGGCGACGTCAGGTCGCTGAAGCAGAAGCGCTCTGTCGTACGGCCGCTGATCGCCGAGCTGCAGCGCCGTTATCCCAGCATCGCGGTGGCCGAGGTCGGCCATCTCGACCTGCACCGCAGGGCCGAGGTCGGCGTCGCGGTGGTCTCCTCCTCCGCGGGTAACTGCAACGAGATCATGGACGCCTGCGAGCGGATGGTGGCTTTCCGCCCGGAGATCGAGCTGCTGTCGGCCAGGCACCGGCTCTACAACGACGAAGATTGAACGACTGCACGGCCAGGTCGTGCGTGAGGGGGAGCGAACATGGTGGATGCCGCACGAGCGCGGAAGCTCGCCGACCGCATCCAGCAGATCGTCGCCGAGATGCTGGAGCGCCGGATCAAGGACCCGCGCCTGGGCTTCGTCACCGTGACCGACACGCGCGTCACCGCCGACCTGCGCGAGGCGACCGTGTTCTACACCGTGTACGGCTCCGAGGCCGAGCGGTCCGACAGCGCGGCCGCCCTCGAGAGCGCCAAGGGGATCATCCGCTCCGAGGTGGGCCGCCAGACCGGCGTGCGCTTCGCCCCGACGCTGACGTTCAAGCACGACCCGCTGCCCGACTCCGCGCGTCACCTCGACGACCTGATCACCGCCGCCCGGTCCCGGGACGCGGAGGTGGCGCGCCGGGCCGAGAACGCCTCCTACGCCGGCGAGTCCGACCCCTACCGCAAGCCCGAGGAGGGCGAAGCGGACCTGAGCGAGGACGACCAGGCGTGACGCCCGACGTGCGCGACAGAGCGGATCGCCCGTTCCGTGCGGACTCCCGCACGGTCACCGGCGGCGCGATCCCCGAGGCCGCATGGGACCGGGCCCTGCGGCTGATCGGCCGGGCCGACGAGATCGCGCTGGCCTGTCACGTGACGCCCGACGGCGACGCCCTCGGGTCGATGCTGGCCGTGGGGTTCGTGCTGCGGTCGCTGGGCAAGCGGGTCGTCGCGTCGTTCGGCGACCACCACTTCGTGGTGCCGCGGCTGCTGCGCTTCCTGCCCGGCCAGGACATGCTGGTGCCGCCGGCGGACTATCCGGCGGCGCCGGAGCTGATGATCACCTTCGACGTCTCGACGTTCGAACGCCTCGGGCTCCTGCGCGAGAACACCGCCAGGGCCCGAGAGGTCATCGTCGTCGACCACCACCCCTCGAACGAGGGGTTCGGCACGCTCAGCCTCATCGACTCCACGGCAGCCGCGACGGCCGTGCTGGCCGAGCAGCTGATGTACCGGCTCGGCGGAGGGCTCGACCGCGACATCGCCGTCTGCCTCTACACCGGGCTGGTGACCGACACGGGGTCGTTCCGGCACTCCTCGACCACGCCCGCCGTGCACCAGATGGCGGCCAGGCTCGTGGCGACCGGGCTGCGCACCGACGAGATCGCCCGTGAGCTGTGGGACCGTTCCCCGTTCGGCTACCTCAAGGTGCTGGCCGCCGCCCTCGACCGGGCGGCGCTGGAGGACGGGCTGGTCTGGACGTACGTGACGCGGGTCGACCGGGCCGCGCACGGGCTCCCGTACGCGGAGCTGGAAGGCATCATCGACATCGTCCGGCGCACGGACGAGGCCGAGGTCGCGGTCGTGCTCAAGGAGGACGACCAGGGCGACTGGCAGGTGTCCACCCGATCCAAGGGCAATGCCGACGTCGGGGCCGCGTGCGCGGCCCTGGGCGGCGGCGGGCACCACAACGCGGCCGGTTACACCTCGCACGAGACCGTGGAGGCGACCATGGACGCCTTCCGGCGCGAACTTGGGAAGGTTGGATGGTCGAGAGCGGGCTGATCATCGTCGACAAGCCGGGCGAGTGGACGTCCCACGACGTGGTGGCCAAGATGCGGCGCATCGCGGGCACCCGCCGTGTGGGACACGCGGGCACGCTCGACCCGATGGCGACGGGCGTGCTGGTGGTCGGCGTGGAGAAGGCCACCAGGCTGCTCGGCCACCTGACGCTGACCGAGAAGGTGTACGAGGCCACGATCAGGCTCGGCGTGAGCACGAACACCGACGACGCCGAGGGCGAGGTCACCGCCACGGCCCCGGCGTCCGGCGTCACGGCGGCCGAGATCCACAAGGGCGTCGCGGCGCTCACCGGGGAGATCATGCAGATCCCACCGCAGGTGAGCGCCATCAAGGTGAACGGGCAGCGCGCCTACAAGATGGCCCGCGCGGGCGAAGAGGTCGAGCTGCGGGCCCGGCCCGTCACCGTGCGGACGTTCGACGTGCTCGACATCCGGGCGCACGACGACGTCGTGGACGTGGACGCGGTCGTGACCTGCTCCAGCGGCACCTACATCCGCGCGCTGGCCCGCGACCTGGGCGCGGCGCTCGGGGTCGGAGGGCATCTGACGGCGCTGCGGCGCACCCGCGTGGGGCCCTACGGCCTGTCGCTGGCCAGGACCATCGACCAACTCGCCGAGGAGTGCGTGATCCTGCCGATCGGCGAGGCGGTGGCGGCGGCGTTCCCGCGCCGGGACGTGACGGCCGAGGAGGCACGCGTCATCGGGCACGGGGGACGGCTGGCGGCCGCCGGGCTGGGCAAGGGGCCGATCGGCGTGTTCGGGCCTGAGGGCGAGCTGCTGGCGCTGGTGGAGGAGCAGGGCCGAGTGGCCAAGCCCCTCGCCGTCTTCGTCTCCTAGACCCCTCTGAGGGCTTCGTAAGGGGTTATTCGGGTTTGCGGGCGACGATGATGTCGCGGACGATCGCCTGGTCGACCCAGTGCTCGAAGTCGGGGTAGTCCATCACCTGGAGCCCCGCCCCCTCGAGGATCTGGGCCAGCTCCGAGCTCTTGCCGCCGTAGGTGTTCCACGAGATCCCCATGGCCCCGCCGGGCCGCAGCAGCTCGGCCCAGCCGGGCACGGCCTGTCGCAGCAGCTCCATCGGGCTGCGCGACAGCCCGCCGCCGCCCTTGCTGCCGTGCTGGACCCCGTAGGGGGTGTCGGTCACCAGGGCGTCGAACGAGCGCGGCTTGAAGAAGTCCCTGCTCTTGAGGGTGTCGGCGTTGACCACGGCCAGGTGCTGCACGTCGCCGGCCTTGACCGCCTCCTTCGACAGCCCGAAGGTGACGTTGAGCCGCCGCCCGACCAGGGCCCGCTCGCGCCGCACCGGCACGGTCTCGGCGGTGTGCTTGAGCCGCTTGTTGCGCAGCCAGGTCTTGATGAACCCGGAGTAGGCCTCGAAGTCCTTGCCGTCGACGTCGAGCCCGTACGCGTCGTAGCCGTACATGAGGGCCTGGTTGAGCGTCGTGCCGCGCCCGCACAGCGGGTCGAAGACCGAGAGCCGCTCGCCCAGCCCCTTGGCCCCGGCCAGCAGGGTGACGTTGAGCAGCAGCTTGGTGAAGTGCTCGTTGGTCTTGCCGGCGTATTTCTGGATGGTGATCAGGTCGCTGGTCAGCCGGTCGAGCGACGACATGGAGAGCGGCCGGAGCAGCTCCCCCTCAACCCCGAAAATCGCATAAACAGAGGAAAGATTCGACAAAAGAGAAATATCCGGCTGCGTCAGCGGCTCGGATGTCTCGAAAATCACATACGGCACACCGCCGATGGTGGTCTCCTCGCTGGCGAGGACCTTCCCGTCCAAGCCGTACCTGCTGAAGACCGCCAGCTCACTCCTGGTCAGCCGGATGGAGCTCTCCCCGTAGACCCGGTTGAAGGCAGGCAGGATCAGAAGCGCGTAACGAGGCATGATGCCCGATCCTATCGCCCTCGATTGGAGCGAACGGTGACGCGCGTGGCAGGCTTGTGGGGGATTGATCCGCCACAAGCGAATGGGGCCTAGCGTGCAGGGTTCGGGAAGGTCTGTCGTCACCATCGGCGTGTACGACGGGGTCCACCGCGGGCACCGGCGGGTGGTCGAACGCGCTGTCGCCATCGCCCGCGAGCGGGGGCTGCGCAGCGTGGCCGTCACGTTCGAGCCGCACCCCGACGAGGTCGTGCGGCCCGGGACGCATCCGCTGCGGCTCACCAGCCCGCGGCGCAGGGCCGAACTGCTGGCCGGGCTGGGGGTGGACGAGATCGACGTGGTGGAGTTCACGCTCGAACTGTCGCGGACGAGCCCGGACGACTTCGTCCAGGCCGTGCTGGCCGAGCGGCTGGCGGCGGCCGTCGTCGTGGTGGGCGAGGACTTCCTGTTCGGCCACGAGGCCAGCGGGGACGTCGAGACTTTGCGGACGCTGGGCGACAAGTACGACTTCGAGGTGGAGGCCGTGCCCCTGCTCGACGCCGTCTCCTCGGCCTCGATCCGCGCGCGGATCGTCACAGGCGACGTCGAGGGCGCCAGTGAGCAGCTCGGGCGGCCGCACCGGGTGGAGGGCGTGGTCGTACGCGGCTACCAGCGCGGACGCCAGCTCGGCTTCCCGACGGCGAACGTCGAGACCGCCCAGCACACCGCCATCCCGGCCGACGGGGTCTACGCGGGGTGGCTGGAGTGCGTGCCGATGGCCAATCTGCCCGCGCTCTACCAGGGGGAGCGGTGGCCGGCGGCGATCTCGGTCGGTACGAATCCGACGTTCGAGGGAGTGCCGCGGACGGTCGAGGCTTATGCGCTTGATCGGGATGATCTAGAGCTTTACGGGGTGCATGTGGCGGTCGAATTCCACGCCCGGCTGCGTGGCAACACGCGATTCGACTCAATCGACGCGTTGATCGAGCAGATTCACGCCGATGTCGACGCCGCCCGCCGCCTCACGAGCTGAAATCCGCGAAATCGCGACGCGGTTAAAGCCCGGGAAAGGAGCGCCCGAGCACCGCGCGTGAAGTGGTAACCTTGCATGTCGGCTCAGTAGCGGCGCCGCTGCGCGCTGCCCATGACGGCCTTCACGCGGCGACTGTAGGCACGCACGGTCGTTCGCATCTTTCATCATCGTTCACGCGTGCCCGTAGCTCAAAGGAGAGCCGTGTCCCTCGACACCGCTGCCAAGAAGTCCATCATCGGCGAATACGCGACGGCCGAAGGCGACACCGGGTCGCCCGAGGTGCAGATCGCACTGCTGAGCAAGCGCATCAGCGAGCTCACCGAGCACCTGAAGACGCACAAGCACGACCACCACAGCCGTCGTGGCCTGCTTCTGCTCGTCGGTCGCCGGCGCCGCCTGCTGAAGTACCTGCAGAAGGTCGACATCCAGCGCTACCGCTCGCTCATCGAGCGGCTGGGCCTGCGCCGATAGCATGAAAGGGAGCGGCGAACGCGCCGCTCCCTTCTCATATGGGTACAGCCATATGGTCGGATATGTGGCGATGTGGATACGTTGTCACATCTGACCTACAACTGAAGATCCGAGACACACAGCCCCCGCGTCCGTTCAGCACCATGCGACCCGCGACGCCTGCGGGCCGGTCCTCGGTAGTGGCTTCCGGTAGGAATTTGACAGTGAGACCGGGCGCTTCGATCGAAGACCGGCGCTGCACCTAACGAGGGTGCCGGTGAGAAAAAGGGCGCGGGAGACCGACCACAAGGAGGTCCCCCGTGGAGGGTGTCCACACCGCTGAAGCCGTCATAGACAACGGCTCATTCGGCACGCGCACGATCCGGTTCGAAACCGGTCGTCTCGCACGCCAGGCGGCTGGCTCCGCCGTCGCCTACCTCGACAACGACACGATGGTGCTCTCAGCCACCACCGCGTCGAAGTCCCCGAAGGAGAACTTCGACTTCTTCCCGCTCACCGTCGACGTCGAAGAGCGCATGTACGCCGCGGGCCGCATCCCCGGTTCGTTCTTCCGGCGTGAGGGCCGTCCCTCCGAGGACGCGATCCTCACCTGCCGCCTGATCGACCGGCCGCTGCGCCCGTCGTTCGTCAAGGGCCTGCGCAACGAGATCCAGGTCGTCGCCACGGTGATGGCGCTCAACCCCGACCACCTCTACGACGTGGTGGCGATCAACGCCGCGTCGCTGTCCACCCAGCTCGCCGGGCTGCCGTTCTCCGGCCCGATCGGCGGCGTGCGCGTCGCCCTGATCGACGGCCAGTGGGTGGCGTTCCCGACGCACCACGAGCTGGAGCGGGCCACGTTCGACATGGTCGTCGCGGGCCGCGTGCTCGAGGACGGCGACGTCGCGATCATGATGGTCGAGGCCGAGTCCACCAGGGACACGCTGAAGCTGGTCGCCGACGGGGCCGTCGCGCCCACCGAGGAGACCGTCGCGCAGGGCCTGGACGCCGCCAAGCCGTTCATCAAGGTGCTGTGCGAGGCCCAGTCGCGCATCGCGCAGGTCGCGGCCAAGGAGACGGCCGAGTACCCGGTCTTCCTCGACTACCAGGAGGACGTCTACGCCGCGGTCGAGGCCGCGGTGAAGACCGAGCTGACCGCCGCGCTGACCATCGCGGGCAAGCAGGAGCGCGAGAACGAGCTGGAGAAGGTCAAGGCGCTGGCCGCCGAGAAGCTCCTGCCCGAGTTCGAGGGGCGCGAGAAGGAGATCTCCGCCGCGTTCCGCTCGGTGATGAAGAAGCTCATGCGCGAGCGGGTCGTCAAGGAGGGCATCCGCATCGACGGCCGCGGCACCAAGGACATCCGCGCCCTTTCCGCCGAGGTCCACGTGGTGCCCCGGGTGCACGGCTCGGCGCTGTTCGAGCGCGGCGAGACCCAGATCCTGGGCATCACCACGCTCAACATGCTGCGCATGGAGCAGGTCATCGACACGCTCAACCCTGAGCGGACCAAGCGCTACATGCACAACTACAACTTCCCGCCCTACTCCACCGGTGAGACCGGCCGGGTGGGCTCGCCCAAGCGCCGCGAGATCGGTCACGGCGCGCTGGCCGAGCGGGCGCTGATCCCGGTGCTCCCGACCCGCGAGGAGTTCCCGTACGCCATCCGCCAGGTCTCCGAGGCGCTCGGCTCCAACGGCTCCACCTCGATGGGCTCGGTCTGCGCGTCCACGATGGCGCTGCTGGACGCGGGTGTGCCGCTCAAGGAGATGGTCGCGGGCATCGCGATGGGCCTGATCGGTGAGGGCGACACGTACGTCACCCTGACCGACATCCTCGGCGCCGAGGACGCCATGGGCGACATGGACTTCAAGGTCGCCGGCACCAAGGACGTCATCACCGCCCTGCAGCTCGACACCAAGCTCGACGGCATCCCCGCGAGCGTGCTCGCGGCCGCCCTCAAGCAGGCCAAGGGCGCGCGCCTGGCGATCCTCGACGTGATGCAGGAGGCGATCAACTCTCCGGCGGAGATGAACCCGACCGCGCCGCGCATCATCACCATCAAGGTCCCGGTCGACAAGATCGGCGAGGTCATCGGCCCGAAGGGCAAGATGATCAACCAGATCCAGGACGACACGGGCGCCGAGATCACCATCGAGGACGACGGCACGATCTACATCGGCGCCACCGACGGCCCGTCGGCCGAGGCGGCCCGTTCGGCGATCAACGCCATCGCCAACCCGCACATGCCGGAGGTCGGTGAGCGCTACATCGGCACGGTCGTCAAGATCGCGGCCTTCGGCGCGTTCATCTCGCTCCTGCCCGGCAAGGACGGCCTGCTGCACGTCTCCCAGATCCGCAAGCTGCACGGCGGCAAGCGCATCGAGAACGTCGAGGACGTCATGAGCGTCGGCGAGAAGATCCAGGTCGAGATCGCCGAGATCGACGCCCGGGGCAAGCTCTCGCTGGTGCCCGTCGAGGTCATCGAGAAGGAGGCCGCGGAGAAGGAGGCGAAGGCCGCTGCTGGGGCCGCCGCCGCGCCCGCCGCCGAGGGCGACGACGACGCCGAGGCCCCGCAGGCCGAGGAGGCCGCCGCGCCCGCCGAGGAGAAGGCGGAGCGGCCCCGCCGCACCCGCACCCGCGTCCGCACGCGCGGCAGCAGCGCCGACGGGGACGACCGGAACTCGTGACCGAGCGAAGCGAGGGAACCATTAAACGCAGCACCTTGGTCACGGGGCCGACGAAGGAGGCCCCGTGACGACCACCACGCTGCACCCCGGCCGGGACGGAGCCGGGGTGGTGAGGCGCACCGTCCTCCCAGGTGGGCTGCGCGTGGTGACCGAGACCATGCCGACCGTGCGTAGCGTCGCGGTCGGCATGTGGGTCGGCATCGGCTCGCGTGACGAGGCCCCCGAGCACACGGGGGCCACCCACTTCCTCGAACACCTGCTGTTCAAGGGCACCCCGACGCGCGACGCCATGGAGATCTCCGCCTCCATCGAGGGCATCGGCGGTGAGATCAACGCCTTCACCGCCAAGGAGTACACGTGCTACTACGCACGCGTGCTCGACGAGGACCTGTCGGTCGCGGTCGACGTGCTGGCCGACGTGGTGACCAGCTCGCTGGTGACCGAGGAGGACGTCGAGTCCGAGCGCGGCGTGATCCTCGAAGAGATCGCCATGCACGACGACGACCCCTCTGACGTGGTGCACGAGCAGTTCGCCGCCGCGCTCTACGGCGACTCGGCCATCGGCCGGCCCATCCTGGGCACGGTCGAGTCGATCAACGCCCTCGGGCGCGAGCGGATCGCCGAGTACTACCACCGCTACTACCGGCCCCGCCGCACGGTCGTGTCCGTCGCGGGCAACATCCGGCACGAAGAGGTCGTCGAGCTGGTCACCAGGGCGTACGAGCGGGCGGGCGCGCTGGGCGGGCCGGCCGAGTTCGCGGCCCCGCGCACCAGCGGTCCCGGGGCCGAGATGCGTTCCGGCGTGCGGGTGCTCGACCGGCCGACCGAGCAGGCCAACCTGGTGCTCGGCACGACCGGCCTGTCCCGTACGGACGACCGCAGGTTCGCGCTGGGCGTGCTCAACGCGGCGCTGGGCGGCGGCATGTCGTCCAGGCTCTTCCAGGAGATCAGGGAGAAGCGCGGCCTGGCCTACTCCGCCTACAGCTACACCTCCGCCTACGCCGACACCGGCCAGTTCGGGATCTACGTGGGCTGCCTGCCGTCGAAGATCGACGACGTGCTCAAGATCTGCCGGGACGAGGTGTCCAGGGTGGTGGCCGACGGCCTGAGCGCCGACGAGATCATGCGCGGCAAGGGCCAGATGCGCGGCGGGCTCGTGCTCGGCCTGGAGGACACCGGCTCGCGCATGTCGCGCATCGGCAAGAACGAGCTCGTCTACGACGAGCTGATGTCGGTGGACGAGGTGCTGGCACGCATCGAGGCGGTCACTCCCGACGAGATCGACGAGGTGGCGCGGGACGTGCTCAAGCGGCCGCTCACGCTCGCCGTGATCGGCCCGTACGGTGACAAGGACTTCACCGAGGCCGTCCGCCCGTAGGAACGAACCCGCCACATGGGGTCCTGAACGGCCACGACAGTGAGCCGGCGGTCCCATGGGCGGGTTTTCCCGCTGGTATAGGGTTGGCCTGTGATCAGGGTAGGTGTGCTGGGCGCCCGCGGGCGCGTCGGCGTCGAAGTGTGCAAGGCGGTCGAGGCGGCCTCCGACATGGAGCTGGTGGCCGCGATCGACAAGGACGACCCCATCGAGGGCCTCGAAGGCGCCGAGGTGGTGGTCGACTTCACCCATCCCGATGTCGTCATGGGCAACCTCGAATGGGCGATCCGGCACGGCATCCACCCGGTGGTGGGCACGACCGGGTTCGACGAGGGGCGGCTGGAGACCGTGCGCGGCTGGCTGGCCGAGTCGCCGGGCACCCACTGCCTGATCGCGCCCAACTTCGGCATCGCGGCCGTGCTCATGATGCACTTCGCGCAGCAGGCGGCCCGCTACTTCGAGTCGGTCGAGATCGTCGAGCTGCACCACCCCAACAAGGCCGACGCGCCGTCCGGCACGGCCCGCCGCACGGCGGAGCTGGTGTCCGAGGCGCGCGCCAAGGCGGGGCTCGGCCAGATGCCCGACGCCACGAGCACGGCGCTGGACGGCGCCCGCGGGGCCGACGTCGGCGGTGTCCCCGTGCACTCCGTGCGGCTGTCCGGGCTCATCGCGCACCAGGAGGTGCTGCTGGGCGGTGAGGGCGAGATCCTCACGATCCGGCACGACTCGATGACCAGGGCGTCGTTCACGCCGGGCGTGCTGCTCGGGGTGCGCCGCGTACGCGAGCTGCCAGGCCTCACCGTGGGCCTCGAGCCGCTCCTCGACCTCTGACCTTCCTGACCTCGGCAGCGACCTCGGCAGGGGCCGCACACGACGTGCCCACAACCGTACGGTCGCGGGCACGTCGTGAGGAGAGGGTTCCGGCTCCGCACAGCCGGGCCTTACGATCATCAACATTAAAATATGAGAGGCGGGATCCGGCTCCACCATGAGATCGTGTCGGCATGGTGCGATGGGCCGAAGCAGGTGAGCTCCCAGGGCTGACCGCGATCGAGCTGGCGGCGGACAAGCTCTTCGAGCAGGTGGACATCGCTTTCCCGCCCGGCACCACCATGATCGAAGAGGTCGACGACCCCCTCAGGGTCCTGGTCGAGGGCACGCCTCCCACGGGGTTCGCGCTGATCGGGTGGGTGGACGGCAACCTGCACCTGGACCAGCTCGCCGTGCATCCGGGCCACATGCGCCACGGCATCGGCGGGCGGCTGGTCGCGGCGGTGCTCGACCACGCGCGGGCCGCCGGAGCGACTGCCGTGACGCTGACGACCTACCGCGACGTGCCCTGGAACGCGCCGTGGTACACGCGGCACGGCTTCTCGGTGCTGCCCGAGGAGGAGTGGGGCCCGGAGTTGCGCGCGCTGGTGGAGCACGAGCGGGAGCTGGGCATCGAGATCGCGCCCCGCGTGGTGATGCGCCACTAGGCCGGAAGGTTACGGGCGCCGTCAGGGATGCGGCGCGCGGTTGGCGGCGAACCAGGCGGCGGCGTAGTCGACGGCGGCGGCCAGCGGGAACAACCGGGCCTGCGCCGCGCCGACCGGCCCACACCGTACGTCAACGGCCCGTTCGAAGTCGGCCCCCAGGCGCGCGAAGTCGCTGTCATCCACCCGCACGTCCTCGAACTCGCACCACGCCCGCCCCTCCCCGTCGTCCACCACGGCGCGGTAGCTGCGGCGCGGCGGGTCCGGGTGGTAGCGGTATTCGGCCAGGTGGAACGCGGTGCACCTGTCGTAGCCGACGCCGAGCAGCAGGACGAGGGCGCCGGCCTCGTAGAGCCTGGCCAGCGGGGATCGCTCGCCCAGGAGGCAGTCGCGGGCGTGATCCCCGATGATGTGCGCCGCCTGCGGGCCCACGGCGGCGAAGGACGTCTGCGGGTGCGCGCTGCGGCGGGCGTCCGGTGCGGTGCGGACGCACTCGGGGATCCGGCCCATCCGTACGGACGGGGTGGAGCCGGGGTCGTAGGCGGGCATCCTCGACCGGAAGGCCTCGATCTCCTCCGTCGTCATCCCGGCCACGGCGGCGCGGTAGACCGGGGAGGTGTCGGAGTTGGCCGAGGTGCCGGTGGGCACCGTGAGCGTGCCGTCCGGCCCCAGCGACTCCCTGAGCGCCGCGACCACCGTGTGCTCCCCGCCCTCGACCCGGCCGATGCTGCTGAGTGAGGAATGCAGCAGCACGACCTGCCCCGGCTTAACACCCAGAGCGGAGAAATCCCGACTTATGCGGGTATAATTCACCATGACATTCCCTTTTGGGGAGCACATTGACCGGGCATCGCGTCAGCTTAACTTTCGTGCGCCGTGACCATTTCCCGCTTTCCCGCTTTCCCGATTGATGATTGGTCAGCCGGTCGCGGCGACGTACGCGTCCACCTCGGCCAGGTAGGCGTCCTTGAGGTGCCGGGGGAGCCAGGTGATCTCGAAGGCGTTCCGTTCGAGCTGGGCCAGCTCCTCGCGGTTGAGCTGGAGCGCGCCGTGCAGCGCCTCGAGGTTTTCCGCCACGTAACCCGCGAAATAGGCGGGATCGTCGGAGTTGATCGTCACGCGCACGCCCAGGTCCATCAGCTTGCGGATGCCCTCGGCCTTCATCGAGTCGGTGACGTAGCCGTTGGAGATCGGGCAGCAGGTCAGCCCCATGCCCCGCTCCAGGACGACCTCCACGAGCCGCTGGTCCTCAAGGATGTTGACGCCGTGGTCGATGCGGTTGACGCCGATGTCCTCGACGGCCTGGCGGATGTGCTCGACCGAGTTTTCCTGGTCGACGTCGCAGTGCATGGTCAGGAGGTAGCCCTCCTGCCTGGCGCGCTCGTACACGGCCGCGAACTTGACCGGCGGGTTGCCCTTCTCGTCGGAGTCGAGCCCCACGCCCGCGATCCACTCCTTGTACGGCAGCGACTCCAGCAGCGTCGCCATCGCGTATTCGGCCTGGAAGTCACGCAGGAAGCACATGATGAGCTGCGCCCGCACCCCGAGACGCGCCTCCGCGTCCATCAACGCCCGCCGCAGCCCGCGGATCACCACGTCGAACGGCACGCCGCGCGAGGTGTGGGCCTGCGGGTCGAAGAAGATCTCGGCGTAGCGGACGTTCTGCTCGGCGGCCTTGCGCAGGTAGGCCATGGCCAGGTCGTAGAAGTCGGGCTCGGTCCGCAGGACCTGCATGCCCTCGTAGTAGACCGTGAGGAAGGACGGCAGGCTGTCGAAGGCGTAGGCGGCCCGCATCTCCTCGACGGACGAGTACGGCAGCTCCAGGCCGTTGCGACCGGCCAGCTCGAACTTGAGCTCGGGCTCCAGTGTGCCCTCGATGTGCAGATGCAGCTCGCACTTGGGCAGTCCCGCGATGAAGTCCTTCACACGCCCAAGCTTAGAAGACGATCGCCAGCCCCACGGCGAACAGGAGCCCGTACGCCATCTGCAGCTTGCCCGTCTGCTGCAGCACCGCGATCAGCGCGGGGCCGACGGCCTTGCCCAGCACGGTCCTGATCGGGGGGATCGCCAGCGGCGCGGCCAGCAGCACGAGCGCGGCCCACGGCGTCACCGGGACCATCGCCAGCGCCACCACGAACGGCACCACCTGGCAGGCCACATAGAGCGCCCGGGTGCGCTCGGCCCCCAGCACCACGGCCAGCGTGCGCTTGCCGGCCTGGCCGTCCGTGCCGACGTCGCGCAGGTTGTTGACCACGAGCATCGAGCACGAGAGCAGCCCCACCGGGATCGAGGCGAAGAACGCCGGCCAGCTCAGCGACTCGGTCTGCACATATGCCGTGCCCACCACGGGGACGATCCCGAAGAACACGAACACGGCTATCTCGCCGAGCCCGCGGTAGCCGTACGGGCGCTTGCCGCCGGTGTAGAACCAGGCGGCCGCGATGCACGCCGCCCCCACCAGCAGGATCCACCACGCCCGCGTGACGACGACCAGGATCAGCCCCAGCACCGCCGCGACCGCGAAGCAGCCCAGCGCGGCGACCAGCACGTCACGCGGGCTCGCCGCCCGCGAGCCCACCAGCCGCATCGGGCCGACCCGCTGGTCGTCGGTGCCGCGGACGCCGTCGCTGTAGTCGTTGGCGTAGTTGACGCCGATCTGCAGCGACAGCGCCACGAGCAGCGCCAGGACCGCCCTCCACCACACGAAGCCGCCCTCGCCGATCGCCACGCCCGTGCCCACCATGACGGGCACGACGGCGTTCGGGAGGGTGCGCGGGCGGGCGCCCGCGATCCACTGGCCAGGGGTTGCCATGTCTGTCGTTCGTCCTCTAGCTGATGTCCGTCGTGAGCCTGATCATCCGGATCGGACGGCCCATGTCGAGCACGCGTTCGGCCATGTCCTCGCCCCAGCCGGCCGACTCCAGGAAGCCCAGCACCGCGTAGTTGTCGGCGAACACCCAGGTGACGATCTGCCGGAAGCCGTCCTCACGCAGGTAGTCGACGGTCGCGTTGAGCAGCCGGCTGCCGTGGCCCCGGCGTACGAAATCGGGGTCGACCAGCAGCGTCAGCATCTCGGCCACCACGGTGGGATCCAGGTCGGGATCCTCGGCGGGAGCGTGTGAGGCCAGCCCCACCACGCGTTCGCCACCCCGGGGGGTGGTCAGGGCGGCGCTGCCGCCCGCGCCCAGGGCGGGGAAGCCCTCGGTGTCGAGGATGGTCTCCACCGCCACCAGCACCCGGTGCCTGGGGGTGGGCGGGGCCACGATCGCCTCGTCCCACTGGCGCAGCCACATCTTCTCGGCCGCCGCGCCTGTCATCTGCTCGAGTGGCCCCTCGGGAAGGAAATCCCGATAGCCATAGCGCCAGGCGCGGATCTGACAATTCGCAACCTGGAGCACATCCTCGCGCCGGGCCGCCCGGACGCCTACGTCTGCCATCTCGGCCCGCTCCTTCGCCTGCCGTCCATGCCACAAGGCACGAGTTACACCGTATCGGTGTTTGACCCTTGGAGACGACGCGAACCCCTCTTCGCCGCCGATCTCGCCCAGAGCTTCCTCAGCCGGTTCGAGTCGCCTCAGCCAACGCCCCGGCGAGTCGCCGCACCCCCTCGTGCAACTCGGCCAGATGGGCGGCGGCGATGTGCGTCACCCGGATCCTCGGCCCCGGCGGCTCCGACGGGTAGTACAGCCTGCCCGGACTCACCAGCGCGCCGTTCCGCCTGGCGGCTTCGACCAGCGCGTTCTCGTCGACCTCGGCGGGCAGGCGCACCCACAGGTGCATCCCGCCGATGGGCAGCAGGTGCACCTCCGCCCGTGGCATGTGGGTGGCGAGCGCCGCCGCGAGGGCGTCGCGCCTGGTCCTGATCTCGCTGTGCACGGCCGCCAGATGCCGCTGCCAGGCCGGCGACCCCACGAACTCCAGCGCCGTCTCCTGCAGCGGCCGCGCCACGAAGAACGACTCCACGAGCTGGCTGGCCCGCAGCCGGTGCGCGGCCGGCCCCCTGGCGATCACGGCCGCCACCCGCATGCTCGGCGACAGGATCTTCGTCAGCGATCTCACGTGGACGACGGTGCCGTGCTGGTCCATGGAGGCCAGGGACGCCGGCGCCTGCTCGGTCAGGTACCGCGCGAAGTCGTCCTCGACCACGAACGCCCCCGCCGCCCTGGCCACCTGCAACACCTGCTCCCTGCGCTCCACCGGCAGGGTGGCCCCCGTCGGGTTCTGCAGGGTGGGCTGGCAGAAGAAGACCCTCGCGCCCGTGACGGCGAACGCCTCGGCCAGCAGCTCAGGACGTACACCGTCCCGGTCGACGGGCACGGCCGTGGGCCGCAGCCCGGCCGCCCTGGCCGCCGCCAGCGCGCCCGGGTAGGTGGGCGTCTCGACCAGCACCGGCGTGCCCGGAGCCGCCAGCGCCCGGAACGCATGGGTGAGCGCTGCCTGCCCCCCGCTCACGATCAGCGCGTCGGCGGCGGTCACGTCGCCCCCGGTCTGCCTCGCGAACCACCTGCGCAGCTCCTGAAGCCCCGCCAGGGGCGGCATGGCCCACGCGTCCGGCCTGCGCACCGCCCGCGCCGCCGCGGCCCCCAGCTGCCTGTCCGGCCGCAGGCCCGCCGGCAGATACCCGCCGGTGAGGGGTACGACCCCTTCGGCCGCCGCCCCCAGCAGCGTCGCCACGGGCTCCTCGTCGACCACCCGGTCCCCGAGCGCCACCGTCTGCCACGAGAGATCGACCGGCTCCTGCGCGGCGGCCACCTGAGGGGTCACGAACACCCCGCTGCCGGGCCGCGCGACCACCCTGCCCTCGGCGGCCAGCTGCCCGATGGCCCTGGACACGGTGACGGGGGAGACGTTGTGCCGCCGCATGATCTCCCGGCTGGACGGCAGCCGCGCCCCGGGTCCCGCCCGGCCGGCCTCTTCGCGCAGTATCGCGGCGATCTGGGCGATACTGCTATCGTTGTCCATGAAGAGACAGAATAGCGCTACTGCTCTGATGGAGTAGCACTCCCTCCCGTTCTGGATCGCGCCGCGCAGGGCACTTCTCTGGCTTTCCTGGGCGTTCTGGCCTTCTCCGGCTCCTTCCCCGCCACCGTTTTTGCCATGGAGGGCTTCCATCCGTGGCTGGTGGCGATCGGCCGCGCAGGCGTAGCCGGATTTATCGCGCTGATTTGCCTTAAATTTGCAAAAATCCCGATAATTCCGCAAAAGCGTGATTGGCCCGCGTACGCGCTCATCTCGCTGGGTGTGGTCTTCGGCTTCCCCGTCTTCAGCGGCCTGGCCCTGGCCCTGGGCGCCAGCACGTCGCACGCCGCCGTCGTGATAGCCCTCCTCCCGGCCGCCACCGCCGCCTGCGCCGTCGTCAGGGCGGCGGAACGCCCCCGTCCGCTCTTCTGGGTGGCCTGCGCGGCGGGCGCCCTGGCCATCACGGCCTTCACCCTCACCCAGCACCAGGGCACGCCCACCTGGCCCGACCTGCTCCTGGTGGGCGCGCTGCTGTCGGCCGCGATCGGCTACACGGAGGGCGGGCGGCTGTCCAGGCGGACCCCGGGCTGGCAGGTCATCTCCCACACCCTCGTCCTCTCGCTCCCCCTCACCGTCCCCGTGACCGTGGCGCTGGCCCTCCTCACCCCCATCACGCCGACTCCCCACGCGATAGCGGGCTTCGCGTACGTGTCCCTGATCTCGATGTTCCTCGGCTTCATCCCCTGGTACGCGGGTCTGGCGCGGGGCGGCATCGCCCGGGCCGGGCAGACCCAGCTCACCCAGCCCCTCCTCACCCTGCTCTGGGCCTGGTTCCTGATGGGGGAGCGGTTCGGCCCGGCCACGGTGGCCACCGCGCTGGCCGTGCTCGTGTGCGTGGCCGTCACCCAGCGTGCCCGTACTTGAAAGGCGTGACGCCTGCACGCAGGATGGGAGAGGAGGTGTCACAACAATGGCGGACCTCACGATCCCAGAGGGCGGCTTCTGGCCCGCGCCGGAGATCCCGCAGCCCAACATCTATCCCATGGAGTGGCGGGTAGAGACCGAGAAACTCGCCGCGATCTACGAGAAGTCCAAGCGCGTGGTCTGGAACCCGGCCGACCTGCCCTGGGACGGCCTGGACCCGGACGACTTCACCCGGGAGCAGCGGCTGGGAATCATGTACTGGTTCGCGGTCCTGGCGAACTTCGACGCTTCGGGGCCGGCGGTGTTCGCCCGCGCCACGATCCAGGCCTTCGAAAAGCACGAAGAGGACCCGGTCAGGAAGTGCTTCTTCTCGATCACCCGTGACGAGATGAACCACGAGGAATGCTGCCAGCGCACCATCGCCAAACTGTGGCCCGGCGGCCCGCTCGACTGGACCCCGTCGGATGATCTCGAAAGGGCCGCCCACAACAACATCGGCTGGCTCTACCACAACGGCGGCCGCTACTGGACCGGCTACACCTCCGCCGTCGGCAAATATTCGCTGCCGGTCCTCTTCACCAGCTTCATGATGGGGGAAATGGCCGCCTCGACGCTGTTCAGAGGAATGTCGTCGGGCACGCAACATCCGGTCTTCAGCGAGATGTTCCAGCGAATAGGCAGGGACGAGTCCCGCCATCTGCAAATCTGCATGACCATTCTGGAGAACGAATGGCCGGGGCTCACCGACGAGACCCGCACCCTCATCACCCGCCAGCTCAGAGCGGGCTTCGTGTTCCTCAGCATGATTCTGTGGGAGCCGCCCGGGGGTTTCTGGGAGTTGCCGCCGTACTTCCTGCCCAACCACCGCGTTCTCATGGACCACGCCAGGCAGGCGGGCCTGGGCGTGCTGTCCTACGAGGAACAGGCGGAGAACTGGCGCGTGGCCATGGCCAGGATCCGCGCGATCGTGGAACGCTGGGGCATCGCCTTCCCCGCCATTCCCGAGCTGGACCTGGAAGGCGTAGAAGTGGACTTCATCGATCCGGAGGACATCATCCCGGTCTTCTAATATGCGTCCTATGTGGCCACGCATCGACGGACTCAGGGTTCTGGAGTTGGGCACGCCCGGCGAGTTCCGTACCCAGTTGACCGACCTTACTTTGGCGGGCGAGAAAACGGCCACGGCCGGTCTGCTGCCCCTCGACTACCACGCCGAGGGGGAGGAGGTGGAGCACGTCGGCGAGCGCCTGGTCCTTGTGGACGACGCGGGTGCGCGGGTGGCCGAGATAGAGATGACGCGGGTGGAGCTGACCCCGTTCGCGGCGGTCACCTGGGAGTTCGCCCAGGCCGAAGGCGAGGGCTTCCGCTCGGTGGAGCACTGGCGCGAGGGGCACCGCCGCTACTGGAAGAGCCAGGGGTACGAGGTGGACGACTCGACCATGGTGGTGTGCCTGTGGTTTCGCGTCGTGGCTCAGGAAGGCGGCCGGTGCTCCTCGGGCGCGACGTAACTGCCGCGGTGCGGGACGGTGAACACCCATCCCTGCTCCCGCAGCAGCGCTATGGCCCGCCGTACGGTCTCGCGGGCGGCGCCGTACTGGCGCACCAGCGTCACCTCGCGCGGCAGCGGCCGGTGCGCGGCCAGCTCGCCGGCCTTGATGCGTTTCCTGATTTCGTCGGCGATCTGCTGGTAGAGCGGAATCTGCTCGGCCCCTTCGCCGGGGGAGCTGACGAATGTGCCCTCGCCTTGGCGAGTGTGGACCAGCCCTTGGTTGCGCAGCACCCGAATCGCCCGGCGCGCCGTGGTCCGGGCCACCCGGAACTCCCGCTGGATCCCCGCCTCGCTGATCACGAGATCCCCTGGGGAGAGCTTGCCGGTTATGCGTGACTTGAGGACTTCGCTGATCTGAAGATAGAGGTACGTGTCCCCCGAGCGATCCAGCACGTCTCAATGATATACAAGCGGCCTGACAAGGGAGGGGGATTAAGAATCCCTATTCCTGGGCCACTTTTCCGGCTCATTCACAAAAGTGCCCCTATAAGGGACGGTGAACACCCATCCCTGCTCCCTGAGATGCGCGACCGCCTGCCGCACCGTCACCTTGGCTACGCCGTATTGCCGCATCATCACTTTCTCGCCGGGAATAGCCCGGTTCGGCGAGAGCTCGCCCTGGACGATACGCGTGGAGACCTCCGTGGAGATCTGCTGATACAGCGGCACCTTCCTGGGTGAGCGCGGCGTCCCCGGCCGGCCGACGAACGTCCCCTCACCCTGAATGGTGTGCGCCAGCCCCTGCTCCCGCAGTTCACGAGCCACCCGCCGGGCTGTGGTGCGGGCGATGTCGTAGTCCTTCTCGAGCGTCGCCTCGCTGGGCACCGGATCGCCGGCTTTGAGCTCACCCCGCTCGATCTGATCGCGGACCAGGTCAGCGACCTGCTTGTAGATAGGCACGGGACCTTCGCGATCTAACACGGTACGGATCGTAGACGAAACCGTACAGACCTGCACAAGGAAAACGTCTGGTGGAAGGGTGGATACGTGCTCCAAACATACGGACCCAGCATGATGCGAGAACCGACGGCTATCCGGGAAGCACTATCGGTGACTCCAGCCGCCGTGCCTCCCCGATCGCCACCCCCGGCCTTACCACCAAGCAACAGAAAACCGGCGACTTCGGATCACGCATCACGAAATCGAAGCAACTCAGCTGGGTGACGACTCGCCGGCACCGGGCATTCGCCGGCAGTGGGCACTCGCCGGCGGTAGGCACTCACGGGACGTGGGCACTCGCCGGCGGTAGGCACTCACGGGACGTGGGCACTCGCCGGCGGTAGGCACTCACGGGACGTGGGCACTCACGGGCAGTAGGCACTCACCGGACGCACGGCGACGCGCCCCGGGCGACTCGCTGGGCCAGCCGCGGCGAAGATCCCTTCCCCCGTCCACTGTCGTATAGGCGGAGATCGGTTCCCTCGCTCGCCGCCGTATGAACCCGTCCCCCGTCCCCGACATCGCTCACTGGGTCCAGTCACAAGGCGCCCCTCCTCCATGACGCCGGCAACATGCCCCCGGCGACCTCCCTCGCCTAGTAAGGCGCCGCACTTACCCAAGGACGCAGCGAGGCACAAGGCGCAGTAGGGCACAAGGCCCTGTGGGGGGCGCAGTGGGACTATCGGACGCTCTCGTGCGAGGGCCACTTTCCGGGCTCATTCACATAAGTCCCTCTATAAGGAACAGTGAACACCCAACCCTGCTCCCTGAGATGCGCGATGGCCTTCCGGACCGTGACCCTGGCAACCCCATGCCGCAGCATCAAGGTCGCATCACTCGCTATCGAACAGTTCGGCCGGAGCTTACCGCGCCTGATTTTCGCAGCGATATCATGAGCGATATCCAGATAGAGGGCCCTCTTCGCCCTTATCCGAGGAATGCCGATAGGCCCAACAAAGGTGCCTTCGCCTTGCACGGTGTGGACAAGACGACGCTCGCGCAGCTCCCGAACCACGTTGCGTGCGGTCGATCGCGCGACACCGAACCCCGCCTCCAACGCCGCCTCACTCGGCACGGCCTCGCCGGCTCGCAACCGCCCGCCGACGATCTGCTCCTGGATCTCGTCGGCAATCTGTACGTAGATCGGGACCGGCCCGTCGCGGTCGAGCATGCTCACAGCGTAGACGTCTGGATACAAGCAGGCGAGCACAGTCAGCCCTGGGGCCACGACTCCTTCGGCGACACGTAACTGCCGCGCTGCGCAACGGTGTAGATCCACCCTTGCTCCCGCAGGAGCGCCATCGCGCGCCGCACAGTCTCCCGAGCCACGTCGTACTGCTCCACCAGCGCCGACTCGCCCGGTATGGAGCGCCGAGGCAAGAAATGTCCCTCCTTGATCTGCTCGGCGATGTCCGTCGCGATCTGTTGGTATAGAGGGACTTTCCGCTGCTTACGAGGCGCTTCGTCTGGTCCGCCGACAAAGGTCCCTTCGCCCTGAACGGTGTAGATGAGCCCTTCCTCGCGAAGTACGTGCACCGCCCGCCTGGCAGTGGTCCGGGCGACGCCGAACTCCTGCTGGATGTCCGCCTCGCTCGGCACCGGGTGTCCGGACGCGAGCCCGGAGACTCGTCGCCGAAGGATCTCGGCGATCTGGAGGTAGATGTGGGTGTCCCCGTCATAGTCGAGCACGCCTGCAACTTAGACCAACAGGTGCAAGACCTCCCATATTGTGCTGTCTATATAGACAGAGCATCCCTACTTGCTAGACAAGAGGAGACGACCAGACGTACTGTTCAACCGTGCCCAAGCCCCTCGACTGGCCCTGCTGCCAGATTGCGGTCCACGTGCCGGACCCACAGCCCGATCACGCCGTCATCAAGTGGTATCCCTCGTCGCCGCGCGCCGTACGTGTGAGAGTCCGGGATTACACGTGCGCTTGTAAGCCGACGTTCTACGAGCTGTGCCAGAGCGGCGGCCAGTACTTCATCCGCAGAACTCGTCGCTTTCGTCAAAAGGTGGTGATCGAGGAAAGTCTCTGGAACACCCAGGCAAGCGTGCTGGCTATCTGGAGCAGCCTGCTGGACGGCACGGGACGGTAAGAACAACGGTTCTGTCCCGTAATCGGTGGTGGCCTGGGTGATCCATTGCAGCAGGACGCGGTGGCGCAGAAGGTCGAACCCGCCACGGCCGTGCATCTGTCACATGATGCTCTTGGTCTTGGTGTTCACACTCTCGGGCGCACCGTTGTGAAAGGGCAAGATGACGGCATCGTGGTCCTGGGCAAGGCCGCGGATGAAGGAGTGCAGGTGAGGCAGATGGGTGGCGTCAGCTGCGGGGATCCACGCATCGAGACGGTCAGCATTGCCTTCGCATGGCCGGAGCAGGTCGGCGAAACTGCGGATGAGTCCCGCCAGGTCGATCATCTCCGGGCAGGCGACGGTGAGGCCGTCCAGCAGGCTCCGGTGCTCTTCGCTGAGGGTGCCGGGCCGGGTGAGCAGCAGCCGGGCAAATCGGCGCGGGGAGATGGGAAGGCGGTCGACTTCGACGCTGCGGCCTTGGGTGAGTGTAGCGGTAGACCTTGGGTGAATGTCGCGGTAGAGAGGTGCTTACCCGTTCTGCAGGGGCGGTCCGGTCTTGGCCGCAGCAGGCGCTTTGGGCGGTGACCTCTTTCAAAACCGCCTCGCCAAAGTTGTGCCGCAGGTGCCACCGATCAGCGACCTGGATGGCATCAGGCAGTGCGCGGCGGATCGCTTCGGCGTAGGCGCCCGAGCTGTCCCGGCGCACGACCTGCACGTCGGGTGAGCGCACAGCCACGACCTGCACGTCGGGTGAGCGCACAGCCACGACCTGCACGTCGGGTGAGCGCACAGCCAGGCATCTAGGACGTCGGCGGTGTGGCGGATGGACTCCATGGTGGACGCGGCGGTGTCGTGGTCAGCGCCGACGTCGACCTGGCCGCTGCCGGAGGTCGGGTCGTAAATGCCGTACGGGATGGCCTTGCCCGTCACGCCACACTCAGCGGATAGGGCTCTCACCGCTTGCCGCGGTTCTGGCGAGGATGGACAGGTGTCCGGTTCGCGCTTAGGCCGCCGAGCGCGCGAACCGGACACCCTAGGTGATGGCACAACGCAGGTGCCATCGGGGGCGCACCTTGCGATCCCAGGCGACGCGCCTGCCCGAACGCCCGCCGAAGAGCGCCGGGCTTCGCCTGGGATCGGTGCGAGTGTCGGGCATGGTCCCGAGCCCTCCGGAGGCAAGGGACCATGCCGCTGCGAGTAATGGCCGGCTGACGTCCGTAACGGCCTACCCGCGGTATTAGATTCTCATGGCCGTCCCTTGGAAAACTGCAGTTCGGCGCTATACACAGGATGATTCCCTTTGGTGTTCGGTGGGTTCATGGTCCCTAGAGGAATTGATTTATGTAGGGATTCGCCGCCAGGCGGCATCCGTGATGATCAGGTGGTCGAGGAGCCGTAGCCCTACCGTCTCGGCGGCTCGGATGAGTTGGGCGGTGGCCTCGAGGTCGGATTGGCTCGGTTCGAGGGAGCCGGCCGGGTGGTTGTGGGCGAGGCCGAACATGGCCCCGCTCGCGGTGAGCACCTCCGTGATCACCTCCCGGATCGGCACCGCCGTGTGGTCGGACGCGCCTTCGGTCAGGATCGAATGCTTCAGCACCCTGCCACGGGTGTCGCACACCACCAGGACAAGCCGCTCCTGCTTGCGGCCCCGGAGCAGCGGGGCGCAGTGGTTGGCGAGGTCGGATGTGCTGGTGATCCGTTCGCGCTCCGGCCACGCGTCCGCACGGCGTACGAGATGGAAGGCCGCGGCGACTCGCGCGGCCTTGGCGGGGCCCACTCCGGGCACGGCGAGTAACCGATGCGGGTCCGAACGGCGGAGGCCATCGAGATCTCCGCAGTGCTTGATCACCTGGCTGGCGAGATCCAGGGCACTCGACCCGCGAAATCCCGAGCCGAGCAGCACGGCCAGCAGCTCGCGGTCCGCCAGCGCGGCGGCGCCGCTGGACATGAGCCGTTCGCGTGGCCGGTCGCTCTTGGACAGGTCTTTGACTCGCATCGGCAACCTCCGCGTCCGTTGTATCAGCGCGCACCGACAATCTCTGACCTGCGCTTTTGCCGGGAATCCAGCGTTCATCGCCGGATGGGAAAAATGTGTCAGCCTGGCGCGCGGTCGACCTCGGTGATCAAGGTGGAGGCGAGTCGCCCCGCCTGCACAGCGATCTCGTACGGTGACATCGGCCGCCCGTTCTCCGGCCACCACGTGATCGCCTGTACGAACATCCCGCCAGCTAGCGTCGCGACCAGGCCGCTCGACGTGGGGAGCGGGACCAGGCGCTGGGCGACCATGTTCGAGAGCGAGGACCGCTTCTTCGCCGCGAACCACGGGCCGCCTTTTTTGCCGAACAATGCGCCGCACAAAGGCTGATGTTCGGCGACATATTCAAAGAACGCGGCCCAGTGTTCGATCGAGGGCCGCTCGCCGTCATCGCCCATACTGCCCAGCAGCGCCGCAATGGCCTCGTCGAAGATTTGCTCCACGAGGTGGTATTTGCCGCGATAATTCCGATAAAAAGCGACACGGCTCGCCATCGCTCGCTCGGTGATCTCGCCTACGGTGGGGCGTTTGAACCCGCGTTCCCCGATGAGATCGACCAGCGCGTCCCGTAGCAGCGGGCACCGATGCCCCGACTACGTCACTGTCACCCCAGCGAGGCCTCCGCCATGGATCGGTCTCACCTTGGTCGGCGCCGCCCAGCCCCCCGTCGCCGTGGGCGCATCGCAGCGCCGTACGCCTGCGGTTCGCTGCTCGTCGGCGACGGTGTGGGCGGCCTCCGGCTCCAACTTGGCCAGGACACGGGCGCCAAGGTCACTGCCGGCGCCGTAAACGCGCAGTGCCGCCGCAATCTCGGCGCCGCCCTGAGTGACGATGCGGCTCGCGCCAGGCCCGGACGAGGACTTCGATGCGATCCTCAACGCTTTCGGCGGTTCGCTGGGTGCGTACCGTTGTCACTTGCTCCCGCGCGGAGGCCGGAGCGTGACCAGGCCTACGGACGGGATGAGGTTCGAGCTGCCGACGGACCCGGCGTGTGCGCCCGCTCCCACCGTGCTCGCAGAATTCGTAGATCAGGGCAAATACGCCCGATTGCGGACCAGATTGACCCGCTGGCGAGCCTTGAGGAGGCTCACCGCGCCATCGGAACCGGCCTGTCCGTCCGAAAGGAGGGTGATATCCGCAATGCCCGGGCTGAGGGGCTCCGGGCGAGAAGGGGCTTCGCCCGGAGACGCCCGCGTCCGAGAGCTCAGACGGGCATGCTGTACGTGACTCTGAACCGGTCGCCTGGAACGACGATGTCGCTCGTCTCGACGGGACGGTCACCTGCCCAGTGGGTGCGCTCGATGTGCAGCACGTGGACGCCAGCCGCCAGATCGAGCGCGTCACTCTCCGCGGGGCGCGGAACCCGGGTGTGCACGCTCTCGACGACTTCAGTGATCTTTATGCCGTGCGCGTACATCCTGGCGACCAGGCTCCGCCGCTCCTCCTCGGAGTGGGGGGTGAACTCCAGCGGCTCGTACGACGTGGCGAGCTGCAGCGGTCTGCCCTCGCCGCGAAAGATGTAGTGAGTTCTGGTCAGCGTGGTCGACTCGCTGAGGCGCAGGCGTTTGGCGATGTCGGGCCCCGCTTCGGTTGGTTCGCTGTGCCAGTCCCATGTCACGCGTCTGCCCTGTGACTGTAGATCGGCCGCGAACGGGGCGGGGTGATCGAGAAAGCGCCATCGGTAGAGCGGGGTGAGGTCGGGGCGTTCCCTGACGTAATGGCCCGAGCCCACGCGGCCGATGATGAGGCCTTCACCTGCGAGCACGCGTAGCGCGTGCCGGGCGGCGGTCTCTCCGACCTGATATTTACGGGTCAGCTGCGCTCGTGATGGGATCGGCGCGCCGGGGGGAAGGGTGCCGTCGGTGATCTGCCGCCGAATGTCTTCGACGACACGCAGGTAGACCGGATCTGAGGTGGCCACTAGTCCATCCCTGGGGGTTCGTGTGAGGCGTTGCCCCATGTTGCCGTATTCGGCAGGTAACCGACCGTCATCGATGGTCGTTGGAGCCCCAACTTTGCGATGGCAGAAAATTATCGGAGAAACCCTGTAACGCCGGTGTAAGAGGGGCCGATTCTCCGATAGAGGTCGTCGATGTGTGTACCCCCGAGCACATATCGGCGACCTCTTCCAATTCGCGTACTTGGGGCTGCAGCAGCGCCCTGACCAGTGGTTTGACCTGGCCGAACGCGGCTGCTGGCCCGGTCCCTTGGACGCATCCGCACCGTCCGGCGTCTGCGATGGGCGCAGACCTCGGAAGTCCGGTGAGTGCGCTGCCCCTTGAGCGGTCCTGATCAGTGAGGCTCCTGGTCGCACGTTACCTCGTGAGACCCGCGATGGGCGCGGGATTTCGAAACGAGCGGGGCCTGCACTGTCGCTCGGGTACGCAGTCGTTTGAGTCCGGCGGTGGATGCGGCCTTGGAGCTGCGGTGGCTGCGTTGCGTGCGTGAAACGGCCTGGCCGGTCGGCGGCTGAGTCCGCTGGAGGGCTCTCTTGTGAGGCATGCGATGGGCGGGCTGTCGAGGTCCACGGTGGCCGCGATGCCTCTCAAGGCAGCCTTGCCAGTGAGGTGGAGCCTGGTCGGCGCGTTGCTGTGCGAGGCTTGCGGTCAACGTGAGTTTTGGAGGCGGGATGGCCGCGTTGCCTGGGTTGAGGCGGCCTGGCCGGCCACGATGCTTTACAGAGGCCTGATAGCGGCGTGGTCTTTGAGAGCGGGTGGATGCGTCGCCTTTCGGGACGTGCACTGACCCTTCACCTTGCAGGCGTGCCACGGGCGCCTTGCCGTTCGAGCCGTGCAGTGGACTGCAGTTTTTCGACCGGCTGCGTGCGATGGGTGCGCTGCATCGAGGCGCGCGACGGATGCACTGCTGTTCGCTGCGGTGCGATGGGGCGCACTGTTGTACCGCGCATTGCCATCCACGTCAGTGCGCGTGGCGACCAACCATCAGGTGCAAGTGGTCTTCTGATATCGCCGCCGAGTGGCCGTACCTCACTGGGCCACTTTTCCCTAAGTTGGTGGCACTGACTCCGACATCAATCACTCTCCAGGACATATCCCGCACTGCCGCGCCAAGCCACAGCAGGCCTGTGCTCCTCGGAGATGTCCAAGCATGAGGAAGCTCCATGATCGACATAGGCAAGCTCCTTCCATCCGACCGGGATGTCTGGGAGGACTTGTTCCGCGCGTACATCGACTTCTATCAGCGTGTCGAACCGGACAAGATGTACGACCGCGCATGGCAGGAGTTCCAGGCGGACACCCGTCTGCACGCCTTCGGCGCGAGGCTGGACGGCAGGCTCGTCGGCATCACACACTTCTTCACCCACGCGAACACCTCGGCGCCTGACACCGATGTCTGCTACCTGCAGGACCTGTTCACCGCTCCAGAAGCCCGAGGCAGAGGCGTGGCTCGCGCGCTGATCGAGGCTGTGACCGCCTGGGCCCGGGAGCGCGGCTGCTCCCGCGTGTACTGGAACACGCATGAGTCCAACGCGACAGCACGCCGCTTGTACGAGAAGGTGGCTGAGAATCGAGGTTTCATCAGATACCAGATCGAACTGTCCTAGTAGAAGCCTTGCAACATGACCGGGGCAACCGAGCGCAGCCGGGCTCACCTTTGGAAGCTGGGCGAGCGTAACGGCCGCCGCACTCCTCAGGGGTGGCCGCCAGGGCAGGAAAGTCGCTCGCACCTTCCACCTGCGGCTTCCCTCCGGACGAGGGGCGTGGGCGGACGGGGGATACGCGTCGGGATCACCGAAGCCGGCGGCCGCTCAGCCAGCTGGGTACTGCGGACCCAACGTTCACCTGCCCGCCGCGGCCTGGTGTGGCTTCGGCCGTCGGATACGGCACGCTATGCGGCCTGACAGGTGCTCTGGCCGCGGTGGGAAGGTCGAGTACCCGGTGCTGCTGTCGGCTGCGGCGGCGGGGTGCGGAACGCTATACGGCCTGACGGGCGCCTTGGCCGCGCTGGGGAGGTCGGGTAGCCGTCGCTCTTCTACGACGCCACGCCCATGACCAGGCCAAACTCGTACACCGCTCTCGTGGACGCAAACCGGATGCGGCGCACTATGCGATCCGACGGGTGTTTCGGCTGCCGCGGCAAGATCGAGTAGCCGGCGCTGCTGTCGGCTATGGCGGTGGGATCGGCACGCTATGCGGCCCGATGGGTGTTTCGGTTGCAGTGGGAAGATCCGGTAAGCCGTACTGATTTCGGCGGCGACGGTCAGACGTAGCGCTCTTTGCGGCCTGACGGGTGCTTTGGATACTGCGGTCAGGTCCGGCGCTCCGCCTGGCCGCCAGACGGGCGTGCTGGCCAGGCATGGTGCCCCGCCTGGCGGGTGTGGTGGGCAGGTGTGGTGTGGAGCGTGGCCTGCTGGGTGCGTCGCTGTGGACCAGTGGACGGGCTCCGATGTCAGGTGAGATGGTTGTCGTCGTCAGGGAAGCCTCTGAGATGCCCGCGAAAGGGGGCAAAAAGCGGCTCCAGGCAGGCAAAGCGGGGTGGCGGCGTCCAATGGATTTCTGAATCCAGGTAGCGTTCGCACTATGGCATCGCCAACTGGAACCACAGACGCGCCCTTCGGCCGCATGCTGACCGCCATGGTCACGCCGTTCACTCCTGACGGCGAGGTCGATTATGTGGCTGTGCGACGTCTTGCCGCTTACCTGGTGGACGAGCAGCGCAACGACGGCTTGATCGTCAACGGGACGACCGGTGAGTCGCCCACCACGTCGGACGAGGAGAAGCAGCGCATCGTCAGCGCCGTCCTCGAGGCGGTCGGCGATCGCGCGACTGTGGTCGCAGGGGCGGGCACCAACGACACCCGCCACAGTGTCGAGCTCGCGAAGCAGGCGGCACGTGCGGGCGCGCACGGTCTGCTGGTGGTGACGCCTTACTACAACAAGCCCCCTCAAGAGGGGCTGTACCAGCACTTCACCGCCGTCGCCGACGCGACCGACCTTCCGGTGATGTTGTACGACATTCCGGGGCGCAGTGGCGTGCCGATCAAGACCGAAACTCTGCTGAGGCTGGCGCAGCACGAACGCATCGTGGCCGTCAAGGACGCCAAGGGTGATCTGTTCGCCGCCAGCCAGGTGATGAGCGCGACCGAGCTGGCCTTCTACTCCGGCGACGACCTGCTCAACCTGGCCTGGCTCTCCCTGGGGGCGGCCGGGTTCGTCAGCGTCGTCGGGCATGTAGTGGGCGCCGAGCTGGCGCGCATGATCCACCTGCACAAGAACGGTGAGGTCTCCCAGGCCCTGGCCGTACACAGCCAGGTGACCCCCGTGGTAGACGGGATCATGCTGCGCGCCGGTGGCGCGATCATGGCAAAGGCGGCACTGAGCATGGTCGGCGTACCGGTGGGTTCGGTACGACTGCCGCTCGTGGACGCGACAGAGACGCAAATCGCCGAGCTGCGTGCTTGCCTGGTAGCCGGCGGGGTGAAGTTGACAGACGCATAGGAACGGGGAGGAACCGGGAGTTTTGAGAACACGAACTGACCGTGGGGGCCAGGCATGAGCCATCCGCATCCTGAGCTTGGTCCCCCGCCGGTGCTGCCTGACGGCGGCTTGCGCATCGTCGCGCTCGGCGGGTTGGGGGAGATCGGCCGGAACATGGCCGTCTTCGAATATGACGGCCGTCTGCTGATCGTCGACTGCGGGGTGCTCTTCCCCGAGCCCGATCAGCCGGGTGTCGACCTCATCCTGCCTGACTTCGAATACATCAGAGACCGGCTCGACGACGTCGAAGCCGTGGTGCTCACGCACGCTCACGAAGACCACATCGGGGCGGTGCCGTATCTGCTGCGCGAGCGGCGCGATATCCCGCTCATCGGATCGAGGCTCACGCTTGCCCTGATCGAGGCCAAGCTCACCGAGCACAGGATCCAACCGACCAAGCTCGAGGTCGTCGAGGGCGAACGGCACGTTTTCGGGCCGTTCGACTGCGAGTTCCTCGCGGTCAACCACTCGATCCCCGACGCACTGGCCGTCGCCATCAGGACGCCTGCGGGCATAGTCCTGCACACCGGCGACTTCCGCATGGACCAGCTGCCGAGCGACGGCCGCCTCACCGACCTCGGCGGTTTCGCCAGGCTCGGCACCGAGGGCGTCGACCTGCTGATGTCCGACTCCACCAACGCCGAAGTGCCAGGGTTCGTCACCAGCGAGCGCGAGATCGGGCCGGTCATCGACGAGGTGATCCGCACCTCCGAACAGCGGGTCATCGTGGCCAGCTTCGCCTCGCACGTGCACCGCATTCAGCAGGTGATGGACGCCGCCGCCAAGCACCGCCGCAAGGTGGCCCTGGTCGGACGTTCGATGGTGCGCAATATGGGCGTGGCCCGCGACCTGGGATATCTCAAGGTGCCGCCGGAGCTGATCGTCGACTCGCGCGACATCGAGGAGTGGCCGCCGCAGGACGTGGTGCTCATCTGCACCGGCTCTCAAGGCGAGCCCATGGCCGCGCTGTCCAGGATGGCCAACCGCGATCATCCGATCCGCATCGCCGAGGGTGACACCGTACTCCTGGCCTCGTCGCTGGTTCCGGGGAACGAGACCGCGGTCAACAAGGTCATCAACGGACTGACCAGGTGGGGCGCTCGCGTCGTGCACAAGGGCAACGCCAAGGTGCACGTCTCCGGCCACGCGGCCGCCGGCGAGCTCCTGTACGTGCTCAACCTGACCCGCCCGTCGAACTTCATGCCCGTTCACGGTGAGTGGCGTCATTTGCGTGCGCACGCCAAGCTGGCCGCTCTCACGGGCGTGCCCGACGACCACATCGTGATCGCCGAGGACGGCGTCGTGGTGGACCTGGTCGACGGCCGAGCGAAGATCGTCGGTGCGGTTCACGCCGGGTACGTCTACGTCGACGGCTCGTCGGTGGGCGAGATCACCGACACCTCGCTGAAGGACCGCAGGATTCTCGGCGACGAGGGGTTCATCTCGGTGGTCGTCGTGGTCGACTCCAACACGGGCAAGCTCACCGCCGGCCCCGAGATCCACGCGCGTGGTTCCGGCATCGACCCTGCCCAGTTCGAGGAGTTCATCCCGCAGATCGAGCGAGCCCTCGCGGAGAAGGCCGCAGACGGGGTGGTCGACATGCAGGAGATCCGACGGGTGGTCCGCCGCACGGTGGGACGCTGGGTAAGCGACACCTACCGCCGCCGCCCCATGATCATCCCTGTGATCCTCGAGGTCTGAGCTTTCCCACGGTACGGCAGACGCGTTCGTCTGCCGTACCCCCGGGGGAGCAGGCGTGGGACGGGCATCCGACCACATCGCCTGCTCCTTCGGGAGGCCGACCGAAGGCCAGGCGATTCGCTGCCTTCGCCCCTCCGGGCTAGCGGCACTACCGGCCCGGACGATGCGGTGCTGCTGCCTCTTCGGGGCACTGGCGGTCTGCGGGTTCCAGCGACCTTTCCCTTCGACGTGGGTGCTGGTTGTTACGGGTGTTTGGTGGTCTCGTCCTTCGAGGTGGGTGCTGGTCGTTACCGGTGTTTGGCGGTCTTGTCCTGCGGGGCGGGGCCCGGTCATCACTGATGCTTGGTGCTCTCGCCCTCCAGGGTGGATGCCGGGCATCTGAGGTGCTTGGTGGTCTCGCCTTCCGGAACGGCCTCAAAGGCCCCAGTGTGGACGTCTCAGGCGTCCCTCCGGCCTACCAGCCTCAGGGCCACTGCCAACGGGCACGCTGCGTACGCGACCAGCACTGCGGCGGCCGCTACGGGAGACAGGAGGGAGCCGTATACCGATGTGGTGATCAGCTCACCCGTGATCTCGCGGGGAAGTGCGCCGATCATCACAGAGCCGAGGCGTTCACTCCATGGCTCCGGGATGTTGCCGATGATTATGGGGATCACGTAGACGAGGCCGGCCAAGGTGGCGATCGAGGCGGCGGTCGAACGGAAGAGCGCGCCCAAGCCCAAGCCGAGCAGCGCGAACGTAGGCACTGTGAGGCTGATGGCAGTGAGGAGTGGCAGTCGGTCCATGAAGGCGTCGGTGTACGCGCCGGAGAAGCGGTCGCCTATCACCCATCGGGTGACGAAGTAGGTGCCGAAGACCGTCACCAAGCCGATGATCAGGCCCAGCGTGCCGACGATGGCGGATTTGGCGACGAGGACGGGCCAACGACGCGGGACGATGGTCAAGCTCGTTCTGATCAAGCCGGTCACGTATTCGGAAGTGATGGCAAGCGTGCCCAGGATGCCCATGCACAGTTGGGGCACGATCACGATCACCTCCTCCAGATCCGCGATCCGAGCGCCAGGTCGCCGGGCGGCGGGGGCGGTGTCGTACATGTCGGCGGCCATCGTGGCGAGTGCGAACCCCAAGACAACCGTGCCTAGGCTGAGGCCGAGAATCAGGTGCGTGGAGCGGAGGGAACGTACCTTCAGCCATTCCGAGGTGAGAACGCTCATGCTTTCGTCCGCTCCGAGCTGAGGATGCCGATGCGGGTACCCATTCTTCGGATGAGTGCGGTCATGTGGGGTTGGTCCGTTCGTGAGGGAGATGCTCCGTTAGCCTGTTCCTGAGGCAGGAGCGTTCGTGTGGCCTTGCGTTCCAGAGCCATTGCTGTGGTGTGGGAACGTTCGGTCAGGTGATGGTGAGGAAGCTCGTGCGGCCGTCGTCATAGCGCTTACTGAAGAACTTTGAGCGAGAGCGTGCCGCAGCTCCGCCGGGAAACGCTTATGCAAGTGGCTCTTCCTGCTGCTGGGAGATGCTCATACGAGCGTCCCTTCGTAGGGCGAAAGCGTGCTCGTCCGCGTTGTTGCCGCGGTTGGGGGCGTTCATGGTCGTTGGTTCTTGGTACGGGGATGCTCGAACGCTCGTGCGTCCTTCGGGCGAGAGCGTTCGTTTCACTGGCTGCTCATTTGGCGAGAGCGGGCTTTGGTGTCCTGCTCCAGTGCTTAGAGTGGGCTTCGCCGTTCGCGCGCCAGCGGTGAGGGCGGCTTCGCGGCCCGCGCTTCCGTGGTGAGAGTGCGTCTGCGGTTGCTCGATCGTGGCGTAGGGGATGCTCGTGTCACTTCTGGCGCCGGATGCTCCTACGGGTATTTCGGTTCGCGTTGGAGCGCGCCTGCATGGGCGCTCGTTTCGGGGCTGATGGTGCTCTGTCGGGGCTGGTCTCGTTTGTGTGGTGACGTCTGTGGTGTTCGTTCTGGAAAGGGAGGGAGGATTCAGACGTCTCTGCGGTTGAGTTGGTAGTAGCCGATGGCGAGGGCGACGAGGGGATAGGCGAGGAGGGCGGCAAGTGCGGCCCAGGGAGGCAGAAGACCGTCGCCCAAGCGCGAGGAGAGGCGCTGGTCGGCTATTTGGGGGACGAGATTCGGTAGGAGGAGCGTGGCCACGCGGGTGTTCCAGGGTGGGGGCAAGTAGTTGACGACACCTGGGAGCACGAACAGCAATGCCACGATCGAGACGATTGCTCCCGCTGTTGAGCGGATCGCGGTGCCGAGGCCGAGGCCTACCAGTGCCAGGGCGGTCACCGACAGGCCGGAAGCGAGCAGCATGGGCAGGTCGTCGGTGATCGAGGTGTTGTTGAAGCCCAGCTCGTGACCGCTCGCTATCAAGCGGCTCGCCGAATAGGTGACCAGGAGCACCGCGTTCGCGGCTGTCAACGTGGCCAGGCCGACGATGCCGGCCTTGGCCAGAAGTAATGTGCCGCGTTTCGGGACGGCGATCAGACTGGTGCTGATCGTCCCCGTGGTGTACTCGGAAGTGATCGCGAGCACGCCCAGCACCGCCAGACTGATCTGGACGAGCGGAAGGAAACCCTGCTCTGGGGCCGCTGCCCGCAGCTCGCCCCGCTCGTCGGCCAGGCCGCTCACATAGAGGGTCCAGGCCACGCCCAGGAGCGCTGTGAGGGCCGCCGTACCCAGCGTCTGGTAGGTGGAGGTCACTGAGCGCAGCTTCAGCCATTCGGCGGAGAAGACCGCTTTCATCGGGACGCTCCGTACTGCACGCTTCCGGCGGTCAGGGCCATGTAGGCGTCTTCTAGCGAGGGGTAGCGCGCTGTCAGCTCCGCGACGGTGGCCTCGGCGATCAGCCTGCCGCGGCCCACGATGATGATGCGCTCGGCGGTGAGGGCCATCTCGCTCATCAGATGGCTGGAGAGCAGGATCGTGCGACCTTCGGCGGCCAGAGAACGCATGAGGTCGCGGATCCAGCGCACACCATCTGGATCCAGGCCGTTCACTGGCTCGTCGAACATCAACACGGCCGGATCGCCGAGCAGCGCCGACGCTATTCCGAGCCGCTGTTTCATGCCGAGTGAGAACCCGCCCACCCGTTTTCGGGCCACGCCTGCCAGGCCGACCTGGTCGAGCACCTCGGCCACTCGTGTAGGGCCGATGTCATTGGTGCGGGCCAGGGACAGCAGGTGGTTGTAGGCGCTGCGACCGCCGTGGACAGCACTGGCATCGAGGAGGGCGCCCACCTCGTGCATCGGCTTGG
Organism: Nonomuraea sp. NPDC049625; assembly: GCF_040675285.1. NCBI lineage: Bacteria > Bacillati > Actinomycetota > Actinomycetes > Streptosporangiales > Streptosporangiaceae > Nonomuraea > Nonomuraea sp. NPDC049625. The sequence goes on along the minus strand of NZ_JBFAOQ010000004.1, from coordinate 763,881 downwards.
CGATCGACGTGTATCGGCGCCCGTTGACCAGTGCCTGGCCGGAGGTCGGGGCGTCGAGGCCGAGGATCAGACGCATCGTGGTGGACTTGCCCGCGCCGTTGGGGCCGAGGAAGCCGGTCACGTGGCCCGGCTCGACCCTGAACGACAGGTCGTCCACGGCGAGGGTGCCGCCGTAGCGCTTCGTGAGGTGCTGGAGTTCGATCACGCGGTAAAGGATGCGGGACGGCGGGCCGCCCGCGCGTCGGACCACGGTTCGAATCTCAAGGTCAGACCCTGGGTTGACGTGAGGAGACCGCCGCAGCGGCTACCGTTCAACGCGTGGACGACACCCATCCCTTCTTCGCCAGGCGATTGAGCCGTGGCCAGCTGATCATGCTCGATCTGGCGGCGGGGATGTGCTTTGCCCTTGTCTCTTTCACGGTGGCGGTGAACGCCACCGCGCTGCCGCCCTGGATGAGGATCGCCATCCCCTTCTGGCTGGGGCTGCCGCTGGGGCTGCGAAGACTGTGGCCCCTGCCCGTCTTCTGCTTCACGCTTGTGGTCGCCGTCTTCGCCGCGCTGGTCGACGCCGTGGGGTTCGCCTACCTCGCGCCTGCGTACGCGCTTTATATAGTCGCCCTCTCCGACAGGTTCGGAGCCGTGGTCCCGACGTCGGCCATCGGCGGGTTGAGCCTGGTCACGGTCCTTGGCCTGGCTCTAGCGGGTGCGCCGCGTGACACCGCTCCGGGATGGCTGTTGCATCTCGACCAGCCACTCATGGGGATCGCAGCGCTGGGCGGCGCTTGGACGGTCGGCCGGGCCGTGCAGGAGCGCCGGCTCTACGCGGCCCGCGACGCTGAGCGGTTGGCGGCGCAGGCGGTGACGGAGGAGCGTTTACGGATCGCTCGCGAGCTGCACGATGTGGTCACACACAGCGTGGGATTGATCGCCGTCAAGGCCGGCGTGGCCAATCACGTGATGGCGACCAAGCCGGACGAGGCGCATGACGCGCTGCGTGTGATCGAGACGGCCAGCCGGAGCGCGCTGGTTGAGATGCGCTATTTGCTCGGTGTGCTTCGCTCTTCATCCAAGCCCGACCTTGTCCCCGCGCCTGGTCTGGCGGGGATCGAAGGGCTGGTGGCGCAGGCTCGGCTGGCCGGGGTCGAGGTCAGGCTCGAGGTACGGATCGGGAATGGCGATGGACGCGGAGAAGGGGAGCCCGGCAGGCGAGGGCGGATGCCTGAGGGCGTGGGGCTGTCGGTTTATCGCATCGTGCAGGAAGCGCTGACGAATGTCATCAAGTATGCCGCGCGCGCTCGCTGCAGGGTGTCCGTGGTCGCCGATGGCAAGAAAGTACGGATCGAGGTGGTGGATGACGGGACTGGCAGTCGTACGTCGTCTGCTGCCGGCACCGGGCATGGTCTGATCGGGATGCGGGAGCGGGTCATGATGTACGGCGGGACGTTTGAAGCCGGGCGCCTTTCTGGCCGAGGGTTTCGTGTTTTCGCCGAACTGCCTTATGAGGAGGTCTTGTGATCCGGGTCGTTATCGCCGACGATCAGGCGTTGCTCAGGGGAAGTTTTCGCGTGCTTGTGGACTCCGAGCCAGATCTGGCTGTTGTCGGTGAGGCGGCCACTGGGGTGGAGGCTGTTACTGTCGCTTTGGAACAGCGGCCGGATGTCGTGCTTATGGATGTTCGAATGCCCGAAATGGATGGGATCGAGGCCGCTCGGCGTCTCCGGGATGTTTCCCGAGTGCTTGTCGTGACGATGTTCGACCTCGATTCTTATGTCTATGATGCACTGAGGGCTGGGGCTAGCGGATTCCTGCTTAAGGACACGCCGCCTGCGGATCTACTCGCCGCTATCCGCGTGGTCGCGAGTGGGGAAGCTTTGTTGGCGCCTACGGTTACGCGCAGGCTGATTGAGGAGTTCACGCGTACACCGGTTCTGCCTCGGGTGAAGGGGTTGGACGGGGTTACGGAGCGGGAGCGCGAGGTTCTGATGTTGATCGCGCGCGGCTTGTCCAATGGGGAGATCGCGGAATATCTTCAGGTGAGCTTGGCTACGGTAAAGACTCATATCACTCGGTTGCTGGCCAAGCTGGAGGCTCGGGATCGAGCACAGCTTGTTATCGCGGCATATGAGAGTGGGCTCGTTTCCGCTGCGGGCTAAATTCGCGCGCGCCGGCGCCGAGTCACGGAGCTGATGTTGGAGCTGTCGGCGCTTGCTAGGGCGATATTGGCGACCTTGTTTGAGGAATTGGCCGAGGTCTTGATGGCCAGGGTCTCGGGTGACGTCATAGCGAGATGCGGCGTGGTGGTGAGATGCCGCGGTGGTGAAGTGCGGCGTGGTGACGGGATGCCGGGCGGTGGTGAAGTGCGGCGTGGTGGCGGGATGCGGCGCGGTGGGCGCGGTGGGCGCGGTGGTGAGGTGCCGGGCGGTGATGAGATGCCGCGGTGGTGAGGTGCGGCGTGGTGGTGGGATGCCCGGTGGTGGGATGCGGCGCGGTGGTGAGGTGCCGAGCGGTGATGAGGTGCCGAGCGGTGATGAGGTGCCGGGCGGGGGTGGGATGCGGCGCGGTGATGAGATGCCGCGGTGGTGAGATGCCGCGGTGGTGAGATGCCGCGGTGGTGAGATGCCGGGCGGTGATGAGATGCCGGGCGGGGGTGGGATGCGGCGCGGTGGTGAGGTGCCGGGCGGTGGTGAGGCTTTTCATCTTGGGTCTATTTGAGGCAGTTGCTGGTCCTCAGCTGAGGTGCAGCTTCGACTCGAGTCGTGCGTCGGCTGCCGATGTCGCCGACCGGCTGCCGGGGATCTTCGAGGACCGTGACCTCGTTGGTCCGGAAGGCGACGCGCTTCTGGAGATGGCCTGCTTGATGCGGTAGAACGGCACTCGTACCTGTCGGGCTCGTGGAGCCTTACAGTCGGGATCTCAGCACGTCGACCTCGCAGCCTGGCGAGGACGGGTCGAAGCCGTGCTCGACCAGCCAGCGGATCACCAGCAGGCTTCGCAGCGACCACCACGCGCGGATCACGTCGAGGTCGACGTCGGTGCCGTAGCCGGCGACGACGTCGCCAAGGTGCTCCTCGTGTCCGAGCGTCAAGGTGGCGAGGTCGAACAGGGCATCGCCCTGGCTCGCCTCGGACCAGTCGATCACGCCGGTGATCTCGTCACCGTCGACGAACACGTGGGTGATCTGCAGGTCGCCGTGCGTGAACACCGGTGTCCACGGCCGGAGCGCAGCCTCGGCAACCTGGCGGTTGCGCGTGACCAGCTCGGTGGGAAGGACGCCGTTTGTGACGAGCCACTCGCATTCGTCGTCGAGGCGCGATGCGATCTCGTCGAGGCTCCGACCGGGCCATGGCGGCAGTGGCGCGTCATGCAGCTTCCGTGCGGCGGCACCCGCCGCGGCCCACGCCGCCGGCGACGCGGTCGACGGCTCGCCGAGGCGGCCGAGTGCCGTGCCTGGGAGGGCGGCGAGCGCGAGCACGGGCGGTTTCCGCCACAGGACCTCCGGCGTCGGGATCGGCGCCATAGCCATCGCCTCGGCCTCGACGTCGGTGCGCGTCTGATCGGAGTCGACCTTCAGAAACACGTCACCGACGCGCAGGGTCGCGCGCTCGTTATGGGCGACGACGACCTCGACCTCTTCCACGTTGGCGATTATCGCGGGGATGACCATCGACGTCACCGGGTTTATCGCGTGCGACTGCACGGCTGATCCACTCTGGCGTCGGCGGCGTGGGCCTGCCCGGCGGCCTTGTGCACGCCACTGACCGCTGACGGATCGAGTAGGGAGGTATTTCTCATCTGAAGGCGCAGGTCATGAGCCGATTGCGGATCACCCGGCTTGATCACAAATAGCGAAGCCCCTGGTGACGGGTTGTCGACCAAGAGCAACACCAGTTCAGGAGCTTCGTGTGCTGTTCTACCGCGCCGCAGTACCGGTGTCACGCCGCTCCCTGGGTCACCTCGCCGGCATCATCCGCCGCCGCCACCGCACCGCCGGCGGCTCACGATGGCGCAAGCTCACCTCTGGCCAGCAGGCATTACTGGTGCTGGCCCACCTGCGCGACGGCGACACGTACGCCCAGGGCGGCTGAGTCGGCGCCAAGCTCCGCGGTCTCGACGAGCGCGCGAAAGGCCCAGGTTGCAGACGCTTTGCTGTAGCCCGTTCAAGGTTGAGCATCTCTGAAAGGTCGTTGCCGGGCTTCACGATCGGCGCGCTGCCCGTGCCGTATAGAGATGAAAAGGGGGTGTTGGTGGATATTTTGGTGTGGGTTTTCTCGGTGGTTGTAAGGCGTGGCGGTGCGGGTTCTTTTAGTTGGTGGTGAGTTGGTCAGGGGGTTCTGGTGAGCCATTCGAGGTGGGCGCCGCCGAATGGGCCCTTTCTGTGGCCTACTGCGTCGAGTAGCCAGCGGGCAGTGGCTTCTGCCTGGGTGATGAGCTCGGGGGGATAGCCCAGGAGGACCTGATGTTCGGCGAACTCGTCTTCGTCGTCGAGGATGAGCCGGCCGTCTCGCATCCTGATCACGTCGAGGTCGAGGTCGAGCATCGTCACCTCGCCGTCTCTCCACTCGGGGACGGTCGTGACGTCGACGTAGATCTCGCTTCGGTGGGGTGGTGCGTTGAAGGACGCAGTCCACCAGGCGTTTCGAGGGAACAGCATGATCGCAGTGGTCTCCCACGTGACCGGTGGGCCCTCGCCCTTGCGGGCGACCGTTCCGCCGGGGACTTCGGCCCAGACTCCGTGTTCGTCCTCGCCCAGCAGTTGGCCGGGGTGGTTCCAGTGCAGCGCTCCGCCGTACTTTCGGTACACAATTCGCACATTGGTCACGTATGGCAACTTATCTGCGGTGCGGGGGCTTCAGCGTTCAGGGCTCCACGTATTGCGCAGGACCCTGGAGTTCGTTCGGGTGGCTGGGGTTGTCGCGTTAGGCGTGTTGACGTAGGGCCTCTGTGATGGCAGCCAGGCGCTGTGGGGAGGCCAGACCGGCGTGGTACAGGTGAAACTCGGTCGCGCCTGCCTTGGCGTACGTACGGAGTTGGTCGGCCAGGGCCGCGGCGTCGGCCGGACGAGGGGGCAGGGCCAGGACGTAGGCGCCGATTCGCTGGCCAGGGGCGGACAGGTCCTTGAGCTGGGCGAGGCGGGCGGCGTCCGTGGCGGGGTCGCCCCAGCAGTTGGCCACCAGCACGTCTGCTCCCGGTTCGCCTGACGGCAGTGGTGCGAAGGCGCCTGCTGCCCAGGGGTTCGGGTTGGCATGCAGGGTGATGGGGGTGTTGGGGGCGGTGCTACGGGCGACGGCGATCAGGCGGTGGCGGAGAGAGTCGGACAGGTCTACGCGGATGGCGCGGACCTCGTCGGTCAGCTCGCCGAGAGCCTGTTCGATCGTGAGTGGGTGAGTGCTGGGAGTCGTGGTGCCGGTCGTGGTGGTGGTGCCGGCCGTGGTGGTGGTGCTGGCCGTGGTGGCGCCGACTGTGGTGGTGTCGGCCGTTGTGGCGCTGGCCGAGGCGCTAGTGCTGGCCGTGGTGGCGCTGGCCGTGGCGCTGGCCGTGGTGTTGCCCGCCGTGGTGGTGCCGATTGTGGTGCTGGTGGCGGTGGTGCCGAGCGTGGGGGCTGGGGTGGGTTGCGCGGGGTGCGTGCGGTCGATGGTGGCGCGGACTCTGTCTCGGGTGTCTGCGGGGTAGCGGTCGGCGCAGGCAGTGCAGAAGCACAGGGAGAGGAGGTCCGAGTCGGCGGGTGTCCAATCCGCGCCGGAGGTCTTCTCGTGGACGCTCTGGTGGCCGAAGCCCATGGGGCCACAGGCCTCCAGGATGAGGCCGTCCGGCTCGCCCACAGTGAGGATCTCCTTGACCAGGAGCTCGCAGTACTCCAGGACGTCCTCGTGGGCGGGGCAGAGCGCGTACGGGTACGGGTCACCGAAGGCGTTGCGTACGACCAGGTCGGGATTCGCGGTGCCCAGGTGGGAGTTGTGAGTCAGGACGGTCCAGGCGTGCACCTGGAGGCCGACCGCCTTCAGAGTGTCTCGGGCCTGGAGGTACGCGTCCTCCGGGGTCCAGGTGGGGGTCGCGGGGACCAGGCGGGACCAGGACGCCGGGCGGATCGGCAGGTAGAAGGCCGGATAGGGAACGTCGAGTACGCGATGGGACGGGTGGTAAGGCGTGGCCGCTCTCGTCGAGTGGTAGCTCGCTGCCAGAGCTACCGCTTCCACCCCGAGGCCGGCCAGGCGGTCGGGGGCGGAGGGGTCGCCGACGATGTCCCAGGGGTAGACGTAGGCCACGTTCACCAGCGCGGTCTCCTTGCGGAAAAGGTGGGCTCGAAGCGTTGCATGTAACTCGTGTCGTCGCGGGCGGAGATCCCGCACTTCTCGTACTGCTCGTTCATGACGGCCAGCGCGTCGCGGTCGAGCTCGACGCCGAGGCCAGGGCCGGTGGGCACGGTGACGGCGCCGTTCACGAAGCGCAGGACGCCGGGCGCCACCACGTCCTGACCATCCTGCCAGGGGGTATGCGTGTCGCACGCGAACGTGAGGTTCGGTGTGGCGGCGGCCAAATGGGTCATGGCGGCCAGGCTGATCCCGAGATGGGAGTTGGAGTGCATGGACAGCGCCAGGCCGAATGTGTCGCACAAGGTGGCGACGTGCGCGGAACGTACGAGACCGCCCCAGTAGTGGTGGTCCAGGAGGAGTACGCCGATCGCGCGGGATGCGATGGCGGGAGGGAGGTGTTCATGGGTGACCACGCACATGTTCGTGGCGAGCGGCATGGGGACGGCAGCGGCCACTTCCGCCATGCCGGAAATGCCGGGAGTGGGGTCCTCCAGGTATTGGAGGGTGCCTTCCAGTTCCTGGCCCACGCGGATCGAGGTCTCGACCGTCCAGGCGGCGTTCGGGTCCAGGCGGAGGGGAACCCCGGGGAATGCCTCGTGAAGCGCGCGGGTTGCGGCTATTTCCTGGTCGGGAGGGAAAACGCCGCCTTTGAGCTTGATGGACTCGAAGCCGTATTCCTTGATGAGGAGGGACGCTTGTTCTACGAGACCCGATTCGTCCAAGGCCGCGCCGAACCGGTCGGGGTCCTGGCCGGGGTGGCCCGCCCACTTGTAAAAGAGGTACGCGCTGTACGGCACCGCATCTCGGACACGGCCGCCCAACAGGTCGCTCACCGGGACACCGGCCGCCTTGCCCCGGATGTCGAGGCAAGCTACCTCGAAGGGGGAGAAGACCCGGTCGATGCTCTTCTCCTTGGTGGCGGCACCGGTCAGTCCGTGCAGGTCGGTCACCGTGTGACCGACGATCGCGCTGATCCGGGCGTACATCGTGTTCGTGGCGTGCACGTCGAGGCCGATCAGAGCCTGCGCGCACTCGCGTATCTTGCCCAGGTGCCCGAGGTCCCCATAGGTCTCCCCCAACCCGGTCAGGCCCTCATCGGTGACGACCTCGACAATGGTACGGAGGGCCCACGGCTCGTGGACTCCGGCGGCGTTCAGAAGCGGCGGATCCCGGAAGGCGACAGGGGTGACGTGGATCTGTCTGATGATCATTTAGACCGCCGTCCAGATATGTGAACAATAGCCAGATTTGTGGACAAGTTGCCGCAACTGTAAGAATCAAGCTGAAGAAGTGTCAAGCTCGGAAGGGCCTTTCGATGATCTACGGACACGACCCCAGGACCGGCGGGACCGTTGGCGCCGCACTGCCGGAGACCGACAGTGCCGGGGTCGACTTGATCGTTTCCGCCGCGGCCGCCGCCGGCGCTGCCTGGCGGGCGACTCCGGCGGCTGAGCGGGCGCTCGCGCTCGAGGCCGTCGCCGACGCGCTCACCGCGCACGTGGACGAGCTGTGGCAGCTCGCCGACCAGGAGACCGCGCTCGGCGAGGTACGGCTGCGCGGCGAGGTCGCGCGTACGGCGGGACAGTTCCGGCTCTTCGCCCAGGTCCTCAGGGACGGCGGTTACGTCGAGGCCATCATCGATCATGCGGACGCCTCGCTCGCGCCGCCGCGGCCCGACGTGCGGCGGATGAAGCACGCGCTGCCGGGCGTCGTCGCCGTGTTCGCGGCCAGCAACTTCCCGTTCGCGTTCTCGGTGGCCGGTGGTGACACGGCGTCCGCGCTGGCAGCGGGATGCCCGGTGGTCGTCAAGGCGCACCCCGGGCACCCGAACACCTCCGAGCGGGTGGCGAAGATCGTTCGTGACGCGCTCCCGTACCCCGACCTGCTGGGTCTGGTGCAGGGCATGCAGGCGGGGATCGATCTGGTGCAGCACCCCGGAGTGGTCGCGGCCGGGTTCACCGGGTCCGTGGCCGGGGGTAAGGCGATCCAGCGCCTGATCGACGAGCGGGAGGTGCCGATCCCGTTCTATGGCGAGCTGGGCAGCGTCAACCCCGTCGTCGTGCTGCCCTCCGCGCCGGCCAAGAACGTGGCCACGGGGTTCGCCGGGTCGCTGACGCTGGGGGTCGGGCAGTTCTGCACGAACCCCGGGCTCATGTTCGTGCCCGAGGGCGACGAGCTGCGCAAGGCCCTGGCCGAGGCGGTCGAGGGGACCAGCGGTGGCCCCATGCTGGCCGAGCGGATCAGGGACGGGTACGTCGGCGGTGTCGAGCGGCTGGGCGAGCTGCAGCTGCTGGCCGAGGGCAAGCCTGGGGAGGGGAGCTGGGCGGTCACGCCCAAGGTGTTCACCGCCGATCTCGACACGTTCGAGGAGAAGCTGCCGCGGATCGCCGAGGAGTGCTTCGGGCCTGCGTCGATCGTGGTGACGTATCGGGAAATTTCCGATTTGAGGCCCGTGCTTGAGCGGCTGGAAGGGTCGCTGACCGCGACCGTCCACGGCACCGATCCTGAGGAGGCCGGCGAGGTCGTCGAGGTGCTCGGGAGGAAGGCCGGCCGGCTCATCTGGAACGGGTGGCCGACCGGGGTGGCCGTGTGCTGGGCGATGCAGCACGGTGGCCCTTGGCCTGCCGCGACCACGACGTCCACCTCTGTCGGGGCGACGGCGATCGATCGGTGGCTGGCGCCCACGGCGTACCAGGACTGGCCGGAGGCGCTGCTGCCGGACGAGCTCAAGGACGACAACCCGCTGTCCGTTCCGCGGAGGGTTGACGGTCGTCTGGAGGTGTGAGCGGGTCGCTCCCGAAACGGGGGTGATGGTGGTCGCGGGCTGACAGGGCTCGTGGCGATGGTTTCGTGCGGCTGACTGGCCGGCTGTGAGGCTGGCTGGTCGGTCGCGGGCCGAGGCGGCCATAGGCGACAGCGTGCCAATGGCGATGGCGTGGCAAATGGCATGGCAATGGCGACGGCGTGCCAATGGCGACGGCGTGGCAATGGGGCTGGGTCCGGTTCCTGGGGTCGGGGGTCGGGTGTCGGCTTCGGGGTGAGGTGGGGGTGGGGTTGGGTGCCGGCCCTGGGTGGGGTTGAGCGTCGGTGCTGGAGTGAAGTCAGGCGTTGGCTTGGGGCGGGCGCTGCGTCCCGACGCGGTCATACTGCGATCCGTGACCCTTGAAGAGGTACGTGTCCACCACCGCACTGGGCAATGGTGCCCTGGTGTCCGAACAGGCGACAACATCGTGGCCTACGACGTCGAGATCCTTTCCCCATGGCGGGTTCCCGGCCGCCCCACGACCGATCGCTGCTTCGTCATCGCCGACGAAGGGATACAGCTCCGAAGGCCGGTCACCTTCGTCGACGCACTCGAAGGCGGTTGGTACGTCGACCTGGTCGAACTGGAGGAGGCGGCCCCGAAGCGGCTGGTGGTCCACGACCTCTACGTGGACATCGTCGTGCCCCCGATCAGCCGGCGCTACGAAGTCCTGGACCTCGACGAGCTCGCTGAAGCGCTGCAGGACGGCGCCATCGACGCCGTCACCGCAGTCAGGGTTCTGCGCAATGCCCAGCGCTTCATCGACAAGCACCTGCGCAACCTGAACCAGGACCCGCCGAGCTCGTGGCCGGACTTCCCGCCGGCAGCCATTCTGAACCTGGCTGAGCTGCCGCCCTTCGACGTCGGCTGAGGCTGGATCAAGGGCTGATGGGTCAGGCACCGGCTATGGCCAGGCCGGTGGTGATGATGCGCTCCAGGGAGGCCGTGTGCTCGGGGGTCGGGTCCATCAGGGGTGGGCGTACGCCTCCGACCTCCGCCCCCCGCAACCGCGCCCCCGCCTTCACCAGCGAGACCGCGTAGCCGGGCACGAGATCGCGGAGCTCCACCAGCGGGAGGTAGAAGTCGGTCAGCAGCCGCTGCGTCAGCACCTCGTCCCCGCCCGTCACCGCCTTGTAGAAGGCCAGGGAGATCTCGGGCGCGAAGGCGAACACCGCGCTCGAGTACAGGTTGACGCCGAGGCCGCGGTAGGCGGGGACGGTCAGTTCGGCGGTGGGGAGGCCGTTGAAGAAGGTGAAGTCCTTGCCGGTGGACCGGCGGACGGTGAGGATGATCCGTTGCAGCAGGTCGAAGTCGCCCAGGCCGTCCTTGAAGCCGACGATGTTGGGCAGCTCGGCGAGTTCGGCGACGGCTGAGGGGGTGAAGCGGGCGGTGCCACGCTGGTAGATGATGATCGGCAGGTCGACGGTCGCGGCCACCTCGCGTACATAGCGCACCAGGCCCGCGGGCGGGCCGCTGACCAGGTACGGAGGCATGAGCAGCAGCCCGTCGGCGCCCTGGGCGGCGGCCGCGCGGGCGATGGCCCTGGCGGCGGGCAGCGGGCCGCCGGCGCCGGCGAAGACGGGGACGCGGCCCGCGGTGGAGGCGACGGAGACGCCCACCACCCGGGTGTACTCGTCGAGGTCGAGGGCGTTGAACTCGCCGGTGCCGCACGCGGCGAACACTCCTCCCGCTCCCGCCGCGACTCCGTCGGCGACGTGCCGGGCCAGCGCGGGTTCGGCGAGGTCGCCACCGGATTCGAAGGGGGTCACCGGGAAGAAGAGAACACCATCCAGCCGCATCGACGGTCCTTTCTAGCGGATGCCCTCCCTGCGCAGGGTGGCAGCCAGCTTGCGGGTGTGTTTGATCGCCGCCTCGGTGATCCGCTCGACCTCGGCGGGCGCCAGCCTCGCGGGCATCGAGCAGCTGATCGCGTCCGTGGCCGGGATGCGGTAGTCGACCGCCACGGCCACGCAGGCAAGGCCGGGGGTGCCCTGCTCGCGTTCGTACGCCCAGCCGCGGGTGCGGACCTGGTCGAGCTCCCCGGTCAGTTTGTTCAGGTCGGTGATGGTGCGGTCGGTGAGCGAGGACAGCGGGTCGGGCAGGATGGCCATGACCTCGTCGTCGGTGAGCTGGGCGAGCAGCACCTGGCCGAGCGCCGTGACGTGGGCGGGCAGGCGCCGGCCCACCCTGGGGATCACGTGGTCGGCCTCGCGTGACTCGCGGGTGGCCAGGTAGAGCACGTGCGCGCCGTCCCGGCGGGCGAAATGGGCGGTCTGGCCGATCTCTGCCCGCAGGTCCTCCAAGGTCTCCTGCGCGAACGGCAACGCGGGATCCTTGTCGAGGTACGCGGTGCCGGTGAGCAGCGCGTGCGGCCCGATCCCGAACGCGGACCTGGCCGAGTCGGTCTCGACCCAGTTGAGCTCGACCAGCGTCCGCATGAGGGCATGGAGGCTGCTGCGCGGGAACCCGGTGCGCTGCTGGAGCTCCGACAGCGTCAGGCTGTCGTGCGAATCGGCCAGGGCCTCCAGGATGCGCACCGTCCGCTCCGCGGACTTGACCAGCTGAGGCTCCATACTCAATCCCCTCTACTGCTGCGGGTTGACATCCAGGATATGGGATAGCGTCCAGATACATGGACACTTAACCCTTGATGGCGCCGCTTGTCAGACCGCGCATGAACTGCCGCTGGAAGGCCAGGAACGCGATGATCGACGGCAGCAGCGCCAGCAGCGAGGCGGCCAGCAGCACGCCGATCCCGACCTCCTCGTCGGAGCGGAGCGAACGCAGCGCGATGGGCAGCGTCCACATGCTCGACTCGGGCGCGACGATCAGGGGCAGCAGGTACTGGTCCCAGATCATCGTGAAGCCGAACACCCCGATCACGCCGAGCGCGGGACGGCACAGCGGCAGGATGATGGTGGCGAAGATCCGCATTTCCCCCGCGCCGTCGATGCGCGCGGCCTCCTCCAGTTCGACCGGCACCTCCTTCATGAACTCGGTCATGACCAGGATGGAGAAGCCCCAGGCGCCGACCGGCAGGATCATGCCCGCGTACGTGCCGATGAGGTTCACGTGCAGCAGCGGCATGTCGGCCAGGACCAGCGAGAGGGGGATCGCGATGATCTCCTCGGGGAGCATCATCGTGGTGAGCATGAGCAGCAGCACGAACGTCATGCCGCGAAACTTCTTGCGGGCCAGCGAGTACGCGGCGAAGACGCTCACCAGCATCTGCAGCAGCAGGCCGAAGCCCACGACGATGAAAGAGTTCAGCAGGTAGAGGTAGACGTTCTTCTCCTTGGCCTGGACGAAGTTCTCCAGCGTGAACTCGTCCGGCCACAGGGAGAAGGCGGTGGGGTCGAGCGTCTTGCTGAAGGCGCTGACGAGCAGCCCGACCAGCGGCCCGGTGAAAACGACCACCATAAAGCTATAAATCAGGACTTTTCCGCCGACGGCCAGAGGCCCCTTGCGCGACTCCAGCCCCAGCGCGCTGTCGAACCTCATGTCGCCTGCCTCCTGCGCAACATCTGCGCGACCAGGGTGAGCACCAGCGTGGCCAGGAACAGCACGATCCCGCCCGCCGAGGCCACGCCCAGGTCGTTCTTCTGGAACCCGAGCTTGTAGATCAGCGTCATCAGCACCTCGGACGACCCGTTCGGACCGCCGTTCGTCAGGACGTACACCTCGACGAAGACCCGCAGCCCGCGGATGGCGGCCAGCGTGAACAGGATCCAGAACACCGGCCGCAGGGCGGGCAGCGTGATGTGCCGCAGCCGGTGCCAGGTGGAGGCGCCGTCGACGGCCGCGGCCTCGTAGAGCGTGCGATCGACGCCGACCAGCCCGGCCAGGAAGATCATCATGTCGTACGGGGTGCCGCGCCAGATGCTCATCAGCATGATCGACCACAGGGAGGAGTGCTCGCTGGCCAGCCACGGCTGGGGATCGATGCCGGCCCAGCCGATGATGACGTTCAGCATCCCGCTGTCGGCCGGGTGGAACATGATCCGCCACACCTCGGCCACGGCCGCCATCGTGGTGACGACGGGCAGGAAGGCCGCGGTGCGCACGAACCACAGGTAGCGCGCCGGTCCCTCGATGAGCAGCGCGAACCCCAGACCCAGGACGAGCGAGCCGACCGTGGTGCCCAGCGCCAGCAGGATGCTGTGCCAGATGGCCGCGGCGAAGTCGGCGTCGCTGATGATCGTCTGGTAGTTCTGCAGGCCCAGCCACTCGTCACCGAGGAACGTCTGGACCTTGAAGAAGCTCTTCCACAGGCCCACGAACATCGGGATGAACTTGAAGTACAGGAACAGCAGCAGCGCGGGCGCCAGGAACAGCCAGGTGATCAGCGGCCCCCGCCACCGCACCCGCTTGGTGCGGCGGTGGGGGGTCGCCGTACGGCTGCGCGCCTCGGTCAGTGTCGAGGTCATGACGCTTTCTGGCTCTGGAGTTCCTGGGTGAGTTTGGTGTTCAGCTGGTCCATGGCCGCCTTGACGTTGGAGGAGCAGTCGGCCCAGACCGCGTTGATGGAGTCGGCGGAGTCCTGGCGGATGGGCGCCCAGTTCGGCACGGGCGGGGCGTAGACGGCGTTCGCGTACGCGTCCTGGAACACCTTCCAGCGCGGATCCTGCCGCTCGGCGGCCATGTCGACCTGCGTGTTGACGGGCAGGCGGACGATGGCGCCGTTGGCGTCCTTGTTCATGCCGATCCTCTGGCCGTCAGGGGAGATCGCGAACTCGGCGAACTTCTTCTGCGCGTCCTGCTGGTCGGAGCCGGCCATCAGGTAGACGTTCTCGCCCTCGCCGAGGGTGCCGGGACCGCCGGACGGGCCCTTGGGCAGGGGCAGAACCTCGATCTTGTCGGTGCCGACGCTCTTGACGAACCGGGCCAGCACGTACGGACCGACCAGGTAGATGCCGCCCTGGCCCTTCTCGAACACCTCGTGCGTGACGGTCGTGTCGTTGCTCACGGCGCCGGGGTTGACGGTCTTGGACTTGCAGAACTGGTCCTGCAGGTACTGGACGGCCTCGACGGTCTTGGGGTCGCTGACCGTGGACTGGAAGTGGCCGCCACCGGTGCTCTTGATGAAGTCTCCGCCGTTGGCGTAGATGAGGGACGAGGCGTACCAGGAGGCGTAGCCGCGTTTGGTGCCCGCCGGGATGACGAAGCCCGCCGTGTCGGCCTGGCCGTTGCCGTCGGGGTCCTTCTCGGTGAACGCCTGCGCCAGCTTGGCCAGGTCGTCCCAGGTCTTCGGCGGTTCCATGCCGACCTTCTCGCGCCAGTCCTTCCGTACGATCAGCGCGAAGGCCTGGGCGGAGAACGGGGCGGCGTAGAACTTGCCGTCGCTGCCCGTCGCGGCCACCCACGCGCGGTCGGACAGCTTGTCGCCGCCGGCCAGCGTGGCCTTGTCGATCTCGCGCAGCCAGCCCTGCGAGTGCATGTTCCCGAGCTGGGCGGTGTCGTTGATCACAATGTCGGGGAGCTTCTTCTGGGCGGCCTGCTGGTTCAGCTTGGTCTCGAAGTCGTCGAATAGCGCGACGACTTTCGTCTTCACCCCGCTGGCCTTCGTGAATGCGTCGGCGAGTTTCACCGCCGTCTTGGCGGAGTCCGAATCGGGCGCCTGCCTGATCCAGATCTCCAGAGCGTTGTCTGAGCTTGATCCCCCGGAACCGCAGCCTGTCAGCGTTACGGCCAGGGTCGCTGTCATCGCGACCCCGAGCAGACGACGTGACATCAGACCGCCTCCCGTTCACATACGTGGACATGAGTCGTGGACTTGAACTCGTGGCTGTGAACGTAACTAGTTGCATGGTTCACGGTCAATATTCAAGGATGTGAATTTCGGCCAGAATCGTGTACACCATGAGACATGCGCATTCTTATGACCGGAGCCGCTGGAAAAGTTGGCACGCTGCTCCGCCCACGGCTCGCCCGTGACGGCCGCACCCTGCGGCTTTCCGACCTTCACCCGATCGAGCCGGGCCCCGGCGAGGAGTGGGTGACGGCCGACCTCGCCGACCCGGCCGCGGTGGCCGAGGCGATGAAGGGCGTGGACGCGGTGATCCACCTTGGCGGCCAGAGCCGGGAACATCCCTGGGCGGACATCGTGCAGGCCAACATCAACGGCACGCAAGTGCTGTTGGAGGCGGCGCGTGAGGAGGGCGTCCAGCAGTTGGTGCTCATGGGCAGCCATCACGCGGCCGGTTACCACACCCGCCCCGCTGACGGCTCCGATTTGCCCGACTACGCCTTTCCCCGGCCTGACACCTTCTACGGAGTGAGCAAGGTCGTCATGGAGGCGCTCGGGAGCCTGTACCACGACCGGTTCGGCATGAACGTCACCGTGGTCCGGCTCGGCACCTGCAACGAGGCCTCCGGCGACACGCGCGGGCTGGCCACGTGGATCTCGCCTGACGACCTGACCCGGCTGATCGAGGCGGCGCTGACCGCGCCCGGGTACCACGTGGTCTGGGGGGTCTCGGACAACGCGCGGCGGTGGTGGTCGCTGGAGGAGGCCAAGGCCATCGGGTACGAGTCCCGCGACTCCTCCGACTCCCAGGCGGCGGCGCTCATCGCCGAGCTGGGGGAGCCGGATCTTTCCGAGCCGCTCCACAACCGCGCCGGAGGGGTGTTCACCCTCAACGAGCTGGGGGGTCGCTGGTAACCCTGGTCGATTCGCGGCCGCTGCCGTATCGGGCGGGCCGCATCGCAGGGGGTGGAAAGCGGAAGGGCCGGCAACCGGTTGCAAGAACCTTGACGACGGGAGGCGCGAAGGTCAAGGTTTATTCTGGCAACCGTTTGCAAGGGAGAACGACGATGGCGGCGACGATCAAGGACGTGGCCCGCGCCTGCGGCGTGCACGTCTCCACCGTGTCCCGCACCTTCTCCGCCCCGCACCTGGTCAATCCTGCCACCAGAAGCCGCGTGCTGGCCGCCGCCGACGACCTCGGTTACCGGCCCAACCGCGCCGCCAGGGCGCTCACGACCGGCCGCACGTTCAACATGGGCCTGATCGTGGCGGACATCGCCAACCCGTTCTTCCCGCCGCTCATCAAGGCCGCCCAGGCGCAGGCCAGGGGCCGCGACTACCACGTGTTCGTGGCCGACACCGACGAGGATCCGCGCGTCGAGGAGGAGCTGATCAGGACGTTCGCCAAGCAGGTGGACGGCGTCCTGCTGTGCAGCCCCCGCCTGTCGAACAAGATGATCGAACGGCTGGCCGAGGACGTGCCGTTCGTGGTGGTCAACCGGCGCATCCGGGGCATGCCCGCCGTGCTGATGAACGTCGCCCAGGGCGCCAAGCTGGCACTGGAGCACCTGGTCGGGCTGGGGCATCGCAGGATCGCGCTCGTGTCGGGCCCGATCGGCTCGTGGACCAGCAACGAGATGCAGGGCGCCGCGGCCGAGTCGCCCGGGCTCGACCTCGTCTTCTTCGGCCCCAACCAGCCCACGGAGTCGGGCGGCCTGGCGGTGGCCGCCGACGTGGCGGCCTGCGGAGCCACGGCGGTGCTGGCGTACAACGATCTCGTCGCGCTTGGCCTCATTGAGGGGCTGTCGGAGATGGGGATAGGGGTACCAGACCAGATAAGTGTGATCGGGTTCGACGACATCCTGCCGGGACGGCTCAACCGGCCCAAGCTCACCACGGTGGCCATGCCGGCGGTGGCCGCCGGGAGGATGGCCGTCGACCTGCTGCTCCAGTCGGGGGGCGAGGGCGCGACAGTGACCCTCGACACCGCCCTCATTGTCAGAGAGTCCACGGGAAGGGCCCAATCATGAACTTCGGAACGCTGCCGTCAGGGGAGAGCGTCGAGCTGGTGGAGCTGTCGTCGGGACGGCTGCGCGCCGAGGTGCTCACGTACGGCGCCATCGTGCGCTCGCTGGAGGTGTCCGGCCGCAACGTGGTCCTCGGCCTGGACACGCTGGAGGACTACCTGACCCGCAGCCGCTACTTCGGCGCGGTCGTCGGCAGGTACGGCAACCGCATCGCGAACGGCCGCTTCACCCTGGACGGCGTCGAGTACGAGCTGGCCGTCAACAACGGCACCGCCCACCTGCACGGCGGCATCGTGGGCTTCGACAAGCAGGTGTGGTCCATCGAGTCCAACGACGCCACGTCGGTGACGCTCAGGCTGATCAGCCCCGACGGCGACGAGGGCTACCCCGGCACGCTGACCGCCCGGGTGACGTACACGCTCGAGGACGACGCGCTCCGCATCGACTACGAGATGGAGACCGAGGCCCCGACCGTGGTCAACCTGACCAACCACTCCTATTTCGACCTCTCGGGCGAGGGCGACGTGCGCGACCACGTCGTGCGGATCGACGCCGACCACTACCTGCCGGTGGACGACGCCAAGATCCCCACGGGAGAGCTCGCGCCGGTCAAGGGCACGGCGTTCGACTTCACCGAGCCGCACGCGGTGGGGGAGCGCAACGACGGCGCCTACGACCACTGCTACGTGCTCGGCGGTGGCGGCGCCACGGTGACGGCCGGCGGCCTGACCATGGAGGTCACGACGACCGAGCCGGGCGTGCAGTTCTACACCGGCCACATGCTGGACGGGGACGCGACGCCGTACGGGCCCTTCGGCGGGCTGTGCCTGGAGACGCAGCACTTCCCCGACTCGCCCAACAAGCCCCAGTTCCCCTCCACCGTGCTCCGCCCGGGCACGCGCCGCACCTCGACCACCACGTACCGGTTCACGTCCTGATGGGATGCAGGGCGGCGGAGGCCTTGATCACCAACAGGGCCACGTCGTCCTGCGACGGCTCCTCGGCGAACGTCTCGACCGCGTGCCGCACGCGTTCGGCCACCGCGTGGGCGCTCAGCCCCGTGCAGCCGGACAGCAGCTCGGCCAGGCCGTCGCCGTCGTCGAGCAGTCGGCCGCCGTTGCGCCGCTCGGTCACCCCGTCGGTGACGCACAGCAGCAGCTCCTCCGGCGCCAGCTCGAACGTCTCGACGTAGAACCTGGCGCCGGACTCGATGCCCAGCAGGAGCTGCGGGCTCGCCATGGGCTCGACCTTGCCGTCCCGCCGCAGCAGGAGTGGGGGAGGGTGGCCCGCGGAGGCGATCGTGCAGAGCGCGCCGCCCTGCGGCAGCGGGGTCAGCTCGCCGCACAGCAGGCTGAGGAACCTGCCCTCCTCACCCTCCTCCAGCAGCGCGTGGTTGAGCCGGTCGAAGATGTCGGCCACCGTGTAGTGCTCCTTGGCCAGCAGGCGTACGGCGTGGCGGGCGAGCCCGGTGACGGCGGCCGCCTCGGGCCCGCTGCCGCAGACGTCGCCCAGCGCGAAGCACCAGTGGTCGGCCACCGTGAACAGGTCGTAGAAGTCGCCCCCGACGTGCGCCCCCTCCTCGGCCGGCTCGTAGACGACCGCGGACTCCAGGCCGGGCATGGGCGCCACGCGCATGGGCAGCAGGCTGCGCTGCAGCACCCGGGAGGTGGTCGCCTGCCTGGCGTACAGCATGGCGGTGTGCAGGTTGAGCGCCACCAGGCGGCACAGGTCCGACAGCAGGTCGGCCAGCTCCAGCGGCAGGGTCGGCTCGATGCGGCCGATCACCAGCGCCCCGTGCGACCTGCCCTGCGTGAGCAGCGGGAACGACAGCACGGTCTCGGGGCCGACCGGCCAGCTCACCTCGCTGAGGGCAGTGCGCGGGATGGCTGGCAGCGACTTGCGCAGGTCGGCGTTGTGGCGCTCCTCGCTGTGCCAGACGTGGGCGAGCCTGGTCATGCCCGCGAGGTCGGTCAGGTAGACGGCCGCCCAGGTGGCGATCTTGGGTACGACGAGCTGCGCGGTCAGCGCCGCGATCAGCTCCTCGTCGTGCACGCCCGCGAGCAGCTCGCCCGCCTCCGCCAGGAACGACAGCCGCCCCCGGTGCGCGCGGTCCTGCTCGGCCAGCCGCTCGCGCTGCACGGGCACGGCCACCTGGCCGGCGATGTGCTGGAGGCTGACCGTGAGCTCCTGGTCGAAGCGGTCCGGCTGGGCGGCCGTCACCACGATGTAGCCGGCCAGCTCGCCGCCGACCAGCAGCGGCGCGCACGCCAGCGACCTGGCGCGCAGCTGCTGGGCCAGCTCGACGTCCACGGCGAGCAGGTCCTCGATCATCGTGGGGGTCGTGCGCTCCGCGCCGAACACGCCGGTGGCCAGCACCCCCACCAGCCCCGCCGTCGCACCCGCGCCCGCCGCCACGCCGAACCTGTTGCCGCCTTCCGCGGCGAGCAGCACGTACGCGGCGTCGCCCCCGCTGGAGATCTGCACGATCCGGGCGATCGTGTCGAGCAGCTCGGCGAACGGCATGTCCTGGGCGAGCAGGTCCTTGATGCGCCGGCCTGCCCCGCCCAGCTGCGGCGCCGGCGGCGGCGTCAGCACGTAGCCGTGGTCGGCGGCCACCACCATCCAGATCGAGCAGCGCTGCCGCCGGGAGCGCAGGTGGGAGACGTAGACGGGGACGAGCCGGCCGTCCTGGTGCCGCATGCGCGCCTCGCCCCGCCAGCGGCCCAGGCCGAGGGTGTCGGCCAGCGACAGCGCGTACGGCCCGTGGCCGCGCCAGGCCACTAACCGCTCCAGGGATCGGCCGACCGCCTGATCGGCCCGCCAGCCGAGCAGCTTCTCGGCCTCCGGGTTCCACGACCGCACGACCCCGTCGCGGTCGGCGACGATCACGCCGACGTGCAGGGTCTCGATGGGCGCCGCGGTGGGCGGCGGCGCGGCCTCCTGGACGTCGCAGCCGTCCGAGATCTCCATGCGCACCCAGACGCGCTTGGCGGTCCTCGTGTACGTGACGCCCCAGGCGTCGGCCAGCATGCCCGCGAGCGCGAGGCCGCGCCCCGACGCACGCGTCGGCTCGGGCGCGGGCCCGGCCGCCAGGATCGTCCGCGTGGGGTGGCGGTCGTCGACCTCGATCTCCAGCTTCGGAGGGCTGGCCGTCACGTCCAGGCGGCAGGTGAGCTCGACGCCGGTGCCCGCGTGCACGACGGCGTTCGTGACGAGTTCGCTGGTCAGCAGCACGGCGTCCTCCGCCAGATGGCTCAGGCGCCATTCGCCAAGCACCTGGCGGACGAACTTGCGCGCCTGAGCCGGGGCATGTGGCGTCCCGTCGAAGGCCGTGCTCGACACCCTGGTCGTGTCCACTCTGCGTCCTAGAACATCACTCGATGTGGCAGTACGGTCACTCTCAGAGTGTCAGAATGGTGCCGTTGATACCTCCTGTTGTGAAGAAGGTGGGCCGGACCGGCGCGCTCAGGGCACGAGGGCGGCCCTGAGGCGGTCCACGTGCGCCTTGGTGAGGCCGTTGGCCAGCAGGAGCCCCTCCGCGCCGCCGAGTTCGCCCAGCGCGACCAGGAACGTCCGCATCGCGCTCTCCGGCGCCTCCAGCAGCGCGGCGGGCGCGTCCCGCGACGGCGTCATGTCCAGCATGAGCATGACGTCGGGCAGCGCCTTCGCGGTGAGCGCGTAGTCGCGGACGATGGCTTCGTGCTCCACGCCGAGCAGGTCGAGGATCAGCGCGACGACGATGCCGGTGCGGTCCTTGCCCGCGGCGCAGTGGACGAGGGCGGGCAGGCCGTCGGCGATCTCGGCGACGACGCCGGCGAACCAGGTCGTCCTGTGCCGCAGGAGGCCGACATACAGGTCGCCGAGGGTCAGGTCGGGCGGCAGCGCCGCGAGCTGGGCGGGCGAGGCGTCGGAGGAGCCCGCGCCGAGCAGCGCGTGCCGGACGGCGCCGCCGAGGACGGGCGCCCAGTCGCCGGGGCCCCGCTCGTTGTCGCCGCGCAGGTCGGCGATGAGCCGCAGCCCGGCCACCAGCTTCGCGTCCTCGGCCGTGAGGGTGTGCGGCTGCGCGGAGCGGTAGAGCACACCGGGGCGCAGCGCGGTCTCCGTCGCGATGTCCCGGAGGTTGAGGAGTGGCATAGGACCATTCAGGAAGGAGTTGTCTGCGGCCGTACGGCTTTTACGTGGCCATCGGGTGAACCTTCCCGGGATCTTCGTGCCCGTTTGGCGGGGTCGTCGGCGAGCCTCCGCGCGATCCACGGTGTCTCCGACGTACCTTTGGCATCATGGCCACCCGTACGCCGAAAAGCGCATCGAAGGGGCCGGCGAAGCGGTCGACCTCGTCTCGCTCGACCCCCGCCAAGCGCGGGGCCTCGTCGACGGGACGTCCCCGGGCGGCCTCCGGTCGCAAGCCTTCGATGACCCACCCGGACCCGATCAGCTGGGTCTTCACGATGATCGGCAAGCTGATCGTCGGGCTGTGGATGCTGCTCGCCAACGGCATCGGCAGCACGGCTCGCGCGCTGGGCAAGAACGCCCGCGAGCTCGATCCCGCGCACCGGCGCGACGGGGTGGGCCTGACGGTGCTCGCGGGAGCGATCGTGCTGGCGGCCATGACGTGGCGCAACGCCGACGGGGCCGTCTCCGGCGTGGTGAACGCGACCGTGCACGGCGTGTTCGGCTCGCTGGCGTGGGCGCTGCCGCTGCTGTTCGGGCTGCTGGCCTGGCGCTACCTGCGCCACCCCGACCAGAACGCCGACACCGGGCGCATGGTGATCGGATGGGCCGCGCTGATCGTCGGCGTGCTGGGCGTCATCCACGTGGCCAACGGCACCCCCTACCCGGCCGGCGAGGGCCAGGGCATGGACAAGGTGGCGCAGGCCGGGGGGATGGTCGGGTTCATCGTGTCGGCGCCGCCGATGAGCATCCTGCCGCCGTGGATCACGATCCCGCTGCTGCTGCTCCTGTCCGGGTTCGGCGTGCTGGTGATCACCGCGACCCCCGTGCACCGGATCCCGGAGCGGCTGGCCGAGCTGAAGCACATGCTCTTCGAGCGGCATGCCGAGCCCGCGCCGCGGCAGCCGGGCAAGAAGCGGGTCAGGACCTCCAAGAAGGCAGCCGAGGAGGGGGGCGACTCGGTCAAGCCGTACGACACCCCGGTCTTGTCGGACAAGACCGACAAGCGGCCCGAGCACTCGCCCGAGATCGTGCCCGGTCTGACGGACGAGGACGAGGCGCCCGCCGCCGAGCCCGAGAAGCGGCCGGAGCCGCCTCAGCCGACGCCCGCGCCCCGCAAGGTGGAGCAGCTCGTGCTGTCGCCGCAGGCGGGCCCGTACAGCCTGCCCGACCTGCAGTTCCTCAAGCAGGGCACGGCGCCCAAGCCGCAGACCAAGGCCAACACCACCGTGGTCAACGCGCTGACCAGCGTGCTCGAGCAGTTCACCATCGACGCGCAGGTGATCGGGTTCACCCGGGGGCCGACGGTGACCCGCTACGAGATCGAGCTGGGGCCCGCGGTCAAGGTGGAGAAGGTCACGGCGCTCACGAAGAACATCGCGTACGCCGTCAAGTCCGCCGACGTCCGGATCCTGTCGCCCATCCCGGGCAAGTCGGCGATCGGGGTCGAGATCCCGAACGCCGACAAGGACCTGGTGGCCCTGGGCGACGTGCTGCGCGCGCAGGTGGCGCAGGCCGACCATCACCCGATGATCGTCGGCCTGGGCAAGGACGTCGAGGGCCGCACTATCGTCGCGAACCTCGCCAAGATGCCCCACCTGCTCATCGCGGGCGCCACCGGCGCCGGTAAGTCGGTCTGCGTCAACGGGCTGATCACCAGCATCCTGATGCGGGCCACGCCCGACGAGGTGCGGATGGTGCTGGTCGACCCGAAGCGGGTCGAGCTCAGCGTGTACGAGGGCATCCCCCACCTGATCACGCCGATCATCACCAGCCCGAAGAAGGCCGCCGAAGCCCTCGAATGGGTCGTGGGCGAGATGGACCGGCGCTACGACGACCTGGCGGCGTCGGGGTTCAGGCACGTCGACGAGTTCAACAAGGCCGTGCGGGCCGGCAAGCTGCAGCCGCCGCCCGGGAGCGAGCGGGTCTACCAGCCGTACCCGTACCTGCTGGTGATCGTGGACGAGCTGGCCGACCTCATGATGGTGGCCCCGCGCGACGTCGAGGACTCGATCGTGCGCATCACGCAGCTCGCCCGCGCGGCCGGCATCCACCTCGTGATCGCCACCCAGCGGCCCTCCGTGGACGTCGTCACCGGCCTGATCAAGGCGAACGTGCCGTCCAGGCTGGCGTTCGCCGTGTCGAGCCTCACCGACTCGCGGGTCATCCTCGACCAGCCGGGCGCCGACAAGCTGGTCGGCCAGGGTGACGCGCTGTTCCTGCCGATGGGCGCGAGCAAGCCCATCCGCATCCAGAACGCGTTCGTCTCCGAGAAGGAGATCGCCGAGATCGTCACGCACTGCAAGGCGCAGATGCAGGCCGAATACCGCGAGGACGTGGCCGCCGCGCCGGTCAAGCGGGAGATCGACGAGGACATCGGCGACGATCTCGACGTGCTGATCCAGGCCGCCGAGCTGATCGTGACCACCCAGTTCGGCTCGACCTCGATGCTGCAGCGCAAGCTGCGGGTCGGGTTCGCCAAGGCGGGACGGCTGATGGACCTCCTGGAGAGCCGGAACGTGGTCGGCCCGAGCGAGGGCTCCAAGGCCCGCGAGGTGCTGGTCAAACCGGACGATCTGCCGGGTTTGCTGGCCGACCTGCGTGGCGAATGACCCCAATGCGTGCCTGCCGGGTAGTAACTGGTTGAATATAAATCACTACCCATTGTGGTAGCAGGTGCAGGTGCCGTGGGGGAGGCGTTCGTTGTGCAGGAGCAGAGCATCGGGGCCATGCTGGCGGCAGCCAGGCATGCTGCCGGGCTGACCGTCGAGCAGGTCAGCGCGGCCACCAGGATCCGCGAGGCGATCATCCATGGCCTGGAGCAGGATGACGGCAGCCAGTGCGGTGGCGACTTCTACACCAGGGGGCACGTCAAGGCCGTGGCCAAGGCGGTGGGGCTCGATCCGGAGGCCACCGTCCATCTCTACGACCAGCAGCACGGCGGGGCGCCCAGGCCGGTCGCGGCCTCGGCCGTGTTCCAGGCCGACAAGAAGATCAACGTTCCGGAGCGGCGGGGGCCCAACTGGACGATGGCGCTCGGGGTGGCGCTGGCGATCGTGGTCGTCTTCGGCATGATGCGAGTGCTGGGCGGCGCGAGCGACCAGGTGCGGACGGCCGACGTGCAGGTGGCCTCGGCCCGGCCCAAGGTCCCGCCGAACATGCCCGTCCAGCCGAAGCCGGCGGCGGGCAAGGCGGTCAAACGCACGGTGACCGTCGAGATCAAGGCGAAGCGGTCGTCGTACGTCCAGGCTCACGACGCGATGGGGCGCAAGCTGTTCTCGGGCACGCTGAAGGCCGGAAAGTCCGACACGTGGAGTGCGGAAGACAAGGTCAGCGTGCTGCTGGCGGATGCGTCGGCCGTTACGCTGCAGGTGAACGGCAAGAAAGTGAAGCTGGACGCGGGCAGGGGGGAGATGCTGCGGCGCTCGTTCGGGCCGCCCAAAACGACCGAGCGATAGCCATCTGGCGGGAGCCCGTGCATCGGGTGGTGGCCAACTCCCGATACCGTAGTGTTCACCATGTCATCCCGCCGAACCGCATCGCTGATCACTCTGGGCTGCGCGCGCAACGAGGTCGACTCCGAGGAGCTGGCCGCGCGACTTGAGGCTGCCGGTTGGCAGCTGGGCGACGACGACCCCGATGTCGTCGTCGTCAACACGTGTGGCTTCATCGACTCGGCCAAGAAGGACTCCATCGACACGCTGCTGGCCGCCGCCGACACCGGCGCAAAGGTGGTCGCAGCGGGCTGTATGGCCGAGCGCTACGGCAACGAGCTGGCCGAGGCGCTGCCCGAAGCCAGCGCGGTGATCTCCTTCGACGACTACACGGAGATCGGCGGCCGCCTCGACGACGTCCTCGCCGGGCGGCCGCTGAAGCCCCACACGCCACGTGACCGCCGCACCCTGCTACCCATCTCGCCGGTGGACCGTGCCAGTGCCCCCAAGGCCAACATCCCCGGTCACGGCGATCTGCCCGCGGGCCTGGCGCCCGCGAGCGGCCCGCGCGTGCTGCGCAAGCGCCTGGACGAGAGCCCGGTGGCCTCGCTCAAGCTGGCCTCCGGCTGCGACCGGCGCTGCACGTTCTGCGCCATCCCGGCCTTCCGCGGCTCCTACGTCTCGCGCCGGCCCGACGAGCTGCTGGCCGAGGCAGACTGGCTGGCCCACCGTGGCGTGCGCGAGCTCGTCCTGGTCAGCGAGAACTCCACGTCCTACGGCAAGGATCTCGGCGACCTCCGGGCGCTGGAGAAGCTGCTGCCCGACCTGGCGGCCGTCGAGGGCGTCTCCCGGGTGCGGGTCAGCTACCTGCAGCCCGCCGAGCTGCGTCCTGGGCTCATCGACGTGCTCACGGGCACCGAGGGCGTCGCCCCCTACTTCGACCTGTCCTTCCAGCACGCGAGCGGCACCGTGCTGCGCAGGATGCGCCGCTTCGGCGACCCGGAGCGCTTCCTGGGGCTGCTCGAGACCATCCGCGAGCGCGCTCCCGAGGCGGGCGTGCGCTCCAACTTCATCGTGGGCTTCCCCGGCGAGACCGAGGAGGAGTTCGGCGAGCTGGTGGGCTTCCTGGAGGCGGCCAGGCTCGACGTGATCGGCGTGTTCGGCTACTCCGACGAGGACGGCACGGAGGCCGCCGATCTGCCGGGCAAGCTCGACCAGGAGGTCATCGACGAGCGCGTGCGCGTGCTCACCGAGCTGGCCGAGGAGCTGACCGCCCAGCGCGCGGAGGAGCGCATAGGCACCGAGGTCGACGTGCTGATCGACGACGACCTGGGCGACGGGGGCTACGAGGGCCGGGCCGCCCACCAGGGGCCCGAGGTCGACGGCTCCGTCACGGTTCAGGGGATCGGCCTCGTCAGGGGGCAGATCGTGCGCGCGGTCGTGGTCGACTCCGAGGGGGTCGACCTGATCGCGCGTATCAAGGCAAGTCCATGAAAAGGGACGAGCGCCGCGTCGTAAGCCCGTGGAACATCGCCAACGTCCTCACGGTTCTCCGGTTGGTGCTCGTCCCCTTCTTCGTCGTCTGCCTGTTCCTGCCGGGGACGGGCTGGCGGGTGGCCGCGCTGGCGGTCTTCGCGGTGGCCTCGATCACCGACCACCTGGACGGTGAGCTGGCCAGGCGGTACGGCCTGATCACCGACTTCGGCAAGATCGCCGACCCGATAGCGGACAAGGCGCTCACCGGCGCGGCGCTGGTGAGCCTGTCCATACTCAACGAGCTGCCCTGGTGGGTCACGATCCCGATCATCAGCAGGGAGCTCGGCATCACGGCCCTCAGGTTCCTGCTGCTGCGGCGCGCGGTCATCCCGGCCAGCTACGGCGGCAAGGTCAAGACCGTGCTGCAGATCGCCGCGATCGTGCTCTACCTCCTGCCGGGGGTGCCGGGGCCCGTCCGGTGGGTGGTCATGGGGGCGGCTCTGGTGGTCACCGTGGCCACCGGGGTCGACTACGTCATCAGGGCAGTGCGGCTGCGCAAGGTCGCGAAGCAGGTGCGCGGGGAGTGATCGATGGCCGACGTGGCCGAGGTTCTGACGATGCTGGTGGGCCGGTCCGCCACGGTGGCGGTGGCCGAGTCGCTGACCGGCGGGCTCATCGGGGCCGCCATCACGTCGGTCTCGGGGTCGTCGAAGGCGTTCAGGGGCGGGGTGATCTCGTACGCCACCGATCTCAAGCAGGAGCTGCTAGGGGTGCCGGGGGAGTTGCTGCGGCGCGAGGGGGCCGTACATCCTGAGGTGGCCGCGGCCATGGCGACGGGGGTCGCGCGGCTCTGCGGGGCCACGTACGGGCTGGCCGTGACGGGTGTGGCCGGGCCGGAGCCGCAGGACGGCAAGCCCGTCGGCACCGTGTACGCGGCCGTCTGCGGGCCAGGGGGCAGGATTTGGGGGCGTGAATTGAGACTTGGCGGGTCGCGCGAACGTATCAGGGTAGAGACGGTGGACGAGGCAGTCGATCTACTGTCAGGTGTGCTGAAGGCGAACATAGGGGAACATTCCGGGTGATTACCGTGTTACGTCCCGAGCGAACATGCGAAGCACGGTCTGACGCGGTGTCGGTGGATACGGGTACGGTGGAGCTGTGAGTGAGGTCCGTGAGCCAACTGCAAGCACCGAGCGCCCGGCAGGCGGGCCTGAAGCGTCGCGAGCGGCGGTCCAGGGGCGGCCACGCCCCATGATGACGGCGAGGAGTATGTACGAAGCTAAGAAGACCACAGTGCGGCACGATCCGATCGCGCGGGGCGTGGTGAAGTCATCCGCGCCGGGGAGGGAGCGACAGATGATTCTGCTGCGTCAGCTGCTCGGCGACGTGCTGAGGCGGTTGAGGGTGCGGCAGGGACGCACGCTACGCGAGGTGTCCACCCAGGCACGTGTCTCGCTCGGCTACTTGTCCGAGGTCGAGCGCGGCCAGAAGGAAGCCTCGTCGGAGCTGCTGGCGTCCATTTGCGGCGCACTCGAAGTGCCCCTTTCGCAGGTGTTGCGTGAGGTTTCCGACCAGTTCGCGCTGGCGGAGCTCCAGGCTGCCCCTGTGCTGGCCGACGTGCCCGATCGCGAACGGCTGCCCCTTACGGAGACGGTCCCCGGGTCTATTTCCGACTCCGTGTTCCCCGAAGTCAAGGACATGGTGGCTGCCTAACCCAGCTGGCAGCCAGCACACCACAGGATCAGCCGTTCCTGTGGCTGCGCCCCCATCTCCCCACGGCTGATGCGGGTGCCGCATCGGCGACAGGGCCTCCCTGCCCTGCCGTAGACCCACGTCTGGTTCGCCGGGCGGCGATCACCTGTGGTCACCGTGCCCGCATGCCCCTTGTTCGCGTCCAGCAAGCGCTGGGCCAGTGACACGAGCCCGTTGAGATCCTCGATCTCCCCGACCTTCTTCCACGGCCAGACACCGCGCAGGAACAGGGTCTCGGCGCGATAGATCGTGCCGATCCCAGCCAGGTTGCGCTGATCGAGCAGCGCCTCCCCGATGGTCCTGTCGGGCGCCCCTCGCAGCCTTCGCACGGCCTCATCCGGGTCCCAGTCCGGGCCGAGCAGATCCGGCCCCAGATGGCCGACCAGCCGTGCCTCCTCGCCTGTCCTGACGAGATCCACCATTCCCAGCCTGACCCCCACCGCCTGCCACCGCTCGTTGGCCAGGATCAGCCTGACCTGGTCGCCCGGCGCGGTCCGGCGTCCGGCCGCCATGACCTGCCAGCTCCCGTCCATGCGCAGATGGGTGTGCACGGTCAGGTCACCTTCGACGCGGGTGAGCAGGTGCTTGCCCCTGGAGACCGTGGTGATGACCGTACGGCCGGTCAGGTCGGCCGTGGCGTGCCTGGGGACGCGGAAGTCCGACCTGGTGAGCACCTGGCCGTCCAGCGCGCCGCGCAGCTTCGCGGCCGTGCGGTAGACGGCGTCTCCTTCGGGCATCCCTCCAGTCTAGGAACGCGCACCCGCCTCGTGCGCGGCCACCCAGCCGTCCACCAGCGCGCACAACTGATCCAGCGCCTCCTCCGCACGCTCGCGCTCGCCGGTCGTGAGGAAGTCGATCTGCAGCCCCGAGTACGCCGAGTTGACCAGCGTGGAGATCCGCAGCGCCTCCGCCTCCGGGACGCCCCGATCGCGCAGCAGGCCCGCCACGAACTCCGACCGGTCCGCCAGCAGCCGGGGCACGTGCCCCATGAGCCGGCCACCGGCCGCCAGCCCCTCGATCTCGCGGATCAGGCGGGCGACCGGCAGGTTCTCCTCTCGTGCCTGCCAGTCCCAGGTGCGGCGGATGATCGTGCCCACGCTGTCGGCGCCCGACCAGCCCGGCAGCGCGCGCAGCCATTCGCGGTGCCGCTCGTCCAGGCGCTCCATGGTGGCCGAGAGCAGCGCTTCCTTGTCGGCGAAGTGGTGGGTCAGCACACGGGTGGACTTGCCCAGGTGCTCGGCGAGCGGGCGCATCGACAGGGTTGAGAGGCCATGTCCGGCCAGGTAATCGACGATCTGGTCGAGCAGTTCGGCCCGGCGGTGCGGGTCGGCGGTCCTGGCCATCGGCGAAATCCCTTTGCGGTCATTGGGGTTACGACTGTTACCTTATATGGGAAACGACTGTTACCCTTATCGAGGGGATACCCATGCCCGCGTGGTTGCTCGCCCTGGTCTTCACCATGTTCACCTTCGCCACCGACGACTACGTGATCGCGGGCGTGCTGCCCGAGGTCTCCGCCGATCTCGGGGTCAGCGTGGCGGCGGGCGGCCAGCTCGTCACCGCCTTCTCGCTGGCGTTCGCGCTGGGGGCGCCCGTGGCCTCCGTGGTGAGCGCCACCTGGTCGCGGCGGGGGCTGTTCACCTGGGCCCTGGCACTGTTCACCGCGGCGAACTGGGCGGCCGCGTTCACGACCTCCTACGCCGTCCTCATGGGGCTGCGCGTGCTGGCTGCGCTGGCCGCGGCTGCCGTCGTGCCCGCCGTGTACGCCCTCGCGACCTCGCTGGCCCCCGAAGAGCGCCGGGGACGTTACCTGGCTCTGGTGATGGGCGGGATGACCGGCTCGCTCATGCTCGGCGTTCCCGTCGGCACGTGGGTGGGCGGCGCGTTCGGCTGGCAGGCCACGTTCGGGCTCGGCGGGCTGCTGGGGCTCGTCGCGCTGGTCGCGATCAGGGCGACGCTGCCCGAGTCACCCCCGGCGGCCGCCATGCCGGTCAGGGAGCGGCTGGCGCCGCTGGCCCGGCCGCAGGTGCTGCTCGGCCTGCTCGGGGTCGTGGGGATCGTGCTGGGCAGCATGATGCTGATGACCTATCTCGCGCCGTTCCTGCGGGACCTGGCCGGGGCCGGGCCGGCGGAGCTGGGGTGGGTGTTCGCGCTGGCCGGGCTCGCCGGGCTGGCGGGCGGACAGCTCGGCGGGTGGGCCGCCGACCGGTGGGGCGCCGACCGGGCGCTGATCGTGGGCATCGCCGGGTTCACGGCGGTGATGGGCCTGTTCGCCGTCTGCTGGGCGCTGCGGCCGCTGCCGCTGCCCGCGCTCCTGCCGCTGCTGCTGGTGTGGGCGGCCGTGTCGTGGTGGATCCCGCCGCCCGCGCAGACCCGGCTGCTCGCCCTGGCCGGCCCGGCCGGGCCGCAGGCGCTGGCGCTCAACAGCAGCGCCGTCTACGTCGGGGTCTCGGGCGGTGGCGCGGTGGGCGGGCTCGTTCTGGAGAGCCACGGAAGTGGCCGGCTGCCCTTGGCCGCGGCCGCCGTCGAGCTGGCCGCCCTCGCGCTCTTCTGGGCGGCCGGCAGGGCACGCCCCCCGGCTACCGTCGAGGATCGCGCGGCGCCGCAGGGTGAGGCGGGCGGTTGATGATCGAGAACGGCTGCGTCGGGGCGGTGCGGGGATCATAATGACGGCGAGGAGTAGGCCTGGCGGAAGGCTGATCGCGGCATGCCGGAGATCACAGGTTTACGTGGGGGCGACCCCGCCGAGATCGGCGGATATCGGCTGACCGGCCGCCTGGGCTCCAGCGTGTACGCCGCACGCTCCCGCTCCGGGGAACCCGTGGCCGTCAGGCTGCTGCCGGCCGAGATGGAGCCCGAACCGTTCCTCCTCGCCATGGAGCGTCAGCAGGCCGTCTCCGCGGTCACCACCGCGCAGATCCTGGCCACCGGCATGCTGGGCGAGCAGGCGTACGTCGTCAGCGAGTACGTCGAAGGGCCCGCGCTCGAAGAGGCCGGAGGCTTCCTCGGCGAGGTGGGGCTCCACCGGCTCGCCGTCGGGACCATCACGGCGCTGGTCGCGATCCATCAGGCGGGGCTCGTGCACGGCGACATCCGGCCCGGCAACGTGCTGCTCGGCCCGGACGGGCCACGGGTGATCAACGCCGGGCTCGAGCAGGCGATGGCGGAGGCGGCCATCTCCACCCGCAAGGTCGCCGTGCCCGCGTACACCGCGCCCGAGCGACTGCGGGGCGCGGGGGCCGAGCCGCCCGCGGACGTGTTCTCCTGGGCGGCCACCATGGTGTTCGCCGCGACCGGGTCGGCTCCGTTCGACGGCGGCTCCATGGCCGCGACGGTCGATCGGATCGTCCGCGACGCGCCCACGCTGCCCGGCAACCTGGGTGAGCTGCACGGCCTCATCGTGGCGTGCCTGGACAAGGATCCGGCCGGGAGGCCCAGCGCCAGCGCGGTGCTGTTACGGCTGGTGGGCCAGACGGTGTTCCTGACCGGGCAGGCGGAGCCGCCCGCCCCGCAGCCACCGCCGCCCAACCGGCCGAGGCGTGGGGGAAGAGGACCGGCCGCGCTGGCGGCGGCGTTCGCGGCCGGGGCGCTGGTCTCAGGAGCCGGGGTGTACGTGCTGGTCGACGAACCGGCACCGGTCAGGCAGGCGGCCGCGACCACCGGTGCCACGCCGAGCACCACGCCCACGGTCACCTCCTCGCTGAACCGGGTGCCGGTGGAGAAGGTGGAGGCGAAGGCCGCCACGGACACCAAGCTCCCGGCGGTCGGCGCGACCCTGCACGAGAACCCCAAGGACCCCGTCAGGCTGACGGCCTACCTGGAGGTCGCCGGCAAGTTCACCAGCTACGTCAGGGACAGGTCGGGCGCCTTCAAGGCCGTCGGCCTGGCCGAGGAGCCGATGGTCTCGCCCGACGGCGACTGGGTCGCGCTCAACCCGTGGCTGAAGTTCCAGAACGCGGAGATGGACCAGGTGAAGTTCACCAGGCTGTCCACCGGCGAGAGCTTCACCGTCGCCACGGTCAAGAAGCCCTTGCGGACCATGATCCCGGCCTGGTCGCGCGACGGGCGCAGGCTGCTGCTCTCGGTCGTCGACGACGGCAAGCCGCAGCGGATCGTGGGCTTCGTGCTGGTCGACGTGGCCGCCAGGAAGGCCGTGCACGTCGAGACGGCCTTCACCGACAACGCCTCGCTCAACTTCACCTTCACCCCCGACGGCAGGATCGCCAAGGCCTACTTCGACGGCAAGACCAACGGGATCGACTTCTACAGCGACTCAGGTGAGGTGACCAGGTCGATGCACTGGGTGGGCCTGCCGCGTGACCGCGACTGGTACTCGCCGTCGGGCAAGCAGTTCGTCACCGTCTGCCCGGGCGGTCGCAAGGACCTGTGCGTCTGGAACGCCGCGACCGGCGTCAGGCTGAAAACGGTGCCCCGCGCCACCTCGGAGGGCAACCTGCTCGGCTGGTTCAGCGAGTCGCACCTGCTGGTGCAGGAGCCGGGCAAGAAGAAGGGCACGGCCCAGGTCAAGGTCATCGATCTGGTCGGTGACACCGTCCGCGTGCTCGCCGACGTGCTCCTGCTCAAAGCCTCCATGCAGTTCGCCGCCGCGCCGCGATGACGAGAACGCTGAGCGCCGGTGACCCCGCCCAGGTGGGCGGGTACCGCATCGTGGGCCGGCTCGGCGAGGGCGGCCAGGGGGTGGTCTACCTCGGTGAGGCGCCCGGCGGAAGACGGGTCGCGGTCAAGATGCTGGGGGCCGGGCTGGACGACCCCGACGCGCGGACGCGCTTCCAGCAGGAGATCGGGTACGCGCGCCGGGTCAAGGCGTTCTGCACCGCCCAGGTGCTGGCCAGCGGCGAGCTGAACGGCAGCCCGTACGTGGTGAGCGAGTTCGTCGACGGGCCCTCGCTGGCGGAGATGATCCGCGAACGCGGCGCGCTGCGCGGAGCGGAGCTGCGCAGGCTCGCCATCGGCACGCTGACCGCGCTGTCGGCCATCCACCAGGCGGGCGTGGTGCACAGGGACTTCAAGCCCGGCAACGTGCTGCTCAGCAGGGACGGGCCACGGGTGATCGACTTCGGCATCTCCAGGGCGCTGGAGGAGTCGGAGCTGGCGGGGGAGCACCTGGTGGGGACGCCGCCGTACATGGCTCCCGAGCAGTTCGGCGGGCGGGCGGCGGGGCCGGCGGCCGACATGTTCGCCTGGGCCTCGACCATGGTGGCCGCCGCGACGGGCACCCCGCCGTTCGGGGCGGGCCACGTGCCCGCGCTGATCAACCGGATCCTGTACGCCGAGCCCGACCTGGGCGGTCTCGACGAGGAGCTGCGGGACCTGGTGGCGCGGTGCCTGGTCAAGGCTCCGGAGGCCCGCCCCACCGCGGCTCGGGCGCTGCTCGGCCTGCTCGGCCACCACGTGCCGGAGCAGCGGCTCCTGGCCGAAGGGCAGCAGTCGGCGGCACCGCCTCCCGGCCGAGCGCCGGGCCGCCGGTGGTGGCTCGCCGCCGGGGCGGTGACCGCCGCCGTGGCCGTGACGGCGGCCGTGCTGCTCACCCGGTCCGCCCCGCCGCCGCCCGGCACGGGCACGCCCACGCTGATCGCCGCGCCCCTGCCCGCGCCGCGCGAGGGCCGGATGGGGCTCACCTCGACGGCGAAGGTGCAGATCCCCGACACCAAGATCACGCTGTATGAGAACCCGGCCGACCCGATCTGGGTCTCGTCGTACCACGACCAGCGCGACGGCAGCGGCTACCCGTCGTACGTGCGGGACCCGTCGAACGGGACCTTCGGCTACTTCGGGGGCTTCGAGGAGCCGATCGTCTCGCCCGGCGGCGGCTACGTGGCCTCGCTCTCGGCCACCCGCTTCCGCACGCCGGACTTCGAGTCCGTCCGGATACGCGACCGCGTCACCGGCCAGGACCGGCAGATCCGTACCGTCGACAAACCCGCCACGCTGTTCCGCCCGAACTGGTCGGCCGACGGGCGTCGGTGGCTGGCCACCGTCATCGAGGATCAGGAACAGGACCGCGTGGTGGGCTTCGCGGTCGTGGACGCTGTCGCGGGCACCGTCAAGGTCACCAAGGTCGCCGGCGGGAACGACGTCAGGTTCGGGTGGGGCGCGGACGGCAAGAGCGTGCTGTACGAGATGCCCGGCGGGGCCGTGCGGGTGCTGGATCTCGAAGGCAGGGCGTTGCGGACGTTCATGGGGGTGGGCGAGCTTTACGAAGGCGGCGTGGCCCGCACCACGCTCGGGTCAATCTTTTCCACTAAATGCCCCGATATTTCGGCAAATGTCTGCTTCTGGGATGCGGAGAGCGGCGCCAAAAAAGGCGTGGCCCGGCTGCCGAAGGGCGGCGCCTACCACGGGTGGCTCGACGACGCCCACTTCCTGGCCACCACGCCCGTCGGCAAGAACACCGACGTGGTCCTCGCGGATGCCACCGGCCGCACCGTGCGCAAGCTGGCCGCCGGGCCCAAGACCGAGATCGCCCGGGTGGTGCTCTGGTTCACCCGGAAGTGATCAGTCCCAGGCGGCCGGGTCGGCGGCGAGCTGGCGGACCCGCTCGGGCAACGCCCCGGAGGCGACCTGGTCGAGTGTGACCTCCTCCAGGATGGAACGCTCGGTGGCACGCAACGCGATCCACACCTGCTGCAACGACTCGGCGGGCCCCCGGTAGCCGACATGCTCGGGCCGCTCGCCGCGCACGTTGGCCAGCGGGCCGTCCACGGCCCTGATCACATCGGCCAGCGAGATGTCGGTGGCGGGCCTGGCCAGCACGTAGCCACCCTCGGGCCCACGCTGCCCGCGCACGAGCCCGGCACGCCGCATCTGCAACAGGATGTTCTCCAGGTATTTGGGCGGCATGTCCTGTTCCTTGGCGAGTTCGCCCACGGTAGTCGGCCCTGCACCGGCTGCGGCGAGTTCGGCGGCGGCACGGAGGGCGTAGTCGACACGAGCGGAAAGGCGCATGTTCTCGATTATCCCCCCTGGTGAACGCGGTTGGTGCGCTCGTGTCCTGGTTGGGAGGGTGCCGGGTGTGCCCTACCTGCGATCGGACAAGAGTATGCGTCTCGGTAGATCTCGCGGAGTCTCATGATTTCCAAGACCCCACACCGCGTTCTCGACCGGATTCGGAGTCTCCTCCTGCGTTGAGGCCAGCCGACCAGGCCGACGCTCTTCGGCGACGACTGAGGCGACCCGGGACCGAAGCCTTCGCGTACCTGCACCGAGATTCGAACTCGGGCCCTCCGCATTATGAGTGCGGCGCTCTCACCAACTGAGCTATGCAGGCAGCCCGACTATCCCAGAAAGGAAGAGGTGGCTTCCACTTCATTTCGCCGAGCTTGCGAGGCACCGGACTCAGGCACTGCCGTCCTCCGGGAGTCGCCTGGTCCAGGCGTTCGTGACCGCCGTCTCCTTCGGAGACTGGTTCGGGCGCGGCATCAGGCTCAACAGCGCGGACATCACGTAGTCCGCTTCTAGCGACCTGGTCCTATCACCGACCCTAGCTGCTACGCGGGCCTGCAGTATTTCGCGGCGCCGTCGTCGAATCCTCTGCCGTACGACAACTGGAAGCCTTCGTTGTAGCCGACCTTGTAGGCGTCATGGCCCACTTGCGGCCGAGGCAGGCACGGGTTGCAAGGGCAGTAGGTCCTGGCTCGTGCCTCGCCGCGCGTACCTGTCGGAACTGCCCTTGTCGTAGCCCTGTCACGGGTCGAGGCCGCGTTCCCGGCGACACCAGGCAGCCCGTCCGCGATCTTCCGGGCGGGCAGTTCCGCGGGCCATTGACCGACCGCCTGCCGCGCAACCGAGCATCCGAATCGCTGTCGGTGACGTCCTGGCAGTGAAAGAGCGGCGCGAGTGCGCCTGCCAGGGCCCGGCAGGCGGGCTTGCGCCGGCAGTCAGGGCCGATCCCGTAGGCGAGTGAGACCGGGTCCGTGGGCTTGTTGCCGCAGACACACCACATCGAGGAGGTCCATCATCGGTCGCGTTCAGCGACCTGGAACACGGTCAAGCCGAGCATCCTCCACATGGCCACCACGGTCGCCCGGTCGTCGATCACCCCGAACACCTCCTGGTCGGCGAAATGCTCCTGGTAGATCTCTCGTTTTACCGCCGTGTCGGGCCGGTTGTCCCGGTCGCGGCGCATCCACAACCCTTCGATGTCGCCGCCGACGTGCCGGGCGAGCCACCTCTCGGTCTGACGGCGGCACTGCTCCTTCCGGCCGGACACGTAGGCGATGCGGTGGCCGTCTCGGAGGAGGGCTTGGACTATCGCCACGACGGGAGGGTTCGGCTGGTCCTCGCCTACCCGGTTCCAGTCGTACGGGCCTCGGTCTCCTCGTAAGGCCACGGTGCCGTCGAGGTCCACGATCCACAGCTCTCCAGGGTGGCGGTCAAGGGTCATCGAACCTCACCAGGGGCGGCGATGAGGGACGGCAGCGGCGGGATCGTCGCGGCCAGCCATCCGCCGGGTTCGGCGGTGAAGTGCGGGGCCGCCTCGGACAGCCAGCGCGAGCGTAACGCCCTGCTCGTCATCTGGTTCCCCGTGTGGCGTTCGGTCCAGGTGACGTCCTGCTCTTCCGTGTGGCGGACGCACACCCGCCCTCGTTTCGCGCCGGCCGGGTAGTCGTTCCAGTTGATGCCGTGCTCGCTCCACAGCATCTCCTGCATGGTGCCGGTGGAGACGCCGTGGAGTCGCTTGTGGGAGAACTTCGCCTGCGCGGCCATGGTGATGCTGTTGCGAACGCAGTCCCGCTGCCGCCACAGGAAGTAGTTCGCGACCTCGACCGGGTCGGGGATGGTGAACACACGGGCGTCGAAGGTGGCGTAGGCGTCGTCATGGCGCACGCCGTAGGCGCGGTTGAACGCCACGGTCGCAGTCGACGCGGCGATGGATGCGATCTTTTGGACCACCCCGCCGAACCACGGCTGCGTTCCGTGCGATTCGAAGTCGGTCAACAGCACTGAGCATTCGTCCGACTGGGTGAACGCGAACGCCACCCCCGACATCTCGTTGCACAGCGCCTCGGCCACGGCGTTCATGCCGGCCATCACCGCCTCGTCGAACGGCTTGTCGGCGTCCCTCAAGAACGAGTGGAAGGCTCTCCCGTCCACCCTGACCAGGCAGTGGGTTCGTCTCGGCAGGATCGTCCTCGTGGCGGCCTCGTACGCCTTCATGCGGTCGCCGAGAGCGGTCTTGTCACTCACTTCCAGGCTCCTCTGTGGTGTCCAGAGTGGCGAGGGTATCGCGGGCCTGATCCACGGCCTGGGCACGATCCGAATGCACCCGATGGTGGGAGCGCTAAACTTCCAACAACCTTTTCGATAACAGCGGTTCTCATGAGACGGCGGAATTCAGCGTGGAGCGACGCCCTGGTGTGCCCAGACTGCTCAGGGAGATCAACGACCGGGCCGCGCTGGACCTGTTGCTCGCCACAGGCCCCATGACCCGTGGCCAGATCGGCGATCTGACCGGCCTGTCCAAGGTCACGGCCTCGCAGACGCTGGCCAGGCTGGAGGAGCGCGGCCTGGTCGAGGTGGTCGGCGCCCAGGCAGGCGGGCGGGGGCCCAACGCGGCGCTCTACTCGGTGATCCCCTCCAGCGCGTACGTGGCCGGTCTCGAGGTCGGGCCCGAGTTGATCTCCACCGCGGTGGCCGACATCCACGGCCACACGATCGCCGAGGTCACGGTCGACCCCGGCGGCCACGACGACCCCGTCTCGGTGGTCCACGGCGCGATCGTCAAGGCCTGCCGCAGCGCCAAGATCAGCCTCTCCAAGCTGCGCGGCGTCGTGATCGGCACCCCCGGCGTGGTCGATCCGCGCAGCGGCGACGTGCGCTTCTCGTTCGACCTGCCGGGCTGGCACGAGGGCATCCACGAGGCCCTGGCCGGCGACCTGCGGCGCGCGGTCACCATCGAGAACGACGTCAACCTCGCCGCCATCGCCGAGCGGGCCGACGGGGCGGCCAAGGGGCTCGACGACTTCGTCCTGCTGTGGTCCAGCCGTGGCCTGGGCCTGGCGATCATGCTCGGCGGCAAGCTGCACCGGGGCCGCTCCGGCAGCGCGGGCGAGATCGGCTACCTGCCGGTGCCCGGCGTGCCGCTCCCCGAGGACATCCGCACCGAGCCCGGGCGGCTGCCCTCGCTGGCCGGCGGCCTGCAGTCGCTGGTCAGCGCCGAGGCGGTGGCGGAGCTGGCCCAGACGTACGGGTTCGCGGCCGGCAGCGCGGGCGAGTGCGTCAAGGTCGCGATGGCGGCGGGCGCCCAGGGCGAGCCGCTGCTCGACGAGATCGCCAACCGGCTCGCCCTGGGCGTCGCCGCCGTGTGCGTGATCCTCGACCCCGGGCTGGTCGTGCTGGCCGGGGAGATCGGCCACGCCGGCGGACCCGCGCTCACGTCCCGGGTGGAGGAGGCCGTGGCCAGGATCTGCCCGGTGCGCCCCCAGGTCGTCACCACGAAGATCACCGACGCCAACCCGGTGCTGCGCGGCGCCGTGCTGGCCGCCCTCGACCAGGCCCGCGAGGAGCTGCTGGCACCTTAGACCGTGAGCGGCTCGACCGGGCCCGCGAGGAGTTGCCCGCGCTTCAGGCGGTGAGCGGCTCGACCGGGCCCGCGAGGAGTTGCCCGCGCTTCAGGCGGTGAGCGGCTCGACCGGGCCCGCGAGGAGCTAGGCCGTGAGCAGTTCGATCGCGGCCTGGGCGTTGGCCCGGGCGGCCCCGTACGTGGCGATGTAGGCGGCGCTGTCGGGGCGCCACACGGGCAGCCCCATCTCGATCACCGTCGCGTCCGGACGGGCCGCCACCAGCGCGGAGACCAGTTCCTGGCTCGCCTGGTGGCGGTGCGCGTCCTTGACCACCACGACCAGGGACCGGTTCACGGCCTTGGCCAGCAGGTCAGGGACGTCGGCGGCCGCGGGCTTGACCCGGACGATCTCCGCGTCCGGCAGCCACGGGCCGACGCCCCACGGCACGTCGCCCACGGCGATCGTCGGCGGGGTGTCCACCTCGATCACCAGGGGCTCGACCAGGGGCTCCGTCGCTCCGGTCAGCCGCACGGCGCGGCGCGCGGCGTGCAGGCCGACCACGTTCTGCTCGGCGGCGACGGGCGCGGGCGCCCCGAACCAGGCCCGAAGCGCCGCCACCCGCGCCGCCGCCTCCTCCAGCCGCGAGAGCGGCAGCCGCCCCGCGCGCACCGCGGAGACGATCTCCGCGATGATGGCCTGGACGTCGTCGTAGGTCGGCAGCGGCCCGAGGCACAGCAGGTCGGCCCCGGCCGCGAGCGTCAGCACCGCGCCGCCGGCCAGGCCCACGCTCCTGGTGATCGCCCGCATGTCGAGCGCGTCGGTGATGACCACGCCGTCGTAGCCGAGCTCGCCCCTGAGGAGCCCGGTGAGCGCGGCGCTGGACAGCGTGGCGGGCGTCTCGCCCGTCACCGCCGGCACCGCGACGTGCGCGGTCATCACCGACCTGGCCCCCGCGCCGACCGCCGCGCGGAACGGGGCCAGCTCCCGCTTCCGCAGCACGTCCAGGTCCACGTCCACGACGGGGATCGCCAGGTGGGAGTCCACCCGGGTGGCGCCGTGGCCGGGGAAGTGCTTGACGCAGGCGGCCACGTTCACCGACTGCAAGCCCTCCACGGCCGCCACCGTGTGCCTGGCGACCAGCTCCGGGTCGGGCCCGAAGGATCTGGTGCCGATCACCGGGTTGTCGGCCTCGGTGTTGACGTCGGCGCTGGGCGCCATGTCCAGGTTGATGCCGCAGGCGGCCAGCTCCGAGCCGATCGCGCGGTAGACCCGGCGGGTCAGCTCGACGTCGTCCACCGCGCCCAGCGCCGCGTTCCCCGGGTACGGGCTGCCGACGTGGTACGCCAGCCGCGTCACGTCGCCGCCCTCCTCGTCCAGCGAGATGACGGGCTCACCGGCGCCCCGCAGCGCGGACGTCAGGTCGCTCACCTGGCCGGGATCGGCCACGTTGAAGCCGAAGAGCGTGACGCCGCCCAGGCCCTGCTCCAGCTCGCGCAGCACCCATTCGGGCGCCACGGTGCCCTGGAAGGCGACGAGCAGCGTGCCGGCCGCGAGACGGCGCAGCCCCCGATCACTCTGACTCATAGCTCCTCATCGGATTTCAGGCCCAAAGATGGGCAGGGTCGAATAAGGCATTCGCCCTGCGGATGTCAGCCCTTCACGGCCCCGGCGACCAGGCCGGAGACCATGCGGCGTTGTACGAAAAGGAAGAAGATGACGACCGGGATGGTCATCATCGTGGAGCTGGCCATGATGGCGCCCCAGTCGGTGCCCTTCTGCCCGAAGAAGTACTGCAGGGCGACGGGCATCGTGTACTTGGTCGGGTCGTTGATCAGGTACAGCGCCATGATCAGCTCGTTCCACGCGGTGATGAACGAGAAGATGCTGGTCGCGACCAGACCCGGGGCCACCAGCGGGAAGAGCACCTTCCAGAAGGTGGTGAACCGGCTCGCGCCGTCGATCCAGGCCGCCTCCTCCAGCGACTTGGGCACGGCGGCCACGAACGTGCGCAGCATCCAGATCCCGAACGGCAGCGTCAGCGCGACCTGCGTCACGATCAGACCGAGCAACTGGTCATAGAGGCCCAGCCGCTTGACGCCGAGGAACAGCGGGATGAGCAGCGCCTCGGCCGGGATCATCTGCGCGACGAGCAGCAGGCTCAGGAACGCCGTGCGCCCCTTGAAGCGGAACCGGGCCACGGCGGTGGCCGACAGCAGCGCGAAGACCGCGCCGATCAGGACCGTCCCGAGCGCGACGATGGCGCTGTTGCGCATGTAGAGCCAGATCGAGTGCCCGGCCACGCCGTCGGTGAGCACCCGCGTGATGTGCTCGAAGGTGAAGTGCGTGGGGAACGGGATGAATTCGGTGGTGAAGATCTGGTCGTTCGCCTTGAAGCCGGTGGAGACCATCCAGTAGACGGGGAAGACGGCGACCAGGAAGACCAGCACGCCTGCCGCGTTGAGCGTGGCCTTGCCCAGGCGCCTGCGGGCCTGCGGGCTCTTCACAGCTCCTCCTGCTTGAACATCTGGCGGATGTAGGCCGCGGTGACGATGAGCAGGATCACGGTCAGGACCACCGCGATGGCCGCGCCCGATCCCATCTTCGGCGGGGCCTTGAACGCCTCGGTCACCGCGTACATCGACAGGTTGTAGGCCTCCCGGTTGGTGGTGCCGGCCAGCACGTACAGCTGGGAGAAGACCTTGAAGTCCCAGATGATCGAGAGCACGGTCAGCACCGCGAACACCGGCTTGAGCAGCGGGAAGGTGATCTTCCTGAACGTGCGCCAGGCGCCCGAGCCGTCCACCTTGGCCGCCTCGTACAGCTCGGCCGGGATGCCCTTGAGGCCGGCCAGCACCGAGACCGCGATGAACGGGAAGCCGGCCCAGACGACGCAGACGATCAGCGCCATGTAGATGGACCAGGCGTCGTTGAGCCACGGCTGACCGGTCCAGTCGGCCCGTCCGAACAGGGCCTTGGAGAGCCCGTCGGGCAGCAGGTTGAGCGCCCAGTTGACGATGCCGGCCTCGGCGTCGAAGAGCGAGCGCCAGATCATGCCCTGCGCCACCGGCGGGACCGCCCAGGCGAACATGATGCCGATGATGACGAACAGCGACATCTTCTTGCCGAGCCGGTGCAGCAGGACGCCGACGGCGGTGCCGAGGATCAGCGTGAGCGGCACCGCGATCACCGCGAACACCAGCGTGTTGCGCAGCGAGGACCAGAAGATGTCGTTCTCGAAGACCTTGGTGAAGTTCTCGAGCCCGACCCAGGTGGCCGGCTTCTTGCCCGAGATCTGGACGAGTCCCACCTTCTGGAAGGAGATGATCACCATCTGGATCAGCGGCCACAGCAGCAGCGCGCCGATGACCAGCAGCCCCGGGATCAGCAGGACGTAGGGGATCGACCAGGCGGGCAGCCCGCTGGCCCGCGGTGGCCGGTGTGAGCGGCGCCGCCCCGGGGCGGAGGCGCGGCCTCCGCCCCGGGGGGCGAGCGTTGACGTGTTCGTCACAGGACTCAGGAGGCGTTGAGGATGTCTTCGAGTTCCTTGTTGGCAGCGGCCAGCGCGTCATCCGCGCTCGCCTTGCCCTCGATGACCTTGCGGGCCGCGTTCTGCAGCACCGCCTTGGTCTCGTTGGCCTCCGTCCACTGCGGGTCGGCGGGGAAGGCCTTGGCCTTGGCGAAGGCGGCGGCGAACGGCGCCTGCGCGGGGTCGCTGGACAGCGCGGCGAGGGCCTCGGGGTAGACGGGGAGCAGGCCGCCGTCGGTGGCGTACTTGACGCCCCACTGCTTGTTGGAGGCCAGCTTCACGAACTCCTTGGCCGCGTCCTTCTCCTTCGCGGAGCCCCACACGGCGATGTCGTTGCCGCCGAGGAAGGACTGCGCCTCGCCGCCCGCCTTGGACGGGAGCGGGAAGAAGGCCAGCTTGTCACCCTTGAGCTTGCCCTTGCTGTCCTCCGCGATCCCCGGCAGGTCCCACGACGCGGTGAGGTACATGCCGACCTTGTTGTTGGCGAAGCGGGTGCGGATCTCGGTGGTGTTCTGGTTGAGCCGCGACTTGCTGGACAGGCCGTCGGTCACCAGGCCGGTGTACTGGGCGAAGCCCTCCTTGAAGCCGGGGTCGGTGAGCTTGCCGACCCACTTGTCGCCCTCCTTGGCGGCGTAGTCGCCGCCGGCGGTCCAGGCGAGGGCGCCGAGCAGGTGGTTGGCGTCGGAGCCGCCGTTGAAGGCGAAGC
Organism: Nonomuraea sp. NPDC049625; assembly: GCF_040675285.1. Lineage (NCBI taxonomy): Bacteria > Bacillati > Actinomycetota > Actinomycetes > Streptosporangiales > Streptosporangiaceae > Nonomuraea > Nonomuraea sp. NPDC049625. Next base: position 721,407 of record NZ_JBFAOQ010000004.1, on the reverse strand, counting down.
CGTCCACGTCCTTGCCCTTCTTGGCCTGGATCTTCTTGGCGGCCGCCACGAGCTCGTCCCAGGTCTTGGGGATCTCGATCTTGAGCTCCTTGAACCAGTCGGCGCGGTAGAGCACCGCCCGGCTGCCGCCGCCCCACGGCACGGCGTACGTCTCGCCGTCGATGGTCTCCAGCCCCATGAGGTTCTTGGGGATCTGGGCCTGGTCGCCGCCCGCCACGATGTCGGTGATCGGCTCCAGGGCCTCCTGGCTCTGCCACAGCGGCACCTGGTCGTTGCCGATCTCCGTCACGTCAGGGCCGGTGCCGCCGGCGGCCGCTGCCGTGAACTTGTCGTTGACCTGCGGCCAAGGGATCCACTCGACGTTCACCTTGGCGCCGGTCTCCTTCTCGAACTCGGCGACCAGCTCGTCGGTGTACTTCTGGGCGGCGGGGTTGGTGTCCCCGAGGCGCCAGAACGTCAGCGTCTTGCCGGCGTACTTGGGGCCGCTGCTGGCGGGTGCGGCGGCGCTTGGTGAGGACGAGGGGGTCTCGCTCGAGCCACAGGCGGCCAGACCCAGGGCCAGCGCGGCCGTGCTGACCGTAGCGGCTGTGATCTTCGCGATCCTCACAGGGTTCTCCCTTCCCGGGTGCCGGCCTACGGTCCGCACCAGGCTGATCGTCAAATGTCGAACAACGCTGCTAAACTAACAAGAAACTTTCTTAAAAGAAACGCCCGTTAGCCATTCGTGACGAGAGGGGTGCGGTAATGAGTCGAAGCCCGGGAGTCCCCCGGCTGCTGCGCAGGTTGAACGATCGCGCGGCACTCGAACTCCTCCTGATGGACGGCCCGCTCACCCGGGCCGAGCTGGGGGAAAGGACCGGGCTCTCCAAGGTAACCGCAGGTCAGCTGCTCGCTCGCCTGGAGGAGCGGGGGCTGGTCGAGGTCGCGGGGGAGCGCGCCGGGGGCAGGGGGCCGCACGCCGCCCTGTACGCCGTCGTTCCCTCCAGCGCGTACGTCGCCGGGCTCGAGGTCCTGCCCGACAGCCTCAAGGTCGCTGTGGCGGACATCACAGGCAGGGTGGTCGTGGAGATCACGCTCAACCCGTCCGACGGCCGCGACCCGGTCAAGGCGGTCCACGAGGCGGTGCAGCGCGCCTGCGACACGGCGAACGTCAGCCTGTCGCGGCTGCGCGCGTTCGTCATCGGCACCAGGGGCGTGGTCGACCCGATCACGGGTGACGTGCGCTGGTCGTACGACCTGCCGGACTGGCACGTCGGCGTGCTGGCCAGCCTGCGCGAGACGCTCGGCGCGTCCGTCACCATCGAGAACGACGTCAACCTGGTCGCGCTCGCCGAGCACAAGCACGGCGCGGCCGTCGGCCACGACGACTTCGTGGTGATCTGGGCCGGCGTCGGCCAGGGCCTCGGCGTCATGCTGGGCGGCAGGCTGCATCGGGGCATCAGCGGGGGAGCGGGCGAGATCGGCTGGCTGCCGGTCCCCGGCGAGCCGCTGCCGACCGACGTCTCGGAGCCGCAGTCGGGCTCGTTCCAGCGCCTGGTGGGCCACGACGCGCTGCGCGGCCTGGCAGACCGGCACGGCGTGACCGGCAGGACGGTGCCCGACCTGGTGCGCGGCGGCGACGAGGGCTACCTGGACGAGGTGGCGGGACGGCTGGCCGTGGGCGCGGCGGCGGTGACCGTCGTGCTCGATCCCGGGCTGATCGTGCTCAGCGGCGACATCGGCCGGGCGGGCGGCGCGCGGCTGGCCGCCAAGGTGCAGGAGGCGGTGGCCCGCGTCTGCCCCAGCCGGCCGGCCGTGGTCACGACCCAGGTCGCGGGCAACCCCGTGCTGCGCGGGGCGCTGGTGGCCGCTCTGGAGCAGGCCCGGGAGCAGGTCTTCTCCGATACTGTGTGAGAATTTCTGCTCATGTGGCTGTCCCCCAACGATGTCGTGCTCATCTCCGACCCCAGGGTGACCGCGCTTCCCGTGCGCGAGTGCGGCGAGCCGCTGGCCGACGTGCGCGGGCGGCTGCGGGTCGACACGCGGCTGGCCGACGACGAGGGCGCGTACGCGCATCTGCGCTCCGGCCTGCTCGACCGGCTGGAGCGGGCCGAGCGTTCGCTGCCCGACGGGTTCCACCTGCTGATCGTCGAGGGCTACCGGCCCATCGCCACCCAGCGGCGGATCTTCGAGACGTACCGGGCGGAACTCCACACCACATTCCCCGAAATTTCCCCCGACGAGTCATATATCGCGGCGAGTCGGTACGTGTCCCCGGTCGAGGTCGCCCCCCACACTGCCGGCGCCGCCGTGGACCTGACCCTGTGCGACCCCGACGGCGTCGAGTACGACATGGGCACCCAGGTCAACGACAACCCGGAGCAGAGCGACGGCGCCTGCTATACGGCCGCCCCCAATATCACCGCCGACGCGCGCGCCCACCGCAAGCTCCTCGCCGCCGCTCTGGAGCCCACCGGCCTGGTCAACTACCCCACCGAGTGGTGGCACTGGTCGTACGGCGACCGTTATTGGGCCATGTCCACGGGATTTGCCCACGCCCTCTACGGGCCTATCTGAGCAATCGTTTGCTCCAGGGGTTTTCCCCTGGGCGTGCGCCGGGCACAACCTTCAGTCGGAGGTTTGGACTCCCAGCGAGGTGTGGGTATGGTTCCGTTGATCGGGATCGAAGAGGAATACCTCGTAGTCGATCCCCGCACCCGCCACGTGGCTCCCCGAGCGGCCGATGTCCTGGCCGCGGCGACGGATGTGCTCGACGTGGTGCAAGAAATCACGCGTTTCCAGGTGGAGGCTCGCACGCCGCCCTCCGCCGACCTCAGCGAGCTCGGCTCGCAACTGCGTTCCGCGCGGCAGGAGGTGGCCTCCGCCGCCCGTTCGTGCGGACTGGCCGTCGTCGCGAGCGGCATCCCCGTGCTGGGGAACGTCATGCCGCCGCCGCTCGCCGACGACGATCGCTATCACCAAGGGAGGACGCTCTATCGCGCACTTCATGACGAGATCAGCATCTGCGCCCTGCACGTGCACGTGGACGTGCCCGACGAGGAGCACGCCGTCTACGTCGGCAACCACCTGCGTCCCTGGCTGCCCACGCTGATCGCGCTGGCCGCCAACTCGCCGTTCTTCGTGGGCCGCGACACCGGCTACGCGTCCTGGCGGGTGATCAGCTGGGGTCGCTGGCCGGTGTCCGGCGCGCCGCCGTACTTCCCGTCGTTCGGCGACTACGAGCTGGCGGTGCGGGCGCTCACGGACTCGGGCGTGCTGCTCGACGCCAAGACGGTCTACTGGGACGCCAGGCCGTCGTCCCGGCTGCCCACGGTCGAGATCAGGGTGGCCGACGTGCCGCTCGACGTGAGCGACAGTCTCACCCTGATCGGGCTCATCCGCGCGCTGGTGGTGACCGCGCTGGCCGCGGTGGAGCGGGGTGACCGTGGGCTGCCGATCCCGGCGGAGGTGCTGCGCGCCGCCTATTGGCGCGCGGCCCGCTACGGGCTGACGAGCGACAGCATGGACGTGCGGCACGGCGCCCTCGTGCCCGCGCCGGTGATGGCGGGCCGCCTCCTGGAGCACGTACGCCCGGCGCTGGCGGAGGCCGGCGACCTGACGTTCGTCCAGGAGGGGCTGGACCGGCTGCTGCGCAAGGGCTCGGGAGCCATGCGCCAGCGCCGGGTGCACGCCAGGGGCCACGACCTGGCCGACGTGGTGGACGACCTCATCGAGGCCACCGTCGCGTAGCGATACCGCCTAACGCAAGGCAAGCGCCACGGCCACACCCAGGCCGAACGCGACAACGACGCCGCGCAGGACCTTGGCCGACATGAGTTTGGCCAGACGCGTGCCCAGGAACCCGCCGACCAGGCTGGCCGGCGCGATCACCGCCACGGCCTGCCACTGCACGGGACCGAACAGGGAGAACGCCACGACCGACACCGTGCTGATCACCAGCGCGAGCGTGGCCCGCACGGCGTTCACCCGGTGCAGGTTGTCGTGCAGGAACATGCCGAGCACTGTCAGGAGCAGTACACCCATTCCACCGTTGAAGTAGGCGCCGTAACAGCCGCCCAGGAAGACCCCGGCGTACACCAGCTTGCTGGGCGGCCCGTCGGCCTCACCGCCGAAGAGCCTGCGCAGCCACGGCTGGGCCAGCAGCGCCAGGCTGGCGAAGGCCACCAGCCACGGCACCAGCGACTCGAACAGCCGGCCGGGCGTGAGCAGCAGCAACGCGCTGCCCACGCCCGCGCCCAGCACGGTCGTGATCGACAACGCCGCCGCCCGGCGCCGCTGGCCGCGCAGCTCGGCCCGGTAGCCGAGCACGCCGCCCAGGTAGCCGGGCCACAGCGCCACCGCGTTGGTCACGGACGCGGTCAGGCTCGGATAACCCAGCGCCAGCAGCGCGGGGAACGAGATGAGCGTCCCGCCGCCCGCCAGCGCGTTCACCACACCGGCCAGCAGACCGGCGCCCAGCATGAACAGGAGATCCGTCATCGGCCGACTGCGTAGCCCTGGGCGCCGCGCGGGTTGGCGGCGGCCTTGAGGAACTCGCCGTCACGGGCGACGGCGCTGAGCCTGCCGAGCGTCCACGAGCCCTGCACCTCGACCTCGTGCCCGCGCCGCCGCAGCTCCGCCGTCACGCCCGCGTCCACCCGGTCCTCGACGTGCAGCACGCCGGGACGGGAGCCGCGCGGGAAGAACGAGCTGGGGAAGTGCTCGGAGTGGAACATGGGGGCGTCGATGGCCTCCTGCAGGTTCAGCCCGCCGTGGACGACCGCGAGGAAGAAGTTCAGGCTCCACTGGTCCTGCTGGTCGCCGCCGGGAGTGCCGAACGCCAGCCACGGCCTGCCGTCCCTGAGCGCGAACGACGGCGTCAGCGTGGTGCGCGGACGCGTGCCGGGGCGCAGCGAGGCGGGCAGCCCGTCCTGCAGCCAGAACATCTGAGCCCTGGTGCCCAGGCAGAAGCCCAGCTCGGGGATGGTGGGGGAGCTCTGCAGCCAGCCGCCGCTGGGGGTGGCGGAGACCATGTTGCCGTACCGGTCCACGACGTCGAGGTGGCAGGTGTCACCCTTCACCGTGCCGTCACGGGCCACGGTCGGCTCGCCGACGCCCTGCGGGGAGCGCGCGCCGGAGATGCCGGGGGCGTCGCTCGCCGTGCCGGGCGCGGGGTAGTCGGGCAGCCTGGGCACGCGGCCGCCCGGGGCGCCGGGCCGCAGCTCGAAGCTGGCCTGCGCGCCTATGAGCTTGCGCCGCTCGGCGTTGTAGGCCTCGCTGAGCAGGTCGGACACGGGGACGTCGGTGTCGCCGTACCAGGCCTCGCGGTCGGCGAAGGCGAGCTTGGCGGCCTCCGTCACCGTGTGCACGTAGTCGGCGCCGAGGAACTCCATCCCGTCCAGGTCGAAGCCCTGCAGGAGCGCGAGCTGCTGCAGGAACACCGGCCCCTGCCCCCACGGCCGCGTCTTGTAGACGGTGTGGCCGCGGTAGTCGAAGGCGAGCGGCTCCTCGACCGAGGCCGACCACCGGGCCAGGTCGTCGCCGGTGAGCAGCCCGCCGTGCGCCTCGCCGCTGCTGTCCCGCCAGGCCGTCTTGGCGCAGAACTCGGCGATCGCCTCGGCCACGAACCCCTCGTACCAGGCGCGGCGGGCGGCGTCGAGCTGTCCTTCGCGGGTGCTCGACGCGGCCTCGGCCTCGGCGACCACCCGCCGGTAGGTGGCCGCCAGCACCGGGTTGGCCAGCTTCGACCCCGCCGCCGGGACCCGGCCGCCGGGCAGCCAGGTCGCCGCCGACGTCGGCCAGTCGTCGTTGAACAGTCCTTCGACCGACTCGATCGTGGCCGCGATGCGCTCCAGCACCGGCACCCCGTGCTCGGCGTAGTGGATCGCGGGGGCCAGCACGTCGGCCAGCGACCAGGTGCCCCAGCGCTCCAGCATGAGCATCCAGCCGCCGAACGCCCCCGGCACGGTGGCCGCCAGCAGCCCCGTGCCGGGCACGATGTCCAGGCCCAGCCCGGTGTAGCGCTCGATGGTGGCCGCGGCCGGCGCCACGCCCTGCCCGCACACCACGGACACCTTCTGCTCGTCCTCGCTCCACAGCAGGATCGGCACCTCGCCGCCGGGGCCGTTCAGGTGCGGCTCGGCGACCTGGAGCACGAACCCGGCGGCCACCGCCGCGTCGAAGGCGTTGCCGCCGCGTTCGAGCACGCCCATGCCGGTGGCCGAGGCCAGCCAGTGCGTGCTGGCGACCATGCCGAAGTCGCCCGTCAGCTCGGGCCTGGTGGTGAACAAGATCTCTCCTTCTAGTGATTGGCGGCCGCGTCGGGGACGTGGTCCGCCGTTACCAAGTGGCACGCGGCCGGATGGCCGTTCCCACGTGGGTCGGTCAAGGGCGGCTCCTCGGTACGGCAGGCGTCGTACGCCAGCGGGCACCGCGTGTGGAACCGGCACCCGGACGGCGGGTCGACCGGGCTGGGGACGTCCCCGCCGAGCACGATCCTGCGCCGCTCCCGCTGCCGGACCGGATCGGGCACCGGCGCCGCCGACAGCAGGGCCTGCGTGTACGGGTGCCGCGGCGCGGCGAAGATCTCGGCCGTCGGGCCGGACTCGACGATCTTGCCCAGGTACATGACGGCGATCCGGTCGGCGAGAAACTCCACCACCGACAGGTCGTGCGTGATGAACAGGCACGAGAACCCCATGTCCCGCTGCAGGTCCGTGATCAGGTTGAGCACCGACGCCTGCACCGACACGTCCAGCGCCGACACCGGCTCGTCCGCCACGACCAGCTTGGGCTCCAGGATCAGGGCCCTGGCCAGCCCGACCCGCTGCCGCTGCCCGCCGGACAGCTCGTGCGGGAACCGGGAACGCATCTCCTGCCGCAGCCCCACCTTCTCCAGCATGGCGGACACGCGTCCGGAGACCTCGCGCCGGTCGGCCACCTTGTGCCGCAGCAGCGGCTCGGCGACGATCTGCCCGATCGTGAAACGCGGGTTGAGCGAGGAGTAGGGGTCCTGGAAGACCATGTGGACGTCCCTGCGCAGCGGGCGCATGGCCCGGCGCGACAGATGGGTGATGTCGCGGCCGTCCAGCTCGATGGCCCCCGAGGTGGGCTCGGTCAGGCGCAGCACGCACTTGCCGACCGTGGACTTGCCGCTGCCCGACTCGCCGACCAGGCCGAGCACCTCGCCCTGGGCGAGCTCCAGCGACAGGCCGTCCACGGCGCGTACCTGGCCGTAGTGCTTGACCAGGTTGTCGATCCGCAGGATCACTGCTTGCCTCCCGGGTGGAAACAGGCCGCCAGATGGCCGTCCGCGTGCCGTTCGAGCGGGGGTCTGGCCGCGCGGCAGTCGTCCTGGGCGCGCGGGCAGCGGGCCTGGAACGCGCACTCGTCGGGATCCGACAGCGGCGAGGGCACCATGCCGGGGATCTCGGCCAGGCGGCCGTTGACCGCCGCGGACGGGAGCGCGTTCATCAGGCCCAGCGTGTACGGGTGCCGCGGGTTCGCGAACAACTCGGCCACCGGGGCCTGCTCGACGGCGCGGCCGGCGTACATGACCACGGCCCGGTCGGCGATGTCGGCCACCACGCCCAGGTCGTGCGTGATGAGGATGATCGCCGTGCCGAGCCGGTCGCGCAGGTCGCGGAAGACGTCCAGCACGCCCGCCTGGATCGTCACGTCGAGCGCCGTGGTGGGCTCGTCGGCGATCAGCACCCGGGGCGAGCAGGCCACCGCGATCGCGATCATCACGCGCTGGCGCATGCCGCCGGAGAGCTGGTGCGGGTACTCCTTCATGCGGCGCTGCGGCGCCGGGATGCCGACCAGCTCCAGCAGCTCGACGGCGCGGCTCCTGGCGGCCTGGCGCGAGAGGCGCTCGTGCCTGCGCAGCACCTCGATGATCTGGTAACCGACGCTGAACGACGGGTTCAGCGAGGTCATCGGCTCCTGGAAGACGACCGAGACGTCCTTGCCGCGTACGTGCCGCAGGTCCGCCTCGGGGAGCGTGGTGAGCTCGCGCCCGTCCAGCTTGACCGAGCCGGACAGCCGGGTCGTCTCGGGCGGCAGCAGCCTGGGCACCGACATCGCGGTGACCGACTTGCCGCAGCCGGACTCGCCGCACAGCGCCAGGATCTCGCCTTCGTCCAGCGTGAGCGAGATGTCCCTGACCGCCTGCACCAGGCCGTCCTCGGTGTCGAAGCCGACCCTCAGGTCGGTGATCTCCAGCAGGCTCATCGGCCGCTCCTCGGGTCCAGAACGTCCCGCAGCCCGTCGCCCAGCAGGTTGAAGCCGAGCGTGGCCAGCGCGATCATGATCCCGGGCCAGACGGCCAGCCAGGGGGCGTCGCTCAGATACTGCTGCGCGGTCGTCAGCATCACGCCCCACGAGGGCGTGGGCGGCTGCACGCCCAGCCCCAGGAACGACAGCGTGGCCTCGCCGATGATCGCCCCCGGGATCGCCACGGTGGCCTGCACGATGAGCGGGTTGAGGCAGTTCGGGAGCACGTAACGGAAGATGAGGTGCCCGTCGCCCGCGCCGTCGGCGACGGCCGCGGCCACGTAGTCCATCTCCCTGACCGCCAGCACCTCGCCACGGGTGATCCTGATGACGGCGGGCAGCTGCGAGAAGCCCAGCGCGAACACCACGCCCTTCAGCGAGGGCCCGATGATCGCCGCCAGGCCCACCGCGAACACCAGGAACGGGAACGCCAGCGTCACGTCCACCAGCCGCATCACGACCGGGTCGAGCCAGCGCCGGTAGAACCCGGCGACCAGGCCGATCGGGATGCCCACGACCATCGCCAGCAGCGTGGAGAGCACGCCGGCCTGCAACGACACCTGCGCGCCGTGCGCGATCCTGGCGAACGCGTCGCGGCCCAGGTCGTCGGTGCCCATCGGGTGTGCGCCCGACGGAGGCGCGAGCGTGGCCAGGTAGTCCTGCGTGGTGGGGTCGCCGGTCACCAGCGGCCCGATCAGCGCCAGCAGCACGAACGCGACCACCAGCACCAGCCCGGCCATCGGCATCGGGCGCCGCTTGAAACGCCGCCACAGCCTAGTCATTCGCGCTCCCTGACAGCCTGATCCGGGGGTTGAGGAACGCGTACACGATGTCGACCAGCAGGTTGACCAGCACGTAGCCGATGACCGTGATCAGCACGACGGCCTGGATGACGGGGTAGTTCCTGGTCAGCACCGCGTCCACGGTCAGCTTGCCGAACCCGGGGATCACGAAGATCTGCTCGGTCACCACCGCGCCGCTGATCAGCGCGCCGAGCTGGAGGCCGAGCACCGTGACCACGGTCGTCAGGCTGTTGCGCAACGCGTGCGCGCCCACGACCTTGACCTCGGACAGGCCCTTCGACCTGGCGGTCCGGACGTAGTCGGCCGAGAGCGCGCCGAGCATGGCCGAGCGGGTCTGCCGCATGAGGATGGCGGCGAAGCCGGTGCCGAGCACGAGGGCGGGCAGGATCATGCGCTGGAGGTTCTGGCCGGGGTCCTGGGTGAAGGGGACGTACCCGGAGGCGGGCAGGACCCGCCAGGTGACCGCGAACAGCAGGATGCCGAGCAGGCCGAGCCAGAAGTGCGGCACCGACAGCCCGGCCAGGCCGAACCCGGTGGCCAGGTAGTCGGCGAGCCGGCCGCGCCGGACGGCCGCGACGATGCCCGCGCCCACCCCGACGACGATCGCGACCAGCATGGCCAGGGCCGACAGCTCCAGCGTCACCGGCAGCCGCTCGGCGATGATGTCGATCACCGGGAGCTGGTCCTGCGTGGAGCGGCCGAGGTTGCCGGTCAGGGTCTGGCCGACGTAGTCGAGGTACTGGGCGGGCAGCGGCTTGTCCAGGCCGAACTCGTGCCGGATGGCCTCGATCACGGCGGGCGAGGCCTCCTCGCCCGCCATGACCGTGGCCGGGTCCCCGGGCAGCGCCCTGATCCCGAGGAAGATCAGGATGCTGGCCAGGAACAGCACGATCACGGCCGATCCGCAGCGCCGGAGGATGAACCAGAGCATTACGCGGTGAACCCGGCGGTGACGAAGCGCGGCAGGCCGTCCTTGAAGTACTGGACGCCGGCCACGTTCTTGCTCATGCCCAGGTAGTACTTGTTGTGGTACAGGTACAGGACGCCTCTCACCTCGGCGGCCTTCTTCAGGGCGCCCGCGTAGAGCTCGGCCCGCTTGACCGGGTCCGACTCGGCGGCGGCCTGCTTGATCGGGTCGTCGATGCCCGGGTCGGACATGCCGCTGTAGTTGTTGCTGCCGCGGCTGGTGATGAGGTTCGTGAGGTTGCCGTCCGGGTCGACGCGGCCCGACCAGCCGTTCAGCAGGACGTCGAACTTGCCGGACTTGCCCTGCTCGAGCGTGCTGACGAACTCGGCGGTCTGCACGTTCACGTTGAAGCCCGCCTCCTTGGTCATCTGCTGGATGACCTGCGCCAGGCGCACGTTGGTGGCGTCGTTCGGGCTGGTGAGCGTGACCGGGATCGGCGTCTGCACGCCGGACGCCTGCACCAGTTGCTTGGCCTTGGCCAGGTCGCGCGCCGGGCACTGCAGGTCCTTGGCGCGGTACGGGCTGTCCACCGGCACGGGGAAGCAGTCCACCTCGTGCAGGCCGTTGTAGACGGTCTTGTTGATCACGTCGCGGTCGAGGGCCAGCTCGAACGCCTCGCGCAGCTGCGGGCTCTTGGCCAGCGCCGTGTTCACCGTGCCGGGCTTCTCGGTGGAGCCGCCGGCGTTGCCGGTGTTGATCGTGATGCCGTAGTAGCCGAGGCCGCCGCCGGACACGACCTTGAGGTTGGGGTCGCTCTGCACGCCCTTGACCGTGGTGGTGGCGAGGTTGTCGCCCACCTGGACGTCGCCGGACTTCAGGTTCGCGGCCCGTACGTTCGGGTCCACGATGATTTTGTATACGAGCTTGTCGAGCTTGACCTTGGCCGCGTCGTAGTAGTCGGAGGCCTTCTCCAGCACGATCTGGCTGCCGGACGTGCGGCTCGCGAACTTGAACGGCCCGACGCAGACCGGGCTCGCCCCGAAGTTGTCGTTGCCCGCGTCCAGGGCCTTGGGCGACATGATCATGCCGGCGCGGTCGGCGAGCTGCGCGGTCAGCGGCGTGAACGCCTGCGTCAGCGTGAGCTTGACCGTCGTGGGGTCGACCACGGTCACCTTGGACACCGCCGCCAGGTCGGCCTGGCGCGCGGACTTCTCCCAGGTGCGGTGCCGGTCCAGCGACTTCTTGACCGCCTCGGCGTCGAACGCCGTGCCGTCGTTGAACTTCACGCCCTCGCGCAGCTTGATCGTCACCTCCTTGCCGTCGCCGGAGACCTCGGGCAAGGCACTGGCCAGCTGCGGGACCAGGCTCGACTGCGCGTCGATGTCGAAGAGCTTCTCGCACATGTTCGCGAACACCTCGCGACCCACCAGCGTGGTCGAGATGCTCGGGTCGAGCGCGTCGGGGTCGGCGCTGAGCGCCACGTTGAGCGTGCCGCCCGCCTTGACCGGCCGGTTGTCGGCCGAGGCGTCGGCTATGGAGGGAGGGGCTGCGGGGGTGCCGCTCGATCCGCCTCCGCCGCAAGCTGTCAGGGCAAGGGGGAGAACGGCGAGCGCCGCGACGAGCCTGGGGGACGGTCTCATGGGGCCTCCGTTGAAAGGTTTAGGAGACTGTATACAAGACCTCACATTTCACTGGTGTTTCCTGACCCTGTGTTGTTATCTGAGTGTTTTCTAATCGTTCGGGGGATTTGCCCTGCGGATCGCCGCCAGGAACGACCGCCTGGCCGCGGCCACGTGCGCAATGGCCCTGGCCTGCGCCTCGTCCTCGTCGCCCGCCGCGATGGCCTCGCACAGGCTCAGGTGCTCGGTCCAGGAGTGCGGCCCGCGGGCGGCGGCGGTCTGGCTGAAGACCCACTGCGCCCGCAGGAGCATGGGCTTCATCATCAGACTCAGGTACGAGTTGCCCGCCGCCTCACCCACGGCCAGGTGGAAGGCCGTGTTGAGATCGGCCACCTCCTCCAGCCGCCCGTTCTCCACGGCCTCCTTGGCCTGCTCCAGCACCTGCTGCAGCCGCTCGGCGGACTCGGGGGTGCGCTTGCGCGCGGCCAGCCGCGCCGCCAGGCCCTCGACCGCCATGCGCACGTCGAAGAGTTCCTCGCCCTCCGCCGCCGACAGCCGCGCGACGGTGGCGCCGAACCTGGGCACGACCTCGACGAACCCCTCGGCGGCCAGCACCCGGATGGACTCGCGCACGGGGTTGCGCGACACGCCGAGCAGCGCGGCCAGCCGGTCCTCGACCAGCCGCTCACCCTGGGCGAGCTCGCCGGAGAGTATGCGTCGCCGCAGCTCCTTGGTGACCTCGTCGCGCAAGGTCGGATGGGCCGCGCCCAGCGTCAAATCAGCCATGAGGCGACAATCGTATACAGCCCGGACCAACTCCCCCACCCAGCCCGCCCCACCCCCAACCCAACCCTCGTCACCCACACCACCTCGACCTCCGCGCCTCCGGCTCCCACATCGCCAGCTGCGGGCCGGAGGCGATGCCCGCGACCCCGCACCGCCGGCTCCCGCACTCTCGCCCCTTGGGGCTGCGCGCCTCCGGATCCCGCGCCTTCGGCCCGCGATCCCTCCGCCCTTCCGGCTCCTGCGCTCTTGACCCCTCGCCCCACCTCTCGGCCCTCGAGCCGTTCGGTGTCGCGTCGCAGGGGTTCAGGCGCGTAGGCGCAGCCCCCGGGGGGTGGGGTGGAAACCGGCCGCCTCCAGGGCCGCCGCCAGCGGCGACTCGACGATGGCCGTGCCGTCGGCCCGTTCCACGGTCAGCTTCCCGAGCGCCCCGTCCCGAACAGCCAGCGCAAGGGCGTCGACGGCGGGCTGCAGCCGGTCGTCGTCGGCGAACGACAGCAGCGTCTTGCCGCCCCGTTCGACGTAGAGCACCAGGTGCCCGTCCACGAGCACGACCAGCGAACCGGCCTTCCGGCCAGGCTTGTGCCCGAGTTCGCCGGGGTGCTGCGGCCAGGGGAGCGCGGCGCCGTACGGGCTGGCCGGATCGGCGGCGGCCAGCACCACGGCCCTCCGCCCGCCCCCAGAGCCGGACCCCACACCCCCAGCCCCGGAGCTGGACCCAAAACTCCCAACACCCGAGCCGATCCCCGGGGCGAGCCCTGGACCGTCGGACGGCACGAGGCCGGGCGCCATGGCGCGCATCCGGTCGACCGCTCCCGGCAGGGCGAACTGCGCGCCCCCGAGGCCCTCGACGAAGTAGCCCCGGCGGCAGCGCCCGCTCTCCTCGTACGCCCGCAAGACCTGATATACGGGCGTAAATCCCCCAGGAAGTCGTTCCGACGTCACCGCGCCCCGCGTCACCACGCCGTGCCGTTCCAGCAGCACCTCGGCTTGAGCGTGCGCCCGCTGGGTGGTGTCGGCGGCGGGCGCGGGCAGCAGCCACCACCGGCCGCCCACCGTGGGCGGCCCGCTCCTGCTCGGCAGCACGGCCCGGCGCCGCCGCGTGGTGGCGGGCCGGTGCGCGGGACGGCCGGTGCCGAGCGTGGCCCGCAGCGGCGCCAGCGTGTCGCCGGAGATCCGCCCCGCCCACACCAGATCCCACACCGCCGCCGCCAGGGTGGCGTCGTCCAGGGACCCGAGCTGGTCGGAGATGCCGCGGAAGAACAGCGCGCCGCCCCCGCCCAGCAACTCCAGCACGCGCTCGTGCAGAGGGGTCATCGTGATCTCGGCGGGCTCGGGCAGCAGCAGCGGCGCGGTGTCGCCGTAGTAGAGCGACACCCAGCCGTCGCCGCCGGGCAGCGAGCCCTGTCCCGCCCACATCACCTCGCCCGACGAGGTCAGCTCGTCGAGCAGCGCCGGATGGTAGCCGGGCACCCGCGCGGGCAGCACCAGCGTCTCCAGCGCGGACGCGGGCACGGCGGCCCCTTGGAGCTGTTCGATGGAGCGAACCAGCGCGTCCATGGCCCGGGCCGCCTCGCTCGCGCCCCGGCCGCCGGCCGCCCCCGCGGCCCCCGAGCCGGTGATGCCGTGCCAGGCGGGCAGGAAGCGGGCCAGGGTCTCCGGCGCGACCGGCTCGACCTCCTTGCGCAGCCGGGCCAGCGACCTGCGCCGCAGCATCCGCAGCACCCCGGCGTCGCACCACTCCTCGCCCCGTCCGCCGGGCCGGAACTCCCCGTTCACGACCCGCCCGGACGCGGCCAGCCGGCGCAACGCGTCCGTCACCACGGCCACGCCCAGCCCGAACCGGGCCGCGGCCGACCCCGCGTGGAAGGGCCCGCGGGTGCGGGCGTGCCGCGCCACCAGGTCGGCCAGCGGATCGGCGACCGGCTCCAGGAACGCGTGGGGCACCCCGACCGGCAGCGGCACGCCCAGCGCGTCACGCATGCGGGCCGCGTCCTCGATGGCCGCCCAGTGCTCCTCGCCGGCGATGCGTACGCGGATCGCGCGACGCGAGCGTTCGAGCTCCGCCAGCCAGGCCGGGTCGCCGCCGCGCACGCTCACGTCGGGCGCGAGCAGCGGCCCGTGGGAGCGCAGCAGGTCGGCGAGGTCCTCCAGGTCGCGCAGCGGCCGGTCGAGCCTGGCCAGCTCGCGCTCGGTGTCGGAGATCACGTCGGGGTCGAGCAGCTCGCGCAGGTCGGCCTGGCCCAGCAGCTCGGCCAGCAGCGTGGTGTCCAGCGCCAGCGCCTGGGCGCGCCGCTCGGCCAGGGGCGCGTCGCCCTCGTACATGAACGCGCCCACGTAATGGAACAGCAGCGACGCCGCGAACGGCGAGGCCTGCGAGGTCTCCACCTCCACCAGCCGCACCCTGCGGGCGGCGATGTCCCGCATGAGCTGGACGAGCCCCGGCACGTCGAAGACGTCCTGCAGGCACTCGCGCATGGTCTCCAGCACGATCGGGAACGAGGCGTACTGCGAGGCCACGCCCAGCAGGTGGGCGGCGCGCTGGCGCTGCTGCCACAGCGGGCTGCGCTTGCCCGGCGTGCGGCGCGGCAGCAGCAACGCCCGCCCCGCGCACTCCCTGAACCGGGAGGCGAACATGGCCGACCCGCCCAGCTCCTCCGTGACGATCTGCTCGATCTCCTCGGCATCGAACGCGGCCACGTCGGTCGGCGGCTCGGCCAGCGTGTCGGGGATGCGCAGCACGATGCCGTCGTCGGAGTGGACCGCCTGCACATCGATGCCGTAGCGCTCGCGCAGGCGCCGGTTGATCGCCAGCGCCCACGGGGCGTGCACCCGCGCGCCGTAGGGGGAGTGGATGACCACGCGCCAGTCGCCGAGCTCGTCGTGGAAACGCTCGACGAGGAGGGTGCGGTCGTCGGGGACGTAGCCGGTGGCCTCGCGTTGTTCGTGGAGGTAGGACAGCAGGTTTCCGGAGGCGAACTCGTCGAGCCCCGCCTCCCGCATGCGCTCGGTCGAGCCGTTCTTGGCCTGCTCGCGCAGGAACTGCCCGATCGCCTTGCCCAGCTCGGCCGGGCGCCCGGGCGCGTCGCCGTGCCAGAACGGCAGCTTGCCCGGCTGGCCCGGCGCGGGCGAGACGAGCACCCGGTCGGTCGTGATGTCCTCGATCCGCCAGGACGTCGCACCCAGCACGAACACGTCGCCCACGCGCGACTCGTAGACCATCTCCTCGTCCAGCTCGCCCACCCGAGAGGCCTTCTCACCCACCAGGAAGACGCCGAACAGGCCGCGGTCGGGGATCGTGCCGCCGTTGGTGACCGCCAGCCGCTGCGCGCCCGGACGACCCTGGAGGGTGCCGGTGACCCGGTCCCACACGATGCGCGGCCGCAGCTCGGCGAACTCCTCGCTCGGATAGCGCCCGGCCAGCATGTCGAGCGTGGCCTCCAGGGCGGTCCTGGGCAGCGTGGCATAGGGGGCGGCCCGCTTGACCACGGACTCCAGCTCGTCGACCGTCCACTCGTCGAGCGCGGTCATCGCCACGATCTGCTGCGCCAGCACGTCGAGCGGGTTACGCGGATAGCGCAACTCCTCGATCTGGCCGCTCTTCATCCGCTCGGCCACCACGGCCGTCTGCACCAGGTCACCCCGGTACTTCGGGAAGATCACACCCTTGGACACCGCGCCGACCTGGTGGCCCGCCCGGCCGATGCGCTGCAGCCCGCTGGCCACGCTCGGCGGCGCCTCCACGCACGCGACCAGGTCGACCGCGCCCATGTCGATGCCCAGCTCCAGGCTGGAGGTGGCGACCACGGCGGGCAGCCGGCCCGACTTGAGAGCCTCCTCGATCTGCGCCCGCTCCTCCTTGGAGACCGAGCCGTGGTGCGCGCGGACGATCTCGGTCACGACACCCTTGCTGGCCCCGGCCTGCGCCATCATGTCGGCGGGCATCCGCTGGGGCTTCTGCGGTGATGAGGGCGTCTCCCAGATGGAGAGGTCGATGGCCTCAACGCCGCCGCCCTCCCGCTCGTACGCGAGCTCGTTGAGGCGGGTGCACAGCCGCTCGGCCAGCCGCCGCGAGTTGGCGAAGACGATCGTCGAGCTGTGCGCCCCGATCAGGTCGAACAGCCGGTCCTCCACATGGGGCCAGATCGACCGGTTGCCCGGCTCGGGGGCGAACTCCTCCCGGCCCTCCGGCTGCGGCCGGCCCTCCATCTCCGTCATGTCCTCGACCGGGACGACGACCTCGACCTCGATCCGCTTCTCCGACGGCGGCTGCACGACCGTGGCCGGTCGCGTGCCGCCCAGGAACGCCGCCACCTCGCTCACCGGCCGCACCGTCGCCGACAGCCCGATCCGCTGCGCCGGCCTGTCGAGCAGCGCGTCGAGCCGCTCCAGGCTGAGCGCCAGATGAGCGCCGCGCTTGGTGGCCGCGACCGCGTGGACCTCGTCCACGATCACCGTCTCCACGCCCCGCAACGCCTCGCGCGCCTGGCTGGTGAGCAGCAGGAACAGCGACTCCGGCGTCGTGATCAGGATGTCGGACGGCTTGGCGGCGTAGCGCCTGCGGTCTTCCGAGGGGGTGTCGCCCGAGCGGATCGCCACCGAGATCTCCGGCACCGGCAGCCCGAGCCGGCGCGCTGTCTGCTTGAGCCCGGCCAGCGGCGCGCGCAGGTTGCGCTCGACGTCCACGGCCAGGGCCTTGAGCGGCGACACGTACAGCACCCGCGTCCCCTTCGGCGCGTCTTTGCGCACAGCGGCGCCCTTACGCGCGGCGGCGGCCTCGGACGCGGTGGGCCCGGCCTCGGGTGTGGCGGTGGGGCCGGTCTGCTCGAACGCCAGTCTGTCGAGCGACCACAGGAAGGCCGCCAGCGTCTTGCCCGACCCGGTGGGAGCGACGACCAGGGTGTTGTCGCCGCGCGAGATCGACTCCCACGCCCCCTCCTGGGCGGCCGTGGGAGCTTGGAAGGCCCCGGTGAACCATTGCCTGGTCACCTGGCTGAACTGGTCTAGCGAGCTCACCAGCACATATTGCCTCGCGCCACCGACAGAAAACGCATTTGGCTCCCCGGCGAGCGGTTGAGCGGGGGCCCTGGCGGACATACAGCGACCGTGACCATTGACTATGCGGCCATCGAAGCCCGCCGAGCGGAGATGAGACGGCGCCACGTCTTAGCGCACCGGCCATCGAGCAGCGCTCGGGGCCTGCACCACATGGCCCTGCTCTCGTCGGACGTGGAACGCACCATCAAGTTCTACCAGGAACTCCTGGAGTTCCCGCTCACGGAGATCATCGAGAACCGCGACTACAAGGGCTCGAACCACTTCTTCTTCGACATCGGCAACGGCAACCTGCTCGCGTTCTTCGACTTCCCCGGCCTCGACCTCGGGCCGTACCAAGAGGTGCTGGGCGGGCTGCACCACGTCGCGATCTCCGTCGACCCCGCCACCTGGGAGCGGTTGCGCGGGAAGCTGGAGATGGCCGGCGTGCCGCACCAGATAGAGAGCGGCGCCTCCATCTACTTCAAGGACCCCGATGGCGCCCGGCTGGAGCTGCTCGCCGACCATCTCGGTGAGATGTACGGCTCGCGTGTGCTGTGACCGCGGGTCTAGCGCCGCGACGCCCTGCGCGTACGCGGCTTGCCCGCACGGGGCTCCTGCCTGACGCCCGCGTGCCTTTCTGATCGCTCAGACTTCTCCTTCTGTACGGTGAGGCGCAGCGTGTGCAGTAATCGGCGGCGCCTGGCCCTGTGGGCCTTGGTCTCGGCTGTCTTCGGTGGCGAAGACTTGGGGGTCTTTGGCATGGGGATGTCCTACCCACCCCCCAGGCGATTCCATACTTGAATCCATGCGCCTGACCGAGTTCTGGAGACGGATGAACGCTCACTTCGGCGACACGTACGCCGAGTCGTGGGCCCGCGACTACGTGCTCGCGCCGTTGGGCGGCCGGACCGTCATACAGGCGCTGGCCGACGGGGAGAGCGCCAAGACCGTCTGGCGCGCGGTCTGCCAGGTGGAGGACGTCTCACCCAAGCTCCGCTAGCCGCGGCGGCGTCAGGGCTGTGACATGTCCAGGGCCTGCTGCAACGCGGCGGCCGTGAGCTCCAGCTCGTCCACGCTGCCCTGCCCTCCGGGCGACCACAGGAACGTCCATCCGTGGTGTGACGGGGTGGCGAAAATGATCGTCTGACGGCCCGTACGCGGGTGCCAGACCCACAGCACCGGATCGTCATTGCCGACCATGCGACTGACCAGGCCATGATGGGGGAGCACCTCGGCGAGTGCCTCCAGATGGGTGCGCCGTTCCCTGGTGTAGCCCCTCGACACTCGCCGCCTCCAACCCTCGGCCCTGCAGTGAGTCTCCCCAGCTCACTGCCCGGACAACACATTGGCGGCCAACATCAGCGGGGTGTGTTCATGGGGATGCGCATGCGTCCGAAGTCGAACGTGAGCGCATACGGCTTGAAGAACTCGTGCGTGGGCAGGTCCCCGATGCGGAAGCCGAAACCGTGCTCGAACCAGGAGGGGAGCGCGCCGGACAACCCGGGCACCCGGCGGCGGGTGACGGACCCGAGCGTCACCTCGTCCACGGTCACCGCGTGAAAGCCGTCGCCCGGGGGATCGGGACTCCGGCGCCCCCGGTGTCGACGAGGAACACCATCCGGTCCAGGCCGTTCACGGTGCCGTGGGACAGCAGGAAGTGGTCGCCCACGTACCACATGGGCACGCTGTGCTCCGGCTGTTCCTGCGTAGGACGAGCTTCTCGGCCGGATAGTCGATCGTGGACAGGAACCGCGACAGGACGCTCGTGCCGATCGCTCCCCGGGTGACCCGCCCGTCGGGCGCGGAGAGCCGGATCGTGTCCGGGATGGTGTGGACGGGCACGTTCTCGATGCGGAGGTCGCCCATAGCGAGCCGGTCTACGTGTCTCTGGTACGCCTTATGGTTCTGCCGGTCGTGTAGCCGTACATGGGGGCGCGCAGGCGGTCGGCGTACTCCTGGTTGAGGGCGAACAACGCGCCCGTGTCGAGGAAGAACAGGGCAGGCGGAGCGCCGTTCACCGACGCGACGGCGATCAGGACACGTTCGCCCGGATGGCCACCGAGCTCATGGTCCACGCGACCCGCCGTCCCACCGTCCGTGACCAGCTCGTCGCGCTGTTGTTCCCGCCGGGGCCCCCCGGCCGCCACCCTCTCGCGCCTCCCGGCAGCGGGCTGGGGGAGCTCCCGTACGAGCGGGCCGACGCGATACTGAAGTCGCTGGACATCGGCATGCGCCCGCTCACCCTTCCCGCTCCTGAGCAGCGCCCTCCGGAGCTGTTCAGGACGGCGCTCGGGCTCCTCACCGCCCCCCAGGTGTCCCGTGACAGCGAAGCTTGAGCGGTCAGGCCCCCGCCTGGCGTGACTCACTCTTGACTCAGGCCTTCGCGTCGCCATCGTCGATCGGCTCGCCTTCGGCGGTCGGCGCTTGGTCCCGTGGAACCTGCTCAGGCGTGACGGCGCAGGCCGTCGACGATGACGCGCAGGAGGTGATGGGCGCGGGCGTCCCACTCGGCGGGTTCCAGACGGGTCAGGTAGCCGATCAGCAGGATGATGTCGCGGGCGTCCACGTCGGGGCGGACGACGCCCTCGGCTTTGCCCGCGTCGAGGAGCGTGGTCAGCGTCTCGCCGATCGGGCCGAGGCTGTGCGCGGACAGACCCTGCCACACCCCCGCCTCGACAGCTGCGAACACCTCGCGCTTGACCTTCGCGTACTCGGCCACCCGGTCCAGCCAGCCGACCAGGGCGGGCAGCGGCTCGTGTTCGGCGAGCAGTTTCGGCGCGGCGGCCACGAGGTCGTCCACGTCCTTGCGATAGACCTCGGCGAGCAGGGCCTCCCGAGTCGGGAAGTGGCGGTAGAGGGTGCCCTGACCGACGCCCGCCCGCTTGGCGATCTCATTGAGCTTCACCTCGTTCGCGTTCACGATGACCTCTCGTGCGGCCTTGAGGATCCGTGCGCGGTTCTCGGTGGCGTCGGCTCGGCGGCGGGGGGCGTTCATCGGTCCTCTTCATGGCGAGTTGGATAAGCGGACACGTGTCCGGTACGGTGGAAGTCCTTAACCGGACACGTGTCCAGTTTACTGTGGAGGAAATCCCCATGTCAGCCATCAGGGGCAAGGTCGTGGCCATCACCGGGGCGAGCAGCGGGATAGGCGAGGCCACCGCGCGCCTGCTCGCCGAGCGGGGCGCCGCCGTCGTGCTCGGCGCACGGCGGACGGAGCGGCTCGACAAGATCGCCCGTGAGATCCGCGACCGCGGCGGGCGCGCCGTCACCCGAGCCGTGGACGTCACCGCCCGCGAGGACCTCGAACAACTCGTCGGCCTGGCCGTGACGGAGTTCGGGCAGCTCGACGTGTTGGTCGGCAACGCCGGCATCAGCAAGATCGGCCCCGTGGCCGACCTTGACGTGGCCGGCTGGTCGGCGATGATCGACGTCAACCTACGCGGCGTGCTGCACGGCATCGCCGCCGCGCTGCCGGTGTTCCGCGAGCAGGGACAGGGCCACCTCGTGACCACCGTGTCGACGGCCGGGCTGAAGATCACACCCACGATGGCGGTCTACGCCGCGACCAAGAACGCCGTACGCACCCTCCTGGAAGGGCTGCGGCAGGAGTCGACCGACGGCGTGTTGCGGACGACGGCGGTCTCGCCGGGCTACGTGCGTACGGAACTCGCCGGCTCTATCGACAACCCCGAGGTCCGCGAGGAGATCCGCCGCAACATGAACCAGTACGCCATCGCGCCGGAAGCCGTCGCCCGCGCTGTCGCCTTCGCCATCGAACAGCCCCGTGATGTGGAGATCGGCGAGATCGTCATCCGCCCGACGACCCAGAACTGAGCCGGCCGCCCGCGATCAGGGCGATGTCCTCCAGCAGGCGGCCAGGTGTCGTGGTCGACCCAAACGCCGCGCAGGCTCGCCTCCCACGCGCCCGCGATGTCCGCGAGAAGGTTGGCGCCCATCTTCCAGCCGCCCTCGTCCACGCCGCCGGGCCACGCCGCCGGGCCACGCCGCCGGGCCGCGATGACGAACAGCTCCGCCGCAGGCTTGCGCACCCCTCGGCCCCCGAGATCAACCTTCGCCGGCACGAAACCAGTGCTCATCAACCTTCGGTGACAACGACCAGCCTTCAGTGACACGGGACGCCAGGGCGGGTGATTGACGGCGACCTGCGTGTTCCTGCTGTGATCGAACAGCCGTTCGGCTACGATGGGTTTCGCCCGAGCCACGTCTTCCCCGGCAGTCGCATGAAAAATGTCGGTGGCAGGCCGTAGCTTTCACTCGACTGATCGGACCACGACCCTCCAGGGGGAGTTCCCATGGCAATCAACGACCGCGAGAAGGCCCTCGAGACCGCGCTCGCTCAGATCGAGCGACAGTTCGGCAAGGGCTCCGTCATGCGCCTGGGCGATGACGCCCGAGCTCCCATCGAGGTGATCCCCACCGGGTCGATCTCCCTTGACGTGGCCCTCGGCATCGGCGGCCTGCCGCGCGGCCGCATCGTCGAGATCTACGGCCCCGAGTCCTCCGGTAAGACCACGATCGCCCTGCACGCGGTGGCCAACGCCCAGCGTGCCGGCGGCATCGCGGCGTTCATCGACGCCGAGCACGCCCTCGACCCCGAATACGCCAAGAAGCTGGGGGTCGACACCGACGCCCTGCTGGTCTCCCAGCCCGACACCGGTGAGCAGGCGCTGGAGATCGCCGACATGCTGATCAGGTCCGGCGCCGTCGACATCATCGTCATCGACTCGGTGGCCGCGCTGGTGCCCAAGGCCGAGATCGAGGGCGAGATGGGCGACAGCCACGTCGGCCTCCAGGCCCGCCTCATGTCCCAGGCCCTGCGCAAGGTCGCCGGCGCGCTCAACAGCACGGGCACCACCGCCATCTTCATCAACCAGCTCCGCGAGAAGATCGGCGTCATGTTCGGCAGCCCCGAGACCACGACCGGTGGTAAGGCGCTCAAGTTCTACGCCTCGGTCCGGATGGACATCCGCCGCATCGAGACCCTCAAGGACGGCACGGAGGCGGTCGGCAACCGCACCAGGATCAAGGTCGTGAAGAACAAGATGGCCCCGCCCTTCCGCGTGGCCGACTTCGACATCCTCTACGGCGTGGGCATCTCCCGTGAGGGCGGCCTCATCGACATGGGTGTGGAGCACGGCTTCGTCCGCAAGTCCGGCGCCTGGTACACGTACGAGGGCGACCAGCTCGGCCAGGGCAAGGAGAACGCCCGCAACTTCCTGAAGAACCACCCCGACATGGCCAACGAGATCGAGAAGAAGATCAAGGACAAGCTGGGCGTGGGCCCCCGCCTCGACGCCCCGGCCGAAGCCGCCGCGGCCCCTGCCCCTGCCCCGGCCGCCGCTCCTTCCGGCCGTGGCTCGAAGTCCACCCCGAAGCCGGGTGACGTCTGATCGTCCACCCCATGAGCGATCGTGCCCCCTCCCATGAGTAACCCGAACCGGCCACCGGCGCCCCAATCCGGGGGCGCCCGGCCCGTCCCTTCCCCCTCCCGGGGCCGCGACCTGGCCCGCTCGGCCGCGGACGGCTGGCCATCGGTCGACGAGTGGCGCGAGCATCGCACCCGCCAACGCGCCTCGACCGAGAGCGAGGCCGCGGCAGACCAGGAAGGGCACCCCAACAGCCCCACCGCCACAGACGAACAGCCCGACGAACACACGGTCACAGGCGAACAGCACGACAAGCACACGACTACTGACGGGCAGCCCGACGGGCTCACCGCCACAAGCGAACAGCACGACGAACACACCGCCACAGACAGGCAGCCCGACCAGCACGCGGCAACAGGCGAACAGCACGACGAGCACACGGCTACAGACGGGCAGGGCGTTGTGCATGCCGCCACGGGCGAGCCGGATGATGTCCGTGCCGCCATGGGCGGACAGGACGGCGTCCACACCGACGATCACGTGACCACCGGCATCCGGGAGGCCACAGGCCACCTCTACCGGGAACGCACCGGCAGACACCCCTTCTTCGGGGACGACACCGACGATCAGGACGGACCCCGCTTCATCCCCGGGGCCCAAGCCCGATCAGCCGACCAGTACGAATCTCGCACAACCGCCGACACCCAAGCCGGCGCGGATGATCAGCGCGCATCCCGGATCGCTGCCGAGGGCCAGGCCGTCGCAGACGATCAGCACGATATGCGCACCGATACCCAGGCCAGCCCAGACGCTGAGGCTGCCGGACACCCTGGCGACAGTGGCTCCGCTGACGCTGACCCGAGTCCTGCCGGCGCCGACCGGGGAGACTCGGACGGCGGATGGGCCACCACCAAGGGATGGCGTGCCACCGAGGAGGCCGCGCCTGCCGGGCCTGCCAACCGGGGGGACGGTGGGTGGCACTCCGAGGTGCTCGCGGGGAGCAGCTGGTTCTCGGCCGAACCGTCGGACGACGGCGAGACCGGGAGGAAACGATCGAGCAGAGGGCGGCGATCCGCCCGCTCCAACGGACGGGCCGGGCGAAATACCCGCGGGCGCGGCTGGCCATCCGAGGAGCTGGACGCCGAAGGCCCTGCCGAAAGCCGACAGGACAGTGAGCCCTCCACCACCGAAGCTGCGCAGCGTGGCCACCACTTCGCCGGAGCGCCAGACGACGGCGGCGGTTTCGCCGGGGCCAGGTGGGATGACGGGAGCCCCGCCGGAGCGGCACGCGATGGCGCTGACGCGGCCGGATTGAAGCGTGACAGCGAGGACCGTGCCGGACAGGACGGCGGCTTCGCTGGAAGCGCGCGAGGCGGTGACGGGTTTGCTGGGGCCTGGCCTGATGACGAGCGTCCTGGCGGAGCTGGGCGCAGTGGCGGGGGCTTTGCCGGGACGGGGCGTGGTGATGGGCGTTCTGGCGGATCCAGGCGGCGTGGCAAGGGCTTCGCTGGGGCCGAGCGTGATGACGGGGGCGGGCAGGGTGATGGGAGCTCTGCCGGATCCGGGCGGAGAGGTGGAAGGTCTCGCAGGTCTGGGCTGAGTGGTGAAGGCTTCGGCGGGGGCGGACAGGACGCTGATCCGGAGTCGGTGGCGCGGGCTATTTGTCTTCGGTTGCTCACCATGGCGCCCAAGACGCGGGCCCAGCTTGCCGAGGCGCTCCGGAAACGTGACGTGCCCGACGAAGCCGCCGAAGCGGTCCTCAGTCGCTTCTCCGAGCTGGGGCTGATCAACGACGGGGCGTTCGCTGCGGCTTGGGTCGACTCGCGGCACCACGGCCGAGGGCTGGCCAAGCGTGCCTTGGCCGCTGAGCTACGTCATCGCGGTGTGGACACCGACACGGTCAAGGAGGCAGTCGAGCGGCTGGATCCCGACCAGGAGGCGGAGACGGCTCGGCGGCTGGTGGAGCGCAAGCTCGCGTCCACTCGGTCGCTCGACCCGCAGACCCGCACGCGGCGGCTGGCGGGCATGCTGGCACGCAAGGGGTACGCCTCAGGGCTGGCTTTCCGCGTCATCCGCGAGGCGCTTGAGCAGGAGGGGATCGAGATGGATGAGGACTTCCCGTAACATCTCCCGCTCCACGGCTCGCCCCGGATACACGGCTCTCCCCGGGCTCTCGGGCTCTCGGGCTCTCGGGCTCTCGGGCTTCTCCGCGCCCGGGGTTCCGTGGGGTCCCCGAGTCCTGGGGCTCGCTCTGTTCTGCGGGTTCCCCGGCTTCACGGCTGCCTCGTTTTGGGTTCTCTGCGGCTTGCCTGGCGCGCTGCGGTTCCACGACTCTCTCCGGGCTTCCGTGGGTCCTCGTGTTCTGTGGCTGTCCTGGTTTGGGGTTTGTCTCGTTCTGGGCTGGTCCGTTTTGGGGATCTTCGGGCGGCGGCTTTTGGTGGATTGCTCGGTCTGCATGTGCTCTTGCATCTGCATCTGCCAGTGCGGCAGAGATTGCGGGTGCATATGCGGGTGCGGGTGCTCTTGCACTCGCACATGCTTCCTTGCCCATGCGCGTCCCCTGTCTTGCCTGTAGGTGTCGGTAGAGATGCAGGCCCGTAAGACACGCTTGATGACGCGTTTGCTTGCTCGTGACCTGTTCGACGCATAACCTCGACGGCAGTGAGGAGTTACTCCGCGCAGCGCGGATTGCCATACCGGTGAACGACGGACGAACGAGGCTGGTTGATCTAGGCGGGCGAGGTGTCGGCTTTACGAGTCGACGCCCGGTCAGCCTTGGCTGTATATCGATCCAGACGCCGACCGGGCTATTCGTGGCGCGCTTGTGACCCCTCCCGTTTGTGGCCGCGTTATGAGGTGTTGACGACGCGAGGAGGGCGGGGCGCACATGGGGCCGCTTGTCGTAGTGCTGATGGTGGCGGTGCTCGTGCTCGCGTTCGGGATGATCGTCGCGCTTCTCGTCGTCATAAGGCGCACCTCGAGCAGTCTGCCACGCACTTCCAAAACCAGTCCCGAGCAGCAGCAAGTCGTACACGAGGAGCTTGAGCAGGCGCGCGAGGAGGCGCAGGAGATCCGGCACAAGGCCGAGACCGACGCCCAGGAGATTCTGCGCAGGTCGGAGGCCGCGGCCGAGAGCGCCGCGCAGATGCGGCGGGAGGTCGAGGAGGAGAGCCGGATACTCAAGTCCGAGCTCAAGGAGCTGCGCGCCGACCTGGAGCGCCGGGAGTCCCGGCTGGCCGAGCGGGAGCAGCGGCTGGACGAGGAGGCCAGGCGGCAGTCCGAGCGCGACAGGAAGCTGGGCGAGACCGAGGTCGAGCTGGCCGACCGGCGCGAGGAACTGCTCCAGGTCGAGGGGGAACGGCGGGCCATCCTCGAACGGGTCTCCGGGCTGACCGGCGACCAGGCCAAGGCCGAGCTGGTCAAGGAGATCGAGAACCAGGCCAAGCGCGAGGCCGCGCTGATCGTCCGGGAGATCGAGAGCGATGCCCGCAAGGAGGGCGAGAAGCGGGCCACCAAGATCGTGACGCTGGCCGTGCAGCGGGTGGCGGCGGAGCAGACGGCGGAGTCGGTCGTCAGCGTGCTGCATCTGCCCGGAGACGAGATGAAGGGCCGGATCATCGGGCGCGAAGGGCGGAACATCCGGGCCTTCGAGTCCACGACCGGCGTGAATCTCATCATCGACGACACCCCTGAGGCCGTGCTGCTGTCGTGTTTCGATCCCGTGCGCCGGGAGACGGCCCGGCTGACGCTGGAGAAGCTCGTGCTGGACGGGCGCATCCACCCCCAGCGCATCGAGGAGGCGCACGATCGCAGCCGCCAGGAGGTGCAGGATCTGTGCGCGCGGGCCGGCGAGGACGCCCTGGTCGAGCTGGGGATCACCGACATGCATCCCGAGCTGACGCTGCTGCTCGGGCAGCTCAGGTATCGGACGTCGTACGGGCAGAACGTGCTCAAGCACCTGATCGAGTCCGCGCACATCGCCGGGATCATGGCCGCCGAGCTGAGGATGAACCAGCCGCTGATGAAGCGCTGCGCGCTCCTCCACGACATCGGCAAGGCACTCACGCACGAGGTCGAGGGCAGCCACGCGCTGATCGGGGCGGAGATCGCCCGCAGGTACGGCGAGGAGGAGGACGTGGTGCACGCCATCGAGGCGCACCACAACGAGGTCGAGGTGCGCACCGTCGAAGCGGTTCTCACGCAGGCCGCCGACGCGATCAGCGGCAGCCGTCCCGGCGCCCGCCGCGAGTCCCTGGAGGCGTACGTCAAGCGGCTGGAGCGGCTGGAGGAGATCGCGCAGTCGTACGACGGCGTGGAGAAGGTCTTCGCCATGCAGGCCGGGCGGGAGATCCGGGTCATGGTCAAGCCGGATGCGATCGATGACATCCAGGCGCAGGTGATCGCCCGTGATGTGGCCAAGCAGGTGGAGGAGGAGCTGACGTATCCGGGGCAGATCCGCATCACCGTGGTGAGGGAGTCCCGGGCCACCGAGTTCGCGAGGTAGGACTCGGCGCCGGTCTGGAAAACCGCGGTGGGGGAACACCGCGGTGGGTGTGATGGTTGGTCGGCGCTCGTGGGTGTGGCGGTGCTCGATCGTCCATGTGGGGATGCCGGGTGTGGTGGTGTCCGGAGAGGGCCGGGGCCGGGTTCGCGCTGATCGGCCGGCGTTCGCGGAGGGCCGGCGGGCGTGGCGGGCCAGCGGGCGCGAAGGGGCGGCGTTGGGGAGGGCCAGCGGGCGCAAATGGGGCCAATGGGCGGGGAGGGCCGGCGGGCGTGGCGGTGCCTGAGGGAGGCTGAGGCGCCGGAGCACGCCCGCCGGAGTCCACCCCGGGACGAGCGTCAGGCGAGGCGGATCCGGGGGTCGAGGAGCCCGTACGCCACATCCACCAGCAAGTTCGCCACCACCACCGCGGTCGTCGCCAGCGTGACCACGCCCATGATCACGGGCAGGTCCCCGCTGACGAACGCCTGCACCACCGCCTGCCCCACGCCGCCCAGGCCGAAGACCGACTCCGTCACCACCACCCCGCCGATCAGCGTGCCCACGTCCACCCCGAGCTGCGTCACCACCGGCGTGAGCGCCGCCCGCAGGCCGTGCCGGTAGATCACGCGCCGCTCGGGCACTCCCTTGGCCCGGGCCGTGCGGATGTAGTCCTCGCCGAGCACGTCCAGCATGGAGCCGCGGGTGAGCCGGGCGTACGACGCCGCCTGGACCGTGGCCAGCGTGATCCACGGCAGGATCAGGTGGCGGGCCCATTCGGCGGGGTTCTGCGAGAACGGCACGTACGAGTCGGGCGGCAGGATGGGCACCCCAGCCATGGTGAGCTGGAAGAACAGGAAGTACAGCAGCAGCAGGCCCACCACGAAGGTCGGCATGGAGACCCCGGCCAGCGCCAGCAGCGTCAGGCCGCGATCCACCAGCGACCGGGCCCGGGTGGCGCTGAGCACCCCCGCGCCGACGCCGAGCGTGAACCACAGCACCGCGCCCCCCAGCACCAGCGAGAACGTCGGCGGGAAGTCGGCGGCCAGCAGCTTGCCGACCGATTCGCCGGAGAAGTACGACTGGCCGAGGTCGCCGTGGAGCAGCCTGCCCAGATAGTCGAGATACTGGACGAGGGTGGGCCGGTCGAGGCCGAGGTTGTGCCGGATCAGCTCCACCTGCTCGGGAGTGGCCTGCCGCCCGGCCAGCGTCCTGGCGGGATCGCTCGGCGCGACGAAGAACAGCAGGAACGTCCCGAGGGTGACCAGCCAGAGCACGAGCAGGCCGAGCAGGGCCCGGCGCAACAGGAACGCGCGCAGCATCACGCCCCCTTACGGGTACGTCGGCGGCGGCTGAACAGACGCTCCATCCGCGGATCGAGCGCGTCCCTGATCCCGTCGCCCACCAGGTTGAACGCGAGCGTGGTGACCAGCAGCGTGGCGGCCGGGAACCCCAGGTACCAGTACGCCACCCGGTAGAACCCCTGTGCCTCGCTCAGCAGGTTCCCCCACGACGGGGTGGGCGGGACGATCCCCAGCCCCAGGTACGACAGCGTCGACTCGAACACGATGGCCGCCGGCACCAGCAGCGTGGTCAGCACGATGACCGGAGCGAGCAGGTTCGGCAGGATGTCCACGAACATGATCCGGAAGTCGCCCGCCCCCATGGACCGGGCCGCGTCGACGTACTCGCGCTCCTTCACCGACAACGTCTGCCCGCGCACCACGCGGGCGATGGCCGCCCACGAGTAGAAGGCGATCACCCCGATCGTGGCGGACAGCGAGGGCCCGGCGATGGACACCACCGCGATCGCGAAGATCAGGTACGGGAACGACAGCACCACGTCCATGAGCCGCGACAGCACGGTGTCCACGACGCCGCCGTAATATCCGGCCAGCAGCCCGACGACCACCCCGACCAACGCCGCCAGGCCGGTGGCGACCACGCCGACGAGCAGCGAGACCCGGGCCCCGTACAGGACCCTGATGAACAGGTCGCGCCCGAGCCGGTCGGTGCCGAACCAGAACTCCCCGTTCGGAGGCACGGGCAGCCCCTGGGCCGTGATGCCGGTGTCGCGGAACTGGTCGTCGGGGCCGTGGCCGTTCCAGGCGGCGATGAGCGGCGCGGCCAGCGCCAGCGCGCACAGGAGGATGACGACGAGGCCGGACACCATGGCGACCCGGTCGGTCCTGATCCGGCGCCAGGCGAGCTGCCAGGGCCCGCGCCCGGCTATCCCCTGGGAGGTGACGGCGCCGGGTCTGATCTCGGTCAGTGTCATACGACCACCTCAATGGGGAAGTGGCAGGCCGCCGACCCTTCGAGCTGGGGCTCCACGGACGAGCAGACCTCCTGGGCCCGCGGGCAGCGCGGATGGAACCGGCACCCGGACGGCGGATCGATCGGCGAGGGCACGTCCCCGGTCAGCACGATCCGCTGCCGCCGCTCCGCCTCGTCCGGGTCGGCCACTGCCGTGGCCGACAGCAGCGCGTTCGTGTACGGGTGCCGCGGCCGGTCGTACACCGGCTCCGCGTCCCCCACCTCGACCACCTTGCCCAGGTACATGACCGCGATCCGGTCGCTGATGTGCCGCACCACGGACAGGTCGTGGGCGATGAACAGGTACGTCAGCCCGAACTCGGCCTGCAGATCCTTCAGCAGGTTGAGGATCTGCGCCTGGATGGACACGTCGAGCGCCGACACCGGCTCGTCGCAGATGATCAGCCGGGGCCGCAGCGCGAGTGCCCTGGCCACCCCGATCCGCTGCCGCTGCCCGCCGGAGAACTCCGCGGGGAACCGGTTGTAGTGCTCCGGATTGAGCCCGACCCGTTCCATCAGCTCCTGCACGGTCCGGCGGAGCTGCTCGCCGCTCATGACCCGGTGGATCACGAGCGGGTCGGCGATGATCGACCCGACCCGCCGGCGCGGGTTCAGCGAGCCGTACGGGTCCTGGAAGATGACCTGGATGTCGCGGCGGTAGGGCCGCATGCGCTTCCTGGGCAGGTTCGTGATGTCCGCGCCGTCGAACCGCACGCTGCCGGAGGTGACCGGATGCAGCCCCGCGATGCAGCGCGCGAGCGTGGACTTGCCGCAGCCGGTCTCGCCGACCAGGCCCAGCGTCTCGCCGGGGGCCAGCGCGAAGCTGACCCCGTCGACCGCCTTGACCTGCCCGACCACGTGCTTGACCAGCGCGCCCGTGGTGATGGGGTAGTGCTTGACCAGGTTCGAGACTTCGAGGAGCATCACGACTCCTTCGCCTTGAGCCGCAGCGCGTCCGCCGCCGCGCCCAGCCCGACCGCCTCGTGTGGCAGCCAACAAGCTGAGGCGTGACTGCCCTCACCTGTGACCGTGGCCAGGGGCGGCCGCTCGGCCGAGCAGACCGGCATCGCGTACGGGCAGCGCGGGTGGAACGCGCACCCGGACGGCAGCGCGATCAGGCTCGGCGGCGAGCCGGGGATGGGCCGCAGCCGCCCGTCCCGGTCCCCGCTGCTGCCGGGAATCGACTCCAGCAGGCCCTTGGTGTACGGGTGGTGCGGCCGGTAGTAGAGCGTGCGCCGGTCGGCCCGCTCCACGGCGAGCCCGGCGTACATGACCAGCACCTCGTCGGCCATGCCCGCCACCACGCCGAGGTCGTGCGTGATGAGGATGAGCGCGATCCCGAACTCCGCCTGCACCCGCGTGATGAGCTCCAGGATCTGCGCCTGCACGGTCGCGTCGAGCGCCGTGGTCGGCTCGTCGGCCACGATCAGCTTCGGGTTGAGCGCGAGCGACATCGCGATCATCGCCCGCTGCCGCATGCCGCCGGAGAACTGGTGGGGGTAGTCGTCCACCCGGCGATCCGGCCGGGGGATGCCGACCAGGCCGAGCAGCTCGACCGCCCGCCTCCTGGCCTCGGCGCGGGAGGTGTCCGGCCGGTGCACCCTGATCAGCTCCTCGATCTGCCAGCCGACCTTGTAGAGCGGGTGCAGGCTGGTCAGCGGGTCCTGGAAGATCACGCTGATCTCGGCGCCGCGGATGTGGCGCAGCCGCTCGCCGTCGAGTTCGAGCAGGTCGACGCCGTCGAACACGGCGCTGCCCGAGATGTCGGCCCCGGGGGTGAGCCCCAGGATGGCCTGCGTGCTCACCGTCTTGCCGCTGCCGGACTCGCCGACGATCGCCAGCGTGCGGCCGCGTTCGATGCGGAACGACAGCCCCCGCACGGCCTGCACCACGCCGTCGGACGTGGGGAAGGCCACGCGGAGGTCCGTCACCTCGAGCAGGCTCATCACGGGTTGTTGGGGTCGAGCCAGAGGTTGGTGAAGTCGTAGAGCTGGAACGCCGGCAGATACAGGGCGTTCTGCACGCGCTTGCTCTTGTAGATCGGCGTGTTCTGGTTGTTGAGCGGCACGATCACCGCGTCGCCCATCACCGTCGTGTCGACCTGGTGCCACAGCGCGGCCGACTTCGTCTGGTCCTGCTCGGCCAGCGCCTGCTTGATCAGCGAGTCCACCTTGGGGTTGCTGTAGCAGCCGTAGTTGCTGGTGCCGGGGTTGCAGTTGGTCTCGAACAGCGGCTGGACGACCGCGCGGCCGTTGTTGCCGTACCAGTCGGGGACCCAGCCGGGCGCCGAGATGTCCCACTTGCTGGCCTTGGCGATGGACGTGTTCTGCAGGAAGGCGCCGTAGTAGTCGCCCTGCCGGACCGGCAGCCCCTTCACCGTGATCCCGCACTTCTGCAGGTCCGCCGAGTACGACTGGAAGTTGGCCGGATGGTTGCCCGCGTTGCGGAAGGCGCCGATGAGGGTCAGCCCGTTCGGGTAGCCGGCCTCGGTGAGCAGCTGCTTGCACTTGGCCGGGTCGCCCGCGTCACCCGGGCTCGGGTACGGGTTGTACTCCTGGTATCCGATGTTGCCCGGCGGGATCGCGGTGTGCAGCGGCGTGGCCACGTCCGCGCCGCCGTAGACCTTGGCGATGGCGACCTTGCTGACCGCGTACTCGATGGCCTGGCGGACCTTGAGCTTGCCCATGGCGCCGCCGGCGTTCTTGCTCTGCAGGTTGAAGACGATGTACGGGTTGCTCACCGCACCCGGGAAGATCGTGAAGTTGGGGTCGCCGGAGCTCTTGAGCCGCGGGATCTGCGCGGTCGGCACCGGCAGGTCCCACGACAGGTCGGCGCTGCCGGCCTCGAGCTGCTGCTGCACCGCGTCCGGCTCGTTGACGCCCATCTTGACCTCGATGGCGTTCACGTACTGGTGCCTGATCGGGTCCGAATCCTGCTTCCAGGCCGGGTTCCGCTCCAGCCTGATCGACTTGGTGGCCACGTACTGGGTGATCCGGTACGGGCCGTCGGAGATCGTGTGCTGGCGGAACGTGGCGTCGTCCGGCACGTACTGGTCGTACTCCTTGGGCGCGGCCACGGAGAAGTTCAGCGACAGGATGTTGAGGAAGTCGCTGGCGGCCTGGGTCAGCGTGAACACCAGCGTCTTGTCGTCCTTGGCCTGGACACCCGCGATCTCGTGGGAGTTCTGGAAGTCGGCCAGCGCCGCGGCGGTGGGCTTGGCCTTGGTGAACGCCTTGGTGTACGCGTCGCAGTACGCCTTCATGCCCTTGATCGTGCTCGTGTAGTAGCCGGGCGCGCCGGAGCCCGCCACCGGGTTGCAGATGCGCTTGAAGCCGCGGACGAAGTCACCCGCCGTCACGTCGCGTGGCGGCTGCGTGTCCCACTGCACGCCGTCACGGAGCTTGATCGTGTACGTGAGCCCGTCGGCGCTCAGGCCGCCGTTGCCCGTCGTGGGCAGCTCGGAGGCGACGTCGGGGACGAGCGCGAAGCCCTTGGTGGTGTCGGACCCCTTCGCCACCCCGTTGAGCGCGAAGAGCCCGCGGGCGTACGTGCGCAGGATCCCGTTGGTGACCGTGTAGTACGAGCTGGTGGGGTCGAGGTGATCGACGTCCCCGCCGCCCACGAGCCTGAGCGTGCCCCCGGAAACCGGCTGGCCGGGGGCGGAGGAGGTGGGCGGGGCGGAATTCCTGGCTCCGGTGTCTGTCTGGCAGGCGGTGGCGAACAAAGTTGCGAAGACCGCCACGGCAATGCTGAAATGGCGCATGCTGGCCATCTGGCCTCCCTCGTGCCGAGATGCGGGGCGTGCATGGCTGGCCGTGTGGGGCGTGCGCCGTGGCCGCGGAGCACGTCCCACTTTGCATGGTCACGCCGGAGGAAGCGCAGGAGAAAAGCCGGTTATACAACCGATGATGATTAGCGACTGGTAAGTAATACTGATTTGGTGCGAATTCTGTTAAAGAATTACGACATTAGCTAAAAAGCTGCTGGTAGAAGGCCAACTCGGCGGCCAGCGCGGTCACCCGCGTCTCCGTGCGGCGGAAGCCGTGCGACTCGCCCTCGAACGCCAGATACGTGCACGGCACGCCCCGCTCCGACAGCGCGTCCGCGAACGCCGTCGACTGCTCGGGCGGCACCACGGGATCGTCGAGCCCCTGCAGGAGCAGCATGGGGCAGCTCACGCCGTTGACGAGGGCGAGCGGCTCCCTGGAGGCGTACACCTGCGGGTCCTCCGGCCCCACCAGCCACTCCACGTATCGGGACTCGAAGTCGTGGGTGTGCGCCGCGAGGGGCGCGAGCGCGCTGACGCCGAAGTACGACACCCCGCCGGCGAACACGTCGGACCGGCAGCAGGCCGCCATCACGGTCCACCCGCCCGCGCTGCCGCCACGCACCGCGATCCTGCGGGGGTCGGCGAGTCCCTCCGCGGCCAGCCACCGGGCGGCGGCGATCGTGTCGGCCACGTCCACCAGCCCCCACTGCCCCTTCAGCCGCTCGCGGTAGGCCCTGCCGTAGCCGGTCGAGCCGCCGTAGTTGAGGTCGAGCACGCCGATGCCGCGCGAGGTCAGGAACGCCTTCTCCAGGTCGAGCGCGGTGTCGGCGTGCGCGGTCGGCCCGCCGTGCACGAAGATCACGTAGGGTGGCGTGCCCTCGGTCGCCGGGGCGTACGGCGGGTAGAGGAAGGCGGGCGCGGGCGACTCGACCGCGCGGGGAACGGGCAGGAGGGCCCGGTCGGGCAGGCGCGAGAGGTCGCTCTTGAGCGGGCCGGCCGCGCCGGAGGCGACGTCCACGCTGACGACCGACCGGGGGAGCGTGGGGGCGTACCCGATGCCGACCACGGACGTGCCCTCGGCGGCCAGCGCCGCGTCCCACCCGTCGTAGGGCAGCTCGAGGTCGGTGAGCGTGCCCGAGCCGGGGTCCAGCACGCCCAGCCGCAGGTCGCCGCGGCCGTGCAGGACCGCGAGGCGGCCGTCGCCGAGCACGGTGTACGGTTGCCCGCCCAGCCGCCACGGCGGCAGCGTGAACTCCTCCTCGGCGGCGTGGAGCGCTCGGAGCCCGTCGCCGCGCAGGCCGACCTCGTAGAGGTTCCACCAGCCGGAGCAGTCGGAGACCAGGTAGAGGCTGGAGTCGTCCTTCCAGGCCGGGGCCAGCACCGACTCAGCCGGGCCGCCCTTCACCGTCCAGGCGCCGCCGCCCGACAGCCGGGTGACGCGCAGCTCGGTGCCGTCCCAGGGCATGCGCGGGTGGTTCCAGCAGACGTAGGCCAGGTGCCGCCCGTCGGGGGAGAGGGCGGGAGAGGCGTAGAAGTCGCAGCCCGTGGCCCATTCGTGGATCTCGCCGCCGTCCAGCGAGATCGACACGATCGCCCGGGTGACCTTGCCGTCTTCGGTGTGGCGCTCGCGGACGCACCAGACCTGGCCGTCGCGCACCAGCGGTTCCGCGTAGCGGCATCCCTCGTCCGTGATGGGTTTCGGCTCGCCGTAATCGCCCAGAATGTACAGGCGTTGGTCTTTGAAGTTGGCGAAGACCACTTCGCCCCTGGTTGTGATGGCGTACGGTCTGCCGCCGTACTCGTGGACCCTGGTGCGCGCGCTCCACGGTGCCCGCAGCAGGTCACGCTGGGTGCCGTCGGCGTCGCGGCACACGATCGTGGTGCGCCCGCCTTCGTCCGGACGGTCCTCGGTCCACCAGATCCGGCCGTCCTGGGCCGTGGGCCAGCCGGGGCGCACGCCGGAGGCGGCCACGTCTCTGGTCGAGATGGGGGAGGGCCAGAAAGGCATACCCGCATCCTGCCGGAAGATCGGCAAGAGCGTGGGGCGGTCCCCACAGTTCAGGGGCACCCCGCGGGCGCCGGGAGGGACGACGGCAGCTTGAGCCCCGTCTTGCCGAACCACCTGCGCAGCAGCCGCGTGGCCGTGCCGTCGTGCCACATCGCGGCGACCGCCTGGTCGACGGCCTCGCAGGTGGCGGTGTCGCCCTTCTTGATGCCGACTCCCCAGTACTCGTTGCTGACGGGGTCGTTCAGCAGCCGGAAGCGGCCCGGCTCCTGTTCGGCGAACCCCGCCAGGACCAGGTTCTCGGTGCTGACCGCGTCGAGCTGGCCGGCGGCGAGCCTGCGTACGCAGTCGGAGTAGTTGGCCGCGGGCACCAGTTGCATGGGCAGGCTCAGCTTGCCGTTGGGCGGGGGATCGACGATCCGCCGGTACGCGTTCGAGCCCTCCGCCAGGCAGAGCCGCTTGCCCCGCAGGTCGGTCACCTTCTTGATGCTGGTGTCGCTCGCGCGGACCATCGTGTCCTGCGGGGTGACGATGTAGGGCCCGCCGAACGTCACCTTGGGCCGGCGCGACGGGATGACGCTGTAGGTGGCGACGATGAGGTCCACGCTGCCGTTGTGGAGCAGCACCTCACGGGTGGACGAGGGCGACTCGCGCCAGGTGATCTGCACGTGCCGGCCGCGGGCGAGGTACCTGACGATGTACTTGGCCACGTCCACGTCGAAGCCCTCGGGAGGGCCGTCGCCGGTCTTCAGGCCCAGGCTCGGCTGGTCCCACTTGGTGCCGATGACGACCCTGCCGGCGTTCCTGATCTTGTCCACGACGCTGGTGTAGGAGCCCGCACCTCCGCACGCGGCGGCCAATGCCACCACGGCCGCCCCCGCGAGCGCCACCCCACGCATGGAGACAGTCTGGTGGCTGGGCAAACCGTACGGGCCGGACTTGGGGCGGTTTCAACGGAGAAATGGGGCCTTCTTGGAGATTTGCGGAGGTACGGGTGCCATTGCGCCCGTACCTCCGATCACTCCACGGAACGGTCGGGACCCAGCCCGGCGTCCTCGGTGCCCTCGCCCGCGCCCACGCTGACCTCGGCCGAGCCGGGCGCCGCGATCGGGGCGGCGGCCGTCTTGCGGCTGCGCCTGCTGCGCCGCTCCAGCCACGTGGCCAGGAAGCTCAGCGCCATGTTGAGCGCCACGTAGATGATCCCGATGACGATCGCCGCCGGGATGAGCGAGCCGAAGAACGCGGCCGGCAGGATCTTGAAGCCGGTGTTGAGCAGGTCGACGTAGGCGATGATGTAGCCGAGCGCGGTGTCCTTCAGCAGCACCACGAGCTGGCTGACGATCGCCGGCATCATCGCCGTGACGGCCTGCGGCAGCAGTACCAGGCGCATGACCTGGTTCTTGCGCATGCCCACCGCGAAGGCCGCCTCCGACTGGCCGCGCGGCACCGCGTGCACGCCCGCCCTGACCACCTCGGCCAGCACCGAGCCGTTGTAGAGCATCAGGCCGAGCACGACCGCGATGAAGGTGTAGTCGCCGCCCCCCGCCACCGCCGGTGCGAGGTAGAAGATGAAGAAGATCAGCAGCAGCAGCGGGATGGCCCTGAAGACCTCGACCACCACGCCCGCCGGGACGCGGATCCAGGCGTGGTCGGAGAGCCTGGCCAGGCCGAAGACCGCGCCGAACACCAGCGCGAGCACCGCGGCCACCACGGCGGCCTGCAGCGTGCCGAGCAGGCCGGGGAAGATGAAGGTCTCCCACGTCCCCCACTGCAGGAACGGCTGCCAGATCTTGCCTTCCCACTGGCCCTTGGCGTCGAAGCCGCGGTAGACGCCGTACAGGGCGGCGGCAACGGCCACGACGCTGATCACCGTGAGGAGGCCGTTGCGCACCCGCGCGCGCGGCCCGGGGGCGTCGAACAGGACTGTGGTGCTCATCGCGCCACCGCCAGACGCCTGGCCAGCCGGCCGGTGAAGAAGCCGATGGGCAGCGTCACGGCCATGAAGGCGACCACGATGCCGAGGAAGATCGGGATCGACGCGCCGACCTGGTCGAAGGCTTCCTTCATCTTGCTCGCGGAGTCCATGGCGAACCCGCCGGCGGTCGCCACGGTCGTGTTCTTGACCATGGCGATCATCACGCTGCCGAGCGGGGCGATGACCGCGCGGAACGCCTGCGGGAGGATGATCATCCGCAGCGACTGCATGAACGTCAGCCCGATCGCCCTGGCCGCCTCGGCCTGCCCGAGCGGCACCGTGTTGATGCCCGCGCGCAGCGCCTCGCAGACGAAGGCCGCGGTGTAGGCCGACAGGCCCATCGCGACGATCCAGAACGAGTTGGTGGTGGGCACGTCGGAGAAGACGAGCCCGAGCTGGTCGCTGAGGCCGAGCGCGGAGAAGGCCAGCACCAGCGTGAGGGGGGTGTTGCGCACTATGTTGACGTAGATCGTGCCGGCCGCGCGCAGCACCGGCGTGGGGGAAACTCTCATCGCCACCAGGACGGTGCCGAGAATGAGCGAGGCGATAGCGCCCACGATGGAGAGCTTGATGTTCTCCAGGAACCCCAGTGCGAGGTCGGGCGCGTACCTAATCAGATCTTCCATCGTGCTCCACCGCATAGGGGAGCGGCGGCCGGGTCACCGGCCGCCGCCTCTGGCATGATCAGCTGCAACCCTCGGCGGGCGGTGCCGCCTCCGACAACTTCAGGCCCTGAATGCCGCCGAACCACTTCTCCAGCAGCTGCTTCATGGTGCCGTTGTCCCAGAGCGCCTTCACGGCGGTGTTGACGGCCTCACACGTCTTGGTGTCGCCCTTCTTCAGGCCGACGCCGTACTTCTCGTCCGTGAAGCCCTGGCCGAGCACCTTGAAGTTGCCGCCGGCCTGCTTGGCGAAGCCCGCCAGGATCAGGTCGTCGGTGGTGACGGCGTCGAGGTTGCTGCCGGTCAGCTTCTGCACGCACTCGGAGTAGTTGGCCGCGTCGACGGTGGTGGCGTCGATGTCGAGCTTGCCGTCCGGGGGCGGGTCGGTGATCCGCTTGTAGGAGTTGGAGCCGGCCGCCTTGCAGATCTTCTTGCCCTTGAGGTCCTGCGGCGCGTTGATCGCGGTGTCGTCCTTGCGGACCATCACGTCCTGGTGGGCGACGACGTAGGGGCCACCGAAGGTGACCTTGCCCTTGCGCTCCTCGGTGATGGAGTACGTGGCGAAGATGATGTCGACCGTGCCGTTCTGGAGGAACGGCTCGCGGTTGGACGAGGCCGACTCCTTCCAGTTGATCTGCGGGTCCTTGCCGCCGTTGATCTGCTTCAGCACGGCCTTGGCCACGTCGACGTCGAAGCCCTCGGGCCCGTTGGCCGCCTTCAGGCCCAGACTCGGCTGGTCCCACTTGGTGCCGACGACGATCGTGCCGCCGTCCTTGACCTTGTCCACCACGCTGGCGTAAGTCTTGCTCCCGCCGCCGCAAGCGGTCAGACCGGCGGCGAGTGCCGCAATTGAGAGCACTGCTCCCATATGACGCATGTGCATGTATACCTGCCTCAATGATCAGTGCGTGAGGATCTTGGAAAGAAAGTCACGCGCCCGGTCGGTCTGCGCGTTGGTGAAGAACTCGTCGGGGGTGTTCTCCTCCACGATCTGGCCGTCGGCCATGAAAACCACCCTGTTGGCGGCCCTCCGGGCGAAGCCCATCTCGTGGGTGACGACCATCATGGTCATCCCGTCGCGAGCCAGCCCGATCATGACATCGAGCACCTCCTGCACCATCTCGGGGTCCAGAGCGGAGGTCGGCTCGTCGAACAGGATCATCTTCGGCTCCATGGCCAGTGCCCTGGCGATGGCGACACGCTGCTGCTGGCCGCCGGAGAGCTGGGCCGGATACTTGTCCGCCTGCGCCGCGATGCCCACGCGCTCGAGCAACTCCATCGCCCGCTTGTTGGCCGCGTCCTTCGAGACGCCGCGCACCTTGAGCGGACCGAGCGTGACGTTGTCACGGATGGTCTTGTGAGCGAACAGGTTGAACGACTGGAAGACCATGCCGACTTCGGAGCGCAGCTTCGCCAGCCCCTTGCCCTCCTGGGGGAGCACCTGGCCGTCAAAGATGATCTGCCCCTCGCTGATCGTCTCCAGACGGTTGATCGTGCGGCAGAGCGTGGACTTGCCGCCGCCCGAGGGACCGATAACGACCAGCACCTCGCCGCGGGAGACGGTCAGGTTTATGTCCTTCAGGACGTGCAGCGCCCCAAAGTGTTTGTTGACGTTCTCCAACCGTACGAGTGGAGCGTCGTTACCGTTCTCCGTCATGGGTCAAACCGTAAGGGTCTCTAGAACGCTGGTCACTAACCAAGCGGTACCGATCCGATCACATCATGCCACCAAGCTGGCCTTTTAGCGCAGTCGGGACTATGTGGAGCCGGACAGCGACTACCCTTGAACGTGCCATGACTGTGACCCAGGAGGGCGCCCGCACATACGAAGTGCGCACATACGGGTGCCAGATGAACGTG
This sequence comes from Nonomuraea sp. NPDC049625, assembly GCF_040675285.1. Lineage (NCBI taxonomy): Bacteria > Bacillati > Actinomycetota > Actinomycetes > Streptosporangiales > Streptosporangiaceae > Nonomuraea > Nonomuraea sp. NPDC049625. The sequence continues at coordinate 681,551 of NZ_JBFAOQ010000004.1, read as the reverse complement.
CACGACTCCGAGCGGCTGTCCGGTCTGCTGGAGGACGCCGGCTACGTGCCCGCCACCGAGGGCGAGACCGCCGACGTCGTCGTGTTCAACACGTGCGCCGTGCGGGAGAACGCCGACAACCGTCTCTACGGCAACCTCGGCCATCTCCGGCCCGCCAAGGTGAGCAACCCGCGCATGCAGATCGCGGTGGGCGGCTGCCTGGCGCAGAAGGACCAGGGCGAGATCGTCCGCAAGGCTCCGTGGGTCGACGTGGTCTTCGGCACCCACAACATCGGCTCGCTGCCGGTGCTGCTGGAGCGGGCCCGCATCGAGGGCGAGGCGCAGGTCGAGCTGAAGGAGTCGCTGGAGGTCTTCCCCTCCACGCTGCCCACCAAGCGCGAGTCCGCCTACGCCGCCTGGGTGTCCATCTCGGTCGGCTGCAACAACACGTGCACCTTCTGCATCGTGCCGTCGCTGCGCGGCAAGGAGAAGGACCGCCGCCCCGGCGACATCCTCGCCGAGGTCCAGACGCTGGTCGACCAGGGTGTGCTCGAGGTCACGCTGCTGGGTCAGAACGTCAACACCTACGGCGTCGAGTTCGGCGACCGCCTGGCCTTCGGCAAGCTCCTGCGCTCGTGCGGCACGATCGACGGCCTGGAGCGCGTGCGCTTCACCTCGCCCCACCCGGCGGCCTTCACCGACGACGTCATCGCCGCCATGGCCGAGACGCCCAATGTCATGCACCAGCTCCACATGCCCCTGCAGTCGGGCTCCTCGCGCCTCCTGCGCGCGATGCGCCGCTCCTACCGGGCGGAGCGCTACCTCGGCATCATCGAGCGGGTGCGCGCGGCCATGCCCGACGCGGCCATCTCGACCGACATCATCGTCGGCTTCCCGGGGGAGACCGAAGAGGACTTCCAGGGCACGCTAGACGTGGTCCGCGAGAGCCGCTTCGCCAACGCCTTCACCTTCCAGTACTCCATCCGCCCCGGCACCCCGGCGGCCACCATGCCCGACCAGGTGCCCAAGGAGGTCGTGCAGGAGCGCTACGAGCGGCTCGTGGCCCTGCAGGAGGAGATCTCCTGGGAGGAGAACAAGAGGCAGGTGGGGCGCACGCTGGAGGTGCTGGTCGCCGAGGGCGAGGGCCGCAAGGACGACGCCACCCGCCGCCTGTCGGGCCGCGCCGCCGACAACCGCCTGGTCCACTTCGCGGTCGGCGCCGAGACGCCGCGGCCCGGTGACATGGTCACGGTCGAGGTCACGTACGCGGCCCCGCACCACCTGGTGGCCGACGGTCCGGCGGCGACGGTCCGGCGCACGAGGGCCGGCGACGCCTGGGAGGCCCGCCAGGGCGGAGCGAAGCCCGCGCCGGGGGTTCTGCTGGGCATGCCCACCATCGGCCGCCCGGCCCCTGCCCCCGCCGCCCCTTCCGGAGCCTGCTCGGCGCACTGAACGCCGCCCTGGGCCCGGTCAGCGGGCGAGGCGGTTGAGGTAGGCGTAGCAGGGCTCGCGGCGGAAGTCGTGGAACGTGGCGCAGGGATCGGCCCCTCCCGAGATCGCCGGCGGCGGGTCAGCGCGCCGGTCCGGCTCCGGGGCGGAGCGCACCTCGGGCGGTGCCTGGGGCGTGGGTGAGCTCGCCGGTGGCGGCACGGCCACCTCGTTCCGGGGTGGCGCCGAGCGCTTCGGGGCCGTTCTCGCGGGCGGTGGCGTCGTGGCGACCGAGGCGGGAGGCCGGGTCGTAGGGGTGAGCCGGTCCGGGACTGGTGCCGGAGGGAGCGGCGGGTCGCCGTAGACCGAGGCCAGCGGGCCCGGGTCGAGGGACGGTACGTCGTAGAGCGAGGCCAGGGGGTCCGCCGTGGCCGGCGCACCGGGTGAGGGAACGGCCTGGATCCACGAGAGCTCCTGGAACGATCCAAGCGATTGATCCGGGCTCGGTATCGCGGAAGGAGAATTCGATCTTGGGGTAAGCGGGCTTTTCTGATCGAATTCCGGTGGGCTTTGCGCGGGTGGTTCGGCGGAGTTGGTAAATGCCAGGAATATGCCCGCGATCGCGGTCGCGAGCACCCCGGCGACTCCGGCGACCGGTGCGAGGTGGGCGCGGCGACCTGGGTAAACGGATCCACGGGGGGACATGTCGTGATTCCTTTGTGATTGGTGTGCGAGCATTCATCCGTTGCGGCTAGTGTGGTCCATCACCCGCGGAAGCCGGTTAGCTTTCGCCGATACGACCGCAGGGAGCTGTACCACCATGCGAGATCCGATCGAGCCGGATCGTCACGAGATCCTGTCCGGGCCCGGGGACACCCGCCCGGCGGACAAACCCCCGAAGAGCACGAAGAAGACCATCGCCATCGCCGCTTCGGCGCTCGTCGCCGTGCTCGCGGCGGGCGGCGTCGGCTACATGCTGGCCGCGAACCCCGCCGGCACCGTCCAGCCGGGCGGCGCCCGTCCCGCGCCCGCCCAGAGCACGGCGGGGAACGACGACCTCGGTGGCGACGACGACGCCACCATGGGCGACGTCACCACCGACGCCCCCGACGGCGCCCCCGACGATGGCAGCGTGGGCGACGCCGCCCCCGACCTGGGCACGGGCGACGAGCCCACGGGCAGCGACCGCGGCACGGACTCCTCCACGGGCGGCAAGCGGCCCGCCACGACGTCCCCCGCCAAGCCGGGCCCCACCAAGTCGGCCCCCACCAAGTCGGCGCAGCCGTCCGACGGTGACAACCCCGCCGACGGTCCGGCGGGCGAGCTCAGCGGCCAGTGCTCCAAGAGCGGGTGCTGATCCGGCCTGGTCAAGTGGCTCGGCGTTTATCGGTGGCATTGGACCTACGGCGGGAGCCGCCCCGGTCCGTAGAGTCGCACCATGACGACTGACAGAGCCTCTGCCCTGCGCGCGCTGCACGTGCCGGGAGACCCCGTGATCCTGCCGAACGTCTGGGACGCCGCCTCCGCCCTGGCCGTGCGGGAGGCCGGGTTCCCCGCCGTGGCCACCAGCAGCGCCGCCGTCGCCCGGGTCCTGGGGTACGAGGACGGCGAGCGGACGCCGGTCGGCGAGATGATGGCGGCCGTCGCCCGCATCGCCAGGGTCGTGGACGCGCCCGTCACCGCCGACATCGAGCGCGGCTACGGGCTCAAGCCCGCCGAACTGGTCGAACGCCTGCTCGCCACCGGAGCCGTGGGCTGCAACCTGGAGGACTCCGGCGCCGGCGGGCTGATCGATCCCGGCGAGCAGGCCGACTTCCTGGCCGAGGTCCGGGCCGCGGCGGGTCAGGCGCTGGTGATCAACGCGAGGGTCGACACCTACCTGCTCGGCCCGAAGACGCGCGAGGCGGCGCTGGAGCGCGGGCGGCGGTATCTGGCGGCGGGGGCCGACTGCGTCTACCCGATCATGCTGGCCGACGAGGACGAGATCCGGGCGCTGGTGAGCGAGCTGGGCGCGCCGGTGAACGTCTACGTCCGGCCCGGCGCCGCGGAGCCGGCTCGGCTGGCCGAGCTCGGCGTGGCCCGGATCAGCTTCGGCAGCGGGCTGCACCAAGCTGTTCACGTCTACGCCCAGGGCCTGTTCGCGAAGGTCAGGGCAGGTCGCAGTCCGTACTGAGGGGGCCGCCGCGTACGCTTGCCCCGTGCTTGTCGCCGCGGCCGTCTGCCCGCCCACCCCGCTGATCACGCTCCAGCTCGACGAGCTCCGCTCGGCCTGTCACACGGCGATCGCCGCGCTCCATGACGCCCGTCCCGACGCGCTGATCGTGGTGGGCGGCGCGGACACGGCGGCCGCGTACGGAGGGCAGGCGGCGGGCACCCTCCGCCCGTGGGGGATCGACGTCACGGCCGGCGGCGAGGACCCCGTGCTCCCGCTGTCCCTGACCGTGGGCCGCTGGCTGCTGGGCGACCGTGCCCCGGACGGCTTCCGGTCCGTCGCGCTCGACGCGCCGAGCGCCGAATGCCTCCTGTCGGGCGAAAAACTAGGAAAAATCGCGCAAAAGGTGGCGTTGCTGGTCATGGCCGACGGCTCCGCCTGCCTCAGCCCGAGGGCTCCCGGCAAGTACGACGAGGCCGCGGGCCCGTACAACCACCTGATCGCGAACGCCGTCGCCCAGGCCGACCCCGGCGCCCTCGCCGCCCTCGACCCCGCGCAGGCGGACCGGCTGTGGGTCGGCGGGCGGGCCGCCCTCCAGGTGCTGGCCGGCGCGGCCGGCACGCAGAGGTACGAGGGCCGCCTGCTCATGGAGACGGCCCCGTACGGCGTGGGCTACGTCGCCGGCCTGTGGACCTGACGCTTCGGCACCGGGATCTTCATCAGGTCGCGGGCGAGCACGACCTCCCCGTCGAAGTGCCGGCGCACCTCCGCCACGAAGGCGGGCTCGTCGGCGAACCCGTAGCGCTCGGAGAAGTGCGTCAGCACCAGCCGCCGCACCCCCGCGTCCGCCGCCACCAGCCCCGCCTCGAACGCCGTCAGATGCCCGTACTCCTTGGCCAGCGCGCTCTCCGACGACAGGAACGTGCACTCGATCACCAGCAGGTCCACGCCCGAGGCCAGCTCGAACACGGTGTCGCAGAGCCGCGTGTCCATGACGAACGCCGCGCTCTGCCCCGGCCTGGGTACGCTGCACCGGTCGAGCGTCACCCCGCGCACGGAGCCGGTGCGCTGGAGCTCGCCGACCTCCGGGCCGCGGATGCCGTACGCGGCCAGCCGGTCGGGCAGCATCGTGCGGCCGGCCGGCTCCTGGACGCGGTAGCCGTAGGACTCGACCGGGTGGGACAAGCGGCGCGCGGTCAGTGCGCCGACGGTGGCCAGGTCGCCGGAGAGCGGGTGCTCGGAGATCACCGAGGTGTCGGCGAAGGCGGCGGCGTGGCGGAGCCTGCGCCAGTATTCGGTGCCGGAGCCGGGGAAGACGGCGCGCACCGGATGCCTGACCCTGTCACGCGCGATGCGCTGCACGACCCCGGGCACGCCCAGGCAGTGGTCGCCGTGGAAGTGCGTGACGCAGATCCAGTGCACGTCGTTCGCGCTCACCCCGGCGTGCAGCATCTGCCGCTGGGTGCCCTCGCCTGGGTCGAAAAGGAAGCCTTGTCCATCCCAGCGCAGAAGGTAACCGTTGTGGTTACGGTGTCGGGTAGGAACCGCGCTGGAAGTGCCCAGCACCACCAACTCACGTGAGGACATGATGACCACAGTCGCGTTCGCCGAAGTGCCGACGCCGGTCGGGCCGTTCGTGCTGGCCGTCACCGAGGTCGGGCTCGTCGCGTCGGGCTGGAGGTCCCGGCCGCGGCTGGACGAGCGGCTCGCCCTGGCTGAAGTCCATGATTCGGATCGTACGGCCTTCGTGGTCTCCGAGCTGAGTGCTTATTTCGCCGGTGAGCTGAAGACCTTCGAGACGCCGGTGGACTGGCGGCTGATGTCCGGCTCGCGGCTGCGGGTGCTCCAGACGCTGCACGAGGTCCCGTACGGCACCGCCGTCACGTACGGCGAACTGGCCACGCGCAGCGGCTCCAGCGTGCCCGCCCGCGGCATCGGCTCGATCATGGGGTCCAACCCCATCCCCATCATCGTGCCCTGCCACCGCGTGATCGCGGGCAACGGCCTGGGCGGGTTCAGCGGCGGCGAGGGCGTGGAGACCAAGCGCTGGCTGCTCACCCACGAGGGGTACCTGCAGCCGACACTCCTCGATCTCTAGCAAACTTGTTCTCGTGCGTCAGCAGCCAGTCATCGCCGTCGTGGGCCCCACGGCGGCCGGAAAGTCCGACCTCGCCGTGGACATCGCGCTCCGCCTCGGAGGCGAGTGCGTCAACGCCGACTCCATGCAGCTCTACCGCGGCATGGACATCGGCACGGCCAAGCTCACCCCCGCCGAGCAGCGCGGCGTCCCGCACCACCTGCTGGACGTCTGGGACGTCACGGTCACGGCCAGCGTGGCCGAATACCAGAAGCTGGCCAGGGAGGTCATCGACTCCGTCGCGGTGCCCGTGCTGGTCGGCGGCAGCGGCCTGTACGTGCGGGCGGCCATCGACGAGCTGGAGTTCCCCGGCACCGACCCGGAGATCAGGGCCAGGCTGGAGTGCGAGCTGGCCGAGCGCGGCCCCGCCCCGCTCCACGAGCGCCTGCGCGACCTCGACCCGGTGGCCGCGGCGGCGATCCTGCCGAGCAACGGCCGCCGCATCGTCCGCGCGCTGGAGGTGATCGAGCACTCCGGCCGCCCGTTCTCGGCCACCATGCCCGGCTACGACGCCGTCTACCCGAGCGTGCAGATCGGCCTCGAGGTGCCCAGGCCGGAGCTGGACGAGCGGATCGCGCTCAGGGTCGAGCGCATGTGGCGGGCGGGCCTGGTCGAGGAGGTGCGGGGGCTGCTCGGGCAGGGCCTGGCCGAGGGCCGTACGGCGAGCCGTGCCCTCGGATACGCCCAGGTCATCCGCTTTCTGGAGGGGGAGTGGAGCGAGGAGCAGGCGATCGAGGAGACCGTCAGGACCACCAGGCGCTTCGCCCGCCGCCAGGAGTCGTGGTTCCGCCGCGATCCCCGGGTGCGCTGGCTGCCGTACGACGCGCCTGATCTGCTTGAGAGGTCCCTGGCGCTGATCTCCGCAAACCCGTTCGCATAAGCTTGCAAGATGCGGTTTCTTAAGGGGCACGGCACCGAGAACGACTTCGTCATCCTTCCCGACCCTGGCGGAGAGACAGGCGTGACCGCCTCGCTCGTCGCCAAGATCTGCGACAGGAGAGCCGGCCTAGGGGCTGACGGCGTGCTGGTGGTGACGCGCACCAAGGAGAGCCTTGAGGTGGCCGAGCACGCCGCCGTGGCCGAGTGGTTCATGGACTACCGCAACGCCGACGGCAGCGTGGCCGAGATGTGCGGCAACGGCGTGCGCGTGTTCGCCCGCTACCTGCTCGACGAGGGTCTGGAGAAGCCCGGCGAGTTCATGCTGGCCACCAGGGGCGGCGTACGCAGGGTCCTCGTCGAGCCCAACGGCGACATCACCGTCGACATGGGCAAGCCCGTCGTGCGCGGCGAGAGCTGGGCCACCGTCGGCGGCCAGGAATACACGGGGCTCCACGTCGACATGGGCAACCCCCACCTGGCCTGCGCCATCGGCGACCCCGTCGCCCAGCTCGACCTCCACTACCAGCCGGGCTTCGACCCCGGCGTCTTCCCCGCCGGGGTCAACATCGAGCTGTTCAACCCCGTCGGCATCAGCCGCGCGGTCATGCGCGTCCACGAGCGCGGCTGCGGCGAGACCCGCTCCTGCGGCACCGGCACGGTGGCCACGGCGGTCGCCGCCGCGGCCCTGTCGGGCGAGACCACCGGCACCTGGACGATCGAGGTGCCCGGCGGCACGCTGACCGTCGTCCTGGACGAGGAGACGAGCTACCTTTCCGGCCCCGCGGTCATCGTGGCCCGGGGCGAGCTGATGCTTGCAGAATAATGTTCTCTTGAGGGATGCTGGGTCCACTTCGCGAACTGAGAGGTGGACCATGGCTGACCCACGCACCACCGCGAGGCAGGTCAAAGCGGCGATCGGCCAGTACGGCGGCGGGTTCATGATCTCCAGAGAGGCCAAGGCCGTCTGCGAGGAGTACGGCCTCGGCGCCCGCGAGTTCTACTTCCGGGGGCGCTGCGGCGTGCTCGGCGAATGCGACGCCGACGTCGTCAATTCGGTCGCCGTTTTCTTCCCGCCCGACCACGTCGAGCAGAGCTGGAACGGCGGCCGCAAGCTCCCCGTCGACCAGGCCGTCGAGCTGTACGCCGAGGTCTGCGGGGCCTGGGGGCGGCGCAAACTTGGCGGCTACGAGGGCTGCGCGCGGCTCGCGGAGCTGCTCCAGCCGGTCGTCGATGCCGCCCCGTGCGCGGGCGTCCCGCTGTTCGCGGGCTGGCGGGCCGTGCCGCTGCCCGACGACCCGCCCGCGCGGGCCGTACAGCTCATGCACGTCGTACGCGAGCTGCGCGGCGGACTGCACGCCAACGCCGTGATCGCGGCCGGCCTGCACCCGCTGGAGGCCACGCTCGCGAGCGGCCACGACGCGACCCCGTTCGGGGCCACCACGGGAGAGATGATCGCCAAGTTCTTCCAGTGGCCGGAGCCGTACGCCACGCCGGGCCCGGAGGTCGTGGCGCGCCGCGCCGCGGTGGAGGAGACGACGGACGACCTGATGGCATCGGCATTTTCGGTCCTTGACAGCAGCGAAACGGACGAGCTGATCGGCCTTCTGCGTTTTGGGGACGCTCGTTGACCTGGCAGACTGGCTCCCCATGGACGTGGACATCTGGGCCTGGGTCGGCGAAACCCAGCAGCAGCTTTCCGAGGCGGGCAACGTTGGCCTCGCCATGGCGCTGGGAGACCTCCCCGCACAGGCCTATGAGGGCCGATATCCGCAGCTCGACGTCATGGCCCCGGCCATCGCGCAGCAGGCCGAGGCCCTTGAGCTGCCCTGGCTCGAGTTCTACGCCCGCTACTGGCATCTGATCGGCCGCATCGGCGACCGGGCCCAGGGCGCGGTCGCCGTGGACGACGCGCAGCAGCTGCTGGCGTTCGCCCAGCGCGAAGACGTACGCGACTGCCCGGCCGCCCCGGCGGCCGTCGAGGCCCTCGCCATCGCCTGGGCCAACACCGACGGCCCCGGCTACGCGAGCGAGCGCCTGGAGGCGCTGGGGGCGCACATCGAGGGCATGAGCCCGGAGAAGCCCGCCTTCACGGGCCTGGTCACCGAATACGTCGCCGCGCTCATCGACGCCGGCAAGGCGGGCGAGGCCGTGACCTACGCCGAGTCCGCCGTCGAGCGGCTGCGGGTCGCGGGCCGCGAGGCCAGCTGGGAGCTCGGCGCCGAGAGCGCCCGCGCGCTGCTCGCCGCGGGCCGCGCCGAGGACGCCCTCAACGCGCTGCAGGCCGCGGCCGAGTTCCAGGCCGACGACCCGGTGGCCAAGGAGCACCGCGACGGCGTGCGCCGGGCCCTGATCCTCGCCACGCTCGGCCGCACCGCCGAGGCCGTGGACGCGCTGCCCGACCTCGACGTGGTCGGCGAGCACCCGCGCGTGTTCGTGGAGTGGTCGCAGGCGGTCAGCAAGCTGGCCGGCTCGTCCCAGATCACCAACACCTGGCAGCTCGGCCGCGTGCTGCGCCAGTGGATCGACTACTTCGGCATGATGGGCGGCTACCGCGCCCGCGTCGAGCTCGCGCTGGTCGCCGGCGACCTGGCCATCGCCAGGCAGGGTGTGTGGCAGGCCAGGCTGCTGGCCGACCTGACCGAGTCCGCCGCCGCCGAGCTGCGCGAGACCGAGGGTGTCGCCGACCGGGTCGCCGCTCTGCGGGCCGCCGCCGACGCCACCTCCGAGCCCGAGGCCCCGGGCCCGCTCGGCGAGCGCGTCGGCCTCTTCGACGCCGCCGACGGCTTCAACGCCGACCCGGAGCGGTGGGTCGGCTGGCTGGCGCCGCTGTCCGGGGAGGACCTGGAGGCCACCCGCCGCCACACCACCACGCTCGGCTTCCTCGGCTACCCCGCCACCGGCGCCGACATCTACTGGAAGATGCTGGTCGACACCGGCGACATCGCCGGCGCCGACTCCGACGACGTGGCCTACCTGACCACGCTGCTCGTCGAGGCCCGCCAGGACGAGCGGCTGGAGCAGATGGCCGCGATGCTGCCGCACGCCGCCCAGCACCTCACGCTGGCCCGGCTGCACAGCGCCCGCGAGCGCTGGGAGGAGACGGTGGAGGCCGCCGAGCACGCCGTCGCGGCCGGCGCCGGGATCGAGGCCCGCCGCCTGCTGTCCGGCGCCGCCCAGCAGCTCGACGCCAACTCCAGGGCCGCGGAGGTGCTGCTGGAGGTGATCGACGAGCTTGTCGACGAGGACGTCTGGCGCATGATCGTCATGGCCACCTCGGCGGAGGACTGGGACACCGTACGCAAGGGCGCGGCCAAGATCGGCATGCCGATCAAGTCCAAGGAGGGCCCGATCGAGGAGGAGATGGGCCTCATCCGGCTCATCCTCCCCGCGCCCGACGGAGGCCAGCGCCAGGTGCTGTCCATCCGCACCGGCCCCGCCACGGCCCGGCTCGCCCTGCCCCAGCCGCGCGGCATGGACTACAACGCCGGCGACCTGGTCGTCTTCGACCCGCAGCTCCTGGAGCCGGTGCCCGACGACCCGCAGGAGCAGCAGAACTTCGTGCCGCCGTTCGCCGCGGTGCGCATCCTGCGGCCCGGCGGCTACACCAGCTACTTCTTCGACGGCGCCGCGCCGAGCGAGGAGGACTGGGCGGAGTTCACCGAGGTCATGGCCGAGCGCGGCTGGCCCATGTGGGTCTACAGCGACGAGAACTACACCATCACCCACCCGAGCTCGGGCGAGGCGCTGCCCGGGGTGTTCGGCTGGGTCGCGGTCCCGCCGAACGTGTCGGCCTCCGAGGTCGACGCGCTGCTCGACGACGCCACGGAGCGGTGGGTGCACCCGCTGGCCTGGCTCGACCTGGCCCGCGAGATCGACGTCGAGGTCGAGCGGCACGAGCGGATCGTCAAGGAATACGGCCTCTGACGGCTGCGTCCCGGACCACGGAAGGGCATCACCCGCGCGTGGTGCCCTTTCCCGGGAAGTGGCGCGTGTAGGTGAGCGGGAAGGCGGGATGTGACGTGCTGGAGCGGTTCGCGCTCGACGGCAAGGTGGCCATCGTCACCGGCGCGTCCTCGGGGCTGGGTGTCGCGTTCGCCCGCGGTCTCGCGGAGGCCGGCGCCGACGTCGTGATCGGAGCCCGGCGTGCCGACCGCCTGGAGGAGACGCAGCGGCTGGTCGAGGAGACCGGCCGCCGGTGCCTGGCCGTGCAGACGGACGTGGCGCGCCCGGAGGACTGCGACGCGCTGGTGGCCGCCGCCGTTGACGCCATGGGCGCCGTGGACGTGCTGATCAACAACGCCGGCATCGGCACCGCCGTGCCCGCGCTGCGGGAGACGCCCGAGGAGTTCCGGCAGGTCATCGACGTCAACCTGCTCGGCACGTACTGGATGGCCCAGGCATGCGCACGCGTGATGCGGCCCGGCTCGTCGATCGTGAACATCGGCAGCATCCTCGGCGAGACCACGGCCGGGCTGCCCCAGGCCGCCTACAGCGCCTCGAAGGCGGCGATCATCGGCCTCACCAGGGACCTCGCGCAGCAGTGGACCGGCCGGCGCGGCATCCGGGTCAACTGCCTGGAGCCGGGGTTCTTCCATTCGGAGATGACCGAGCAGTTCAAGCCCGGCTACGTGGAGGCGGTCGTCGAGTCCAGGGTGGTGATGAAGCGGCCGGGCGATCCGGCGGAACTGGTGGCCGCGGCGGTCTTCCTGGCCGGCGACGCGGCCTCGTACATCACCGGGGTGACGCTTCCGGTGGACGGCGGAGTGCTGCTCACCTGACGCGGGCGGCTACGAGCCGAAGCTGGTCACCGGCCGGCCGGCCGAGCACTCGATCTTGAGCTCGACCTCCGCCCCCTCCTCCGGCTCGAACTCCACCTTGGCCTTGCGGGCGGGCCCCGGCTCGACCTGGTCCACCGAGTAGTTCTGGGCCGGGCTCCACGAGCGCAGCGTGACCAGGTCGCCCTCGCACGAGGCGATCACGGTGCCGCCCGCGGTGCGGATCAGCTTGCCCTGGGCCGTCTGCTGCGGCGTCCCCGCCGTCGGGGTGGCCTCGCCGGCCGGGGTGCCGGTGGCGCGCTGGGTGGCGGTGTTCAGGGCGGCGCGGACCTCGGCCGGGCTGAGCACGTGGCCGGAGTCGCCGGTGAGGCCGGTGCCGAGCAGGGTGAGCACCGCCACGGCCGCGCCGGTCGCGGCGACGGCGGTGGCGGCCCAGGCCAGCACGAGTCTCTTCATGGTCGACAACCATCCCCCATGTACGGCTAACGCCAGGTTAAGGCGGTGCTAAGGCTGCTCGGGGCATCGTCATCGACCGTCTACGTTCTTGTATATGGCTGACATCCTGCTCATCGAGGACGACGTGGCGATCCGTACGGCGCTCAGCCGCGGCCTGCGCGAGCTCGGTCACGCCGTCTCCTCGTCCCCGACGGCGCTGGACGGGCTGCGGCTGGCCGTGCAGGACCGTCCCGACCTGATCGTGCTCGACCTGGGCCTGCCGGATCTGGACGGGGTGGAGCTGCTGCGGATGTTGCGGGCGGTCAGCAGGGTGCCGGTCATCGTGGCGACCGCGCGTGACGGGGACGCCGAGATGGTGCCGGTGCTGGACGCGGGGGCCGACGACTACGTGGTCAAGCCGTACAGCGCGGCCCAGCTCGACGCGCGGGTGCGGGCCGTTCTGCGGCGGGCCGGGGGGTCGGCGCCGGAGCCGGCGTTGGCGGTGGGGGCGTTGCGGGTGGACCCGCGGGCGCGTACGGCCACGCTCGGCGGGACGGCGCTGGATCTGACGCCGCGCGAGTTCGACGTGCTGCACTATCTGGCCGCGCGGCCCGGCGAGGTGGTGACGAAGCGGGAGCTGCTGACGGAGGTGTGGCAGCTGCCGTACGGGGGCGCGGACAAGACCGTGGACGTGCACCTGTCGTGGCTGCGCAGGAAGCTGGGCGAGACGGCCGCGGAGCCCCGCTACCTGCACACCGTGCGCGGGGTCGGCGTCAAGCTGGTCGAGCCGTCATGACGCAGATGACGGCGGCCGCAGAGGCGTGGAGGGGGCGGGCGTGAGGCGGTGGCTGGCGTTGCTGGTGGCGGCCACGACGTCCCTCGTGCTGATCGCGTTGCTGGTGCCGATGGCGCTGCTCATCCGGGCCGTGGCCGAGAACGGCGCGATGGGCAGGGCGACCGCCGCGGCGGAGTCCGTGGCGGTCGCGGTGGGCACGCCCGACCTGGAGCTGGCGATGGCGCAGGTGCCGCGTCCGGTGACGGTGTTCCTGCCGGGCGGGCGCTCGGTGGGCGCGGCGGCGGCCCGTACCGACGCGGTACGCCTGGCCGCGACCGGGCGCAGCGTCACCGCCGTGACCTCCGGCGGCAGGGAGGTGCTGGTCTCCGCGCAGTCGTCCGGGGGGACGGCGGTGATCAGGGTGTTCGTGCCGGACGCGGAGCTGGCGAAGGGCGTGCGCGAGGCGTGGCTCGGGCTGCTCGTGCTGGGGATCGTCCTGGTGGTGCTGGGGATCGTGCTGGCGGACCGGCTGGCGCTGGCCGTCACGCGGCCGGTGGACGGGCTGGCCCGGGTCTCGCACCGGCTGGCCGGGGGCGACCTGACGGCTCGGGCGGAGCCGGGCGGGCCTCCTGAGGTGCGTTCGGTGGCGCTGGCGCTCAACCATCTGGCGGGGCGGATCGACGAGCTGCTGGTGGCGGAGCGGGAGTCGGTGGCCGACCTGTCGCACCGGTTGCGTACCCCTTTGACCGGCCTCAGGCTGGACGCCGAGTCGCTGCGGGACCCGGAGGAGGCGGCGCGGCTGCAGGCCCGCGTGGACGCCCTGGAACGGGCGGTGAGCGCCGTCATCACGGACGCGCGGCGCCGCTCGGCCGGGCGCGCGTCCTGCGACGCGGCGGCGGTGGTCGGGGAGCGGGTGCGGTTCTGGTCGGTGCTGGCGGAGGACCAGTGCCGCGAGGTGTCGATCTCGCTGCCCGACGGGCCGCTGCCCGTCGCGGTGAGCGCCGAGGAGCTCGCGGCCTGCGTGGACGCCCTGCTCGGCAATGTCTTCGCGCACACCCCGGAAGGGGCCTCCATGGCGGTACGGCTCACGCCGCACCCGTCGGGGGCCGTGCTGGCGGTCGAGGACTCGGGGCCGGGCTTCGACCCGGAGCTGCTGGAACGGGGCAACAGCGGGGGCGGTTCGACCGGCCTCGGCCTCGACATTGCCCGCCGTACCGCCGAGTCCTCGGGCGGCCACCTGGCCGTCTCCACGCCAGAAGGGGGCGGCGCGCGGGTGGAGATGGTCTTAACCGGTGCTTAGCGCGCGATTATCGGCGATCGCGATTTCGTGGAGTCATGCAGATCACGAAGAAGTTCATCGTCGTCGGTGCCGGGATCGTCACGCTGGTCGCGGGCGGGGGCGTCGCCTTCGCCGCCACCACGTCCACGGCCGCCGCACCCAAGGTCACGGCCGAGCAGGCCATGGAGATCGCGCACAGGGAGGTGGCCGGGGCCTGGGTCAGCGAGATCGACTACCAGCGCAGGGGTACGCGGCCCGACGCGTGGGAGGTCGAGCTGACCAAGGGTACGGAACGGCACGAACTGGACGTGGACGCGGCCACCGGCAAGGTCATCAAGCACCAGACGGACAGGGACGACGACCACGGCCACGACGACCACGACGACGACTGACGGCATCCCCCCACGGCCACCGGCCCACCGCGCGCGGCGGTGGGCCTTCCGGCCGTCAGCGGGTCATCTTCATGACGACCGGACGGTGGTCGGACAGGGTGCTCGACAGGACGGAGCCGCTCGTGGTGGTGACGCCCTTGGTGTAGATGTAGTCGATGCGGGCGTCCCCGTGGGTCGGCTGGTTGGCGTACCTGGCGCCGGTGTCCACCCACCCCGCGCTCACGAACTTCTTCGACAGCGCGTCCGTGGGCGGCGCGTTGAAGTCGCCGGTGAGGATCAGCGGGGACCGGTTGGCGAGGTAATTACGCACCTTGTCCGCCTGGGCCTCGCGGCGGGCCACCGAGGTGGCCGACAGTCCGGGGGACAGGTGGGTGGTGAACACCGTGATCGTCGAGCCGCCGCCGAGGTCGAGCTTGGCCCCGGCCATGGAGCGGTTGACCGGGCAGGTCTCGAAGTCGCTGATCGGGATCGTCACGCGCTCGAGGATCTTGAACGAGGACAGGATCGCGTTGCCCGCCTTGCCGGGCTGCGGATCGTCGCAGGGGCCGGGGTTGTCGCCCGCGCCGAAGTGGGCGTTGGCCGTGATGTCCCAGCCGAGCTCGTCGGCTAACTGCTTGACCTGGTCGGCCTCCGGCTTGCGATGGATCTCCTGCACGGTCACGATGTTCGCGCCGCTGCCGCGGATCACTGCGGCGATGGCCTTCATGTCGGCGGTGTCGCCCGCGACGTTCCAGTCGAGGACCACGAGGTTCGTCGTGGCGTGCGCCGGGACGGGCAGGGCGGTGGAGGCGAGCACCGTGACCGCCGCGGCCATCATCACTTTGATCCGTTTTGTCGCATGCATGCCGTCGGATCTTACGGACCGCGTGACTGTTCGTATAGATCTTCAGCAGCTCGACAGGATGCTCTCCATGGCGTCCTTCTCCGCCGACGTCACCCAGACGGCGTACTTCGTCTTCACGTCGATCTGGCGGGCGATGTAGGTGCACCGGTACGACTTGACCGGCGGCAGCCAGGTGGCGGCGTCGGAGTCGCTCTTCTGGCCGTTGAGCGGGCCGTCGACGGCCATGAGGTTCAGCGGGTCGTTGGCGAACTCCTTGCGCTTGTCCGCCGCCCACTGCTGCGCGCCCTTCTGCCAGGCGTCCGACAGCGGGATCACGTGGTCGATCTGGACGGCGGTGCTGGTGTCCTGGCCGCGCTTGAAGTTGATCGTCTTGCCGCTGTACGGGTCGTGCAGCGTGCCGCTCAGCACGATGCAGTCGTGGGTCCCGGCCTTGAACTTCTCGTCCACCAGGTCCCGCTTGAGTATGTCGTTACGGGTGTCGCAGCCGTTGTGGTCGACGTCCGACCACGCCGGGCCGAACTTGTCCCGGTCGAACCCGGTCTTCGGAGCGCGGCCTTTGACGGTTAACTTGGCGAGCTTCTTGCGGGCGTCCGAGACGGACACCGAGTCGGACTTGCCCCCCTTGTCGGTGCCGGCCGAGGACTGCCCCTGCAGCCCGCCACAGCCTGCCAGCACCGCCACCGTGGCCGCACCGGCCATGAACGCCCGAACCCGCCGCCCCACGCCCACTCCCCAGACTTCGCCGAACCTTCGTAAAGTCTAGGTCAAGTGCCCATAAAAGGCTCTATCACGCGTCCAGGGTGCCGCTTCACCGTTTTGCCGTGGATAGGGCCCTGTGCACCTCCGGGCAAGGCTGCCTTAATCTGAACGTGGATCATGGCATGTCGGAAAGAGGGGACATGGCGCAGCGGCGCTTGCTGGAGGGACTCGGCGTCACCGTCGCCGAGGAGACCGCCTACCGCGCGCTGCTCAGGCACGGACCGGCGACGCTGAGCCAACTCGCCGCCGAGACCGGCTCGTCCGCCGCGGCCATTCGCCGCATGCTGCCCAGGCTGGAGGACCTAGGCCTCATCTCCCGCGTGGCCGGCCGGCCGCTGCGGCTGATCGCCACTCCGCCGAACGTCGCCATCGACATCCTCGTCGCGCGCCGCCAGGAGGAGATCGCGCACAGCAGGGCCGCCGCCGCGCTGCTGGCCACCGAGGTCGCCGAGCGCAACGGGCCGCACCCGGAGGAGGTGCTGGAGGTGGTGAGCGGGCGCGACGCCGTGGCCCGCCGCTATCTCCAGCTGGAGCGCAACGCCACGCGGGAGATGCTCGTGCTGGTGCATCCGCCGTACGCGGTGGATGTCAGCGACGACCGGGAGAACCGCAGGCGGGCGGCCCGGCAGGGGGCGCCCATCCGCGGCATCTACGGTCCGCAGGCGTTCGAGCACCCCGGCATGCTGGCCCACACGCGGCGAGCCATCGCCGACGGCGAGCAGGCCAGGCTCGGGCAGGTGCCGGTCAAGCTGGCCATCGCCGACGCCCGCACGGCCATCCTGCCCCTGGTCTCCGACGAGGACCAGGCCGTGGAGAGCGCGCTCGTGGTGCACCCGTCCGCGCTGCTGGACGCTCTGGTGGGGCTGTTCGAGACGCTGTGGCGGGCCGCCGTGCCGCTCCGCCTGACCGCCACGGACGGCCTGGAGCCCGAGGTGTGGCCGCGCACCCCCGACACGGAGGTGCTGGCGCTGCTGGCGGCCGGGATGAAGGACGACGCCATCGCCCGGCAGCTGGGGCTCAGCCCGCGTACGGTGCAGCGCCGGGTCCAGATGCTGTGCGAGCGCCTGGACGCCAGGACCCGCTTCCACGCGGGCTTCCTCGCCGCCCAGCACCGCCTGCTCGAATGATCTAGGCCTCCGCGCTCAGAGCTGTCTTCGTCAGCTCCGCCTGGCGCTGGATCTGCCCCAGGACGACGGGGTTCACTCCCTTGGCCTGGAACGTGGCGACCATCTGGTCCATCACCGCGTTCGCCCGGTCCAGGTCCCCCTGCCGCGCCTCGGCCCTGGCCAGGCGGCGCATCACCAGGTTCAGGGTGATGTTGTCGATGCTCGCGTCGCGGGCGACCTGGCTGAGGTGCTCGATGCCCTGCTTGGGATCCGGCGGCCGGACGCGCAGCCGCTTGCCCGCCGTCACCGCCTTGAACTCGCGCTCGGCGTTCAGCCCCTTGACCATGCGGGCGTAGACGGCCAGCGGGTGGGCGCCGTACCGGTCGATGACCTCGTCCAGGGCCTCGTTGCCCGAGCGCAGCGCGGGCGAGTCGGAGCCGAGCAGCGAGAACAGCTGCCCCTGCTCCTCGCCCAGCATCAGCTCGGCCACCTGGTGGTCGTCGCGGCTGACCGGGAAGCGCACCCTGACCAGGCACGCGGGGGAGACGATGCGGGAGCCGTCCGCGGCGATGTACTGGGCGCGCACGTGGTATTCGCCGGGCTGCTGGAAGTAGTGTCCGTCGCGGCCGTGCCCGATGTACGCGCTGCGGTACATGGCCGGGTTGCCCTCGTCCAGCCGGATCTCCGGCGAGGTGTCCACGCAGTGCCGCATCATCGGCCGGTACAGCACGGTCCTGCCGCCCGGCTGCGTGATCGACACCTGGGTGAACTCGGTGTCGGGGTGCAGATGGCCGTGCGTGACGCGGGGCTCGCCGGCGCAGGACAGCTTGAACTCGACCACGACGGGCTCGCCCAGCTCGAACGACTCCTTGGCGCGCAGCTCCAGCCGCAGCCCGGAACGGTCCTCGACGGGCTGCTCGAACGGCGCGATCTCGGCGGCGCCGGTGCCGAACGCGTTCGCGCCCATGGCCACGTCGCGGTAGAAGCCGTGGCGCAGGTGGATCAGCTCCGGGTCCGTGAAGTGGAACGGGAAGGCGGCCCAGTAGCCTGGCTCGCCGCCCGGGCGGTAGTTCTGCACGTAGTTCATCCACGACAGATCGCCGAAGCCGCCGTCGGGGCCCAGGGGCTGGGGCGGGGTGCCGAGGTTCTTCTGCCAGGAGTGCAGCAGGTTGAAGGCGTGCCCGAGCTCGTGCACGTACGTACGCAGCTGCGCCCGCTGCGCCTGCGGCGTGGCCCCCTTGATCACGTCGTAGAACACCGCGGACCCCTGCCGCTGGTGCGCGTCGTTGTAGTCGAACATGATCCCCCGGTAGCCGCCCACGTGCTTGCTGGCCACCAGCAGCCACACGCGCCAGGCCGGCGCGTCGCCGAACCCGCTGAACTGCTGCGTCATCGCGTGATGCAGCTCGGCGTCGTCCCACGCCAGGTCCGCGCCCGACCCGTCCACCGGGATCACCCCCGGCTGGGCGAGGGTCAGCTCGATGCCCGCCTCCGCGTACGCCGCCGGCACGCTCAGCTCCCTGACCGGCGAGCCGCCCGGCCCCGGCAGCGTGCCGGTCTGGTACGACACGAACGGCACGGTCCCGATCACGGAGTCCTGCTCCAGCAGCACGCTGCGGAAGTACGGAGAGGCGAAGGCCACCTGGTACGTGCGCCCCGCGACCTCGGCCGTGCCCGACCCGTCGGCGATCGTGACGCTCACGTCCTTCACCGGAGTGTCGAACGTGAAGACCCCGCGCCCCTGGATCCGGGACTCCTGCACGGTGGGCGCGTGGACCACGAACGAGCCCGCGTAGGAGGTCGTCGCGCCCGCCACGGTGAACAGGTCGCCGCTCACCCGCCCGGTAGGCCTGGCCCCGTCGACGTCGACCCGGAGCGCCAGCTGCGAGTCGCCGTCCTGTCCCTGGTACAGCCCGCTGATCATGGGCGCTCCCTCGCTCGGGGCCTACACGAGGGAACACTTCACCGACCGCGGGTGCCTGTCAACGCGATCCGCGAACTTGGAGAGCTCCGAGCAACTCCTCCGACGCCTTGGTGATCGTCTCCACCGCCCGCTCGAACGCCTCGGCGTTGTGCGCGGCGGGCGCGCGGAAGCCGGAGATCTTCCTGACGTACTGCAACGCCGCCGCCCGCACGTCCTCCTCGGTGACGCTCTCGGTGAACGGGGGGCGCAGGGTTTTGATGCTTCTACACATGCCCTAACCGTAACTTCGTTCAGCGTGCGTCGACCGCCGGGCCGAGCTCGTTGCCGAAGTCGAGCGCGATCTTGCGCATGCCCTCGGCCAGGTCGTCGCGGTCGATCGCGTCGATCCGCTCGGCGGGCCCGGAGACCGACATCGCGGCCACCACCCGCTCGCCGTCCCACACGGGCACGGCCAGGCAGTGCACGCCGAGCTCCTCCTCGCCCAGGTCCATGGCGTAACCCTGCGCCCTGACGAGCTCGAGCTCGGTCAGCATGGCCGTCAGGTCGGTGATCGTGTTGGGGGTGCGGCGGGGCATGCCGGTGCGCTCGAAGACGGCCACCGCCTCGGCCGCGGGCCGCCCGGCCAGCAGCGCCTTGCCCACGGCCGTGCTGTGCGGCAGCACCCGCCGGCCCACCTCGGCGAACATCCGCAGCCTGCGCGGCGAGGGCACCTGCGCCACGTAGACGACGAAGTCGCCTTCGAGCACGGCCAGGTTGGCGGTCTCGCCGGACAGCTCGACCATCTTGGTCAGGTAGGGCTGCGCCCACACGCCCACCATGCTCTCGGCGATGCCGCCCAGCCGCACGAGGCCGCCGCCCAGGGCGTACCTCTTGTCGGATTCCTGGCGCACGTAGCCGCGGGCGAGCAGGGTGCGCAGCAGCCGGTGGATGGTCCCGTACGGCAGGCCGGTCCTGGCGGCGATCTCCGACAGGCCCGCCTCACCCCCGTGCTCGGCCAGCGCCTCCAGCACGTCCAGCGCCCGCTCCACCGACTGGACGCTCATAGGGCGACCCCGCGCAGCGACGCGTCGAGCACCTCGGCCGTGTGGGCCACCCTGATGTCCGAGCCGGCGCGCCGCATGGCCGCGGCGATCTGCATCGTGCAGCCGGGGTTGGCCGAGACCAGCAGCTCGGCGCCGGTCGTGGCGACCGCGCCGGCCTTCCTGTCGCCGAGGTCGCGGGCGGCCTCCGGCTGGAAGATGTTGTACGTGCCCGCCGACCCGCAGCAGATGGCCGACTCGGGGATCTCGCGGACCACCAGGCCGGGGATGCCGCCCAGCAACTCGCGCGGCTGGGCGCGCACGCCCTGGGCGTGGGCCAGGTGGCAGGCGTCGTGGTAGGCGACGGTGAGCGGCAGCGGGTGCCGCTTGGCCACGGGCCCCAGCTCGGCGAGGTACTCCGACAGATCGACCACCCTGAACCCCGGCTCGCGCCCGAGCAGCTCGCCGTACTCCTTCATCGACGAGCCGCAGCCGGCCGCGTTCACCACGACGGTGTCCACCCCGGCCCGCTCGAACGTCCTGACCGTGCGGCGCGCCAGCCGCCTGGCCTGGTCCTCGCGCCCGGAGTGCACGCTGAGCGCCCCGCAGCAGCCCTGACCGCGCGGGATGACCACGTCGCAGCCCTCCAGGGAGAGCACCCGGGCGGTGGCCGCGTTCACCTGGGGGAAGAACTCGCCCTGCACGCATCCGGTGAGCATGCCCACCACGGCCCGGCGCTCGCCCCTGGCCCTGACGACGCGCGGCATCCGCTGCCGGTGCTCGACGCGCGGCGCGAGCGCGGCCATGGCGCCGAGGCTCGGATTGGCCCTGGCGAGGAACGGCGCCATGCGTTCGGCCAGCCACATCCCCGGCCGCAGCAGCCGGAGCCGACGCGGATAGGGGAACAGGCTGAACACCATCCCGCGCACGGCCCGCTCCTGCGGATCCCGCGCGTGCGTGCGCTCCACCTCGGCCCTGGTCTGCTCGATCAGGCGGTCGTACCGGACCCCGGACGGGCAGGCCGTGACGCACGCCATGCACCCCAGGCAGGCGTCGAAGTGCCCGGCCATCTCCGGGGTGACCGGGGTGCCCTCGACGTGCTGCTTCATCAGGTGGATGCGTCCGCGCGGCGAGTCCATCTCCTCGCCCCACAGCACGTACGTCGGGCACGTGGGGAGGCAGAACCCGCAGTGCACGCAGTCGTTGATCAGCTCGGGGTCCATGTCAAATGCCTCCCAAGAACCGGCCGGGAGACATCCTGCGCCCGGGGTCGAACCGTTCCTTGACCCGCCGCATCAACGGCAGCCCGCTCACCTGCCCCCACCTGTCGACGCCCTCGTACGGCGTGGCCAGCACGTTCAGCCGCCCGCCCAGCGCCTCGATCCGGCCCCGCAGCAGGGAGACGGTCGCCGCCAGCTCTTCTTCCGAGACCTCGTCCCAGAGCTCCAGGTACGCCCGCCCCGCCGCGGCCGACCCGCGGAAGGCGAACCCGGCCTCCCCGGCGGCGGCCAGCGCCCCGGCCGCGCGCGCGGGCGGGAACCGGACCTCCAGCAGCACGTCGTCCCTGAGGATCAGCCCCCACCACTCCGGCGCCTCGGCCGTGACCGTGCCCTCGCCCAGCACCTCGCGCAGCGCCAGCGCGCGCTGCTCGGCCGCCGAGCCCTCCACGAGCACCGCGACCGTCGTCTCCTTGCCGTCGGGGCAGTCGATCTCCACGGCGGACGGCTCGGCCTGGGAGGAGGTCAGGCGGAGCAGCACGTCGTCGGCCGGTTCGGTGGTCGCCACGAGCCAGCGCCGCTCCACGGGCAGCGGGTGCAGCCGGAACGTGGCCTCCGCGATCACGCCGAGCGTGCCCTGCGAGCCGGTGAAGAGCTTGCCGAGGTCGTAGCCCGCGACGTTCTTGACCACCCGTCCGCCGGACCTGGCGACGGTCCCGTCGGGCAGCACGACCGTGATGCCGATGAGCAGGTCGCGGGCGGTGCCGTTTCGGAAGGCGCGCGGGCCCGCCGTCGCGGTGGCGAGCGTGCCGCCGACCGTGGTGTGCTCCCTGAACGGCGGGTCGAGCGCCAGCTCCTGGCCCTGCTCGGCGAGCGCGGCGGCCAGCGCGTCCATGGTCAGCCCGGCCTGCGCGCGCACGACGAGGTCGCCGGCGGCGTGCTCGATGAGGGAGTTCATGCAGCACAGGTCGATGAGCACGTCGCAGCGCTCGGGCGGGGCGCCCCAGTGCAGCTTCGTGCCGCCGCCCGCGGGCACCGCCGCCAGGTCCTGCTCGGCGCAGGCCCGCAGCACGGCCGAGATCTCCTCGACCGTCTCGGGCAGGGCGACCCAGCGGGGCGGCACGCCGTTGACGGCGTCGTCGGCGTCCGCCTGCCTGATGGTCACCCCCGTGTCGGCCAGCATCAGAACTGCTCCGCCTTCCCCGACTCCACCAGCGGATGCACGCCCTTGCGCACTCCCGGCACCTCGCCGCACAGGCGCGGGGTGGGGAACACCTTGCCCGGGTTCGACAGGCCGCGGGGGTCGAACGCGCACCGGACGAGTTGCATGGTGTCCAGGTCGTCCGCGCTGAACATCTTCGGCATATAGCGGGATTTATCCACACCGACTCCGTGCTCGCCCGTGATCGAGCCGCCGTGCTCGATGCACAGGTCGAGGATCGCCCCGGAGACCACCTCGGCCCGCTCGCCGGCCCCCGGCTCCGCGTCGTCGAACAGCACGAGCGGGTGCAGGTTGCCGTCCCCCGCGTGGAAGACGTTCGCGACCCTGATGCCGTGCTCGTGCGAGAGCCGGTCGATGGCCGCCAGCACGCCGGGCAGGGACGTTCGCGGCACCACGCCGTCCTGCACGATGTAGGCCGGGCTGATGCGGCCGACGGCGGCGAACGCCGACTTGCGGCCCTTCCAGATCGCCGCCCGCTCGTCCGGGCCGGCGGCCACCCGCAGCTCGAAGGCGCCCGAGCAGATCTCCGTGAGCCGGGCGAACTGCTCGTCCACCTCCGCCCGCGGGCCGTCCAGCTCCACGATCAGCACGGCGCCCGCGCCCTCGGGATATCGGCAGGCCACCGCCGCCTCGGCCGCCTCGATGGCCAGCGCGTCCATCATCTCGATCGCGGCGGGCACGATGCCCGCGCCGATGATCGCCGAGACGGCCTGGCCGCCCTGCTCGATGCTCTCGAACGCGGCCAGCACCGTGGTCACGGCCTCCGGCGCGCGGCTGAGGCGTACCGTGATCTTGGTGGCGATGCCCAGCGTGCCCTCGGAGCCGATGAACGCGCCCAGCAGGTCGTAGCCGGGGTCCATGCGGTCGAGCGTGACCAGGTCGCCGTCGGGAGTGACGATCTCGCAGGCCTCGACGTGGTTGACCGTGAAGCCGTACTTGAGGCAGTGGGCGCCGCCGGAGTTCTCGGCGACGTTGCCGCCGATGGAGCAGACCTGCTGGCTGGAGGGATCGGGCGCGTAGTAGTAGCCCCGGTCGCGCACGGCCTCGGTGATGGCCAGGTTGGTGACGCCGGGCTCGACGACCGCCCGGCGGTTGTCCAGGTCGATCTCCAGGATCCCGCGCATCTTGGAGGTGACGATGAGCACGCCGTCCTCGCGGGGGAGCGCGCCCCCCGACAGGCCGGTGCCCGAGCCCCTGGCCACGAAGGGCACGCCGAAGTCGTTGCACACGCGTACCACGCGGGCGACCTGCTCGGCCGTGTCGGGCAGCACGACCACGCCGGGGGTCGCCCGGTGGTAGGTGAGGCCGTCGCACTCGTACGTGCGCAGGCGTACCGGATCGGTGATCACCGAGTCATGGGGCAGCAGCGAGCGCAGGGCCGCTGTCAGCGTTTCCAGCACCCGATCCCCCTCTTTTTCCTAGTTCTACGGCATTTGAGCATAGGCGGGAAGCGTCAGGAACTCGGCGAAGTCGTCGTCCAGCGCCACCTGCTTGAACAGCGCGGTCGCCTGACCGTACAGCTTGTCGTCGTGGCCGGGCTCCTCGGCGATCCTGGCGAGCTCCTCCGCGATGATCTGCTCGACCAGTTCCTTCGTCACCTGGGCGCCCGTGTCGGCGAGCGTGATGTCGTTGTGGATCCACTGCCAGATCTGCGAGCGCGAGATCTCGGCGGTGGCGGCGTCCTCCATGAGGTTGTGGATCGCCACCGCGCCCAGGCCCCCCATCCAGGCGGCGAGGTAGCGCAGCGCCACGTCCACGTTGTTGCGCAGCCCGGCCTCGGTGATCTCGCCCGGCGTCTCGGAGACGGCCAGCAGCTCGGCCGCGGTCACGCTGACGTCCTCGCGCAGCCGGTCGAGCTGGTTGGGCCGCGACCCCAGCACGCCGTCGAACACCTCACGGCACACCGGCACCAGGTCGGGGTGCGCCACCCACGAGCCGTCGAAGCCGTCGCCCGACTCGCGCGTCTTGTCCGCCCGCACCTTCTCCAGCGCCACGGCGTTCACCTCGGGGTCGCGCCGCGAGGGGATGAAGGCCGCCATCCCGCCGATGGCGTGCGCGCCGCGCTTGTGGCAGGTGCGCACCAGCAGTTCGGTGTACGCGCGCATGAACGGGGCCGTCATCGTGACCGCGTTCCGCTCGGGCAGCAGGAACTCGCGGCCCCGGGTCCGGAACTTCTTGATCACGCTGAACAGGTAGTCCCAGCGGCCTGCGTTGAGCCCCGCCGAGTGGTCGCGGAGCTCGTACAGGATCTCCTCCATCTCGAACGCGGCCGGGTAGGTCTCGATGAGGACGGTCGCCCTGATCGTGCCGTGCGGGATGCCGAGGAGCTCCTGAGCCCTGGTGAACACGTCGTTCCAGAGCCGCGCCTCCAGATGGGACTCCATCTTGGGCAGGTAGAAGTACGGCCCCTTGCCCTTGTCGATCTGCCGCTGGGCGCAGTGGAAGAAGTAGAGCCCGAAGTCGAACAGCGAGCCCGAGACCGGCTGCCCGTCCACCTGGGCGTGCTTCTCGTCCAGGTGCCAGCCGCGCGGGCGCACGACGACCGTGGCCAGCTCGTCGTCGGGCCTGAGCGCGTACGACTTGCCGCCGGTCTCGAAGTCGATCGCGCGGTCGAGCGCGTCGCGCAGGTTGAGGTGGCCGCTCACGCAGTTCTCCCAGAGCGGCGAGTTGGCGTCCTCGAAGTCGGCCAGCCAGACCTTGGCGCCGGAGTTGAGCGCGTTGATGGTCATCTTCTTGTCGACCGGGCCGGTGATCTCCACCCGGCGGTCCTCCAGACCGGGCGCGGGCGGCGCGACCTGCCAGTCGGCCTCCCTGACCTGCTTCGTCTCCGGCAGGAAGTCGAGCAGGCCGCCCGCGGACAGCTCCGCCTGCCGCGCCTGACGGGCCTCCAGCAGCTCCAGCCGCCTGGCGCCGAACTCCCGCTGGAGAGTCGCCACGAAATCGAGCGCCTCAGGAGTGAGGATCTCGTCGAACCGGTCGAGCATCGGGCCGGTGATCTCCATGGGGTGCCTTTCCGCTTCGTGGAAAATGACTTCTGGATTGTGGAAGTGAAGTTACTCCCCTGGTAGTCCCGGGTCAAAGGTTGGGGTTCCTTCGGGGAGTCGTCGGGGGCATCCCCGATGTGGCCGGGGTTCTTCCCGGACAGGATTGGGGCATGAAGACCATCGCGATCGCGGGCGGGCTGCTGGCCTCCGCGCTGATGTTGACGGGGTGCGGGATGGCGAGCATCGCCGGCCCGAGCAGCGAGGAGACCGCGTCGTACGAGGTGACGGACAAGGTCGTCAGGCTGCAGGTCAAGAGTGGCGCGGGCGATACCGAGGTGACCGAGACCGGCGGCAGCGCCGTACGCGTCACCGAGACGCTGCGCTGGCGCGGCGACGACAAGCCGAAGCCGGAGCACAGCGTCGAGGGCGACGCGCTGCGCCTCTCGTACGACTGCCCGTCGAGCCTGGGCAGCTGCAGCGTCGACTACAAGATCGAGATCCCCAAAGGGCTGACCGTCGACCTGGACAACGGCTCGGGCAACATCACGCTCAGGGGCCTGACCGGGGAGCTCGGCGTACACGTCGGCTCCGGCGACCTCGACGCCGCGGAGCTGGCGGGCAAGAAGGTCGTCGCGGAGGCGGGGTCCGGGAACATCGAGCTCAAGTACACCGCCGCGCCCGGCAGCGCCGAACTGCAGGCCGGCTCCGGGGACATCGTGCTCCGCGTCCCCGACGGGGCCTACGACGTGAAGACCCAGGTGGGGTCCGGCGACGCGAACGTCTCGGTCAAGAAGGACAGCTCCTCTCCCCACAAGATCTCGCTCAAGGCCGGATCCGGCGACGTCACAGTGGCTGCCGGATAAGGGGGTGATTGTGGCGGGGGTGTCGTGCCACCATCGTGGGAAGACACCGAGGTGTCCAGACGTTCCCTAATAGAGATGACACGAATGCACGATTACACCGCGCTCGACCTCGACGAGTTCGAGACCGGCGACATGGACCTCGAGGAGCGCCAGGCGCTGCGCCGCGTGGCGGGCCTCTCCACCGAACTCCAGGATGTCTCCGAGGTCGAGTACCGGCAGCTGCGGCTGGAGCGGGTCGTCCTCGTCGGCGTCTGGACGTCAGGCACAGTGGACGACGCGGAAAACTCCCTGCTGGAGCTCAAGCTCCTGGCCGAGACGGCTGGGTCGCAGGTGCTCGACGGCCTCATCCAGCGCCGCCAGAAGCCGGATCCGGCCACCTACATCGGCTCGGGCAAGGCGCTCGAGCTGCGCGACGTGGTCGAGTCGACCGGCGCCGACACCGTGATCTGCGACGGCGAGCTGACCCCCGGCCAGCTCCGCCAGCTCGAGGAGACGGTCAAGGTCAAGGTCATCGACCGCACCGCGCTGATCCTCGACATCTTCGCCCAGCACGCCAAGAGCCGCGAGGGCAAGGCCCAGGTCGAGCTGGCACAGCTCCAATACCTGCTGCCCCGCCTGCGCGGCTGGGGTGGCAACCTGTCCAGGCAGGTCGGCGGTCGCGCCGCGGGCGGCGTCGGCATCGGCGGCCGTGGCCCCGGTGAGACCAAGATCGAGCTGGACCGGCGCCGCATCCGCGAGCGCATGGCCAAGCTGCGCCGCCAGATCAGCGGCATGTCCACCTCGCGCGACACGATGCGCTACCAGCGCCAGCGGCGCGAGGTCCCCGCCGTGGCCATCGCCGGCTACACCAACGCGGGGAAGTCCTCGCTGCTCAACCGCGTCACGGGAGCCGGGGTGCTGGTGGAGGACGCGCTGTTCGCCACCCTCGACCCGACCGTACGCCGGGCACGCACGGCCGAAGGCCGGCTCTTCACGATCGCCGACACCGTGGGCTTCGTGCGGCACCTGCCGCACCAGCTCGTCGAGGCGTTCCGTTCGACGCTGGAGGAGGTCGCCGAGGCCGACCTGATCCTGCACGTGGTGGACGGCTCGCACCCCGACCCCGAGGGCCAGCTGGCCGCCGTGCGCGAGGTGCTCGCCGACATCGAGGGCGCCTCCGAGATCCGCGAGATCGTCGTGATCAACAAGGCCGACGCGGCCGAGCAGGACGTGATCGACCGGATCATGCGGCGCGAGCGCGACTGCGTCGTGGTGTCGGCGCGGACCGGCCGTGGCATTCCCGAGCTGATGGCGGTCATCGAGCGGGAGCTGCCCCGGCTGGACCACGAGATCCAGCTGCTGGTGCCGTACAACAGGGGAGACCTGATCTCCCGGGCCCACAAGGAGGGCGAGGTGCTCTCCGTGGAGCACGTGGAGGACGGCACGATCCTGCACGCCCGGGTGCTGCCCAGTCTGTGGCAGGAGCTCGAGCGGGTCGGCAAGCCCGTGGAGCGGGTCTTCTAACCCTCCGGTCACCCCCCGGTTCCGTCGTTGCGGCCGGGCGACTCCCACGCAAGCGGTACGGTGGGGTCGCCCGGCCGAGCACGTCCGGGCGGGACTGCCGTGACAGTCGGCGAACGATGACACCGGTCGGGCGCGACGGCGGCGTGTGGCAGGCTGGAACGTCGGCGGCGAACGTTACGTTGTGGGGTGGCCCTCGCCGCAAAGCACTCATGGCTACCCAAAAGCGGCAGTGGTCCCCGAACCCTGGGATTGCTAGAATCGGCCAGACCCCTTACGCGGTCGGGTTTCTAGGGTTGGGTCTAGGTTTCGGATGATGACTCTTGTGATCAAAGTCGTCAACGGGGGCCTTGGGGACGAGGTGGGGCTGGGTGACGGTTGGGATCAGTGGTCTTTCTTCCGAATAACCCTGTACAGCAAGCCCAGCTGTGAAATAACGTAACTGAACTGAAATCGCCGGATCATGACTCTGGCGATACGGTCACCGCACAACTCGATGCGGATGAGAGCAGGAGACCCCCCATGTCGTCCGGACCCGGAGCGGACTCAGTGGGCGCGGCACAGCCCCTGAGCTGTGCGCTGCGCCCATGCCGGAGCGCGGGCGGGGGCTCACGCAGGGCGGTGATGCGGTGACCGTTCGACTGCTGACCAACATCGGCCGCCTGTGGACCGGTAACGAGGTCCTTAGCAACGCCGCCATCCTCGTGCACAACGACCGCATCGCGTGGGTCGGGCGCGCGCCAGACCTCCCGCAGAGCGTCCCCGGAGTCGTCGACGACATCGTCGACGTCGACCACGTCGAAAACCTCGGCGGCGCGCTCGTCACGCCCGGTCTCATCGACGCCCACACCCACCCCGTCTACGCCGGTAACCGCTACGCCGAGCTGGCCATCCGCACCGGCGGCTCCAGCGCCGCCTCGATCACCGCGGCGGGCGGCGGCGTGGGCTCCACGGTCACCGTGACCCGCGGCACCGACCCGTGGACCCTGTGCAACGGCGTGCGCGAGCGGCTGCGGGGCTGGCTGCTCAGCGGCACCACCACGGTCGAGGCCAAGACCGGCTACCACCTCACCCGCGACGGCGAGCTGGCCGACGTGCGGCTCCTGCGCGAGCTGGAGAAGGAGCCGATGATGCCGCGGGTGCACGTCACCTTCCTGGCGGCGCACGTGGTGCCACCCGAATACTTCGGCCGTCAGCGCGAATACGTCGAGGCCGTGGGCGCCTGGTGCGCCGACGCCGCCGCGGCGGGCGCCGACAGCGTCGACGTCTACTGCGACGAGGGCCACTTCACCACCGAGGAGTCCCGCTGGGTGCTGGCCTCGGGCCGCAACGTCGGGCTCCTGCCGCGCATCCACGCCGGCATCTTCAGCCGCCGCGGCGCCGTCCAGCTGGCCGCCGAGCTCGGCTGCGCCTCCGCCGACGGGCTGCACCACATGTCGGACGAGGACATCGCGATCATGTCCCGCTACGGCGTGCCCGCCGTCGTCTGCCCGGCCACGGCCCTGCAGCGCGGCCACCTCCCGCCGGTCCGCCAGATGATCAAGCACGGCGTCCAGATCGCCCTCGGCAGCGACCACAACCCCGGCTTCTGCGGCATCACCTCGATGTCCCTGGTCATCGCCATGGCGGTGTCGGCGTTCGGGATGAGCGTCAACGACGCCCTGCGCGCGGCCACCCTCGGCGGCGCCACCGTCCTGGGCGCTCCCGACCGCGGCGTCCTGGCGCCGGGCCGGCTGGCCGACATCGTGCAGTGGGACGCCGACCACGAGGGCGCCTTCGCCTGGTCCTTCGGTCTCAAGCCGCGCCGCGTGTGGCGGGGTGGGACGCCGGTCCAGTAGTTACGCTCGGGGTTATGCCGCCCTCGGTCGCCGTGGTCACCGACTCGACCGCCTACCTGCCTGCCGTGCCGGGTGTCACGGTCGTCCCCGTCCAGGTGATCGCCGGTGGGGTCTCGTGCGACGAGCCGCTGTTCACCGGCGACCTCACCACGGCTACCACCTCCCGCCCCGCCCCGGAGAGCTTCGCCTCCTGCTACGCCTCCCTGGCGGCCGCGGGCGCGACAGGAATCATCTCGATCCACGTTTCCCGCGATATGTCCGGCATCGCCGATTCCGCCCAGACTGCCGCGTCCGATGCGCCCGTGCCCGTGGAAGTGATCGACAGCCGCTCGATCGCCATGGGCCTCGGCTACCCGGTCCTGGCCGCCGCCCGCGCCGCCGCTCGCGGAGCCGCCCTGGAGACGGTGACGGCAGCGGCTCGCCGCTGCATGGAGACCACCCGGACGTTCTTCTACGTGGACACCCTCGACGCCTTACGACGCAGCGGCCGCATCGGCACCGCCGCCTCCCTCGTCGGCTCGGCCCTCATGATCAAGCCACTGCTCCACATCGTGGACGGCCGCATCTCGCTTCTGGAGAAGGTCCGCACGTCCTCCCGCGCCATCGCCCGCCTGGAGGCCCTCGCCGTCCACGCTGCGGGCGAGGGGCCCGTGGAGGTGGCCGTACAGCACCTGGGGGCGAGCGACCGCGCCGA
Organism: Nonomuraea sp. NPDC049625; assembly: GCF_040675285.1. Classification (NCBI taxonomy): domain Bacteria; kingdom Bacillati; phylum Actinomycetota; class Actinomycetes; order Streptosporangiales; family Streptosporangiaceae; genus Nonomuraea; species Nonomuraea sp. NPDC049625. The sequence goes on along the minus strand of NZ_JBFAOQ010000004.1, from coordinate 651,350 downwards.
GGCCCTGGCAGAACGCCTGCCGAAGCGGCTGGCCGGGCTGGTGGAGTTGCGGGTGGTGGAGGTGGGGGCGGTGATCGGCGTCCACGTGGGGCCCGGCATGCTGGGCCTCACGGTCACATCCGGCACCCTCTGACCTTTTGCCGAGGCCGCACGCACACCACCTTGCCTGAGGGACCGATACCCCCAGTCACCCAGCAGGCCCCTCACCCCTTGAAGCCCAGCAGAACCCTCAGTCCTGCGACATCCAGCAGAACCCTCAAGCCTGCATGCCCGAGCAGAGCCTCAGCCTTCAGAGGTGCAGCAGCACCCTCGGCCTTCAGCGGCGCAGCAGCAGCGCCCTTGGCCTTCAGCGGCCCACCACACCCTCAGCCATCAGATGCCCAGCAGGCCCCTTAACTCTCCGAGGCCCAGCAGGACCCTTTACTCCGTGGCCCGGCATGGCTTTTCGGCCCTGACGACCAGCAGGCCCCTCGGCCTTCCGACGCCGAGCATGGCCCTCCGTCCGCGCCCAGCATGGCCCTCACCCCAGCAACGCCCGGCACCTTCAGCCCTGCGACGCCTTGAAGAGCCATTCGGCCCTGAGGCGGCCGAGCGTACCCCTCCAGTCCGGCGACGCCCAGCACTACAACTTCCCAGCCCTGCGATGCCCGGCAGAGCCGTTCGGCCCTGAGGCGGCCGAGCGTACCCCTCCAGCCCGGCTACCCCAAACACAACAGCCCCCAGCCCTGCGACGCTCAGCATGACCCTTCAGCCTCTTGCGCAGTCCTTCAGTCCCCCGCGCCCTGCCCGCATCCTCCTGAGCGCGATCCTCAACTTGCTTACGTGCACGCTCACCTTGATCATGCCGACCTGGTTGTCCACACCCCCTTCGCTCATCTCCCACCCCATCCCCAGAACACGGTTCGGGACCTCCCCGAGAACCGCTGAGGATCTACGTTCTCAGCCGTGCGAACCCCCGACCCCACGGCGGAGCGGACCATAGCCGAGTCCCGGCTACGGTCGATCACCGCGCCTTCCCGCCGCTCCCGCCGCTCTCTCGGTCGGCTCACTGGCGCCATGGCCGAGCCAACGGCCGGGGCCCAGGCGCGGAACCACGCCTCAGCACACCAACCCGGACAACCTTCAACCGAGCCCCGTGAGGGAGAAGCTTGGGACGATGCCGCCCTCACCACCCTGCGCCAGGGAAGCCGCTGGGAGGACCCTGCACCCGCAGCATCAGGCGAGGGCGAGGAAAGCCGCTGGAACGACACTCCCTCACGAACGCCTCCAGAGGGACATGACCATGATGATGCCGTCACCTCACGCGCATCCCACCAAATCCCCCACCAACGATCAAACGCATCACCACCACCCGACCAAAAGCGCGGACCCGCCCCCGTACCACCCACCTTCCAGGCATTCCGCGCAGCCCTCACCTCCCAGGCCCCAGCCCTCGACCCAGGCAAGCCCGGCCTCCGAGTCCTGCTGGCCTTGGGAGCCCTCGCCGCAGCCGTAGCAGCGTTCTTCCTCTGGCGCTCCCAGCCTTCACCGGAGCCATTGCCGCCTCCCACCCCGATCTCACACCCACCAAGGTCGCCGTCCCCGACCGCCGTCGCCAAGGTGACCGTCCACGTCACCGGCAAGATCCGCAAACCGGGCGTCTACCTACTCCCCACAGGCGCCCGAGTTACGGACGCGGTGACAGCAGCCGGAGGAGTGTCCCGCGGCGCCTCCACAGGCGCACTCAACCTCGCCAGACGCCTGATCGACGGCGAACAGATAGTTGTAGGCACCCCCGCCGGCCAGGCAACCCAAGCCTCACCCATCACAGACCCGGCCACCACCGTGCTCGACCTCAACTCCGCCACAACCGACCAACTCGAACAACTCCCAGGAGTGGGCGAAGTCCTGGCAGCCCGCATAGCCCAGTTCCGAGACACCCACGGCGGCTTCACCACCGTCGAACAACTACGCGAGGTGACCGGCATAGGCCCACGAAAGTACGACGAACTCAAGCCAAAGGTCCGCGTCTGACATGGCCACCCCGCGTACCGACGACACCCGCCCAACACCCCCAAGCCGAGACAACACCAACTCTCCACTCGACAGCGCCCGGCCTGCCGACAGCGCCCGGCCTGCCGACAACGCCAGCTCTTCCGACGGAGCCAGCACGAACACCGAAGCCACTCACCCCGATCCCGACACTGCCCAGCGTGAACGCACCTGGCCCCTCATCCTCCCCGCACTGGCCGCCTGGGCAAGTGCCTTGGTCCTACTCGGCTGCTCCGCCCGCACAGCCCTGATCGTCGCCCTGTCCACAGCCTTGGCCGCAGCAGCCGTTGCCTGGCCCGCCCGACCCATACTGCGGCGCACCCGCCTCCCATCCCAGCAAGCACCCACCACCCGGACCACCCAACACGGGGACCC